>JBHGBA010000070.1:0-30589 GCA_041946775.1 Terriglobales bacterium
AATGCGACCAAAAGCAGGTTCCTCGCTTCGCTCGGAATGACAATCCACTTGGCTGTCACGATATCCTGCGAACCTCAATAGCTCTTAGCTTGCGAGCCAGCACTTCCTCGCCCTTACAGGGCTCGGGAGTGATGAGCTAGTGCCGTTTCAGGGTGAGTGTATACCGATCACCGGATCACCCGATCGCCCGATGTTCAAGCTCCCACCGGCCTGCCTGGGCCGGTTTTCTTGTCGCGCTCGCGCTGGCAGATCTGGATGCAGTCCTCCAGCACGTCAAGCGCGATTTCGGCCTGCTCACGCGAGACCACCAGCGGCGGGCAAATCCGCAAGGTGTTCGGCCCGGCCCCGAGGAACAGCACCCCGCGGCCGAAGGCGAGTTCCACGATGCGGTCGCGCTCCGGGCCGGACATCTTCTTCGTCGCCTTGTCGGTGATGATCTCGACGCCAATCATCAGCCCGAAGCCGCGCACATCGCCGACGATGTCGTATTTCTCCGGCCAGCGACGGATGCGGTCCATGATGAAGCGGCCGACGTTTTCGGCGTTCTTCACGCCTTCGCGTTCGAGCACATCCAGAGTTGCTAACGCGGCGGCGATAGCCACCGGGTTGCCGCCGAAGGTGGAAGCGTGCGATCCGGGAACCCAGTCCATGATGTGGTCTTTGGCGATGAGCACGCTGAGCGGCATGCCACTGGCAATACCTTTGGCCACGGTGATCATGTCCGGTTCGACGCCGGTGTGCTCGATGGCCCACCACTTGCCGGTGCGACCGCAGCCCGACTGTACCTCGTCACAGACCAGCAGGATGCCGTTGCGATCGCAGAGCGCGCGCAGTTCCTGCATGAACTCCGGCGGCGCAGGCAAGTAGCCGCCTTCGCCCTGGAAGGCCTCGACGAATACCGCGGCAACTTCTTCCGGCGGCACCTCGGTGCGGAACACCACATCTTCGATGTACCGAGCGCAGATGCGCGCGTACTCGGCGGCGTCGGCGCCTTCGGGACGCCGATACAGGTTGGGATAAGGCACGTGTACGACGCCGGGCACTAGCGGAGCAAAGCGGCGGCGCTGCTGCGTCTTGGACGAGGTCAGCGAAAGTGCGCCCATGGTGCGTCCATGGAACGCGCCGTAGAAGGCGATCACCCATTGGCGTTTGGTGTGATAACGCGCCAGCTTTAGCGCGGCTTCGATAGCCTCGGCGCCAGAGTTGCCGTAATAGAACTTGTGCGGCCCTTTCATGGGCGCGATCCTGGTCAGGCGCTCGGCGAGCGTGACCATGTTCTCGTAATAGAAGTCCGTTCCGGACATGTGGATCAGCTCGGCCGCCTGCTTCTGAATGGCGGCGACCACCTCCGGATGGCAATGGCCGGTGGAGGTGACGGCGATGCCGGCGGAGAAGTCGAGGAACTCGTTTCCGTCCACGTCTTCGACGATGCAGCCGCGGCCGGTTTTGGCGACCAGCGGATACGACCGCGTGTAGGACGGCGAAATGTACTTGGCGTCGGCGGCAAGAATGCGTTGCGCGTTCGGCCCCGGCAGCTTGGTGCGGATATTCGGCCCGGCGCTGATCATGGTGGTGGCCATACGTCCTCCCGTAAGAAGCTCACAGCAGTTGAATGAGGCGCGGCACAGCGGTCGCGCTCCTGCAACGCAAATTTGGGAGGGTCTTAGTCGCAGCCGAACAGGTTGGGACGCGCCTGGGCGGGCAGGAAGCGCCGGCCTACGCGCGGGAACGACACACGGGCGCCCAGCCGGTTGACATTCGCGGAATGTGCTTGCCCTGGCATCGTCGCAAGTAGAACGCTAGATTATAGCCCTACTGGTTTTCGAGCGTAACCCCCAGATCATAGTTGCCAGCCTGCCCGGAGGGGCCAGCACTGTCGGATGTCGCTCGGCATTACAAACCATGAGCCTAACCAGAGGGGACACGAGGGACACGGGCAGTCTGGTATGGTGGTAAGTTCGCCTTCATACCATGGGGACTAGTGCGCACCAGCACCGATGGAACGTGATTCTCGCCTTCGCGCTGGTGTACGTGTTCTGGGGCTCGACTTACCTGGGCATCCGCATTGCGGTTAATGACGTTCCCCCGGCGCTGATGGCGGGAACGCGCTTTCTGATCGCCGGTCCGCTGATGCTCGCCTGGTGCGCGTGGCGCGGGCGCCGCATACGCATGACCGCAGGCGAGGCTGTACGGCTGGCGGTCATCGGCATCCTGCTGCTGAGCGTGGCCAATGTGATCCTGGCCTGGGCGGAGCAATGGGTACCCACAGGGTTGGCGGCGCTGATCATCTCCATTACGCCAATGTGGTTTCTCGTGCTGGAGACATGGGTGCTGCCGGGCGAGCACCGTGTCTCGCCCCGCGCGGTAGCCGGCCTGGCGCTCGGCGCCGCTGGAATCATCTTGCTCATCTGGCCTGAGTTGCGCCACACCAGCGGCATAGGGCGGCGCGAGTTGCTCGGATGCCTGAGCCTGATCGGCGGATCGTTTTCCTGGGCGCTCGGCTCGGTGTTTTCGAAACGCTGGAAACTCAGCGTGGATCCCTTTACCGCGACCGGATACCAGATGTTGTTTGCCGGCTCGGTCAACGTGCTCGTCGGCACCGTGGCGGGCGACTGGACGCACGCGAACTGGTCGGTGCGCGGAGTGAGCGCGATCATCTACCTGGTGATCTTCGGGTCGTGGGTGGGGTTCAGCGCGTACATCTGGCTGCTGGCGCATGTGCCCACGACCAAGGTTTCCACCTACGCCTACGTGAATCCGGTGGTCGCCGTGTTTCTCGGCTGGCTGGTGCTGAACGAGCAGATCACCGGCTTTATCCTCGCCGGAACCGTCATCATTGTGGTCGCGGTGGCGCTGGTCACCGGCGCCAAGCTGCACACGCGGGCGGGCGAAGAGCAACCCGAGCTGCCCGCGGTGGAAAGCAGCGCCGATTAGCGAAAACCCGAACGCAAAGGACGCAAAGGGCGCGGAGAACGCAAAAGAACCGCATCTACTTACGAGAGAAAACGTAATAGTTACTATCGAAATTTCCGTGACTCTGGTCCCTTGTAGCGCGGCGCGAGGGGAGTTAACCTCTACGCGTCTAACCATATGACCGGGTCGGCTCAAACGCGCAAACCCCTGTGCTGTTGTTGACCCGGTCACATTTCCCCATCCTTCGCTCACTCCTGGCATCTGTAACTAATTGAACGCGCAACACAAAAAGGAGCTCGCTAATGCAAATAGCCCACGATGTCACCGAATTGATCGGGCGCACGCCGCTGGTGCGCTTGAACCGCGTCACCGCGGGTGCGCAGGCGACGGTGGTCGCCAAGCTGGAGAGCCAGAATCCTTGTTGCAGCGTAAAAGACCGCATCGGTGCGGCCATGATCAACGCCGCGGAGGGCGAGGGCAAGATCCATCCTGGGCGGACAGTTTTAGTGGAGCCGACCAGCGGCAACACCGGCATCGCGCTGGCGTTTGTTGCCGCGGTCAAGGGCTATCGCCTGATACTCACTATGCCGGACACCATGAGCACCGAGCGGCGGGTGCTGCTGCGCGCCTTTGGCGCGGAAGTGGTGCTGACACCGGGAATCAAGGGCATGAAAGGCGCCATCGCCAAGGCGGAGGAGATCCTGCGCGAGACACCGGGCTCCTACATGCTCCAGCAATTTTCCAACCCGGCGAACCCCGAGATTCATTTCAACACCACCGGCCCGGAGATCTGGAACGACACCGATGGCAAGGCGGACATCCTCGTTACGGGCGTCGGAACCGGCGGGACACTGACCGGAGTTGGCCGCTATATTAAGCCCAAGAAGCCGTCGTTCCGGATTGTGGCGGTGGAGCCCGTGGACAGCCCGGTGCTCTCCGGCGGCACACCGGGCCCGCACAAGATCCAGGGAATCGGCGCGGGCTTCGTCCCGGAAATTCTCGACACCAAGCTGATTGACGAAATCATTACCATCGCTAACGACGACGCCGTAGACATGGCGCGGCGGCTGGCGCGGGAAGAAGGGCTGCTGGTCGGCATCTCGGCGGGCGCGGCGGTGGTAGCGGCGCTCCAGGTGGCGCGCCGTCCGGAGAACAAAGACAAACTTATCGTGGTGGTGCTGCCCGATTTCGGTGAGCGCTACCTCACCAGCGTACTGTTCGACTCTTTGCGCCGCGAGGCGCTGGAACTGGAGACGGTGCCGGTATGACGACCTCTGCTCTTACCCACAGCCAAATCGGCAGCGAACGAAAGCGCGTAGGTTTTTTCCGTTCCGTGCGGGAAGACATTGCGTCAGTGTTCGAGCGCGATCCCGCCGCTAAGAACAGCCTGGAAGTACTGCTGTGCTACTCCGGATTGCACGCCGTCTGGATGTACCGCATCAATCACTGGCTCTGGATCCACGGCGCGCGCCTGCCGGCACGCTGGCTTTCGCAAGTAGCGCGCTGGCTGACCGGCATCGAGATCCACCCCGGCGCGCAGATCGGCCACCGCTTGTTCATTGATCATGGCATGGGCGTCGTGATCGGCGAGACTGCCATTGTCGCTGACGACGTCACGCTATACCAGGGCGTGACCCTGGGCGGGACCGGCAAAGAGAAAGGCAAGCGGCATCCGACGATCGGCAGCAACGTGGTGATCGGCGGCGGCGCAAAGGTGCTGGGCAACATTACCATCGGGGAGAACTGCCGCATCGGCGCCGGTTCTGTCGTGTTACGAGATGTTCCCGATAATTCCACCGTCGTCGGTGTTCCCGGCCACGTGGTATTCCAGAACGGCAAACGCGTGGTCATCGAAGATCCCAAGCAGATCAACGATCCGCTCTCGCACGCGCTGAATGCGGTGATTGATCGGGTGAAGGAACTGAACGAGCGCGTCCGCCAACTGGAAGGCCGCGAAGCCGCCAACGGCAATTACATGGACGGCTGCGAGAAGGTGGACGTCGAGATCGAATACCACATCTGAACTGCGCGCTCCCAGTCGGTGTGCAAGTGATTGGGCATGTGCAGCATCGTGTTGCACATGCCCAGCCGGCGTGATCTCCGCGCGCGCGGCTGCACGGGCGAACTCGGAACGCGTATTGGGCATCAACCCCGCCATCCCAAATGCCCATTAAGGGCGACCCCAGAGATGAAACGGACCATCGTTGCCATCGGCTTGTGCGTGGCACTGACAACCCTGGTGGCGGCGCTGGACCGCAGTGGCGCGCGTTACTCGGACCTAACGCCGGCCAGCCAGCAGGCGGCCGTCAAGATCACCAATGGCCCCGGAATTGATCGCTTGACCGATACATCGGCCGAGGTCTTCTGGAACACGAATGCGGAACGGGGCGGCAAAAACAAACCTCAGCCCGTGCGCGTGGCGCGTGCTGAGGTTGAGGACGGATTCACGGCGCGATAATATCGCTCCGCGATGTATCAGCGGCGGCGGCCCTTCTTGGCAGCTTTCTTGGCCGGGCGCTTGGACGCTTTCTTGGCGGCCTTCTTCGCCGGCTTGCTGGCTGCGGCCTTCTTTGCCGCCTTCCTGGCGGGCTTCTTCGCAGCTTTCTTGGCGGCCTTCTTGGGAGCTGCCTTCTTCGCAGCCTTCTTGGCCGGCTTCGCGGCAGGACGCGCCGGAGCAGGTGCGGGTGGCTGCGCGGGCGGGGCTTCCGCCTCCGGAGTGACTCCCGCCTGTTCTTCTTCCTCTTCTTCCTCTTCGTAATCCTCTTCTTCGTCTAGCGGTTCATCGTAGCCGGCTTCGCCGAATTCTTCGTTTTCGTCATCGCGCCCGTAGAGGGTTTCGTCGTCGAACATTTCTCCTCCTGAAGTCATCGCCCACCAAACACGACCGCGAGGCCGTGCGCCTGCATTCCGGAGATAAAGCCCTTGGAACCACGCACTACTGAACCGGCGCGGATTATAGCACAGCGCTTTGAAAACCCGTTTTCCGTTAGTGCGGATGAGATGCATTTCTGGAGCTCTGTCTTGAGCCGACGTACGCGCGCGCAGCGCGCCGCGGTCGGCCAGCCGCGTGCGCCGGGACAAAACGGAAAACGAGAAGGCTACTCGCCCCGCCGGATCACCAGCACATCGCCGGGGTGGAGGATGGAGGCAACTTTGTGGTTGTTACGGCGCAGCTCGCTGACGGTGACGTTGTAGGTGCTGGCGATGGAGGTCAGGGTCTCGCCTTTTTTCACCCGGTGTACGACCCGTTTGGCATTTGATAACTTATTGGTTTTCAGTGAATTAGCAAGGGATTGGCGGCCCCGTGCCGTGGTCGGCTGTGCCGTCCGGCGTTGCGCCTTCGCGGCACGGGCCGGCGGTGGCTCGTCCGAGGCGATCGGGCGATGGATCCTGAGCACGCGGCCGGCGACCAGGGTGTTGCCTTTCAGGCGGTTCCACTTGCGCAGGCTCTCGACCGGCACGCCGAAATCGTCGGCCACCGACAGGACCGTGTCGCCTTTGCGCACTTTGTATCGGGTCACGCGTTTGGAGAACGTCAGGTTGTCACGCTCACGTCCGGGGGTCACCGGAATAATCAACTTGGTGTCGAGCCGCAGGGCATCGCCATCCACAGTATTGACTTCCTCGATGGCCGCCGAAGTGGTGCGGTACTTGCGGGCAATGCCGGCCAGGGTTTCACCCGGCAGGACGCGATGGTAGCGCCACCATACGCGCTTATCCACGGGGATGGCCGCGATGGCCTGTTCAAACTTGGCCTTAGTCCCAAGCGGAACCCGCAGGGTAAAGGCGCCGTCCTTGGGCGTGGTAAGCCGCAGCAGACTGGGATTGAGTTCCTGAAGCACGGAGACGGAGCTGTCCACGCATTCGGCCACTAATCGCAGATCGACGGGATAGTTGATCGTCACCGTATCTGCCGGCAGGGGCGGGTCGGGCCTCAGGTGCTCCAGGCCATACTGCACCGGGTTTTTGGACATGATGGTCATGGCCAGGATGATGGGAACGTAATTGCGGGTCTCGGTCGGAAGAACGCCGCGCCGATACAGCTCCCAATAATCCGCGTAGCCGGTGCGCTCCACCGCACGCTGCACGGTACCCGGGCCTGAGTTGTACGCGGCCATCGCCAGGTACCAGTCTCCAAACTGCTGGTACAGGTCCCGCAAGTGCTGGGCGGCGGCGCGGGTGGCCTTCACCGGGTCCTGGCGTTCGTCCACCCACCAGTTGCGGCGCAAGCCATACTCCAGGCCGCGCCCGGCCATGAACTGCCACATGCCGCGGGCGCCGGCACGCGACAGGGCCAGCGGATGGAAGCCCGATTCGGCCTGCGCAAGGTAGATCAGGTCCTGGGGTACGCCCTCCTCCCGGAGGGTGTTAAGAATCATCTCGCGGTAGCGGCCGGAGCGCACGTAACCGCGCTCCAGGAAGCCGCGGCCTCGGCTGGAGAAGTAGTTTATGTAGCTGGCGACGGCGTCGTTGAGCGTCAGGGGGAGGTCGGAGTGGATTTTCTTCAAGTCCTCTTCGGCGCGCGCCTTCAGGTTGGGATCAACGGGGAATGTGACCTCGTTGGCCTCATCAATGGGCGCCGGTTCGGAGCGCTGCTCGGTAAAGCCGTCACCTTCTTTCAGCGCCAGCATCTCCAATTCGTTGACGCCTTCGATGATCTTGTCGAACTCGCGTTGCAAGCGGTCGTCGCTTTTGACGTCTACCGGGCCGGTGAGCAGCGAATCGAAAGCGCGGTCGAAGTTGTCTTTGGCCGCCTCCAGGTGCCCGGCGGCGTAATTGGCGCGTCCCGCCTGGTACTGCTTCTCGGCGGCGGCGATCATTTGCTCGACAGGGTCGGGCTTAGGCGTCAGTTTCTCTTCGACCTTCCGCGGTTCGGGTAGGGGCGGCGGCGCTTCCGTCAGTGTTGGGGCCTGGGCGCGCATGGGTGGGGCAACGGCGGCGCGCTTTTGCCGCGTACTTTCACAGGATGTCAGTACCAGGACCGCGCCCAGCAACGGAATGGAGAAACAGGAGTAGAAGCGTCGCATATTTTACGTTCGGCGCGGTGCCGCCCATCTAGCGCCGAGTTCGGCGCCAAGCTGAGCACCGGAAATCGTACTATCCGCGTGAATTGCGGGTCAATTGAGCAAAAGCCGTAGAACTATTTGGTTATTTGGTTATTTGGTTACTTGGTTATTTGGTCATGTGTGGCGCGGTGCGTGCTTGCGGAATCCACAGGGACTCACCGCGGGTACATAACCCAACAGCCAAATCACTCGGCTTTGGCCAAAGCTTGCTCCAAGTCGGTGATCAGGTCATTGGCGTTTTCGATGCCCACGGACAAGCGGATTGTCGCCGGCGAGACATCCAGCAGGCGTAAGCGGTCGTCGCTAAGTCCAACATGGGAAGAGAGTACCGGGTAGGAGACCGTGCTCTCGACACCCCCCAGGCTGGTGGCCAGGTACCACAATTGCAGGCTGTCGATCACCCTTTCGGCCGCTGGGCCGCCGCCCTTGATGTCAAACGAAACCATCATGCCAAAATCGGACATCTGGCGCCGGGCAATCTCGTGGCCGTCATGATCGTGGAAGCCGGGATAGAAGACTCGCTCGACCTTGGGGTGAGTGTGCAAAAAGTCGGCGATCTGGCGGGCGTTGCGGCAGGCGCGCTCGACTCGAATCTCCAGCGTCTTGAGGCCGCGGATCATCAGGTAGGACGCCATAGGGTCGAGACAACCGCCGGAAAGCTTCATCATGTCACGCACTTTGTCAATCCCGGCCTTCGTCCCGCAGACGGCGCCGGCGGTGACATCGCTGTGGCCGCCTAAATACTTGGTCCCCGAATGGACCACCATATCGGCGCCCAGTGCCAGCGGTTTCTGGAGGATAGGGGTGGCGAAGGTGTTGTCCACCACAACGCACGCGCCGTGGCGACGCCCGATTTCGGCGAGGCCGCGCAAGTCCACGCAGCGCAGCGTTGGGTTGGTGGGCGACTCGAGAAACAACATGCGGGTGCGCGGAGTGAAATAGCGCTCGATCTGGGGCAGTTCATGGTAGGGGACGAAGTGAGTAGTGACCCCGTAACGCGAGAGCACGCTCTCGAACATCTTTAGAGTGCCGCCGTACACGTCGAGCATTGAGACGACTTCGTCGCCGGCCTGTAATGCGGTCAAGGCGGCACAAAACGTCGCCGCCATGCCGCTAGCGGTCACCACACAGGCTTCGGCGCCTTCCAGCGCGGCGATTTTGGCTTCAGCGGCATCAGTTGTGGGATTGGCATACCGCGTGTAGAGATAGGCGTTGGAGCGGCCCTCGGCGTACCGGCGCAATTCGTTGATGTCGGGCAACACGAACACTGATGCCTGAGCGATGTCGGTGGTAATCGAGGCCTTGCGGCCATGGCGCTCTTCGCCCGCATGCACGCAGCGGGTCGCATCATGGGTTGGTTTCGAACTCACCGTCGGCCCCCTTTGGTTGCTGAACTCACGAGTTTAAATGATGGTTGAACAGCAGCACATACGTAGGGCGAGTGAGACGCGCAAGGCGGAATCAGTCTGCCGTCGCCGACCCGGTTCTTGATCTTATTCGGGTTTCTTCCTTCGGCATCGCCCAGAGGGCGTCAACTGCTATGATGAGCGGTTTGCAATGTCTTTCAGGAGCCGATCAGTGGCGGACCCGGTGATGGTGGTGCATGGTGGGGCGTGGGCGATCGCTGATGATGTAGTGGAAGCACATCTGGTGGGAGTGCGCGCGGCCATTGCTGCCGGATGGGAAGTTTTGACGCGCGGCGGCACTGCCGTGGAGGCGTGCGAGGCCGCCGTAGTGGTCATGGAGGACGACGAAACCTTCGATGCCGGCCGCGGCAGCTTCCTGACGCGCGATGGCCGGGTACAGATGGACGCTATGATCATGGAGGGCGCCACGCTGCGCGCCGGCGGCGTGGGTTGTGTGGAGCATATTCGCAATCCCATCCGCGCCGCGCGCAAGGTGCTCGAGGAAAGTCCGCACGTGTATCTTGTTGGCGAAGGGGCGGAGGCATTCGCGCGGCTGCACAACCTCCCGCTGGTCGCCAACGAAGAACTAATCGTGCCGCGGGAAATCGAACGCCTGCGGCAGGCACAGGCACAGGTACAACTCAAGGAACCGACAGAATTCGGCGCCATCGTTTCGCGCGACACGGTGGGCGCGGTCGCGCTCGACTGCCAGGGCAACATTGCCGCCGCCACGTCCACCGGTGGCACGCTGAACAAGACGCCCGGCCGGGTGGGCGATTCGTCGCTCATCGGCTGCGGATGTTATGCGGACAACGACAGCGCCGCCGTGTCCTGTACCGGATGGGGCGAACCGATCATGAAGCTGGTGCTCGGTAAGTGGGCATGTGATCGCGTGGCCGGGGGAAACACGCCACAGCACGCCGCCGATCAGGCGCTGGCGTACCTGAAGCGGCGTCTGAACGGCCACGGCGGCATGATCCTGCTGGATGCCCGCGGCCGAATTGGCATCGCCCACAATACGCCGCGTATGGCGTGGGCGTTGAAGAGCGGCGAGCGGGAAGCGGCAGGGATCGAGCGCAAGTGACAACATCCACCACAGAGGCACGGACAGTCCGCGCCTCTGTGGTGGGTGTCATTTCTCCGCTTTCAGCAGCAGCTCATATCCGGGGCCGCGGAGTACTTTCCCCGGACGCGCGCCGGTCATCTTGCCGGCGTCTATTACGGGCACGCCGTTCACCAGGACGTAGTCCATGCCGACGGAAAGCTGGTTGGGGTTCTCGAAGGTCGCGAGGTCGCGCACTGTGCCGGGATCGAAGACGACGACGTCGGCCCACATGCCCTGCTTGAGCACGCCGCGATCGGTCAGCCTCATGCGCTGCGCCGCCAGCGCGGTGAATTTGTGGATGGCCTGCTCGAGCGTGAGCTTCTGCTCTTCGCGCACATACTTGCGCAGAATGCGGGGGAAGGTGCCGTAAGCACGCGGGTGGGGATGCTCCTGGCCGAGCTTGCCCTCGGGCGAGGTGCCTTGGGAGTCATTGTTCACCGACACCCAGGGCTGCATCAGCGCCAGATCAACGTCCGCCTGCGACATGCCAAAAACGGCCACGCCGGTGAAACCTTCGTCCTCGACGATGATGTCCATCAGCGTGTCAATGGCATCTTTGTTGCGCTCTTTCGCAATCCTTGCCAGCGTCTTGCCCTGAAGCGGCTGGAGCGCGGGGTTGTTAACGGCGCCGATCACTACCGCCTCGGGGCCGGGAATTTCCTGCCATTCGTTGTCCCAAGTGTGCGATGGGGTGAGCAAGTCCTGGCGGATGCGGGCGCGCATCGCGGGGTCCTTGAGCCGCTCAATCATCTTCTTCTCGCCGCCGTCGTGCGCCCACGGTGGGACAAACGCGTGCAAAGGGTTGTACCATGCGGTATAGGCGTAGGTGTCGGCGGTAACATCCACGCCTTCGCGGCGCGCCTGCTCGATGCGCGCGACGATCTGCGGCATGCGTCCCCAGTTCGCCTTGCCCGCGGCCTTGAGGTGCCAGATTTCCACCGGGATACGCGCCTGGCGCCCGATGCGCACGGCTTCGTCGATTGCCTCCAGGACGGTGTCGCCTTCACTGCGGAGGTGAGTAGCATAGATGCCACCGAACTTCGCGGCTTCGGCGGCGAGCGCGATCAGTTCGTCAGTCTTGGCATAAGGTGCGGGCGGATATTGCAGCGAGGTGGATACGCCCATGGCGCCCTGGCGCATCGCCTCGCGCACCAGTTCGCGCATCTGGTCGAGTTGCGCGGGCGTGGGTTGCACGTCACCGTCGCCCAGCACGACGCGCCGCACCTGGGTGGCGCCCACGTAGGTGGCGAAGTTGATGCCGATGCCTTGCTGCTCCAGGCGGAGAAAGTAGTCCTCCAGCGTGCGCCAATCGGGCGTGATGCCGTAGTGATCGTAGCCGATTTTGTCGGCGGCGATGATGCGATCGTTGAGCGGCGCCGCGGAGCCGCCTTCGCCGGTGATTTCGGTGGTGATGCCCTGGTAGATCTTCGACGGCAGGCGGGGATCAACGAGGATCGTCATCTCTGACTGGCCGAGCATGTCAATGAAGCCCGGTGCGACAACCTTGCCCTGCGCATCAATGGTGCGCTTTGCCGGTTTGCCGGTGAGCTTTCCGATGGTCGCGATCTTTCCCTGGCGGATGCCGACATCGCCCTGGTACCACGGCGAGCCCGTGCCATCAATGATGTGACCGTTGAGGATGACGAGATCGAAAGGTTGGTCGGTCTGGCCAAGTGAAACGGTGATGGCAGCGAGGAGGAAGAGCGCGAGCCTTTTCATACGCGTGTTTCCGTCAGATTACCGGACAAGCAATCAATGCGGGTGGCGCAAGGGTTGCCATTCCGAGCGCAGCGAGGAATCTGCTTCTCCAGAGTGACGATACAGCAGATTCCTCGCTCGCGCCAAAGACGGGCGCGCCTCGGAACGACAACTGCAGCGCGGATCCGAAAATCTGGGTTGTAACTGCCCAACCCTGTCGCTCCGACAAACCAGTCGCGACAAGGGTGGGGCAACCGCTTCATAAGACGAATTCACAAGCACGAACTCACGCTCGGAAATCCAATTACCAATTACAAATTACTCAATTACAAATCCCTACTGTGCCAACAAATAGTTCTCGAAGTGGTCCTGGATGCGATGGAACAGGTGGGTGCGCGCCTTCGCGCCCGCGATGCCGTGGGTCTTGCGCGGATAAAGCTGCAAATCAAACTGCACGCCGGACTCGATGAACGCGTTGGCCATGTTGATGGTGTTCTGCAAGTGCACGTTATCGTCGCTGGTGCCGTGTACCTGGAGCAGGCGGCCCTTGAGGTTCGCGGCAACGTGGAGCGGGGAACTGTTCTTGTATCCCTCGGGATTGTCCTTAGGCAACCCCATGTAGCGCTCGGTGTAGATAGAATCGTACAGCGTCCAGTCGGTGACGGGCGCGACCGAAACGCCCGCCTTGATGCGGTCGCTGTGCGTCATCGCGTAAAGCGTCATGTAGCCGCCGTAGCTCCATCCCCACCAGCCGATGCGATTGCCGTCGAGTTGCGGGTTCGCGGACAGTACCTGGTCAATGACGGCAAGCTGGTCGGCGAGTTCCACACTGCCGAATTTGCGCATCGCGGCCATGGCGAATTGCCGGCCGCGTCCCGCCATACCGCGATTGTCCACGCGGAGTACGGCAAAACCGCGGCGGGCCAGGATCTGATCGAACAGGAAGTTGGCGCCGCCCCAGGAGTCCGTCACGCTCTGCGCGCCCGGACCGCCGTAGGGATTGGTGATCAGCGGAACCTTCTTGCCGGGTGCGATGGCCGGGGGCATCAGCAGCGTGCCGTAGAGGGTTGTGTTATTGTCCGCCGCTTTCAACTGTAGCGGCTTCGGCGCGATCAGCTCATATTCGGCAACGCTGCGCGCTGCCCAGAATGGCGCGCCGCATTCGGCGGTACCCTGCGCGACGGTCTTGCACAACGACATCTGCGGCGGGGTAAGCGCAGCGCTGTAGTTGTCCACGTAGTAGGTGGCGGCCGGCGCGAAGGTCACGCGGTGGTAGCCGGCTTCGCGCGACACACGGCGCATTTGCCCACCGGCCAGCGGCACAGCGTAAAGCTGCTGCTGGCGCGGATCGTCGGCATTCGCGGTGAAGTACACAACCCCGGAGTGCTCATCTACTCCCTCGGCAGCGACTTCAAAGTTCCCCTGCGTGAGCTGGCGTTCGAGCCGGGCTTCGGAGCCCAGAGGATTCTCTTTGTCGAAGCTGTACAGGTAAAGATGAGTGAATCCGCTGCGCCAGCTTGGCCATAAAAACCGATCGCCGGACTTCAAAGGAATGAAGTTCTCGCCGCGCTCGACGGGCACATACGCATCGGGATCGCTTTCGCTCAGCACCTTGCGCGTGCGCCCCGAACCAACTTCGGCAAACCAGAGTTCCAGCTTGGTCTGCGCGCGGTTGAGCGTCTCGATCCATAGCACGCCGGGTTTCAGCCAGCCGAAACGCGGGATGTATTCGCGATCGGCGGGCTCGCCCACTTTGATCCACTTGACGTCGCCGCCACCCGCGTTGATTACGCCCACGCGAACCGAGGGATTTGGATCGCCGGCCTTGGGATACTTCTCGGGGTCCACCAGTGGGTGGGTGGGAATCCAGTCGGTGATCGGATAGGTCGGGACCTGCTTCTCGTTCATCTGAAGGAAAGCAATCTGCTTGCCGTCGGGTGACCAGAAATAGTTGCTGCGGACGTAGAGCTCCTCGGCGTACACCCAATCCACTTCGCCGTTCAGTATGCCATCTTGCGCGGTGGTCAGGCGTTTTTCGCCGGCCTCGTCAACGGCACGCACCCAGAGGTCATGATTGCGGATGTAGGCGAGGCGTTTGCCGTCGGGGGAGAACTTGGCGTCGCTGTTGGGGCCGCCCGAGGCGGTGAGCTGCACCGCAGTGCCAGTGGCCAGTGAGTAGAGCCAGAGCTGGCCGCGAGAATCGAACAGCAGGTGTTTGGAATCGGGGGCCCACTGGTATCCCGCCACCGAGTAACGCTGGATGCGCTCGCGTTCGCGCTCGTCGGTGATCTTGCTTACCGGCGGCACCAAGGTTTGCAGCTTCTCTTGGGCCACGAGCACTGCGCGCTGGCCGGTGGCAACGTCCAAATAGTAGAGCGCGCCGCGTTCGCCGGAATCGTCCCGCTGCACAAAGCTGACTTTGGTACCGTCCGGGCTCCACTTGATGGTCTCGGGAGCGCGGCCGGTAATGCCGCCCTCGGCGAAGATGGCCTCGATGGTCAGTTGCTTGGGCGCCTGCCCAAAGGCGATCTGCACAACCACCAGCACCAGGCAAAGCAGCGCACGCTTCATTACGGCTCCTTTCCAGCGATAGGAGTGAACGCGCAAGTGTAGCAAACGGCAGCTATTAGCTCTTACCCTTTAGCTCTTGGCCGTTAAAACAAGCAGTGCCCGTTCCGAGACGAAGGGCAGCTGGGCGGGTGTTTCCCGTATTTGTGGGCAAATGCATAGGTCCTTCGCGCAAAGGACGTGCGCTCAATCGTTTGCTTGTTGCTAGTGGCTTGCGGCTTGCCTCAGCGGTGTAGTGCCGTCCAGATCCGCAGTATCTGGCAGAGGACGACCATCATGCCCAGGGCAAAGTAGAGGTTGCGCGTCACCTGGGTTGTGGGGGCGGGGGGAAGCGGGACGCCGCGCTGACGGAAGGCGATAACCAGCGCGCGTTCGCGTTCCAACATGAAGTCGGCGATTGGGCGGTGGAAGGCGAGCAGGATTAGGCCAAAAGCCAATCGGGTCAACTCAATCGCCATCCTTCGATCGTAGGAGTGGCGCGCCAGGCCAACAATCGGGCGAACGACCTAATACCACGTTGGGCCCGAGTGGCTTAAGCCGCGTGCTAGAATGAGGTTAGCCGTGCATCCCGACCTGGAAAAACTACTGCAACTGGATGAGACCGACCGCGAAATCGCGCGCCTGCGCGCCGAGATCGCCGCCCTTCCGCGCCGCGTCAGCGAAATCGAAACCAAGCTGTTCGGAATCAATGCGGAGGTGGACCAAGCACGTAAGGCGCTGAAGGACATCGAGGTGGCGCGGCGCAAGTACGAAGGCGACATCCAGACCTGCCAACAGAAGATTTCCAAGTACCGCGACCAATCGCTGGCAGTCAAAACCAACCAGGAATACAAGGCGTTGCTGGACGAAATCGCCTTCGCCGAGCGCGAGATCCGCCAGATCGAAGACAAAATCCTGGAAGGCATGCTGGAGGCCGAAACGCGGGAAAAGGCGCTGAAGGCCGCCGAGGCGGAGCAGAGAAAGCAACAAGCGGAGGTCGAGCGGGAGAAGGCGCAGGCCCAATCGCGCACTGATGAGGACCAGAAAGGACTGGCCGAGTTGTTGCCCCGGCGGGAGACGCTGCGCAGCGGCATTGGCGGCGATACGCTGCGGCACTATGACCGGGTCCTGAAGTTGCGCGGGTCGGCCCTGTCCGAGGCGCGTGACCAGACTTGCCTGGCCTGCCATGTCATGTTGCGCCCCCAGGTTTTCCAGGACGTGATGGCCGGCGAACAAGTTTTAACCTGCGACTCGTGTGACCGCATCCTATACTTCATCCCGGCGCCGCCTGCGGCGGCGGAGCCGGTTACCTCTGAAGCGAAAGAACCGCTCGAAGCGGCGGCCGCCGAGGTTCCCGAGCGCAACTGAGTGCGGCCCCGCCCGTTCCCTTGGGGGTCCGTATGTCACTCCGATCCCTCGCCAGCCTCCTTCTCATGACACTGTTCTTCGTTGCACCGCTGGTGGCCCAGCGCCGGGGCGGGGCTCCGCGCCCGGATGTGCGGACGCAACCGACTCTGCCTACTACGTCGTCGCTGACGGTTTATCTGGTCTTGCCCAACGAGCAGTGGGCCGGCACACCCCTCCGGGTGCAGTTGCTGAGCGCCGGAGGTATTCCGGTAGGCGACACCTTTAGCGACAGCTCTGGCCAGGCCCGTTTCGACGGCCTCCGGCCGGGCAGTTATGTTGTGCGCATTACCGGCTTGGATATCGAGGACACGACCACAAACTTCGACATCTTCCCGCGGGAGTCGATGCACTTCGAACGGGTGTACCTGCGCGTGAAATCTGCTTCGGCGCCGCCCACTTCCAAAGACGGCACGGTGTCGGCGGTGGCGCTGAAGGTCCCGGAAAAAGCCGCCCGCGAACTGGAACGCGGCAACAAGGCAGCGGAGAAGAAAGACCTGGAAGGCGCGAAAAAGCACTACCGCAAGGCCATCGCGATCTATCCGCATTACGCCCGCGCCTATAACAACCTGGGGCTGATGTGCATGCAGCAGAAGGACTATGCGTGCGCCCGTGAAGGTTTTGAAAAGGCGGTCGCAGCGGACCCGGGCCTGCCCAGCGGTTATGTACATCTGGCACACATCCGGCTGCTGGAGCGCGATGCGCCCGCGGCGGTCCCTCTGCTCGAGAAGGCACTTTCCATTACGCCCCTGGATCCGCGCACGTTGTTCCTGATGGCCAACGCCTGCCTGCTCACGAACCGCTACGCCGATGCCGTGTTGTACGCTCATAAAGTCCACTCGGTTCCCCACGCGGACTTTGTCGTGGCACACTTGGTCGCGGGGCGTGCGCTGGAGTTGCAGGACAGGCCCCAGGAGGCGGCGGTGGAGTACCAAACTTTTCTGAATGAAGCGCCGGAGCATGGTTCGGCGGGGATGGCGCGCGAATCGTTGGCGCGCGCGCGCTCCAGCCGGGCAGCAGCGGCGCCACAGCCATGACACCCCGCAGCGGGGCCAGGCCAGCCAGTTCGAAGCCGGCGCGCAGCCGGACGGCGGCAAACGAGGTAGTGGTGAACGCACGTGGCGCTGCGCGTGTGCGCAACGGGCATCCCTGGATTTACCGCTCCGATGTTGTGGCCGCCGAGGGCATCGCGCCGGGCGCCGTCGTCTGCATCAGCGGTCCCGCCGGCAAGTTCCTCGGCAGCGCACTTTACAGCACTGCGTCGCAGATCGCCGTCCGCCTGTTGACTTCGCGCCGCCTCGATGGCGCCGACTCACTCGCCGCGCTGTTACGGGAACGCATCGCCGCTGCGATCGAGTACCGGCGACGGGTCGTCGCCGATACCGATGCTTACCGCGTCATCTTCAGCGAAGCCGACCTACTCCCCGGACTGATCGTGGACCGATACAACGACGTGCTTTCGATCCAGGTACTCACGCAGGCGATGGATGATACGGCCGTGCGCGACCTGATAGTGCACGAAGTGGCCGGGAAATTCGCGCCGGAGGGCATCGTCGAGCGCGTGGAAGAACGCATCCGCGAGCTGGAACAATTGCCGCCGCGCGCGCCGGCGCTGCTCTACGGCGAGAAGACGAGCACGGTTTTCACGATGAACGGCGTGAAATTTCAGTATGACGCGCTGGCCGGCCAGAAGACCGGCGCGTTCCTCGATCAGCGCAAAAACTACCGCGCGGCGGCCCATTATGCACGCGGCGAGGCGCTGGACGTTTTTTGTTACCAGGGTGGGTTTGCGTTGCACCTGGCGCGCACTTGCGAACGGGTCAGCGCGGTGGACAGTTCGCGCGCCGCGCTGGAGATTGCCGATCAGAATGCCGCGCTCAATCATTGCGAGATCGAGTGGATTGAGGCCAACGCATTTGACCTGCTCAAGGACTACGCCGCTGCCGGCCGGCAATACGACACAATTGTGCTCGACCCGCCGGCGTTCGCCAAGACGCGCCGCGCTGTGCCCACGGCCATCCGCGGCTACAAGGAGCTGAACCTGCGCGCGCTGAAGATGTTGCGTCCCGGCGGCCTGCTCGTCACCTGCTCATGCTCATATCATGTGAGTGAAGCGGAGTTCATGGAGATGCTGGCTGCGGCGTCGCTCGACGCGCGGCGTCCGCTGAAAATCCTGGAACGGCGTACCCAGGCCGAAGACCACCCAATATTGCTTACCGTGCCGGAGACGCAGTACCTGAAATGCGTGTTGGCGGTAGTGGCGTCGGGGGAGTGATGTTGAACAAGCAATGTGTTCTCGCCTCGCAGCGCTCGTTGGTGCTTCTGTAAAGTTGGTGTCTGTTGCGGCTGTTGTATCTTTCGTCTCTAGAGCAGGACCTCGCCCCTTCCGGGCTCGGGCGTGCGCGGCTACTTTCGCTTCGCCCGCTAGCGCGGACTCGGTCTCATCACGTCCACAGGTAGTGTTGGGCTACACCGACTCGGGTTCGTCCCCTAGTTGACTTTCAGTATTGACATCAGCCGTGCACACGGCTGAAATTGCTCGCCTTCCTCATCATGCTTTACCGCGCCTGGAACTTTCAGTATTGACATCAGCCGTGCGCACGGCTGAAATAACATTCTCCGCCAGCTCTCGGCAATCCAGACGGCGGTCTTTCAGTATTGACATCAGCCGTGCGCACGGCTGAAATGACGGAACCAGAATTGTGAGAATCCCAGCATATCGACTTTCAGTATTGACATCAGCCGTGCGCACGGCTGAAATTCTCCGATGTCGTCCGCCATTCTTTTCCACTTGTCTTTCAGTATTGACATCAGCCGTGCGCACGGCTGAAATTTCCAGCGACCGCCGCCTCGCTGGTTTGCGAATTCCTAGATTGACTTCTCTGACCAGTTCTGATTTCATTCCACTCCGTCAATACTGAAAGAAGCCCAGACGCCAGCGTGTCCTCGCCGGTGTAACCCAGCACCGGAATTTAGGTGTAGCTGGCCTCGACCGCAGGGCGCTCGGTTACCTGAAGGGCAAGGGTCAGAGCTGCGTGCCGCGCCGAGACGGAAGCGCAGCCACTTCCAATGCTGCCGCCACAACTCAAAGAACGAGTAGCCGCATTCCTGCCAACTCTGCGTCTGGGAGTGGATTTCGGGGAGGCCGCAGGCGGGATCGCCTTGGTGCGCGGCAACACTATAATCCACGCGGAAACCTTCGTTGATTTTCACAACACTACACTGGAGACGCGGCGCGGGTTGCGGCGCGGACGGCGGACGCGTCACTCAAAGAAGATGCGATTGGCGCGGCTGCGCTCATGGGTGTTACGTCAAAAGCTTCCCGACGGCACACGGTTACCCGATCCATACCGGGTGATGTGGGAGCCGCGTTTTCAAACTAAGCCGACGATCTATAAGGAAAAGGGAAAAAGCCCCCGCGAAGTCCCCACCTGGATTGAGGCAGCCAAGGCGGGCGAGGTGGACGCCGCCGGTTTTGTGTGCGCACTGACGCACCTGTTTCAGAAGCGGGGCTACAAGTACGACGATAAAGAACTGGAAGACTTCAGTGAAGACCGTCTGAAGGATTTTTTGGACTCCTGTTGCCTGCTCGCACGAGCGGCTGATCTTGCCGAAAAGATGCGCGCGGAGGTGGATCGACGGGCCAAGCCCAAACTGCGGGACGCATTCACGGCCGCCCTGACGCGTCTGCCGCAGCCGCGCAAGGCCGTCCCGCGCCAGATCAAAGAAGAAGATTTGCGGGTGATGGTTGCCGCTTTCGGAGCGAGGTACGGGTTAACAGAGCAGACCATCAGCAGGTGGCAGAAGGAACTGTGCGGTCTTCTAAATCGCGTACTGCGCCAAGCACGCTTCGATAACCGGGTAAAGTCTGGCTGCTCATGGTGCGGCAAAAAGACAGCCCGCCTCAGTAAGCCGGAGATCCGCGAACTCGCATACCGCGCAGCCATCGGTAATCTCAGGGTCTATGTGTCGGAGGCGTCCAGAGCGACGCGCGCGCTAACCGAGGACGAACGGAACCACTTTCTTGAATGGTGGAATCGCCGACAACAAGCCCGGCTTGGAAAATACACCTTCGCCAAAGGACCGAAAGTGGCCGTCTTTGATCGCGCGCCTACGACAGAGAACATCAAGCAAGCGTTCGACCAGTTGCGTGTAGCAAAGTCTTGGCTGAGGAAGAGAGGAAAACCGATTCTCGACTACGCCATGCTGGCGCAGATCGACAATCTCCTGAATCGGCTGCCGCGTGGCGGAAGGGCCAGCCTTTGTGCCGAGCACCTGCAACATGCCGCGAATGGCGGGAACATGCATACCGCGGGCGTGGATTGGCAGAGGTTGAAAGTGCGCAGCGCGCCGAATCCGTGCCGCGAGCAGCACGATGCCCGCGTGTTGCAGAGGATTGAACGGCTCTTGTTCCGGAAGGGAAAACATGGTGAGGAGGCGTGGCGCTACGGACCTGTAAGCTTTATCACGCTCGAGGTGCCGGAGCCGCAGACGGAACGTCCGCAGAAAGGCCAGATACCGGAAAAGCGGTCGCTTACCTTGCGTGAGGCCCTTTATACCGAAACCGGTGGGAAGTGTGTCGAAGGTATATGGACTGGCGGCATTTGTATCTACACCGGAAAGCCTCTGTCTTTGGCAGAGATGGAGAAGGATCATATATGTCCCAAGTCCAGGGGCGGACCGGACCTGCGAGTTAACTTGGTTTGCGCATCCAGAGAAGAGGCCAATAAACCTAAGGACAATTGCCTGCCCAGCGAATGGCTGGGCTACGGCTCACCACAGTGGAAGGAATTCGAGGCGCGTGTCCGCTCGCTTAAGACCCTTCCAGAGGCAAAGAAGAATCTATTACTGCTTCCGCCAGGAAGTCCGTTTCCTGAAGATCCGACGCCTTTGGCCCACGTTGGAGCAAGACCGAGGGCGTTCGTTTCTGACCTCAGGCGCCTTTTTGAAAAATACGGCGTACAGCCACCAAAGCTTGATTTTCAGAAAGACGGCCTTCCTCACGTTCAGCGGGTGGATGGTCGCTGGACGCGCGATTTACGACGCTCCTGGATGTGGAAGGACCGGAATGCTGAAGAACCCAACTTTCCCGAGAAAAATCGCAGCGATCTCTTCAACCACGCGCAGGATGCCGCTCTGCTCGCCGCCACCCCGCCACATACGTGGCGAAATCAGATTCTGATAGAGGTCGCAAAACGACCGTGTGCCAAACTCGACGAAAACAGGCGACCCGTTCTGGATTCACGTGGCCGCCCTGTAACTGAACTCCGCAACAGGCCGGGAGTGGCGATCATGGAACTCGCTCCCGATTGGGCAGAGTTTGTGGCTCGCCGCCGGAAACCCGTTGTCACCACTTTGGGCCGACTCAAGGCAAGCTGGAAGCGGCAAATGGCAGGAACGAAGTTCTTTCTTGATCCTGAGAATGCGGATGAGAACTTCCTGCGCATCCACGAGCAGATTGACTCCGAATCGGCCGGCCCGACTCATCAACGGCGCGAGATCGTGGATAAAACCAAACGTGGGCTTGTTATTCAGTTGCCTTACTATGACCCATGTGCGAAGCAATACCGGCTTCGCAAGGTTGGAGTCGAGCCGACGGCCCCACTTTCGACAGCCGCGATTTTTTGGACGGACACCAAAGGCCGATTACAGATTTCGCTTGAACGTCCGACGCCGCTCCGACCATTTCTCGAACACCCAATCGACCCTCCACTCCCTGAACACGCCAGAGTTTTGGGAAGGTGGGACCGTGGAGCTATTGTCAAATTGAGTGCAAGCGGTCCGCACAATGCTGGTTTCTACCGGGTCAAGGAACTGTACAAGAACCAGATTATTGTTGCCCCAGAGAACAGTGTGCCAGCCGAAATTGCCAAACGCATTGCCAAACGCATGAACCTCCCCCAAGACGAGATTGAAACCACGGAGCGGAAGCTCGGCAAAACAGAGCTAGCTCAAATTTTGGGGAGGAAGGAAGCGAAGAGCACCGCCGCTTCCGCGCAAATATGAATGCAGGTATACACGCTGTAAGATCGAAAACCGGCGCTGAGCCTGGGGGCTGAAAACGAGTCGCGCGATTGGTTGCTTCGCGCGACTGTCGAGCGCTGGACCGGCTTTCATCCTCTCGAGTAGACTGACGGTCCGCCGGGCACTCCAAAGTTCCGGAAGGTCACGTGTAGTGGACTGCAAAACAGTTCGCTGAAAGGGTACCGATTAAGGGCTAAGAGCTACTCCACCTGATGCCTCGCCGTATATCCTTCCCGCGCGATGATGGTGTACTTCAATTGCTTGCCTTTCTGGTCCACCACTTTGAGCGGTCCGCCGGACTGCGGATCCACGATTTCAATCTTCAACTTGCGGTATGTCCCGTCGAGTTTTGGGTTGCTCGGATGATAGGTGAGCACGTACTGGTTACGAATGCTGGCGCCGATGTCGCGGAAGATTTCGGGGAATTCGGCGGTAAAGCGGGGGAAATAAGCCTGCCCGCCGGTCAGCTTGGCGAAGGTCCGCATCTCATTGTCGGCCTGGAGGTAATCCATCATGGCGATGCCCAGCCCCACTTGATCGCAGTAGGGCGGGGTGCAATGGCTCTCCACCCAAAGGCGGAACGCCTGTCCGGTGCTGATGGCGAAGATAGTGATGTCCTTGGTGCCTTGCACCCGCTTCAAGATCTTGTCGAACGTCAGCTTGCTGAACGTGTCGCGTCCGCTGGAGACCAGGATGATGTATTTGCGGCCTTCGATTCCTTCCAGCCGGTCAATGGTGTCGTAGAGGGCGTCAAACAGATTGGTTTCGCGGAATCCGGGAATGCGCAGCATGTTGAGCGCGGCCATCACCTGGTTCTTGTCCTGGGTGAAGTCGGTCAGGATGTGGGGCTTCATGTCGTAGGAAACGACGGCCACCCAGTCGTCCTTTTTGAGTGTTTGCGCGAAGGCATACGAGGCGTTGAGGGCATCAATCATGAAGCCGTAATTGGTGGCGGCGAACTCCACCAGCAGCACCGCAGTAATGGGCGCCTCGGAAAGGTTGAATCCACTGATCTGTTGCGGCACGCCGTCTTCCAGCACCCTGAAATGTTCCTTCTTTAGGTTGGGGATGAACTGGCCGTCCTTGGTGGTCACGATCACGGGAACGTTGACCAGTGACACATCCTTGGTGATGGAAAACTCGCCGATCTCCGGAGGGTTCTTCGGCGGACGCACGCGCTCGGGCGGCGGTTCCTCCTTCTTTTTCGGGACGTTATAGGGGCCCACGTCGCCCTGCGGGCCGCCCGCCTCCGGCACTTGTGGCGAGGTTTGCTGCGGAGTTTGCGAACTCGACTCCTGCGCCCACAGCCAAGTAGTCGGCGCAAGCAAGGCAATTATCAGGACCATGGTGCAGGCCGTGCGCAGCGCGCGCCGAAGGCCCGCCGATACAGCGTTTATGAGGATCATAGCGATTTAGCGCCTCAGCTCTCTATGCTAGTATAGATGCAGAGTTGCAGCACGTCCGGTTCTCGGATGCAGCTTGAGAATCTGGCCGAAGACCCGTGGTATGAAACGCGCGCTCCATCGTCTTTTCCTCGTCGCTCTCCTATTCTGCTTGATTCCCGCAGCAGTCGCCCAGAACCCCAGCCCGAAGCCTGAGTTCCTGCCGGTTGACCAGATCCAGACCGGCATGAAAGGCGTGGCGTACACCGTATTCGAAGGCGTGAAGCCGGAAGCCATGGACGTGCAAGTACTTGGCGTGCTGCGGAATACCAATGGGCCCAAGGGCAACATCATCCTGGTGCGCCTCGGAGGCAAAAAGGCCGAGTACACAGGCGTTGTCGCCGGTATGAGCGGCAGCCCGGTGTACATTGACGGCAAGCTGGTGGGCGCGGTGGCGTTTCGCATCGGCGAGTTCTCCAAGGAACCGATCGCGGGCGTAACCCCTATTCAGGAGATGCTCGAGATCAATGAATTGGACGAAAGTCTCCCGCCGGAGCAGGGTACGCCCTCGTCTGTGGATCGCCGCGACACCACGAGGACATCGGGCCCCGGGTTGCCCGCGGGGGTGGCTGGCATCGCCAACTATCTGAAGCCAATCGAGACGCCCCTGGTGTTCAGCGGGTTCAGCGAAGACACTGTTCAGCGCTTCGCCCCGCAATTTGCCGGCGCCGGCATCGTGCCCGTGATGGGCGTGGGCTCGGTGAGCGACGCGAAACAGCCTGAGCCGCTGGAGCCGGGTTCCGCAGTGAGCGCCGTGCTGGTGCGCGGCGACATGGATATTGCCGCCACCTGCACCGTCACCTACGTCGATCCTAAGCGGCTGCTGGCCTGCGGCCACCCATTGCTGCAATTCGGGAAAGTGGAGATCCCGATGTACAAGGCGCAGGTGCTTGCCACTCTGCCCTCGCCGGCCAACGCGTTCAAAATCGTCAACGTGACCGAACCTGCGGGCGCCTTTGTGCAGGACCGGCACACCGGCGTGCTGGGCCAGTTCGGCGAAGAAGCGCGCATGATTCCGGTGACGCTGACCATCCACGGCATCGCCAAGCCCAAGCAGTTCCACTACGAAGTGCTAAACAACGGCAAAGTGACGCCGGTCGCGATGATGGCAACGGTCTTCCAGGCGCTGCAAGGGGTCAACGAGTACGGCGCGGACGTCACCTTCCGCCTGAATGGCCGCATCAACGTCAGCGGTTTCTCTACTGTTAACCTGCAGAACATGTTTGCGCCTGCCGATGCAGGCGCGCCCACGTCGTTCATGGTGGCCACCGCGGTGGGCGAGCGCTTCAACCGCATCTTCCAGAACCCCTATGCGCGGCCCGACATCAAGGGAGTGGAACTCGACTTCGACCTGGTGAAGGAACGTCGTTGGGCGCGCCTGGAAACCGCGCGCACCGATGTCACCGAAGTCCGCCCAGGCGACGAGATCACTATCGAGACGGTGCTGCGTCCCTATCGCGGCGAGCGCATTGTGCGGCAGATTCCCGTCAAGATTCCGACCTCAACGCCGAAAGGCACGCTGCGCATCCTGGTCAGCGATGGGAGCACCCTCGACCGCTTGCGCCGCGTTCCCCCCACACTCGGCCAAAAACTGGACCTCGCTTCCACTATCGCTCTGCTGAACAAGGAGCGAAGCAATACGCGCGTGTACGTGTCGCTGCTGGAAGCCAATCCCGAGGCGATGGTCGAGGACAAGGTCATGCCTGCGCTGCCGCTGTCGGTCATGAACGTGATGGACGGCATGAGGGGCACGCAGGACATGATCGTTGTCGGCGAATCCGCGGTGAACGAGGCGTCCACGCCGGTGGACTACGTGGTCAGCGGCACGCAGATCATCAGCATCAGCGTGAAGTAGAACTGAGTCATTTGATTCAGTGAATAATTGCGTTCAGTGGTCGCCTGGTCAGCAAGAGGGCGGTAAATACCGCTCCGCAGCCGAGGCAAGTTCGTCTTTGAAAGGGCGCGGCTTCAGAGGCTGCTGAAAAAGTCTGAAAGACAGATTCCTCGCTCCGCCTCGGAATGACAACTCTAAAGACCAGCTTTAAGGGATTTTTCCGCAGTCTGTGAAGCCGCGCCCTCTCAAAGCTGCACACATGACCCACGGCGGTCATGATCGAGAACCACTCCAGAGTCACTTCGCCTCAATGAACACCGCCTGCCGACGTGGTACGCTTTATCAGAACACCTCTTATGAGCACTCGCAGATTCCTGGCGATTATCGCTGTTCTGCTCACCGCAGTGTGCGCGTTCGCCGAAGGCACGCGCACCTGGCAGCAGACCAAGTTTGAAGAGTTTGAAAAAGGCACCTCGAAAGGCGTGGCCATCCGCAGCGATGGCACGCTGGAACTGGCGCCGGCGTTCAACGCCGTCACCACCACGCCTTCGACCTACACGTGGTCAATCGCGTCCGACGCCGAGGGTAACGCCTATCTCGCCAGCGGCTCGCCCGCGCGGGTTTACCGCCTGACGCCAGACGGAAAATCGAGCGTCATCTTCGAGGCGCAGGAGTTGCAGGCCCAGTCGCTGGTGGTGAGCAACAAAGGCGTGATCTACGCCGCCACCTCCCCTGACGGCAAGGTGTACAGAATCGAGTATCGTCCGGCCAAACACGACGAAGGTGAGGCCAAGAAGGCAAACGTCGATCCCAACTGGACGGCGTCGGTCTTTTACGAACCGAAGACGAAATACATCTGGTCGCTGGCGCTCGACCCAGAGGGACGGCTGTACGTCGCCACCGGCGATCGTGGGGAAATCTTTCGCGTGGAGCGCAGCGGACAGGGCGCGCTGTTCTTCAAGAGCGACGAGGCGCACATCCGTACGCTGACCTTAGATCGCGAGGGCAACCTGCTGGCCGGGTCGGACGGCAGCGGCCTGGTGTATCGCATTTCGCCGCGCGGCGAGGCGTTCGTGCTTTATAGCGCCCCGAAAAAAGAAATCACCGCGCTGGCCGTGGACAAGGCGGGCAACATCTATGCCGCCGGAGTAGGCGAGAAGCGCGCCGCCACCACCCCGGTGGGCACAGTCATGCCGCCGAACCTGGGCGCAATGATGACGACTTTGCCGCAGGCGCAGCCCCAACCGCAACCCGGCACCGTGACGGCGACGCCGGCGCCCGGCGCCGTCCCGCAGATGCCCCCGACGTTTCCGCTACCGGGCCTGGGGGCGACCGGATCCGAGGTGTACCAGATCGCGCCAGACGGTTCGCCCAAGCGCATATGGAATTCGCGTGAGGACATCGTGTACGCGCTCGCCTTCGACCGCACCGGCCGCCTGCTGGCCGGCACGGGCAACAAGGGACGCATCTTCGCCATCCGTGGCGAGCAGGAATTCACCGATTTCGTGAAAGCCAGCGCCAACCAGGTCACCGGCTTCGCGCAGGCACCCAGCGGCGGGCTGTACGTTTCCACCAGCAATCTGGCGAAGGTCTTTCTGCTGGGTGATGCGCCGGAGAAAGAGGGGACCTACGAAAGCGACGTGTTCGACGCGCGTAACTTCTCCCGCTGGGGACGCGTAGAAGTGCGCGGCGCCGGCAATTTCGAGCTATGGGCGCGCAGCGGCAACGTGGACAATCCCGACCGCAACTGGAGCCCGTGGAAGCTGGTTGACCTGCGCAAGGACGTTGCGCCCGACGTGCCGCCGGCGCGCTTCGTGCAGTGGCGGGCGGTGCTGCTGCCGGGCAATCCGCCGCCGCGCATCGAGAGCGTGCTGGTGAATTACCTGCCCAAGAACGTTGCGCCGGTAATTGAAGATGTGGTTGTGCAGGTGGGCGCGCGCTTCAATCCACCTCCGCGCGTGCCGGGCGGCGTGCAGGAAACAGTCACTGTCAATGTCGGGTCAAGCCCGACGCCGCCAGCGATGCAGGTGGCCAAATTCGACGCGGGCATGCCGGCCGTCAAGGACCGCGATTCCGTGGCAGTGCGCTGGGCGGCGCACGACGACAACGACGATCAGCTTATGTATGCGCTCTACTATCGCGGTGACAACGAGACCAACTGGAAGCTGCTGAAGGACAAGATCACCGACAAGTATTTTTCGTTCGATTCGGGACTGCTGCCGGATGGTGGTTACCGCGTCAAAGTGGTCGCCAGCGATTCGCCGTCGCACTCGCCCGAGGACGCGCTCACCGACAACCGCGAGAGCCCGCACTTCGAGATTGATACCACGCCGCCGCGCATTGACGATCTCAACGCCGCTGTGGATAACGGCGAACTGCACATCACGTTCCGCGCGACCGATACGTTCTCCGTCATCCGGCGCGCGGAATACTCGGTGGATGCCGGCGACTGGCAATTTGTCGAACCGGTCGGCCAGCTTTCCGATGCGCGCAGCGAAAACTACGATTTCGCGATGCCGCTGCCGGGAGTGGCAAAGGCGACTGCTGAATCCGCGAAACCTGCCGGGACACCGATTCCCACGGGCAAAGCATTGAGCTTGCGCGGCGGCAAGAAGGCGAAGGGCGCTGACGGTCCGCCGCCGGCTGCATCCGCGGCGCCGGTCGCGTCCGCACCTGGCGAACACCTGGTTGTGGTGCGCGTCTGGGACCGGTTCGATAACGTGGCGACAGCGAAGACGTTGATTCACACCACCAAATGAAGCTCATAAGAGCTAAGAGCTTCGTTCAAGAAAAGCCCCGGATCTCTCCGGGGCTGATCAGCGCAATGCAGACTTTTACGGCGCACACCCGCTGAAGGTGAGGGTCTGCATGGTAACGCTCCCACCCGGGGCGACATCAACCGTCGGTGTGCTCTGCACCGGCGTGGTACACGTGTCCTGGTGCGTAGTGGGCGACGTGGCATGGGCTTCGACCTTGTAGTTCGGCGTCGTGGTCGCGCTGGTGTAGGTGATGCCGCTCGTCCCGATCACCCCCACCGCCAGGTTGGCCGCCGGCAGCGCCATCGAATACCCCGCGCAGTTCGTGTTCGGCGGACACGTTCCGCCGCTAGTGTTCGTCACCACATTCATCACCGTGCTCTGCTGCGCGGCCAGCGGTACGGTCACCCAGGTCGGCGCACCGCCAATGGTCGCCTGCTGCAACGCGGAGAGCGTGTAGTCAACCTCGACTCCCGCGTTGTTCGCCACTGTGCCGCCCAAGGTCACAGGTAAAGCCGTGCCGCCGGTCTTGGTCAGCCTGACTGCGCCGATCGTCGTGCCCGTCTTCACCGCTTCCACCACGGTCGGACCATAGATGGTGTTGCCGCTGGTCGCCACCGCCACCAGTTCGAAGCTGCCGCCCGCGGGTAGCGGACAGAAGCTGAAATTGCCCAGCGCGTCAGGCGAGGTCTGCGCCACCAGGCGTTCCACCCCGTTCGCGTCCTTCTGCTCGAGCGCGACGATGGCGTTGGTCAGCGTCGGGATCGCCGCGCCCGTCTCGTCCACCAGGCGCCCAGTGACCGCCGTCGAAGCCGTCATGGACACCTCGCCCGCATGCAGCACCGGCTTGAGCCGGAACTGGCCGCCGCCTTGCGCCATCATTACCACCGACGCGCAGCCGTCCATGTCGATGTTGAGGTCTTTGCTCTCGCCGCTCTCGATGACAAACCTGCCGCCGGCAATCTGGCCTGAGGGGATCTTCAGCCCGGTCTTGGCCTCGCTCGACAGCAGCAGCGGCTGGGGATCCAGCGAGCCCATCAGCACCACGCAGTTGGCCACGCCGGCAGGACACGCATTCGTGGTCAGCCCCGCGGTGCTGTCGGTCAGGATGAGCCGAATCTGCTGGTAGGCGCCCGCGGGGATGCCGGCTGTGCCCAGCGTTGCCAGAAAGCAGCCGGGCGCGGGGGGCGCCAGCAGGTCAATCTGCTTAGGCGCGGACCGCAGGTTGGGGGTGAGGTCAATCCAGCCGGCATCGTTGGCGCCCGCGTTCGAGCTGGTGTGGATCTGCACGTCGGCCACGGTCACGTAAATATGGCTATAAAGACCGGCTGTCGGCATGTTGCAACTGGGCGGATCGCTGAACGTGACCGTCACCGTCCCGGTGCCGCCCTCCGAGCGCGGCGCGCCGCTGCTGCCGCAGGCCGTCAGCAGCGCGGCCAGCATTATCGCCGCTGTCACTGCCAGGCTCCACTTCTTCATCGTCTCCTCCTTCAAGAATAAGGGCCAAAAATCTACCACAGCACGTGGCGAGCCACGCCGTGGCTGGTCGCTGGAAAGAGGATTGTGCTCGGATTTTCAGCAGCTTACAACTGACGGAAGCACGAGCAGACGGGTGTCCGGATGGGGAGGAACTACGGTGCCGGGCAATTTTGCGTCGTTACTAATTAAGCAACCGACAACTGACAGCTGACAACTGGCAACTCGTTAGCTGCCGCCCGCCACCCGTGTCGCCTGGAAACTGACTTCTTGCCACTTGCCGCCGCGGTTGACGAACACACGCGTCGTTCGGTAGGTCCCGCTGATGTCCTGGCCCTTGTTCGTCCCTTTGACGTCGGCCGACGAGTTCACTACCGCGGTATTGCCATAGACGCGCACCTTCACGTCTTTCACGTCAATGGACTGGAACCTTGCGTCACCGCTCTTAATGCTGTCGACGAACTCGGCCTTGGTCAACGATTGGCCTTGCGGGTTGACCCGCTGGTAATCGTCGGCCAGGTTTGTCTCGAAGAACGAGGCGTCGCCTCTCAAGCTCGCCTGGCGCGACTGGTCCAGATAATTCTTGATCTGCTGTTCGGCGTCGCCTTTGTCTTTGGGATTCAGCGCCAGCACTGGCAGCAACAAAGTGAGCAGCACGGCAAGCACGCGCGTGGTCTTCATGGTGATTCCTCCGGAGGACGTCTGGGAAGGTGGACCGTGAGTGGGAGACGAGGCTACAACGGGCGCTTATGTTAGGACGGTTCAGCTCTGCACGTCAAATCCGTGGCTAGTGGGGGTGACGTCAAGCTGCTTGTGTAAAAACCCGGAGGGTGCGATTTTTCCATTCCAGATTGAACCGGCGCGTCAGTTGTGACACCGTCTGCGCGCTCACCGTTTCCCCGGTCAGGGTCGCGATCA
>JBHGBA010000071.1:0-31243 GCA_041946775.1 Terriglobales bacterium
TCGCCAGGCTGCCCAACGACCGCAATCTGAAACTCACGCTGGCGGCGCAGATCGCCGACACTGGAAATACGGACGAAGGGATCAACCAGGTCAAGGCGATGCTGAAAGGCAACGCCGAAGACCGCGAGCTGTACCTCACGCTGGCACAGATATCCAGCCGCGCCAAGCGCTACAAAGAAGCTGAGGAGTACGTTGAGAAGGCGGTGTTGCTTTCCACAAAACCCGAAGAACAGCAATACGCGTGGTTCGTGCTGGGGTCCATCTACGAGCGGCAGAAGAAGTACGAGCCCGCCGAGGAGATGTTCAAGAAGGCGCTGGGGGACGATCAGCGTAACGCCATGGTGCTGAACTACCTGGGTTACATGCTCGCCGACCGCGGAGTGCGTTTGGAGGAAGCGCTGGACTACATCAAGAAGGCGGTGCAACTGGACCCGCAGAATGGCGCGTATCTGGATTCGCTGGGCTGGGCGTATTTCAAGCTGGGCGACTACACGTTGGCAGAAGCCAACCTGCGCCGCGCTTCCGAACGCCTGAGCACTGATCCAACCATCCAGGACCACCTCGCTGAACTGTACGCCAAGACCGGGCGCTTGAAGCTGGCGGCGGTGCACTGGGAGCGGGCCATCGCCGAGTGGAACCGCAGCGTCCCGGCGGAAGTTGATCAGAACGACCTCCAGCGCGTGCAGAAGAAGCTGGAATCGGCCAAGGTGAAACTGGCCCGCCAGCAGGAACGCAAATCGGCGGAAGCGGGGAAACCGTAGGGAGTGGCTAATGGTTAGTGGCTGGTAATCAGGCTTGTGGCTCGCCGGACCACTCGATCGCCCGATTACCAGTTCGCCAGTTCACCCGATAAGCTACTGTGCTATAAACTGCCTCCATGCTCGCCCCATACGCCGTGCGGGCGGAGGATTCGCGCGGACGGCGCCATCCCGAGCCGCCGCATCCGTATCGCACGCCGTTCCAGCGCGACCGCGACCGCGTAATCCACGCGCGGGCCTTTCGCCGGATGGAGAACAAGACCCAGGTCTTCACCCGGCGCCACTCCGACCACTTCCGTAACCGGCTCACGCACACCATTGAGGTAGCGCAGATTTCCCGTACGATCGCCGCGCAACTTGGGCTCAACGTTGATCTGGTCGAGACACTGGCGCTGGCGCACGACCTGGGGCATCCGCCCTTCGGCCACGCGGGTGAGAAGGCTCTGGATGCCGCCATGCGTGCACATGGCAGCTTTTTCGACCATAATCTCCACGCGCTGCGCATCGTAGAGGACTTCGAGTTGCGTTACATCGGCTTCCGCGGCCTGAATCTGACGTTCGAGGTGCGCGAAGGCATCATCAAGCACTCGCGCGATTACAGTGCCGCGGAATTTCCGGAGTTGGCGGAATACCTGCTCGATCTGCGCCCGCCGCTGGAGGCGCAACTGATTGACCTCACTGACGAAATCGCCTACAACACCGCTGACCTCGATGACGGCTACGAGGCGCGCATCCTGACCGTGGAGCAGATACGCGCCGGCGTGCCGGTGTTTGACCGCTTCTACCGCGAAATCGAAGCGCGCCACCCCGCGGCTGCCGAGAAGCTGAAATTTAACGAGGCGTTAAAGCAGGTGTTCAACCGCTTGGTCAGCGACCTGATTGACAACACCAGGACGAGGCTGCGCACGGCCGGAGTTGCCAGCGTTGACGATGTGCGGCAGTGTCCTGAACGCCTGGCCGCCTTCAGCGCGGAAGTGGAAGCCGAACGCGCCGGCTGCAAGCAGTTCCTCTATGACAATGTCTATTTCAGCCCGGAGCTGCTGCCGGAAAAGCAGAACGCGGAGCGGATTGTGACCGAATTGTTCGAGTACTGGATGCTGGATCCGCAGGCGCTGCCGGCGTCGTACCGGGAGAAGACCGGGCAGGAACCGCTGAGCCGCGTGGTGTGCGACTACATTGCCGGCATGACGGACAGCTACATCCTCGAACAGCATGCGAAGGCTGTGGCGAATACGGGCAGGCCGGTGCGATAGAGAGATCGTGCTTTGCAGGCGTTGGGTGCGCGTGGCATCCTGAACAGTCCAGGAGCGCACGCATGCACATACTCATCTACATCGGCATTGGCGTCATGATCGGAATCGTGTCCGGGCTGGTGGGAATCGGCGGGGGTGCGATGCTGATTCCCATCCTGATCTACGGTTACGGCATGGACCAGCACCGGGCGCAGGGCACATCGTTGGCCATGCTGCTGGCGCCCAGCGGCCTGCTGGCGTTCTGGAAGTATTACAAGGCCGGGAATGCCGACTTGGTGATGGGGTTGTGGGTGGCACTGGGTTTGTTTATCGGCGGTTATTTCGGCGGCGACATCGCCCAGCGACTCTCCAATCTTGCGCTGCGCCGCGGGTTCGCCATCTTCCTGGTCGCGGTGGCAATCAAGATGTTTTTCCAAAAGGACTGAAGCGGTCAGAAGCGGCTGCCGGCGCCCTCGAACACCGGCCATAGCCGGTCCATGCCGACGCGGTACACCACGTAGCGATAACCGTTATCCGTGATCTTGCGGAACAGCAATTGGCCCGTGCCGCTGCCTTGGGCGTCAACCGCGTCGATCAGTTCAAGGCGCGGATAAGCGTCCAAGTGGGAGCTGTCGGTGACGGACGCGAAGAGCTGACGCACGTCGCCGTACATGTCCACGGTGGCGACCACGGTAACAAAGTAGCTGGAGGCCAGCCTGCCGCCGGTGGGTGAAACCTGCGGGAGACGGGCGCTCATCACCATCTCCGGCTGGTTGTTGTAGTGCAGGTCGTAGGCGTTGAAATAGATGTCGGTCAACTCGGCGGCGGGCCCAGGCTTCACCTGCGGGCGTGCGGCAGCGAACTTCTGAATGGCGGCGTAAGCCATGCCTTTCACCGTTTCACGATATTTCATCTGCTCGTCAGGGCGCAGCGCCATCAGGTAGGGCTTCGTATCCGGGCCGGCGGCATCGGAAATTGCGGTGTATACCGCAATGGGGCCGGCCGCCGAGGCAGTGGTGGCGGTTTCCTTGGCGCTGACGTGGCCGGCGCCGGGCTTGGCGGCGGTCTCGGGCGGTTCCTCGTCGGTTGCTTGCGCCTCTGCTGGGCGGCCGCGCCGCAAGAGCGGACGGTCGCTATCATCCTGCGGCGGAGGCGAACTCGGCTTCGCTGGTTCCGTTGGTTTGGGCGGCGGAGTCTGTGCTTCGTCGGTCTTCTCCGTTGGGGGCGGCGCAGGCTCCGATCCCGGCTTGCGCAGCACAGGAGGCTCGTCATCCGGCGGCTGCGGCGGCGCCGGCGCGTCTGCCGGTTTCGTCTCGGGAGGGGGCGCCTCCAGCGGCCGCCATTGGCCCACGCCGACCCACACGCCCTTCACGCTCCTTGCGCTGGTCACGGTAAACAGTCCGACAGGTTCGCCGGTGCGCATGGCCTCGTAAACCGTATCGCGGCCGAGCGACATGGGTACGGGATTGGCGCGGTAGAGTCCGGCGTCGTAAAACTTGTCGCCCACCTTGATGGCGATCGGCACCAGCCGGGCCTTGCCGTTGGGCCCAATCTCCAGCAGCGCGAGAGCGCGAAGGCGCGAGGTCTTGCGGCCGCGCTGGGCAGGGGCGGTGGCGGCCGAGAGCGCCAGCAGGATGCAACTCACTGCCAAAACGCGGTGTAATATGTTGCGTCCGTTGGCGCGACGCAATCGGAGGACTGCTTTCATGAATGTCAATGATAAAGCTCCGGAGTTCTCTCTGCCCGATGAGAATGGGAACAAGGTCTCACTGAAAGATTACCGCGGGCGGAATGTCGTCCTCTACTTCTTCCCCAAGGCCGACACGCCCGGCTGAACGATAGAAGCGCGCGGGTTCCGCGACGCATACAGCAGGATCCAGAAAGCCGGTGCGGTCGTGCTCGGCGTGTCGGCCGATACGCCGGAGAAGCAAAAGAAGTTCAAGGAGAAGCATGATCTGCCATTCACGCTGCTGGCGGATACCGATCGCAAGGTGTGCGAGCTTTATGGCGTGCTCAAGGAAAAGAACATGTACGGGCAGAAGAAACTCGGTATCGAGCGGACGACGTTTCTGATCGGCCCCGACGGCAAAGTGACGAAGGTCTTCCCCAAGGTAAAGGCGCAGGGACACGCGGAAGAAGTGCTGGCGTCGCTGCAGTAACATCGAACCACGGATTCACACGGATTTACACGAATCGGGTATCACTTCAGGTTTCAGAATCCAAGTTTCAGAATTCAGGGCTTCAGAGTTGGCGGCAGAAGTTGTTGATCTGAAATCTGAATTCTGGAATGTTCTGGTCCGTGTTAATCCGTGTAAATCCGTGGTTAGATTTTCTACGATGCCGAAAGCGCCTCTAAACTACGCCACCGCCCCGCCGCTGGGCCGCGAGTTCTACGACCGCGATCCGCGCGAGGTCGGGCGCGATCTGCTGGGCAAGGTGCTGGTGCGCCGCAATCGCCGCGAGTTGCTGGCGGGTCGCATCGTCGAGACCGAAGCCTACCTCGGCGAGAACGATCCTGCGGCGCACGCTGCCGCGGGCCGCACGGCGCGCAACTACGTGCTGTTTGGTCCGCCGGGACACGCTTACGTGTATTTCATCTACGGGAACCACTGGTGCCTGAATGTGTCCACGTTGCCCGACGGCATCGCGGGCGGCGTGCTGTTTCGCGCGCTGGAACCGCTGGCCGGCCAGGCAGCCATGGCGCGTGCGCGCGGCCTGAATGCCGGAGCGATAGAAGGTCGGCGGATTCGTCTGCTCACCAGCGGGCCGGGCCGCATGGCGGAAGCCTTCGGAGTCACACGCGCACGAGACAACGATAGGGACATGACCGATCCCGACTCTGACCTGGTGATCGTCGATGACGGGTATCGTCCCGAGAGCATCGCCGAGACGCCGCGCATCGGCGTCACCAAGGCCGCCGAGCACGCGCTACGCTACGTTATTCCCGGCAATCCCTTTGTGTCGGGAAAGGCAATCAAGCTTACGCCGCTGCATCCCTGATTTCGCCCGGCGATAACTGGTCCACGTAGCACCAGACCCAGCTTTCGCCGGGTTCCGCCGAGCGTATAAGCGGATGCAGCGTCTGCTGGAAATGCCCGGTCGCGTGCTTGTTCTTGGAAGAATCGCAACACCCGACGTGTCCGCAGGACAGGCACATGCGCAGGTGCACCCAGCTATCGCCGGTCTTCACACAGTCTTCACAGACATGCTTGGTTGGGGTGGTGATGGTGATCTGGTCGAGGTGGGTGCAATCAGGCGGCATGGGTCCCTCCCTTGGCGAACCAGCCGGGCGGCTCTTCCAGTTGGCTGCGCTCCCAGAGTGCCGGGTCGGCGGCGGCTTCGTAGGTGGATTGCAGAAAGTCGAGCAGCGTTTGTCGCGGCGAGGGTGAGCGACGCACATCATCGTACATCAACAGGAACTCGCCTAGCCGCCGGTCATAGTGTGCCGCTTCCGGAAGCACGGCGCGGTCGGCAAAGCCCGAAGGTTCAGGTACGGCATAGGAGTAGAACGCCGCGCCTGGAACTTCCACGCCGCTTGCCGTGACGCCGCCCGGCCACCATCCGCCGCTGCTGCACTCGTGCGAATACGACTCGCGAGTGATCGCATCGGCGCCAGGCCGCTCGGGCGCGCGGCGTCCGGAAAAGCGTGTGACCGCCAGATCAAAGCTGCCCCAGAAGAAATGCACCGGGCTGCACTTGCCGAGGAAGCGTCCGCGGAATTCCTTGAACACGCAATCCACGGCCAGCAGAATGCGCCAGAAGCGCTGCACGTGCTCCGCGTCGTAGCTCCGGTGGACGGTGTCCTGCTCGAACCGAATCGGGTTGGGAACTTCCTGGGGCATGGTGTTGATGTGCAGATGGATGCCCATCAGGCGCAGGGTGGCCATCAACTCGCGGTAGAAATCGGCGACGGTTCGTGGCGCAAGTTCAATGAGGTGAGTGTCGTTGTTGCTGGCCTCGATTACTAGCGCGTGGGCGAGGAAGTCGAAACTGATTTCGAAAGTTTCGCCACCGAAAGGGACCGGCGAGGTGGTCAGGCCCCGCGGGGTGACGTAGAGCGGCACGTGCCAGAAGTGGTTCACGGGCGGAGTAAGGGCCATGCGGACCTTGCCGACGATCTGCGTCCACATGTGCAAGGTGTCGCAGGTGGGTTGCCATTCATCGAGGGCCAGGGGCGGCCAGCTTTCGGTGGAGTCCAGGGTAAGCGCAGAGTTCATCGCCTGCTCCTCGCAAGTAGGACCGGCGCGGGACTGCCCGGGCCGTACTAGCTGGATGCGATGTGAGGTGGCGGGGTTAACTGCATCGCGCCATCGGGTCATCGGGTCAACTGGGGATCGGGTCAGCGCAACGCTCGGATCAGGCTGATCCGATAAAATCAAACTGCCGATGGATTTAGACCCCCAATCGCAATCTCCTGAGGTGTTGCCTCGCGAGGCCGGCACCGTCGTTTCGCTCGACATGCGGCGGCAGGGCGAAGGTCCGCCGTGGAGCGGCTGGGACGTCATCCTGATCGTGTTTGTGGCGCTGCTGGCGATTGCCGCGTTCAGCGTGGCGGGATTGGTGTTCGCCACACGGTGGGGCTCGATGCACGCTATGAGCGCGGTCGAGATCGCCCGCAAGGCCACCTTCATCGTGCCCGTACAGACGGCGGCGTACTTGTTCGTTGTCGGTTTTATGTACCTGCTGGTGCGACGGGGATACGGCCGCCCATTCTGGCGCACCGTAGGCTGGAAATGGCCGGGAAGCCGATGGATTTATGCTGTCGGTGGCGTGCTGCTGGCAGTCGCCATCGAGTTGCTGTCGCTGGTCGTGCCCATCCCCAAATCGCTGCCCATTGAGCACCTGTTCAACACGCCGGCAGACGCCTATGTGATGGCGGTGTTCGGTATCACCGTTGCGCCCTTGGTGGAAGAGCTGTTCTTTCGCGGGTTTCTGTATCCCGCGCTGGCACGGCGGCTGGGCATTGTGGCCGGCATTCTGATCACGGCGTTTGCGTTCGCGCTGATCCATGCCTCGCAACTGGGACACGCCTGGGGGCCGGTGCTGCTGCTGTTCATCGTCGGCGCGGCGCTGACGGTGACACGTGCGAAAACTGCCTCGGTCGCCGCCAGCTTCCTGGTGCACGTCGGCTACAACCTGGCGCTGTTTGCGATGCTGTACGTCTACACCGACCAGTTCCAGCATCTGGAAAAGATGCAGCGGTAAACCGGGGCCGAACGCAGCGGACGCAAAGGGCGCAAAGGACACAAAGGAAATGGGATTGGGGATTTTGGATTTGGGATCTGACGGTGCGCCGCGATGCATCGTTACCTTTTTGATTGCACGCACCCCGGTCGTCGGCTGAAACTTGCGCCATGCGCGCCGTTGCCATAATCCCTGCCCGCATCGCCTCCACCCGCCTGCCGCGCAAGCCCATGCGCATGATCGCCGGACGTCCCATGATCGAGCATGTGTATCGTGCGGCGAAGAGTTCGCCGCTGCTGACCGATGTGGTGGTGGCCACCGACTCGGCCGAGGTCTTCGAGTTTTGCCGCGCGCACGGATTTCACGCCGCCTTCACTTCCGATAAATACCGCAGCGGGACCGACCGCGTGCACGAGGCTGCGCAGAAGATTGCCGCAGACGTTTACGTCAACGTGCAGGGCGATGAGCCGCTCGCGCGCCCGGAGCACATCGCCGCGCTGCTCGCCGTCATGCGCGACGGCGTGCAGGTTGGCACCCTGAAGACGCCGCTGCCGAAAGAGACTGCGCAGAATCCCAACGTGGTCAAGGTCGTGACTGACGCGAATGGCCGCGCGTTGTACTTTTCACGCGCGCCGGTTCCTTTCGACCGCGACGCCATTGGCGCGCGTTACTGGAAGCACCTCGGCTTCTACGCGTATCGCAAAGCGGCGCTCGATCAATTTGTGCGTTGGCCGGAATCGTCGTTGGAGCAGGCCGAGCGCCTGGAGCAGCTTCGTTTTCTGGAAAACGGCGTGGACATCTACGTGGGCGAAACCGAATTTGACACGGTGGGCGTGGACACGGAAGAAGACCTGCAATGGGTTGAGAAGCTGCTCGCATTGCACAAGTAGCCAGTACTCAGTAGCCAGTTGCCAGTTGCGCGGATCTCTGCGAGAGAACCGGGTACTGAGTACTGGGTACTGAGTACTGCTTTTCTACTGCACGCGTTCGAACACGTAGTTCGCGGCGTTGAGCGCGGCGATGAGTTCCTCCACGTGCTCGGAGCCGCGCGTTTCCATGGTCAGGTCAATCGCCGTGTGGCCAAGGTCCACGCCGAAGTACGTTCGGCTGTAGGAGGTCTCGACGATATTCGCGCGGTGCTCGGCGAGCACGCCCGTCAGCCGATGCAGCGCGCCGGGGTAATCGGGCAGGTGAATGCGCAGGCGGACCAAGCGGCCGTCTTTGACCAGGCCGCGCTCGATGATGCGCGACAGCATGCTGACATCAATGTTGCCGCCGGAGATGATCGCGACCACCTTTTTCCCCGTGAACCAGGTCTTGTGATGGACCAGGGCCGCGACCGGCGCAGCGCCGGCGCCTTCCGCCAGCGTCTTTTCGCGCTCGAGCAGCAGCAGGATGGCGCTGGCGATTTCTTCCTCTTCCACGGTCACGATGTCGTCCACGTACTTCTGCACCATGGGCAGGGTGCGCTCGCCGGCGCGGCGCACCGCGATGCCGTCGGCTAGGGTGGAGGCCACCGGCAGCGTCACGGGGCGGCCTTCAGTGACCGCGGCCTTCATCGAGGGCAGGCGCGAGGTTTGCACGCCGATCACGCGAATCCGCGGGTTGACTTCCTTCAACACGCAGCCGATGCCGCTGATCAAGCCGCCGCCGCCGATGGCGCCGATGACCACGTCCACGTCGGGAATCTGTTCCAGCAGGTCGAGACCGAGCGTGCCCTGGCCGGCGATGACGGCATCGTCGTCGAACGGGTGAATGAACGTGAGACCGCGCTCGGTGGAGCGGCGGATGGCCTCGGTGCAGGCTTCGTCATAGTTGGCGCCATGCAGCACGACCTCCGCTCCGAAGCCGCGAGTGGACATCACCTTGTTGAGCGGCGTCGCCAGCGGCATGCAGATTTGCGCGCAGATGCCGCGCTTGGTCGCATGATAGGAAACCGCCTGCGCGTGGTTGCCGGCGGAAGCCGCAATCAGGCCGCGCTCGCGCTCTTCGGTAGTGAGCGTCAGGATCTTGTTGAGCGCGCCGCGCTCCTTGTAGGAGCCGGTCATCTGAAGATTTTCGAGTTTCAGGAACACCTTGTTGCCCGTGGCGCGGGAGAACGCTTCCGAGTAGGAGCAAGGCGACAGGCACAAAGACTCACGCACACGCGCCTGGGCTTGCTTGATATCGTCGAGTGTGACCATTAATCCCTCAGTCCATTTGGGATCTCAGGATTTGGGATTTGGGATTGCACAGAGATCTACCCAGGCCGACGTGATCGAAATCCCAAACCCCCAAATCCCCGGCCGCAAATGGCTCTCAAATCCCCAATCCCCAATCCCAAATGGTTTCAATGCTACTGCACCGGCGCGTTGTCAATCGTGACCAACTGCGGCTGGGGCAGGCCGCTGGTATCGGCCTCGCCCTGGTGGACGCGCAAGGTGCGGATGCGAAAAGGAATGCCGAGCGGTTCGTAGCTTTTCGCCAGCACGCGCTCAATCTCGTCGGTGTTGCGCTCGGCAAAGGCAACAATTGACGGTCCCGCGCCGCTCAGGCATACACCGAGCAGGTCGGGATGATCAAGATGCAGAGCCTGTTGCAGGCCGGGGACGATCATTTGCCGGTACGGCTGATGCAAACGGTCGCGCAAGGCTTCGCGCAACAGGTGGAACTTGCCGCTGTGTACGGCCTGTAACAGCAGCACCAGTCGCTGCATGTTGAAGATGGCGTCTTCGCGGGCGATCTTGGGCGGCAGGATGCCGCGCGCTTCCGAGGTGCCTTTCTTCAGCGACGCAATGGGCGTCAGCACCACGAACTGCAACTGCTCCGGCCAGCGGAAACTGACGGCCATGGTCGAACGGTCGGCCAACTGGCAACTGCCGGTGAGCCCGCCGAACAGAGCGGCCGCGGCGTTGTCGGGATGGCCTTCCAATGCGCAGGCAGCGTTAAGCAAGCCTTGCACCGGCAGCGGACCCATGACGGCTTCGAACAAGCGCAAGCCCGCGACGGTAGCGGCGGCGCTGGAACCCAGGCCCGACTTCATGGGAATGTCGGTCGAGACTTCCAGGTCGAGCGAGGGGAAGTCGGCGTCCTGCTGGCGCGCGAGGAAACGGAAGGCGCGCTCGATGTAGTTCGCGCCTTCGAGGCGCTGGTCGAGGAAGTCGAAGTGCAAATCGCGCAGGCCGTCGGCGCGCACACGGCGGATGCGCACACGCGTGTACAGCCGTACGGCGACCGCCAGCGTGTCGAACCCCGGACCGAGATTGGCAATGGACGCGGGAACGGCGATCTCCAGCCCTTCGATGGTCCCCGCGTCCATGCGCATGTGCATAGCTACGTTTGTCCCTCTAGCTGTGTCCCCTGTGTCCCCTGTGTCCCCTGTGGTGAGATATGCAAAACCAACCACAGAGGACACAAAGGACACAGGCTAACTGGCATGTACTTCCGCTTCCGCCGCGACCGCGCGCTGATGTCGCTTGATAATGAAGTCGGGGTCCTTCAGCACGTGGCCGGTCAGGATCGCCACCACGCTCGCGTCAGGATCAAGTTGTCTCTGCGCGACCAGCTTGCGTAATCCGGCCAGCGTGGTGGCCGACGCCGGTTCGCAACCGATGCCGTCGCGGCCGATCATCTCTTTCGCCTCGCCGATCTCGTCGTCGCTGACGTCGAGCACCATGCCGTCGGTGAAACGCAGCGCACGCAGCACTTTCTTCCATGAGCGCGGATTGCCGATCCGGATGGCCGTGGCGACGGTCTCGGGGTTCTGCACCGGCGTGAGTTCCGTGGCGCCGCTGCGCCACATTTGCGCCAGCGGGTTCGCGCCTTCTGCCTGCACCACGATCAGACGCGGAACCTTTTCGATCAGCCCGTGGGCCTTGAGCTCTTCCAGTGCCTTGCCGAATGCTGAGCTGTTGCCGAGGTTGCCGCCGGGGCAGATGAGCACGTCCGGCGGCTGCCAGTCGAGTTGCTCCATCATTTCGTACACGACGGTCTTCTGGCCCTCGATGCGAAACGGGTTGATCGAGTTCAGGAAGTAGATGTCGCCACCGGCGGCGAGCATGGCGTCTAGCGCTTGGTCAAAGTTGCCTTCGATCTGCACCAGCTCGGCGCCGTAGTCGATGGATTGCGCCACCTTGGCAAGTGAAACGTGGCCGGCGGGCAGATACACGCGCGCCGTGATCCCGGCCCGCGCGGCGTAAGCGGCCATGGATGCGGCTGTGTTACCGGTCGAAGCGCACGCGACAGCTTTGGCGCCTTGACGAACGGCTTCGGTCACACCGACGGTCATGCCGAGGTCTTTGAACGACAGCGTCGGGTTCCAGCCCAGGTGTTTGAAGCGCAAGTTACGCAGTCCACCCCAATCGGCGCTGCGCTGCGCGCGAAGCAGCGGCGTGTTGCCTTCGGCCATGGTGATGACGCGGTCATAGCCATCGGGCAGAAACTCGCGGAAGCGCCACACTCCGCTGAGGTCGCGCGCGTCGTTGGACATGCGGCGCTCGCGCCAGAGTCGTTTCAATTTGTCGGGCGGCTGGCGCACCTCGGCGACGGCTTCCAGCAGGTCGCCGCAGCGGGTGCAGGCGAGCACGCGCTGGTGCAGGTCGCAGGTGGCAGCGCATTGTATGCAACGAAGATGCATGGAACCCCATTAACCACGGATTAACACGGATTGACACGGATCAAAATCATTTTCGATTTTCGAATTTTGAATTTTGATTTGCCCGTTGTTGTGGCCGTTCTGAGCACGCAACCAGTAGTTCTCGTTGCCTTGTCCCTTCTTAATCCGTGCTGGTCCGTGTAAATCCGTGGTTAGCTTTTCAACTTAGTATCGGCAAGTTCACCGGCGGAATCACATGGAAGTCGAGCGCGGCGATCTCTTCCATGGCGCGGTTCATGGCCGCGGCGCTACAGGCTTCCAGGGTGATCACAAACGCCAGGCGGTCCTTGGCGAAGCCGGTCTTTTGCAACACCGAGTCAATGTTAATGCCGTTCTTGCCGAAAATCGTGGCCAGCACCGCGATGATGCCCGGCCGGTCATTGACGGTGAAGCGCACGTAGTGCGGCGAGGTGAAATCGGCGCTCACCTTGCGCGCGACCGTGGGAATCTCGGCATAACTGTTGTATTCGGGGCGGCGTTGCGCGATGGCGAGCAAGTCAGAGACGACCGCAACCGCCGTCGGATTGCCGCCTGCGCCGTAGCCGCTGAAAACGGTCTCGCCTCCGTACGCGCCGGTGGCCATCACCAGGTTCTGGCTGCCGGAGACGCGCGCCAGCGGCGACTCCAATGGCACTAGGGCCGGTCCCACGCTGGCGTAGAGCCGTTTGCCGTGGACTTCCGCGCGTGAGATCTGGCGAATGGTGGCGTTCAACTGGTGCGCGTAGGTGAAGTCCACGGCATCAATGTCGCGAATCGAGCCGCAGACGATGTCTTCCGGATGAACGCGCGTGGCCAGACCTTCGCGGGCAAGGATCGCGAGTTTGGCGCGGGCGTCGTAGCCTTCGACATCGTCGGTGGGATCGGCCTCGGCGAAACCGGCATCCTGCGCCTCTTTCAGGGCGGTGTCAAACGAAATGCCGGCGCTCTCGACTTTGCTCAGGATGTAATTGCAGGTGCCGTTGAGGATGCCGTAAACCTTCTGAAGTTGGTCGCCGGCCAGGCCCTCGTGCAATCCCGAAAGCACGGGAATGCCGCCGGCCACCGAAGCGCCGTAGTAGAGATGCACGCCGCGGGCGCGAGCGAGTTCCTGAAGCTCGGCGCCGCTGCGGGCGATGAGTTGCTTGTTCGCCGTTACAACCGACTTGCCGGATTCCAGCGCGTTGCGCACCCACTGCTCGGCGGGATCGAGTCCGCCTACTACTTCGACCACGATGTCGGCGTCGGACGCCAGCACATCCGCGACATTTTCGGTCCAGCGCACGTCAGCGGGCATCCAGGCGACCTTCTTGCGCTCCACGTTGCGATTGCAGACGTGCGTCAGGCGCAGGCCGGGCAGGGCGCGTTCGCACAGGATGCGCGCCACCGAGCGGCCCACGGTGCCGAAGCCAATCAGGGCGACGCGGTACGCCCGCGGCGCCGGTTCGGGCGCGCTCGCCGCCGGTCGCGCGGACGTCGCGAAGGGCGATTTCACTGCGTCACGAGGATCGGGAATCTGCATGAAAACCAGTTCTCAGTTTGCAGTTGTCAGTTGGCAGCTAACAACGAGTTGCCAGTTCTCAGTTGTCAGTCGCCGGCGGTTCCTTTGAGCAACGCGTGCTGCTCTCACCTGGGTACGTTGCCGCGCGAGAAAATCGAAAATCAAAATTCGTAAGTCGAAGTTCCCATCACGCGTGCTTGGCCGCGGAAATTTCCCGCGCCAGCGGGACGCTGTCGAGCCAGGCGCTATAACGCGGCAGGCGCCCCTGCACCAGTTGGGTAAACGTGTGCTGTAGCTGCCGCGTGACGTCGCCCATCTTGCCGTCGCCGATAGGGCGGAAATCAATCTCGGTCAGCGCGTTAACTTCAGCGGCGGTCCCGGTCACGAACACTTCGTCCGCAATGTAGAGCTGGTCGCGCGAGATCGGCTCTTCCACCACCTCATAACCGAGATCACAAGCCAGAGTAATGACTGTATCGCGAGTGATGCCTTCCAGTACTTCTGCCGAAGGCGAGGTGTAAATCACGTTGCGGCGCACCAGGAACAGGTTCTCGCCGGTGCACTCAGCCACATAGCCCTGCGGGTCGAGCATGATCGCCTCTTCGAAACCCAGGCGGTGCGACTCGGTGCGGGCGAGCACCGAGTTGACGTAGTTGCCGCAAATCTTGGCCTTGGTCATCGAGGCATTGGGATGGTGGCGCGTGTACGACGAAGTGTTGGCGCGCGCGCCGCGCTCGCGAGCATCGTCGCCCAGGAAGCGTTCCCACTTCCACACGGCAATTCCGACGTGGGCCGCGCCGGTGTCGAGCGTCAGGTTCCAACCGCCGTCGGCGAGATAGATCACCGGGCGAATGTAGCACTCGGGGTAACCATTCGCGGCGACGGTCTCACGCACCGCAGCCGTAAGCTGCTCAACCGTCCAGGGCAGCTCGCGCCAGCCGAGCACGCGCGCCGAGGCAAACAGCCGGTCCATGTGGTCTTTTAGGCGAAAGATCGCGGGGCCGTTGTCGGTCTCATAGCAGCGAATGCCTTCAAACACGCCGATGCCGTAGTGCAATCCGGCGGTCATGAAGTGCAACGTTGCTTTTTCAAACGGCAGCAGCGCGCCGTTCATCCACACATACTTGGAAACTGGGCCTGACATGGACTCCTCTAAAATTCGTTTCCCGTTGCCCGTTTCCCGTTCCCGGTTACCGAACCGCCTGAACAGGAAAACCGTTTCCCGTTATCGAAGCAGCGCGACGGGAAACTGGAAACGGGAAACCGGAAACCTCAAAACAGCGTTCCCCGTTGCCCGTTTCCCGTTCCCCGAGCCGCCGACTATCGGAGCGGGAAACCGGAAACGGGAAACCGGAAACGGGAAATGCTTTTCTCACCCCTGCATGTCCGGTCGGACGTTTACCGGGTTCAGGAACGGCATCATGGCGCGCAGCTTGCTGCCGACCTGTTCGAGCAGCAGTTCCTGTTCCCGCGCGCGCGTGGCCTTGAACTCGGGACGGCCGTGCTCGTTTTCCGCGATCCATTTCTTGGCGAAACTGCCGTCCTGAATCTCCGCCAACAGGCGCTTCATTTCCTTGCGCGTTTCGTCGGTGATCACGCGCGGGCCGGCAGTGTAGTCGCCCCACTCGGCGGTGTCGCTGACCGAATAGCGCATGTAGTTCAGCCCGCCGCGATACATCAGGTCCACAATCAGCTTCAACTCGTGCAGGCACTCGAAGTAGGCGATCTCCGGCTGATAGCCCGCTTCCACCAGCGTATCAAAAGCCGCTTTGATCAGCGCGCTGACGCCGCCACAGAGCACCGTCTGCTCGCCGAACAGGTCGGTCTCGGTCTCTTCCGCGAAGCTGGTTTCAATCACGCCGGCGCGCGTGCCGCCAATGCCCTTGGCATACGAAAGCGCGAGCGCCTTGGCGTTGCCCGTCGCATCCTGGTGAATGGCGAGCAGGCAAGGCGTGCCGCCGCCTTCGGTGAAGACCTCACGAACGCGGTGTCCCGGCGCCTTGGGGGCGATCATGGTGACATCAATGTCCGGCGGCGGCGTGATCGTGCCGAAGCGGATGTTGAACCCGTGAGCGAACATCAGCATCTTGCCCTTGGTCATGTGGGGCGCAATGCACTCGCGATAAATCTTCGCCTGGGTGGTGTCGGGCGTCAGCATCATGACCACGTCCGCCCACTGCGCGGCGGCACTGATGCCGGTCACGGTCAGTCCGGCGGCTTGCGCCTTCTCCCGCGAGCGGCTGTTGTCGGCGAGACCGACGCGGACCTGTGCGCCGCTGTCTTTCAGGTTGAGCGCATGGGCGTGGCCCTGCGAACCGTAACCGATAATGGCGACCTTCTTGGCACGGATGAGGGCGAGGTCGGCATCGTTGTCGTAGTACATCTTAGGCATTCGTTTTCTCCAAAATTGTTGCCCACGTTAGCTCCGCGAACGTGGGGCACCCGGAACTCCATAACCGCAGAGGACGCGGAGGACACGGGGTCAAAATCTCATCGGGCCCGCCGGCGCGACGCCGGCGCTACCTCTCACTGCGGGTCGTAAGCGCTGATGCTGTCGTCGTCGTCCCAGAGCGCAACATCGGGACGCGGCTGCTGGGAAAAGTCGGCAGTGCGCGGCCCGCGGCAGATGGCGACCCGCCCGGTGCGCACCATCTCCAGGACACCATACGGCCGCAGTACCTCGAGCATGCTGTCGATCTTGTCCTCCGTGCCGGTGACTTCGATCACCAGCGATTCGGTGGCAACGTCCACCACGCGCGCGCGGAACGCCATCACCAGTTGCATCAGGTGCGTGCGCGTCTCCTGGTTCGCCGCCACCTTGATCATCGCCAGATCGCGAAAGACGGCAGGCGTATTGGAAACGTCCTCGACATGAAGCACGTTCACCAGCTTATACAGGTGCGCTTCCAGGCGCGCCGCGCCGCCGGCATCGGTGTCAACCGCGATCGTCATGCGGGAGACGCCGGGCTTGTCGGTGTGGCCGACGGTAAGCGACTCAATGTTGTAGGCGCGGCGGCGGAACAGCGAAGCCACGCGGTTCAGCACGCCGGGCTTGTTTTCAACGTGGACGACAAATGTGTGTAGCATAACCCCAGCCTTTAGCTCTTAGCCTTTAGCAGCAAGCAACTAGCAACAAGCAACTGGCAACAAGTAACTGACAACCGGCAACTGACAACTGGCAACTAGCTCAATCCGCACTTGCCGACGACAACCGAATCGGTGACGGCGCCGGGCGGCGGATCATCTGGTGCAGATCGGCGCCGGCGGGCACCATCGGATAGACCGAGTCTTCCTTCTCGACGCGGAAATTGATCAGGCACGGGCCCGGATGTTCGCGCGCGGCCCTGACCGCGTTGACCACACCGGGGCGCGCATCCACCATGATTCCTTTCATCCCATGCGCTTCCGCCAGTTTCACGAAGTCGGGGTTGCGCAGCGGCGTAGCGTGGTAGCGGCGATCGTAGAAAAATTCCTGCCACTGCCGCACCATGCCGAGATAGCCGTTGTTGATGAGCGCGATCTTGATGTCCAGGCCTTCCTGCATGATGGTGGCCAGTTCGGCCTGGGTCATCTGGAAGCCGCCATCGCCGCAGACCACCCAAACTTCGGCATCGGGACGCGCGAACTTGGCGCCGACAGCGGCGGGCAGTGCGAAACCCATGGTGCCGAGCCCGCCGGAGGTGATCAGCGACCGCGGCGTGTTGTGGTGGTAATACTGCGCTTCCCACATCTGGTGCTGGCCCACATCGCTGACGACCAGCGCGTTACCGTCGGTCTCGCGCCACAAGTCGTGAATGACGTGCGCCGCGTAGAGCTTGCCCATGTCCGGCAGGTTCTTGATGTCGCGCACCGCGGCGTCGCCCTTGAGGGCGATGATGTGCGTCAGCCAATCGGAATGGTCACGAGCCTCGAGGCGCGGCAGCAGATCAGCGAGCACGTCGCGCAGATCGCCCACCAGCGCGACATCCACTTTGACGTTCTTGTCAATCTCGGCGCGGTCGATCTCGACGTGGATCTTCTTGGCGTGCGGCGCGTAGGTCTTCAGGTTACCGGTGACGCGGTCGTCGAAGCGCATGCCGAGCGCGATCAGCAGGTCGGCTTCCTGGATCGCGTGGTTCACCCAGGCTTCCCCGTGCATGCCCATCATGCCCAAGTTCAGCGGATGGAATGCCGGGACGGCGCCGATGCCGAGCAGCGTCATGGCGATCGGGATGTGCGCGCGCTCGGCGAATTCGATTACTTCCTTGCTGGCGCCGGACATGATGATGCCGTGTCCGGCAAGGATTACCGGCCGCTTGGCGGCGGTGATCAGCTCCACCGCTCGGTCGAGATGAGCAGCGTCGGTGTGCAGCGGCGGACGGTAGCCGGGCAGTTGCGGCGTGCACGTGTCCCAGTCGAACTCCATCGAGGCCTGCTGCGCGTCCTTGGTTACATCCACGAGCACCGGGCCGGGGCGGCCAGACTTCGCGATATAGAACGCCTCGCGAATGGTGCGCCCGATGTCCTCCACGTGATTCACCAGCGAGTTGTGCTTGGTGATCGGCAGAGTGATACCGGTGATGTCGATTTCCTGGAACGCATCGCTGCCGATGAGCTTGGAGCCGACCTGACCGGTGATGCACACGATGGGCGACGAGTCCATCATGGCGGTGGCGATGCCGGTCACCATGTTGGTCGCCCCCGGGCCGCTGGTGGCGATGGCTACACCGACCTTGCCGCTGGCGCGCGCATAGCCGTCGGCCATGTGCGTGGCGCCCTGCTCGTGCCGCGGCAGGGTGTGGTGGATCTGCGGATACTTCCAGATCGCGTCGTAGGTGGGCAGAATGGCCCCGCCGGGATAGCCGAACACGTGCGTGACGCCTTCGCGCGCCAGGCATTCCCAGATGATCTCTGCGCCGGTCATTTTCTTTGCGGTCATGGTGTTCCTCTATGTCTTCCGTGTCCTCTGTGGTGCAACCCTGGGGCAAACCACAGGGACACAGAGGACAGGGTTCATTCCATTACTGCGCCGTGCGCGGCCGATGAAACCGAACGCGCATATTTTGCGAACACGCCGTGCGTGTAGCGCGGCGGCGGTGGCGTCCACTTCTCCAGACGCGATTTCAGTTCGTCGTCGGAAACGAGTACGCGCAACTCGCGCGCCGGAATATCGAACTCGATGATGTCGCCGTCGCGAACAACGGCGATTGCCCGCCGCGCGCGGCCTCGGGTGCTACGTGGCCCACGACAATACCGTGCGTGGCTCCCGAGAAACGGCCATCAGTCAGCAACGCAACGGCATCGCCCAGTCCGGCGCCGCTGTAGCGCTTGCCGGGATCGGTCATCGGGTCACCTCGCAGGTACAGCTCATTCCACTCCTCGCGTTGGTTCGTTACTCTCTGGTGCCCCACGTTCGCGAGCGCGCAGCGCGAGCTAACGTGGGCGCGTTTGAACTTTCCTCGTCTTCGTCGCTGCGGAAGACCAGCGAATTGACGGCCGCGGACGCGCGCGCCGCAGCGGCTGTGACTTCCGGGCCAAGCTTGACCTTGGCGTTGGCCTTCCGCCGCGCCGGGGCAAACAGCAGGCGGTGCAGGCGGCGCACCGCTTCCGGCACGTCGCTCTCCTCAATCACGAAACTGATGTTGATCTCCGACGATCCCTGCGACACCATGCGCACGTTGATGTCACGGATCGCGGTGAACACTTTGGCCAGCATGCCCGGCGTGCCTCGCAGGTCTTCGCCGATGACGCACACGATCGCCTTGTTGGGCTCGATGTCCACGTCTGTGAACTGCCGCAGGTCTTCCACCAGCGCGCCGATGTGCAGCTTGGAATCCACCGTTACCGAAACGCTGACTTCCGAGGTGGCGACGATGTCCACCTGTATCTGGTGGTTCTTGAAGCGCTGAAAGACATCGTGCAGGAAGCCGTGCGCATTGAAGTGACGCGCGGCGGTGATGTTGATGATCGTCAGGCCCTTCTTGGCGGTAATTGCCTTGACCTTGCTGCGCGAGGGCTGCGTGTGCGCGCGCACGCAGGTGCCTTTGCTGCGCGGGTTCAGTGAATTCAGCACATACACCGGAATGTTCTTCTGCATCGCCGGCACCAGCGTCGCCGGATGCAACACTTTGGCGCCAAAGAAGGCCATCTCGGCGGCCTCGTCGAAACTGATCTCATCCAGACGGCGCGCCTCCACGCACAGGTTCGGGTCGGTGGTCTTGACGCCGTCCACGTCGGTCCATATTTCGATGCGCTCGCAGTCCAGCGCCGCGCCGACAATGGCGGCGGAAAAATCGGAGCCGCCGCGTCCTACCGTCGTGGTGGTGCCCTCAACGGTGGCGCCGATGAAACCGGCCATCACGGGGACCTTGCCTGCTTCCACCAGGGGACGCACGCGGGTCACCAGCCGCTCGTTGGTCTCGCGGAACAAAGGAACAGCGCGCGTATGTTGCGCGTCGGTGACGACACACTCCCGCGAGTCCACCAGCACGGCGTCCATCCCGGAGGCGGAGAAAGCGGCGGCGACGATGGCGCTGGACAACAGTTCACCGAACGAGAGCACGTAATCGCTGGTGCGGGGCGTAAGTTCGCCCACGGCGGCGATGCCGCGCAGCAGGGTTTCCAGTTCATCGAAGCGGCGGTGCAGATCGGGGAGGAGCGGTTGCAGGCGGCGGCGGGGCAGGAGGTCGGCGGCAGTCTCTTCGTGCCGGTGTCGCAAGGCGCGCGCGCGTTCCAGTGCGGCCTCGAGATGCCCGGCCGCCGCGTCGCGCCCCATCGCTTGAAGCTGGTCAGTCACTTTGGCCATCGCGCTGACCACTACCACCGGGCCCTGCTTCAGACGTCCGCGCACAATCCGGCCGACGCGGGTGATGGCGCCGGCATCTTGCACCGAGGTACCGCCGAATTTCATGACGATCATGGCTGGTCTCCGTAGCGCCGGAGCGGGCGAGGGGCCGATAAAACAAAACCCACTCGCCTCGGCTTCCGGCGGTGGGTTCGACTGAGTCTTACCTTCTAGTACTCACTCGCCCCGTCGCGCCGGAAGCAGGCCACTAATTCGTGTGGCTGTGCGGACAACTACGCCTACACCGACAGCGGTGATGACCCGGCGCGAGTTGTAGCGCGAAGAGGACATTTCTCGAAGCAGGGTACTTGCACTGTACTGGGAACCGAGTTCCACGTCAATAAGTATTCGTTATTTTTCTACACGCATCATAAGCGCTTATGAGGTGCGTAGTTAGTAAATATACGCGCACTCGTTCTGCCGCCCCTCCGGCGCCCCGTGTGCGTTCTGCTGCAATCCCGCGGCTTGCGCCGTGGGCCAAATTCTTCCGCCGCTCCGCGGCTTGAAAGCAGGTCCCTCGCTGCGCTCGGGATGACAAAAGCTCGGCTCGGGATGACAAAAGCTCCAGACCTCCGGCGGTGGCAATGCGTGTCGGCGCTACCGACGAAACCACAAGGTCCCTCGACTCGCGGCAAAAGCGGCCGCTCGCTCGGGATGACACTTCAAAATACTCGGCAACCAAATGCCTCGCTGACCCGATGGCCCGCTGACCCGTTGTCCGATCACCCGATCACCGGATCACCCGATCACCCGATGGTGTCAATGGCTGAACATCAGTTCGCGCGCCCGGTTCGCGGCCTTGACCACGGCCTTGATCAGCGTGACGCGCAGTTTGCCTTCTTCCAGTTCCATGATGCCGTCCACCGTGCAGCCCGCCGGCGTGGTGACGGCGTCCTTCAGCAGCGCCGGATGATCGCCAGTATCGAGCACAACTTTGGCGGCGCCGAAGGTGGTCTGCGCGGCGAGGAACGTCGCCAGGTCACGCGGCAGGCCGACTTTCACGCCCGCCTCGGCCAGCGATTCCAGGATGATGTAAATGTATGCCGGCCCGCTGGCAGAGAGGCCGGTGATGGCATCCATGTGCTTCTCGTCCACGATCACCGTCCGGCCGACGGTTTCAAACAGCGCCGTAGCGATCTCCAGGTGAGAGTCGTTGGCGTGCGCGCCCTTGCAGATGGCCGTCATGCCGCTGCGCACCGAACACGGCGTGTTGGGCATGGCGCGCACTACCGGGACGTTGCCGCCCAGCGCCTTTTCCATGAACGCGGTCGGGACCGATGCCGCCACCGAGATAAACAGCTTGTCGGGCGTGACCGCCGGGCGCACTTCTTCCAGTGCCTGCTTGATCTGCTGCGGTTTCAGGCAGATGAGAATGACGTCGGAGGCTCGGACGGCTGCGACATTGTCGGTGCTCACGCCGACGCGGAACTCATCGCTGAGGGCGCGCACCCGGGCCGCGTGCTGCACGGTAGCGCAGGTCTTGGACCGGTCCAGCAGACCTTCATCCAGGAGCGCCCGCAGCAGGATGCCGCCGATTTTTCCCGCGCCAATGACGGCGACACGCTTGCCCGCCACCGCGCGGGGATTTGCAACTGCAAGTGACAGAGCCATGGTCAAAACGTTTCCCGTTTCGCGTTTCCCGTTGCCGTCTCGGTGGGTACGCTCAGAATTCAGCCTGGCTGTCGCGCTGGTATTCACCAAAGGTACACAGCATGACCACCCGCAAAACGGGAACCACGTTGCTGTTATTGTGCCGCGAACCATGCGGCTGCCGCCAATTGGAAAATTGCATTTCCCGCATCGAAACTGTGCGTTTTACTTCTGAGGCAATACCGGGGTAAACATCAGTGACAACTCTCTCCGGGAAGTTTGTGCCCAATGAACAACGGAATGTCCAGGGAGGCAGGGTATCAAGAGGCGGAACACAATCTCGCCCCGCTCGGCCTGCCTCCGGCGCAAGGCCTGTATGACCCCGCCAATGAGCATGACGCCTGCGGCATCGGCTTCGTAGCCAGCATCCGCGGCCAGCGTTCGCACGAGATCATCCGGAAGGGCATCGAGGTGCTCATCAACCTGACGCACCGCGGCGCTTCAGGCTGCGACCCGGAGACCGGCGACGGCGCCGGCGTGCTCATCCAGGTTCCGCACAAGTTCTTTGTCCGCGAGTGCGCCGCGCTGGGCTTCACGTTGCCCGCGGCCGGCGAGTATGGCGTCGGCATGGTCTTCTTCCCGGTGGAGAAACAGCCTCGCCTGCAATGCGAAGCCGTGCTGGAGCGTGTGATCCGCGAAGAAGGCCTCAGCGTGCTGGGCTGGCGCGACACGCCGGTGGACGATGCCGCCATCGGACGCATCGCACGCGCCTCGCGCCCCTACATCGAGCAGGTGTTCATCGCGCGTCCCGCGGGCATGGACGAGGACGCCTTCGAGCGCAAGCTCTACGTCGTGCGCAAACGTGTCGAGTCCGAGATTGCGCGCAGCGACATCGAGCACAAGTCGTTCTTCTACATCCCCTCGATGTCGGCGCGCACCATCGTGTACAAGGGCCTGCTGCTGGCGCCACAGATCATGAACTTCTACAGCGATCTGTCGGACCGTGACGCTGTAAGCGCCCTGTGCCTGGTACACCAGCGCTTTTCGACCAATACTTTTCCAAGCTGGCCGCTGGCGCATCCCTTCCGCTACGTTGCGCACAACGGCGAAATCAACACGCTGAAGGGCAACGTCAACTGGATGCACGCGCGCCAGTCGGTGCTGCGCTCGGAGCTGTTCGGCGACGACATCAAGAAGCTGTTCCCCATCATTCAGCCGGGCGGCAGCGATTCGGCCAATTTCGACAACGCGCTCGAACTGCTGTTCCAGGCGGGGCGCTCGCTGCCGCACGCGGTCGCCATGCTGATTCCGGAGGCCTGGGCGGGCAATCCCCACATGAAGGCGGAGAAGCGGGCGTTCTATGAGTACCACGCCTCGCTGATGGAGCCGTGGGACGGCCCTGCGGCAATTGCCTTCACCGACGGCCGCTGGATTGGCGCCACGCTCGACCGCAACGGCCTGCGGCCGGCGCGCTATCTGGTTACCAAAGACGACCTGGTGGTTATGGCGTCGGAAACCGGCGTGCTGCCGTTCGCGCCCGAAGAGATCAAGCTGAAAGGGCGCCTTCAGCCCGGCAAGATGTTCCTGGTGGATACGGTCGAGGGCCGCATCGTCAGCGACAAGGAGATGAAGCAGCGGCTCTATTCGCGGCAGCCCTACGGCGAATGGATCAAGGAAAACCAGATCACGCTCGGCCACTTGCCCGATCCGCCGCGGGTGATTGCCTCGGACCACGATACGATTCTCTGCCGCCAGCGGGCTTTCGGGTACACCGATGAAGACCTGAAGTTCATTCTGGGTCCGATGGCGGCCAAAGGCGAGGAGCCGATCGGCTCCATGGGCAGCGACACCCCGCTGGCCTGCCTGAGCGACCGCCCGCAGCCGTTGTTCAATTACTTCAAGCAGCTCTTCGCGCAGGTCACGAACCCGCCTATCGATCCTATCCGCGAAGAGATGGTGATGTCGCTGACCAGCTACATCGGCACCGAGCGCAACATACTCGAAGAAACGCCGCAACACTGCCACACGCTGAAGCTGGAGCACCCCATCCTGACCAACCGCGATCTGGAGAAGTTGCGGCGCGTATCGCAGGGCGACTTCCTGGCGATCACACTGCCCACGCTGTTCCGCGTGGCCGAAGGCGAACGCGCGTTGGATCGTGCGCTCGAGGGCCTGTGCCGCCGCGCTTCACTGGCCATCAAGAGCGGCTACTCGCTGCTGCTGCTGAGCGACCGCGGCGTGGACGAGGAATTCGCGCCCATCCCGTCGCTGCTGGCGCTGACCGCAGTCCACAACCATCTGGTGCGCGAAGAAACGCGTACCCAGGTGGCGCTGATCGTTGAGTCCGGCGAGCCGCGCGAGGTCATGCATTTCGCCTTGCTGATCGGCTACGGCGCCAGCGCGGTGAATCCCTACCTGGCGATCGAGACGATTGAAGAACTCGCCGGCCGCGACCTGCTGCCTGAGGGCATGAGTGCGGAAAAGGCCACCAAGAATTTCGTCAAGGCCATCAACAAGGGCCTGCTGAAGACGTTCTCGAAGATGGGCATCTCGACCCTGCAAAGCTACCGCGGCGCGCAGGTCTTCGAGGCCATCGGGCTCAGCAGAGACCTGGTGAACAAGTACTTCACCGGCACGGCGTCGCGCATCGGTGGCGTGGGACTGGACGTGCTGGCGCGCGAAGCGGCCATCAAGCACGAGCACGCCTTCCGCCCTGTCAGCGAAGTCGAGACCGAACTGGCCATCGGCGGCAACTACCATTACCGCCACGACGGCGAATATCACCTGATCAATCCCCAGACCATCAGCAAAGTCCAACACGCCGTCCGCCAATCGAGCTACGAGAAGTTCAAGGAGTACGCGGCGGAAATCGACGAGCAGAACCGGCAACTGTGTACTCTTCGCGGCCTGATGAAGCTGAAAAAGGCCGGCAAGCCGGTGCCGCTCGCGGAAGTGGAGCCGGCGCGCGAGATCGTGAAGCGCTTCACGACCGGTGCGATGTCATTCGGTTCCATCAGCCGCGAGGCGCACGAATCCATGGCCATCGCCATGAACCGGCTCGGCGGAAAATCGAACACCGGCGAAGGCGGGGAAGACGAAGCGCGTTTCAAGCCGCTGCCCAACGGCGATTCGCTGCGCTCGGCCATCAAGCAGGTGGCCTCGGGACGGTTCGGCGTCACGACGAACTACCTGGTGAACGCCGACGAGTTGCAGATCAAGATGGCTCAGGGCGCGAAGCCGGGCGAAGGCGGCCAGTTGCCCGGGCATAAGGTGGACGAGATTATCGCGCGGGTGCGCCACTCCATCCCCGGCGTGGGATTGATCTCGCCGCCGCCGCACCATGACATCTACTCGATCGAAGACCTGGCCCAACTGATTTACGACCTGAAGAACGTCAACCCGAAGGCGCGCATTTCAGTGAAGCTGGTGGCCGAGGTCGGCGTGGGCACGGTCGCCGCCGGCGTCGCCAAAGCCCACGCCGACGTGGTGCTCATCAGCGGCGACTCGGGCGGCACGGGCGCTTCACCGCTCAGCTCGATCAAGCACGCCGGCATCCCCTGGGAACTTGGGCTCGCAGAGACGCAGCAGGTCCTGGTAATGAACGATCTGCGCGGGCGCATCCGCGTACAGACCGACGGCAAGTTGCAGACTGGGCGCGACGTCGCCATTGCCGCGCTGCTCGGCGCGGAAGAATTCGGCTTTGCCACCATGCCCCTGATTGCGCTCGGCTGCGTCATGGCGCGCAAGTGCCACCTGAACACCTGCCCCGTGGGCATCGCCACGCAGGACCCGGCGCTGCGCAAGAAGTTCGCCGGCCAGCCGGAACACCTCATCAACTACTTCTTTTTTGTCGCCGAGCAGTTGCGTGAGCTGATGGCGGAGATGGGCTTCCGCACCGTGGACGAGATGATCGGCCGTTCCGACATGCTGGAGATGAAGGCCGCCGCCGACCACTGGAAAGCGCGCGGGCTGGACTTTTCGGCCATCCTGTACCGGCCGCAGGTGCCGCAGCGCGTGGCGCGGCGCTGTGTGCAGGAGCAAGATCACGGCCTGCACCAGGCGATGGACTACGAGCTCATCGAGCACGCCCGCATGGCGCTCGATCACAAAGCGCCGGTGGAGATGGAGCTGCCCATCCGCAACGTCCACCGCACGGTCGGCACCATGCTGAGCGGCGAAGTGGCGCGGCGCTACGGCTCCGAAGGCCTGCCGGAAGACACCATTCACTTCAAGTTCAACGGCTCGGCGGGACAGAGTTTCGGCGCCTTCCTGGCAAAGGGCATCACGCTGGAGTTGGAAGGTGACGCCAACGACTACGTCGGCAAGGGACTCTCGGGCGGCCGTCTGGTGGTGTATCCGCCGCGGGGCTCGACCTTTGCCGCGGAGGAAAACATCCTCATCGGCAATACCTGCCTCTATGGCGCGACCAGCGGCGAGGCCTTCTTCAACGGCGTAGCAGGCGAGCGTTTCGCGGTGCGCAATTCGGGCGCGACCGCTGTCGTTGAAGGCCTGGGCGATCACGGCTGCGAATACATGACCAAGGGCCTGGTGGTCGTGCTCGGCAAATGCGGGCGCAACTTTGCCGCCGGCATGAGCGGCGGCATCGCATACGTCTTCGACGAGCAGGGCGACTTCGCAAGGAAGCGCTGCAACGCGGCCATGGTGGACCTGGAGCCGGTGCTGGAAGACGCCGACGTGCAACTGCTGCGCAAGCTGATCGTACGCCATGCGGAGCTGACCGGCAGCCAGCGCGCCAAGTGGTTGCTGGTGAACTGGGCCGAGGCGCAGGCGCGCTTCATCAAGGTCTTTCCGCACGAGTACAAGCGCGTGCTCGGCATTCCGCGCAGCGGCGCGCAGCACGCGCAGCCGCAGCGCGCGCTGGGTGCGCCGGTGGCGGCGATGGCTGCGGCAGGACCGGCGGGGGACTAGCGGTGCGCCGATCGAGAAACGCAAGGTCCCTCGACTCGCGCCGAAAATCGCAGCGCTCGCTCGGGATGACAACCGCATAGTCGGGGTGCCCCACGTTCGCGCAGCTAACGTGGGGTCAACCGGAAGCGGGAAACGGGAAACTGGAAACGGTATTTATGGGTAAGACGACAGGATTCATGGAATACACGCGCGAGGTGCCGGAGCGCCGGCCACCCGCGGAGCGCGTGAATGACTGGTTCGAAATCTACCGCGAGTTCCCGGCCGAGAAGTTGCAGGTGCAGGGCGCGCGCTGCATGGACTGTGGCGTGCCGTTCTGCCACAACGGCTGTCCGCTCACCAACCTGATCCCCGACTGGAACGACCTGGTTTACCGCAGCCGCTGGCGCGAGGCCTGCCGGCAACTGCACGCGACCAACAACTTTCCCGAGTTCACCGGGCGCGTCTGCCCGGCGCCGTGCGAGGCATCGTGTGTGCTCGGCATCATCGGGCCCGCGGTGACCATCCGGAATATCGAAAGAGAGATCGTGGAGCGCGGCTGGCGGGAGGGCTGGATCACGCCCCAACCGCCGATTGTGCTGACCGGAAAGCGCGTGGCCGTGGTCGGCTCGGGACCGGCCGGGCTGGCGGCGGCGCAGCAGTTGGCGCGTGCCGGTCATAGCGTCACCGTTTTCGAGAAGGCTGACCGGCCGGGCGGCTTGTTGCAATACGGCATCCCTAATTTCAAGCTGGAGAAGCATCTGCTCGATCGCCGCCTTGAGCAGATGGAAGAAGAAGGCGTTGAGTTCCGCACCCGCGCGCACGTCGGCGGAAACGTCGCGGTCGAAGAGCTGCGCAGCGACTTCGACGCCATTCTGCTGGCGGGCGGCGCCGAGCAGCCGCGCGATCTGCCCGTGCCCGGCAGGGAGTTAAAGGGCATCGAGTTCGCGGTGCCGTTCCTGACTCAGGCGACCAAGCGCTTCTACGGCGAGAAGATCGCTAAGCAACTGGATGTCCTCGCGACCGGGCGGCACGTGGTCGTAATCGGCGGCGGCGACACCGGCGCGGACTGCGTCGGCACCTGCCATCGGCAGAAGGCCGCCAGCATCACGCAACTTGAGATCATGCCCATGCCGCCGCTGGAGCGCGCGCCGCAGACGCCATGGCCTATGTGGCCGCTGCAGTTGCGCACCGAAAGCTCGCACGAGGAAGGCGGCATCCGCGAGTGGTCGGTGGCGACTACCAAGTTTGTCGGCAACAAGTATGGGCGTGTGCAGGAACTTCACGCCGTACGGGTCGGCCCTCCGCCGAAATTTGAGCCGGTCCCGGGCACGGAATTCGTGCTGAAGACCGACCTGGTGCTGCTGGCCATGGGATTCACCGGGCCGGTGCGCGGCGGCATGCTGGAAGAATTCGGCGTGTCGCTGGACGCACGCGGCAGTGTCGCCTCCGACGAGAACTACATGACTTCCGTACCCGGCGTGTTCGCCGCAGGCGATATGCGGCGCGGCCAGTCCCTGGTCGTCTGGGCCATCGCCGAGGGACGGAAGGCGGCAGCCGGGGTGCATCAGTACCTGGCCGCAAAGGCGTAAGACCTTCACTGCAGAGAGCACAGAGATACGCGCAGAGGGCGCCGGGATTAAATGCCTTGCTGCCCTCTGCGTTTCTTTGCGCCCTTTGCGTCCTCTGCGTTCTAGCTTTTCACCGAAAATTCATTACCCCATGCGGCACGCCCGCCTCGAAATAGCCTTATAATTCCTGCACACCTCCCGGGCCCCCGGACAATCGGTTTCAAGCGCAGTTTTGCGGCCCAAATCCCTCGGGGGGCTGGGGTGACGTAGCGCCATGGACTTTGATCAACTTACGACCTTTATCGAAGTTGCCAAGCTGGGTAACTTTTCGCGCGCCGGGCAGAAGGTTTTCCGTTCGCAATCGGCGGTCAGTGCCCAGATTCGCCAGCTCGAGCAGGAGTACGGCGAGAAGCTGCTGGACCGCGCCGGCAAGGCAGTGCGCCTGACGCCCGCAGGCGAAGTGTTTTTCGAGTACGCCAACCGCATGCTGCGGCTGCGCGACGAATCGCTGCGCGCCGTTGCCGACCAGGGCACCACGCCGCGTGGCGTGCTCGCCATCGGCGCCAACGAGGCGACGTGTCTCTATGTACTGCCCGATGTGTTCGCCGAATACTCGCGGCGTTATCCTGCGGTGCAGATCACGATCTACCGCAACTTCAGCCGCAAGATCCTGGAGCGCGTCGAGGACGGCTCGGTGGACGTGGGCATCGTCACATTGCCGGTCAAGTCGCCCAGCCTGAAGATTCATCCCATATACCGCGACCGGCTGATGCTGATGGTGAGCACGAGGAATCCACTGGCCAAGCAAAAATCGGTGACGCTGGCCGACGTGGTCAAGCAGCCGTTCATCTTCCCAAAAACCGGCTACACGCGGCAGATGCTCGACAAAGTCTTCCGCCCGTACGGCTCGCAACTGCGGGTGCAGATGGAACTGCCCTCGGTGGGCATGATCAAAAGCTTCGTGGTGGCGGGACTGGGCGTCTCCATCATCAGCGCCAGCTTCGCCCGGGACGAGGCGAAGTCGGGCGTAGCCAAGCTCCTCGACATCGAAGACTGCGATCCGATGTGGCGCGAGCTGGGCCTGATCTATCGCGCCGACCGTACCCTGCCGCGCGCGGCCACGGCGTTGATCGATCTCATCCGGCAGCGCAACATGCAGAACAAGCCCGAGCTGCAAGCGAGCAGCGCCAAGGCGGAGGGGCGTTGAAGCACGTTTCTGGTTTCTAGAACGGAGCGCGGCACGGCTACGGGTGCTGCGGAAACGCGCCGAACGCAAGCCTCAGAGGATTGTCATTCCGAGCGCAGCGAGGAATCCGCTTTTCGTTGGCACTGAAGATCCAGCACATTCCTCGCACGCGCCGAAAACCAGGCGCGGCTCGGAATGACAAATTCATGGCTGCTCCCGCCCGGCTACTGGAAACTGGAAACTAAGAGTTAAAATCATCGGTCACGCAAATCCACCGAATGGACTCGTTATGAATCACAACCGCATGTCGCATCCGCTGTGGGAAGTGGACCCTGAGATTGCCCGCGCCATCGCCAACGAAGAGGGCCGCCAGCACGAAGGTCTGGAGCTGATCGCTTCGGAGAACTTTGTCAGCGAAGCCGTGCTGGAAGCCATGGGCTCGGTCTTCACCAACAAGTACGCGGAGGGCTATCCCGGAAGACGGTATTACGGCGGCTGCGAATTCACCGACGTGGTCGAGAGCCTGGCGCGCGACCGCGCCAAGCAACTGTTCGGCGCCGAGCACGCCAACGTGCAGCCCCACTCCGGCTCTTCGGCGAACTTCGAAGCCTACATGGCCGTGCTGCAACCCGGCGATACCGTGCTCGGCTTGAACCTGGCGCACGGCGGCCACCTCACGCACGGCCACCATCTCAACTTCTCCGGCAAGACGTTCAAGATTGTCCCTTACGGCGTGAGCAAGGAGACCGAGACGATTGATTATGACGAGCTGGAGCGGCTGGCCGAGCGCGAGCGGCCCAAGCTGATCATCGGTGGCGGCAGTGCCTATCCGCGTATCATTGACTTCGCCCGCATGCGCCAGATCGCCGATAAAGTGGGCGCAGTGTACCTGGTGGACATGGCGCATTTCGCCGGACTGGTCGCGGCCGGAGTTCATCCTTCGCCGGTGCCGCACGCCCAGATCGTCACCTCGACCACCCACAAGACGCTGCGCGGCCCGCGCGCCGGCATGATCCTCTGCCAGAAGACGGCGCAGATTGCGGGCCAGCAGGTGGACCTGGCCGCCGCGGTGGACAAGGCCACGTTCCCCTACGCGCAGGGCGGCCCGCTGGTGCATATGATCGCCGCCAAGGCCGTCTGCTTCCATGAGGCGATGCAACCGGAGTTCAAGGACTATGCCCGGCAGATCGTCGCCAACGCCAAAGTCATGGCGGAAGAGCTGGCGCGCGAAGGCTGGCGCATCGTCAGCGGCGGCACCGACACCCACCTGATGCTGGTGGACGTTTTCTCGCAGGGCATGCTGGGCAGCGAGGCGGAAAAGGCGCTGGGCGAGGCCGGCATCACGGTCAACAAGAACGCCATCCCCTTCGACACTAACCCGCCGCTGAAGCCCAGCGGCATCCGCATCGGCACGCCGGCGCTCACCACACGCGGCATGAAGGAAGCTGAAATGCAGCAGATCGCACGCTGGATCAGCGACGCCTTGCATCACCGCACCGACGCCGACCGTCTGAAACGCATCCGTCGGGAAGTACTCGAGATGTGCGAGACGTTCCCGCTCTACCCCGAGCGGCGCGCCCGGCACCAGGCGGAACTGGCAGTGAAAGCGTAAGGGACCTTGGCCGCGGTTTAGCACCGATTCACACGGATGAAGAAGACGCAGAGCAGAGGTGCTCTGCGTCGTTTTTCTGAGTGGAGGGGCGCGGCTTCAGCGTGCCGCCCCGCGTGCCGCCAGGCACGCGCCGAAAATGGCCAGGACGGCAGTCCTGGGTACGGGAGGCAACGCTCTCTAGGCGCGACGCGGACTAGCACCCGCGGCCTGGGTTCCCGCCGCCGCGCAGCGCCTCGGGGTGACGCGTGCCGCCAGGCACGCGCCGAAAATGG
>JBHGBA010000072.1:0-18352 GCA_041946775.1 Terriglobales bacterium
GACAATGGGGGCAGGACAATGAGTTTCTGGTTTCTAGTTTCTGGTTTCCCCAGCAACTGGCGGCACGGAAGCCGGCAAAATATTGAGCCGCAGCTAGTTAAGCGTATGTGTTTTCAATATTTTGCCCACGATTCTCTCCGTAAGCTGCTGTTGTGATTGAACTTACGAGCCAAATCGCAAAAGTACAGGGGGAGGGGTCGCAGCGCCGACAACGCCATTGTTCCACGTGGACACAATCGTCGGGCTACGATGCTTTCGCGCCCGCCATGTCGTCGAAAGCCGCGTCATCCGCCCGTTTCGGCACTTACACAGCCTGAATCGGCGAACAATCCTGTTGCTATCCAGCAACAATCCTGTAACAATTCAGCCACCTTCCCCCAGCGCCCAGGTCCATGCAGGTCATTTCTCCGAAGGAGCTAGACCCTCATGAGCGCCCGTCTGAAAGCGGCTTTGCTCTGTCTCATCATGCTGTCCGCTTGCCTTTCGTCTGCCGCGCAGACGAAAAACTACGTCATTCTCGCCGCCGGTCAGGGGCGCGGCAGCACGGCCTTTGCCGAAAGCGTCGCTGCCGCTGGCGGGCTGACGGTCGCCAACCTCGAGCACATCGGCGTGGTGACCGCCACCTCCGACGATCCTCAGTTTGCCGCCCGCATGGCCGCTATGCCCGGGGTGAAAGCAGTCGCCGAAGATCCCGAGATCCAGTGGATTAACAACGAAACCGCCGTCGCGGTTAACGAGGCCGACCTGTCGCCTTCCGGCCTGAACAGCGAACCGTTCTGGGGCTATCAGTGGAACATGCGCTACATCCGCGCCGATAAGACGGCCGAGCTCGGCCTCCAAGGGTTCGGCGCGCGCGTGGCCGTGCTCGATTCCGGCATGATCACCCAGCATCCGGACATCGCCGCCAACGTGAACCAGACCCTGAAGAAATCCTACGTCCCCGGTGAAGGCGTTGATCCGCTCAACCCCGGCTTCAACCATGGCACGCACGTCGGCGGCATCATCGCCGCTGCCATCAACGACCGCGGAACCCAGGGCGTCGCGCCGCGCGCTGAGTTGGTGCCCATCAAGGTGCTGCGCGAAAACGGCAAGGGTTCCTTCGGCTGGCTGATCCAGGGACTCGCCTACGCCGAGAGCATTCAGGCCGACGTGGCAAACATGAGCCTTGGCGCAGTGTTCTTCCGCAACCCCAACGTGGGCTGCGAGGTCAGCACGGTCGAGTGCAACGCGGGCTACTTGATGGCTGCGCTGAACCGGGCGATCAACCATGCAACTGCGGCCGGCGTCCTGAGCGTCAGTTCCGCCGGAAACGAGGGTGTGGACCTGAATAGCCAGATTGTTTCCATCCCGGCGCAGTCGGGCCATGGCATGGCGGTTTCCGCGCTGGGTCCGTATAACCAGGCCAACTTCGACCGCCTTGCGTCCTACAGCAACTACGGGCAGTCGGTGATTAACGTTGCTGCGCCTGGCGGCGACGGCGCCAGCGAGAACGTTATGGACTACGTTCTGGCGCCCGGCGGCTTCGCCCTGAACGCGGACGGCTCGATCAGCTACCGCTACTATTTCGCGGTGGGTACCTCGATGGCTGCTCCGCATGTCTCCGGCCTCGCCGCAGTACTGGTCGGCCAGTATGGTCACATCGGTCCTACGCGTCTTCAGAGTCTCATTCAGCAGTCGGCGGTGGACATTCTGAAACCCGGGGCCGACCCACAGACCGGCAAGGGACGCATTGACGCGCTGGCGGCGACGCAACAGTAGATAATTCGGTAATTGGGTAGTCGGGGTAATTGCTAGTGTCGAACAAGAAGAACAGCGGCCTCGGACGTTCGGAGGCCGCTGTTCTCTCTGAAAACCAGAAACCGGACACCAGAAACTAGAAACTGGAAACTACTCGATGGGGCAGGCGCCCGGCCCGCCACGAGCGCGTCAAGTCGCCCCGGCATCGCAGGCCGCAGCCGCTGCGGACGCTCGCGTGCGCGTCGCACCGACGGCGAACGTCGAAATCTGCTGCTCGAGATTCGTTGACCGGCAAAGCGGGCACTGCGGCTGTTGCGATCCGTACACCAGCGCTTCGAAGCGCTTGCGGCAGTCCTTGCAGATGTATTCGAAAATTGGCATCCCCTTACTCCCGTTGTGCTCCCGCCGGCTGCATACTTTGGGCAAGCCGGTCTCTCGCTAAAATAAATGCGTCAGCGGATGAATGCGTTACGCTGCCGGTTGAAGCACTTATTTTAATTAATGCATTACCAGCAGCGCCAAGCAAGTTCTTACCTTAGTCCTGATTACGATGCAGTCCGGATCGTGCAATTTGCTGGGCCGACTCGCAGCTCCGCCAATGGTAACGCGAAACGGGGAACTAAACATGGACGCCGAATTTTCTGTCGAACTCGGCCCACCCAGCGAAGACGCCACGCTGGAATTTCCGTGGACTTCCGGTGTCTCCGGCGGCCCGCGGTACTTGGATCTGAAGCAGCATCCTGAATTGCTGGCGCAGGTAGAGGAGGCGGTGCGTTATCCGGAGCTCACGGCATTCTTAAAAGCCGCAAACTCGCGCCGCTCGCTGTTCGAGACGGCCAAGTGCGATGCGTGGTACGACGAGGAGGTTGATGAAGCTGACGCGATCTATGACGGCGACGGGCGCTTCGGCTGCTACGTTGACCTGGCGTTCGACCGCGCGGCGGCCGATTCGCGCTTTTCCTTCTTCCGCCATGAGGACGTTGGCCGCGCGCTGGTGACGCTGCTGAAGAAAGCGCCGGACATACCGGCCTCGGTTGAGGTGATCGTTCGCCGGTGTTTTTACCGGGACGCCGCTGAGACACGCGAGGGCTTTTACTTCACTCTGTACGTTTTTGGCTACGGGCAAGATGAAGCCGAAGCGCGGCGGCGCTGGCGAGTAGCGCTGGATCTGGCGGGAAATGCAATCCTGCAGCTTTCCTTGAGCGAGAGGTGAAAGCGCAACGCAAAGGGCGCAGAGGACGCGAAGGACACAAAGGAAATGAGGGCGGGACCCGCCTCCGGACGGCGGCGCTGCGACGGCGGAAATTACGGTTACAATGGGAACGCACGATGGGGGCGTAGCTCAGACGGATAGAGCATCTGCCTTCTAAGCAGAGGGTCGCAGGTTCGAGTCCTGCCGCCCCTACCATCTTTTCAAGCAGTTAGAAGCTCCTGCACGGGTCCACACTGTAGTTCCTCCAAGCGGGAACGGGGGCAAAGAAAAAGGCGATCTTGTCACAGCTTTTTGGTGCAAGGTGGCGCTATGTTATCGGTGCGCCTAATCGCGACATCTCAAACACGAGGTCTGCCATGCTCTCCCCCGTTCTCCTTTGCGTGGACGACCGCCCCGAGTTGTTGCAGGTTCGCAAAGCGAAGTTGGAGCGGCTCGGCTATTCCGTGGCCACCGCAACGAATGCTCTGACTGCAATGGCCATATTGCAGAATACGGCCGTTGCTGCCGTGCTACTGGATTACAAGCTGGAAGGAATGGATGCGGAAGCGGTCGCATTCCACATCAAACAACGTTTTCCCAATCAGCCAATCGTTTTGCTGTCGGCGTATTCAAAAACGCCGGAACGACTTCTCTGGCTGGTGGATGAGTACGTCATGAGAAGCGAACCACTTGAGCGGCTGACAGAAGTCATTGAACGAGTGCGCTGCCCTGCAAAGAAAGCCGCACCGCGCACAGATACGCATCGGGAAGATGCGGCGGCGGCGGCAGCGTAAGAACGGAAAGGACAGGCCCGCCGATAATGGGGGACTGATGGGCGGAGACAGCGCCGAAACCGCATTCTCGGCGGGCAGGGGCTACGCGGGGGAGCGTAGCCCCTGTTGTGATTTTTGCGCATTACCAGACAACTCCCGGATAGAGGCTTACCCCGGCTGCATTGAGTAGCGCGTGGCCGGCACGATGCTCCGGCGTGAAAGGAGCATCCCCAGACAGTGGGTAAACCGTTTCTCGGGTTCGTGTCGTCCCTTCGGGACTCAATTCTTTGAAGGGGCGAGCTGCCCCGGCACTTGCGGCCCTTCGCTTCGCTCCGGGCCCGCTGCGTGCCAGCTATCTTCATCGCGTCCGCTGCGCGGACGCGTCCGGGTAATTTGGTAACGCGGACGCGTCCCGGTAATCTGGTAATTGGGTAATTACGTAATTGGGTAATTGGGCGCGCCAACTAGCATGGAATACACGGTGCGAACCTGGGCATCAGTTTAGGCTGATGCGGTGCGGCCGGTGACGAACTCAACGCCCGCGGTGCCCTGATGGACATAGCGGACGACCACGTCAATGGTGTTGCTGGTGCCCAGATCAGGCTCAATGATAGTGATGCGCAGGTGTTCGCCGGGCTGCAATTGATCGGCGAGTTTGATCGCCATGCCGCCGCCACCGGCAACAATGACTTTGCCGAGGACTCGGCCGCGTTCGTCGGTGGCGACCGCGTCTTCGGAGATAGTGAAGCGTTCGAATTGGCGCTGGTGGGGCATGTAGATCAGCAGCACATCATCGCATCGCGGGTAGAGATTTTCAATCAAAAGCTCTTAGCGCTTAGTTCCGCGGGCGAGGCTTAAGCTACTGCTGAGCTGAACATTTGCCCGCCCAAGCGCCGCAAACCGCGGCGCGAGGGTGGGGCACCAAGAGAGCGCGAAGGACGGCCGGGGCCCGCCGCCGAGACGGCGGCGCTACGTTAATCAAAACCGTCGCTACGTCAGTCTTGGCGCCGCTAGATCAATCACAAATCACAAATCGCTAACTCGCAAATGAGCTATTTGCCCATCACCAGCTTGGCGATGGTGGCGAGCTGCATGTTCGACGTGCCCTCGTAAATGGCGCCGATTTTGGCGTCGCGGAAATACTTTTCGACCGGGTAATCACGGGTGAAGCCGTAGCCACCGAAGATTTCCAGCGCCTGCGACGAGACGCGCTGTGCCACCTGCGAGGCAAACAGCTTGGCCATGGCTGCTTCTTTCACGAAGTTGAGGCCGGCGTCTTTCATGCGGGCCGCATTGTAGACCATCAGGCGCGCGGCTTCGATCTCGGTGGCCATTTGCGCCAAGTCGAACTGGATGGCCTGGAAATTGGCAATGGGCTGCCCAAACTGTTTGCGCTCCTGGGCGTATTTTGAGGCGGCTTCCCAGGCGCCCTGCGCCAGGCCAACCATCTGCGCGCCGATGCCGATGCGGCCTTCGTTCAGCGTCTCGATGGCGATCTTGTAGCCTTTGCCTTTTTCGCCGAGCAGGTTTTCCGCCGGGACGCGGCAATCTTCCAGGACCAGTTCGCAGGTGGACGATGCGCGAATTCCAAGTTTGTCTTCCTTCTTGCCGACGCTGAATCCGGGGAACTCCTTCTCGACGAGGAACGCGGTGATGCCCTTGTACCCGGCGCTGGGATCCACGGTGGCAAAGACGATGAACAGGCTGGCTTCCTTGCCGTTGGTGATCCACAGCTTGCGGCCGTTGAGCACCCACTCGTTGCCCTTCGGTTCCGCTTTAGTCGTGAGGGAGAACGCGTCGGAACCTGCGCCGGCTTCGCTGAGGGCGTAGGCGCCGACCCATTGGCTGGTCATCTTGGGGAGATAGCGCTTCTTCTGCTCCGGCGTGCACCAGCGCAACAGGGCGTTGTTGACCAGCGTGTTCTGCACGTCGGCGATGATCGCGGCCGAAGGGTCCACGCGCGACAATTCCTCGACTGCCAGGATCGCCTCGAAGAACGTGCCCGCGCCGCCGCCATATTCCTCCGGGACCTCGATGCCCATCAATCCGAGCTGGAAGAACTGGTCAATGATGCTGTGTTCGAAGACGCCCTTCTCGTCCATCTCGCGCGCGACGGGACGAATGGTGTCCTGCGCGAACTGGCGCACGCTGTCGCGGAACAACTGCTCGTCGTCGCTGAGCGCCACCAGCGGACGCGCTGCTTCGGCCATCTTTGCGTATGTCTCTGCCATAAGAGTGCCTCACCGGGGAGATGAAAACTGGGGATTGTATCATGCCCATCGGCTGATCGGGTGATCCGGTGATCGGGTGATCTTACGTTCGCAGTTTGCAGCTAAAGACAAGTAAAAATGGGGTAGCTGCAAACTGTGAACTGCAAACTGGGAACTACTTCCGGTAGACCAACTTTAGCGGGTCGGCGGCGAGGATTTTGCGGATCTGGTTGCGCGCATGCAGGCTCCAGGGGCCGGAGGTGTCGAGCTTGAGGTAGGCGCGCCAGTGGCTCAGAGCTTTGCGGGGTTCGCGGACTTTTTCGTACGCCAGCGCGAGGTTGTAATGCGCGTCGGCATAGGTGGGCGCAAGGGACAAGGCGGTCTTGTAGGCGTCAATGGCGGCGCCGATGCGTCCCGTTTCGTCCAGCACGTTGCCCAGATCGAAGTGCGCCAGGGCGTAGCGGGGATCGATGGCCACGGCGGCGCAATAGTGTTTTTCCGCCAGGCCGAACTCGCGGCGGTTGTAAAAGATGGTGCCGAGGTTGATGTGCGCCGCCGCGTGCGCAGGCTCCAGCGCGAGCACCTTGCGGTAGCATTCGATGGCTTCCGGCTGCGCGCCGGGGTCTTCTTCCAGCGCCACGCCGCGGGCGAACAGTTCGGCCACGGTTTCCGCTGCGGGCAGAGACTTCACGTTGGCCGAGATCACCTGCTCGCCGTGGGCGAAGTCCATGACTAATTGTCCGGTCATGGGATCCACCGCCTGGCCATCGTGGCGAAAGACCACGCGCGCGTTCGCCGGGAAGGTGCCTGCCTCGAGCAGCGGGTTCTCCATGCCGGCGACCTGCTTCTGCATCGCCTGAAGCGAGGCGCGGATCACTGCCGGCCGCACGTGTTTGGCGCGCAGGTCGCGGACTTTTTTCAATTGCAGGAGATCAAAAAACGAGAAAATGTCACCCGCGGGCACCAGCCCCGCCTTCTGCCATTGCGAGAGCTGCTGCCCGGTGATCCGAAGGATGCGTAGCACATCCGCTCGATGGTATCGGTTCATCGGCCGACAGGGCTATTATGCGGAGCACGTACCTGAATACGCAAGAGCAAAGTAGCTGTTTTTGCTTGCTTTTTGCGGGGATTTGCACAGGTTTGACACCAGCCGGCTGAGGAAAACCCGTACCTAAATTACTAACGACCTCCAGGTCACCTTTCATCACCTTATAGGCTGCTGAAATTCGAACTGGAGGACGACCTCGACGGTCCTGGTCTGGTCGTTGATGTCCTGGCTGACGCGGGTCACGGCGCCCGGCGGAAGCAGCGCCAGGGCAGCGCGCAGGAAGGTTTTCACGTAGGCGGGATCGTAGGGGTCATCTTCGCGCATGCTCCACTCGCTGCGGACCCGGTTGCGCAGTTTGGCGTCGAGGCCGACGATTTCCACGCTGCCAAATTTGTACTGGTCGCCTTCGTTCACCTGCAATTCGTAGCTGACTACCTGCACGGAGTCGTCGTAGGTGGGCACCTCGCGTGTCTGCTCGCGCAGGTAGCCGCGGCTGGCGTAAGCGGCATGGACCGCTTCGAGGTCGCGCTGGAGTTGCACGAGATCGGCTGGCGCGCCGACGCGCACGTGCAAAAGGCGGTCGAGGTCGAAGGTTTGCAGGGCGCGGTTGCCCGACCAGCGAAGCGCGCCGAGCCGGTATTGCAGGCCGGGCGTAACGGGGATGGAAACGGCGATCGAAGGCGAAGCGGGACCGCTGCCGACGAGGGTGGCCTGGGGCTCGCCGAACTGGGCCTTCAGGTAGCCGTGCTGGAGGAAGACCGGGCGCAGGTTCAACTCGGCGAAACTGCGAACGGTGGAGCGCTGAAAGGGCAGGTCGCGCAGGCGGCTGCTGGCGGGTGCGAGGAATTGTGCCTGTTCAGCGGATGCGCCGGGGAACTTGATCTCGGCAATCTTGATCTCAATGCCGTCTATCAGGAAGACGCCGCTGCGGACCTTGGCCTCAGGGCGCTCGGCTTCCAATTGAAAGCGGACTGTGCCTGGGATGTGGCGCTCGGCGAGGAGGGCCTGGAGGGCATCAGTAACCTGGCCCAGCATCTCGCCCTCGGTTGGTACGGCCCCGTGGAAGAGCGGGACGGTCCTGCGAACGGCGTCGGTCAGCTCGTGGTCGGTGAACCAGACGAAGTTGTCGAAGGTGGTGGTCAGGAATTCGGGGGCGTCGGCCAGCTTGAAATCGAGTTTCACGCCGGTGCCGGCGGGGCCGTACTCATAGCTGACCTCTTCGAAAGCGCCCAGAGTGGCCAGTCTGTCGGCGGCGGCCTTCATGTCGTTCGGCGTGACCTCGGCGCCGACCCGGAGGCCGGTGGTGGCGACAATGTCAACCTCGGAAAAGCGCTGCGACCCGGTGGTGTGGATGCTGACCAGGCGCCAGGGGCCGTCGTTCGCGGCGGGTTTGCGCTGGGCAAGGGAGAGGGGAGGAACCAGCAGTAGAAGGGTGATGATCCTGAGCTTCATTTGCGATGTTCATTGTACGCTGAGGGATTAACCAAAGAGGACATAGGGGAAAACCGGGGACCCGCCGCCGGGACGGCGGCGCTACAACTGCGGGGCCGGGGACCGCCGCCGGGACGGCGGCGCTACCCCTTCAATCACCAATCACCAAATCACAAATGTCTACATTCCGTCGTAGTTGGGCCCGCCGCCGCCCTCGGGTGGCACCCAGGTGATGATTTGGTAGGGATCCATGATGTCGCAGGTCTTGCAGTGCACGCAGTTCGAAGGGTTGAGGTGGATCTGCTTGCCGTGGGGGACGTCGGCGGCCTCTTCCATCTCGTACACGTTGGCCGGGCAGAAGTGGTGGCAGGGGTTGCCGTACTCGACCACGCAGCGCGTGTTGCAGATGTTGGTGTCGTGGATGACAAGGTGCGAGGGCTGATCTTCCTCGTGCTTGGTGCCGGAGTGGTAGAGGTCGGTGAGCTTGTCGAAGGTGAGTTTGCCGTCGCCCTTATAGTCATTGAGCAGGTGGGCCGCGGCATTGCCGGTGGGCGATAGCTGACTAAGTTGCTTGAGCCGCGCGTGGCCTGCCATGGCTGCATAGCGCGCGTGCAGTCCGCGGCCGCCGGTGAGCTGCTGGAGTCCGGCGTGCAACAGGCCGTGCCAGAAGCCATGCTCGAATCCCTGGTGGAAGTTGCGCACCGGCCACAGCTCTTCTTTGATCCAGCTGTTTTCGACGCGCTCGGCGTAGCTGGCGATCTGCTGGGCGGAGAAGTCGTTCTTCAGCATGGCGTCGAAAGCGGTTTCTGCGGCTAACATGCCGCTCTTGATGGCCAGGTGAATTCCTTTGAGGCGCTGGGAGTTGAGGAAGCCGGCGGAGTCGCCGAGAACCATCCAGCCATCGCCCGCGACCGGAGGGATGGACCACCAGCCACCGTAGGGCAGCGACTTGGCGCCGTAGCGGATCATCTTGCCGCCTTCGAGCAGGCGGCGGACCATCGGGTGGAGCTTGAATTCCTGGAGCACGCGCTGCGGGTCGAGCCGCGGGTCGGGATAGTCAAGGCCGGTGACAAAGCCGAGCGAGGCGATGTTGTCCTTGCTACCGTAAATCCAGGCGCCGCCGTATTCTTTGGAGGTCAGCGGCCAGCCCATGGTGTAGATGACTTCGCCGGCGGCGATGCGTCCCGGCGGCAGTTCCCACAACTCTTTCACGCCGATGCCGTAGGTTTGCGGGTTGCGGTCGCGGTCGAGTTGAAAGCGTCCGACGAGTTGCTTGGTCAGCGAACCGCGTGGGCCTTCGGCAAGAACCGTGACTTTGGATTTCAGGTCGTAGCCGGGCTCGAAGTTAGCTTTCGGCTCGTTGTTCTTGTCCACGCCCTTGTCGTCGGTGCGCACACCGATAACGCGTTCGTTCTCGATCAGCAGTTCGGAGCCGGCAAAGCCGGTGAACACGGTAATTCCGGCGGCCTCGACTTTTTCGCCCAGCCATTTCACCAGGCGATTGATGGAAACGACATAGTTGCCGTGGTCGCGCAAAGGCGGCGGCGTGATGGGCAGCTTGAAGCCGCCGTTGCGGGTCAGGTAATGGACGGATTCTTGCGTGACCTCGGCGTCGAGCGGCGCTTCCTTTTCAAAACCGGGCAGCAGCTCGCGCAGAGACCGCGGATCGAGCAAAGCTCCGGAGAGACAGTGCTGGCCGATCTCGCGCGCTTTCTCCAGCATGTAGATGTTTTCTTTGCTGAGGGGCGCGTCGGGGTGCTTTTCGTTGTGAGCGTCGATGAGTTGCGCCAGGCGCAGGGCGCACGCCATACCGGCGGGCCCACCGCCGACGATGACCACGTCGGCACCCATCTGCGGGCGCCCGAGGTTGGGGAGAGGTTTGCGAAAGACGAGCATAAGGTTTCAAGGTTTCGAAGGTTTCAAGGTTTCAAAGACGCCGGTGCGAAGCGTGCTTGCAATGACTCAATTCGAGTTTAAGGTTTCATTCTTCTTTCAAGGTTTCAAAGACATCGGTCCGGCCACGTACTCGCAATGAGTTCATCAGGCGGTTCAGGAGACCGAGCACCTCATATGCCTGTTTCTCTATGTGCCTGTATCGAGCTTCCGTCAGGAACTTGAGCTCAAATGCGATTTCAAGTTGAGCGTCAATTTCAAGCAGAGAGCCTCGCGCCTGTCCGAGAAGTGAAGAAACTCGCCCGTAGTCGTTCGCCCTTTCCCCTCGGCGATGTTGGAGATAACGGAAATGCAAGCTCGACGTAGTTGGGCCGTCAATCCGTAGGTTTCAGATCTAGGGAACGCTTCTGTTGCTCCGTAAACCAGCACCGCCAACGCTTTGGATTTCTGTCAAACCAGCAAATCGCGATAAGTACGGGCCAGTGTGCACCTCCGCAACCGTGCTCTAGGTTACTGCGAGTCAACGCTGGGAACCTTCGAACCTTGAAACTTTGAAACGTTGAAACCTTTGTTACGCCTTCGCCTTTTTAACTTCCTCGATCAGCGGCGGGAGGACATCGAACAGATTGCCCACCACCGCATAGTCCGCAACTTCGAAGATGGGCGCCTCGGAATCCTTGTTCACGGCGACGATTGTTTTTGAGCCCTTCATGCCCACCACGTGCTGAATAGCGCCGCTGATGCCCAAGGCGAGGTAGAGCTTCGGCGCTACGGTCTGCCCCGAGGAGCCCACCTGGCGATCCATCGGCAGCCAGCCGGAGTCGCAGATGGGGCGCGACGCCGCGATTTCCGCCCCCAGCGCGTCGGCCAACTGCTTCGCCAAGTCAATGTTCTTCTGTTCCTTAATGCCGCGGCCAATGGCGACGATGATTTCCGCCTGCGTGAGGTCCACGGCCTGCTTGGCTTCTTTGAAGACCTCGTGCGGCCGGTTGCGGATGACGTTCTCCGGAACATCAATGTTGACGGTTTCGACCGCCGCGGCCGACGCTCCGGCCTGCACCTGGTCGGCGCGGAATGCGCCCGCCTGGAGGGTGACGAAGTAAGGCGGCTCGCCGGTGAACACCACGTCGGCGGCAAATTTCCCCTGGAACATCTGGCGGACGAAGCGCAGCCGTCCGCCATCATACTTGAAACCGATGGCGTCGCTGATGAGCGTGCGGCCGAGCTGGGTCGCGAGCTTGGGGGCGAAGTCGCGCACCTGGTAAGTGTGCGGCATGAGCACCAGTTTCGGCGGCCGCTCAGTGATGAACTGCTTCAGGGCGAAGGCAAATGCATCGGGCGTGTATGGCTCAACCCGCGGGGCTTCGAGGTCGTAGACCTTTTCGACCTTCTGTGCAGCGAACTCGCGCGCGATGTCGGTCACGCCGTTGCCCAGCACAGCGGCCTCTACCGGCCAGCCGGTTTGCGCGCTGATGGCTTGCGCGCCAGCCAGCGTCTCATAGGAAACGCGGTTCAACTTACCTTCACGTTGCTCGACCGTTACCAGGATAGTGTCAGCCATTTCGCATGCTCGCTTGATGATTTCAAAACGTGATGTGGCCCGCTTACGACGACCGGCGACGCTGGCGCCAGCCCCAACCCATCAGCCCAATTCCGGCGACTGCCAGGACTGCAATGATTGCGATGAACAAGGATGCGCTTTGCACCTTGGCGCTGGCGGGCGCGAAGAAAGCAACCAGCAGGGCCGCCAGCAGCAACCCTGCACCGATGGCGAAGACCGCATTGCCCTTTTCGGCTTTTTCGAGATCGACTTCTGCCGGTCGCCTGCCTGTGCCGACCATGAGCCCTCCTCAAGCAGCGCGGTCTCTTTCGCTTTGGGGCGCCGCCTGCTCTTCCAGCTTCTCCACTGGCGGCAGTTCACGCGCCTTCATGCTGGCGGCGACTTCACCGCGAATTATGCCTTCCACCGCCGCCAAGTGCTTTGCGGCTCGCATTTCACGACGTCTTCCCGCAGCGACAAAACTGAAACCGAGCACCACCAGTCCCAAGATGGACCAGAACCAGAACAGTGAACCACTGCGCCAGCCAACGAACACAAACACCGCTGGAATCACGGCGGAAACCAACAGACTGTATCCCAGGACCGAGAGGTTCCAGCCCGTGTCCTCATCCTGAATGAGGGCATCCAGCGCCTTCTGTGCGTCGTCGTAGTTCGCCACCACACACCTCTAATTCGCGAGGTGCAGCGACGGCCAGTTTCAAAGCACGCGTGCATCGTTGCGCAATTTCTCCACCAGCTTTTTGGCAATTTCCGCGGGAGCGCCGTCCAGCACCTCGGTCTTCTTCGTCTTCTGAGGGATATAGAGGCGCTCGATCTGCTGAAGGTTTGTAGCCACAGCTCCCTGGACGTCGGCCAAGGCCACTTTTTTCAAGGGCTTGTTCTTGGCCTGCTTGATGCCGATCAGGGTGGCATAGCGCAGTTTGTTGATGCCCGACTGAATGGTGAGCACCGCCGGCAGTGGCATATCCACGAACTGGAAGTGGCCTGCTTCCAACTCGCGCTTCACCCGAATCCCGCCGTCCTGCTTTTCGATCTGCATGATGATGGTGGCGTGCGGCCAGCCCAGCAGTTCGGCCAGCACGACGCCGGTCTGCGCGTAACCATAGTCGTCGGACTGCAAGCCGGTAAACACCAGGTCGAACTGCTCATCCTTTATGGCGGCGGCGATTGCCTTGGCGGTATTGAGTGCGTCGAAGCCGGCGAACGCGGGGTCTTCAAGGTGGATGGCGCGATCGGCGCCTTTGGCGAGCGCCTCCCGCAGCACCTGCTGGGCCCGCGCCGGCCCGGCAGTGATGACGACCACTTCCCCGCCGTGCTTTTCCTTTTGCCGCAGCGCCTCTTCCAGGGCGTAGGCATCAGGTTCGTTGACTTCGTACGACAGGTCTTCCCGAATCCAGGCGCCGCTTTCGTTCAGCTTCAACGGCGCGTCCTTCTGCGGAACTTGTTTCATGCAGACCAGGATCTTCACCGGCCACCTCACGCATTCAGATTTGCAAGTCCAAGTTGGCGACGGGAGAGTATAAACGACCACCGGGTGATTGGGTAATCGGGTAATTGAGTAGTTGAGTAATTTGGTAATTGGCCGTCGAATCGCAGGGTTCCACCAGAGATCAACCAAGAACGGAGAGCGGGAAACGGACGTCGTTCAGCGGTTGCCGAAGTTGTCGTCGTCCAGATTGGCGGGCCGGCCGCCGCTTTCGGGAAGGAAGACCACCGACTGCACGCCCGCGACCTCGAAGCGCTTGCGACAGCGCAAGTTCTTGCAGGCCACGAGATCGTCGCGGCGGACCATGTAGGAACGCGCGTTAGCGAACTTGGCGCGGTCACGCTCGTCGGCGCGGGGCGGCAGTTGCGCTTTTTTGGTGCGTACCAGCCACGCCAGTTCGTATTCTGCCGACTGGCGGCAGTGCGGGCAATGCAGCGTGTGTTTGCGCGTCTCCGGGCGCTCGTTGAAGAAATCGCGTTCGTCTAAGGCCATCGGCATTGCGGTGCGTCCCCCGCTGGAGTTGCCATTATTGCACAGTGACGACCCTGGTACGGAGGCGAGAAACGTCGCAGCGCGAGTATCATTGTCGGAGTTCAACATGGCCCGGAAAAAGCCCAAGCCGTTTCGCGCGACCCAGGCAGTGAAGTCTGCGGCCCGGGAAGTGATCGGCGCGCCGCCTCCCACTCGCGCCGTTCCGGTGAAGAAGAAGAAAGCGCACGAGAAGCACAAACCCACACTGCGCGATTGGCTGAGCGAGCAGTAGCAGGTCTAGCCGGGTATTGGGCTGGTGAGGGAAACGCTCAGGCGCCGGCGACGCGAAGGGCGTAGAGGAAGAAGCAAAGCAAAAAGCGGGGGCCCGCCGCCGGAAGGACGGCGCTACAACTCACAACATCACGGTTCCTCGATCATCAAACGCACACGGCGGGAATCCGCATCGCGCCTGTATTCCACGTATTGACGCTCGCACCGTGAGTTGCTATATTTGAACGGTTCTGCGAGTCGAGACAGGCTTGCCTGTGGTTCTGGATGCGGTCCAGAGTACGGTTGAGCATTGGAAGTAACGGTCCGTTCAGTTGGGCGGAGATCCTCGCTGAAACGTACCTGCGCTGCCTTCCCGCATGGGAGGGGTATGCAGGTCGTGGCCAACGAAACGAGCGCCACTCGGACGAGCTTTGGCGCCACCGTCGTTAGCTGAGTCCACGGAAACCGAAATCTCCCTGGAAGCCAGGCGCTTGTGGGGAATTATGGTTCGGCGCGAAGCCGGCCAGCCCGCGAAAGGGTGATGAGAGGAGCGCGCCGCTTTTGCCGCCGCGTGCGCAGTGGCGGTTGCGCCGGAACGCTGAAGGAGTGGCTTAGAGTGCCTACATTCCATCAATTGGTTCGCAAGGGCCGTTCGGCCCCGCGTTACAAGACGGCCAGCCCGGCGTTGCAGTCGTGCCCGCAAAAGCGCGGGGTGTGCACCCGCGTGTACACCCAGACGCCGAAGAAACCTAACTCGGCGCTGCGCAAGGTGGCCCGCGTCCGCCTCACGAACGGCATCGAAGTGACGACGTATATCCCTGGCGTCGGCCACAACCTGCAGGAGCACTCGATCGTGCTGATCCGCGGGGGCCGCGTGAAGGACCTGCCGGGCGTGCGTTATCACGTGATCCGCGGCACGCTGGATTCGGTGGGCGTGGCCAACCGCAAGCAGAGCCGCTCGAAGTACGGGGCGAAGCGGCCGAAGTAGTTGTCAGTTGCCAGTTGTCAGTTGCCGGTTTGGCGCTGAACAGGAGCAACCAGGCGGACAAGAGGCCGCCGGCCCAAAGTTGAGAGCTAACAGCTAGGGGCTAAGAGCTAAGAGCTGGTTTTGATATGCCAAGAAAAGGTTATATCGCGAAGCGGGAAGTGGCCGCCGACCCCATCTACGGTTCCACGCTGGTGACCAAGTTCGTGAACTCGATGATGTGGGACGGCAAGAAGAGCACGGCGCAGGGCATCTTCTATAACTGCATGAAGCAGCTCCAGGAGAAGGCCGGCGACGACGCGCTGAAGGTGTTCAAGAAGGCGGTTGAGAACTGCAAACCGGTGCTGGAAGTGAAGACGCGGCGCGTGGGCGGCGCCAACTACCAGGTGCCGGTCGAAGTGAATCCCGACCGGCGCACTTCGCTCGCCATTCGCTGGCTGCTGACGTACAGCCGGGCGCGCGGCGAGAAGGGCATGGTGGACAAGCTCACCAACGAGTTGCTCGATGCCGCCAATAACCGCGGGGCGTCCATCAAAAAGAAGGAAGATGTCCACCGTATGGCGGAGGCCAATAAGGCGTTTGCGCATTATCGGTGGTAAACCGGCTGGCGGCTCTCGGTTATCGGCTGATCTGGGGTTACGCACAAGCGGTTTGAAAGGGCGCGGCTTCAGCCGCGCCGGCACGCAAAGAGATTATTAATGAAGGGGCTTAAGCCCCGGTGCGGCGCCGTCGCCGCCACGAACGTACAAGGAAAGCAGTAAGACAGTGCCAAGACAGGTCCCATTAGAGCGTTGCCGCAACATCGGCATCATGGCGCACATCGACGCCGGCAAGACCACGGTGACGGAGCGCATCCTGTTCTACACCGGCAGGACGCACCGCATCGGCGAGGTCCACGAAGGCACCGCCACGATGGACTGGATGGAGCAGGAGCAGGAGCGCGGGATTACCATCACCAGCGCCGCCACGACCTGTTTCTGGCGCGACGAACGCGTCAACATCATTGACACCCCCGGCCACGTGGACTTCACCGCCGAGGTGGAGCGCTCGCTGCGCGTGCTCGATGGCGCGGTAGCGGTTTTCGATGCCGTACACGGCGTGGAACCGCAGTCGGAGACGGTCTGGCGCCAGGCCGATAAATACGGGGTGCCGCGCATCTGCTTCATCAACAAGATGGACAAGATGGGCGCCGATTTTGAGCACGCCATTGACACCATCCGCAAGCGCCTCAACGCCCGCCCCGTCGCCATCCAGTTGCCCATCGGCAGCGAATCCAATTTCAAAGGCATCATCGACCTGTTCGACATGAAGGCCTTTGTGTGGCTGGAAGAGACCCTGGGCGCGAAGTTCGTCGAACAAGACATTCCCGAGAACCTGAAGAAGAAGGCGACCGCGTTCCATAACCAGATGGTCGAGACGATTGTCGAGAACGACGACGACCTGCTGCACAAGTACATGGAAGGCGAGGTAATCGCGCCCGGCGAGTTGCGCGCCTCGCTGCGCAAGAGCGTCATCGCCCTGAAGCTGTTCCCGGTGCTCTGCGGCGCGGCGTTCAAGAACAAAGGCGTGCAGCCGCTGCTCGATGCTGTAGTCAATTACCTGCCTTCGCCAATTGATATTCCTCCCGTCAAAGGCCACGATCCCGATCATCCGGAAAACGTGCTGACCCGCAAGGCGGACGACGACGAGCCGTTCTCCGCGCTGGCGTTCAAGATCATGACCGACCCGTTCGTCGGCCAGTTGACCTTCATCCGCGTGTACTCGGGGCAGTTGAAGACCGGCGACAGCGTGTACATCTCCGGCAAGGGCAAGACCGAGCGTATCGGGCGCCTGTTGCAGATGCACGCCAACAAGCGCGAAGAGATCAGCGAAGTTTACGCGGGCGATATCTGCGCCTGCGTCGGCCTGCGCAACGTCACCACGGGCGACACCATCTGCGACAAGAACAAACCCATCCTGCTGGAGTCCATCGAGTTCCCGGCGCCGGTGATTTCCGTTGCCGTCGAGCCGAAGACCAAGGGCGACCAGGAAAAGATGGGGATCGCGCTGGGCAAGCTGGCCCAGGAAGATCCGACGTTCCGCGTTCACACGGATCCGGAAACCGGGCAGACCATCATCAGCGGCATGGGTGAGCTCCACCTGGAAATCATCGTGGACCGCATGATGCGCGAGTTCAACGTGCAGGCCAACGTCGGCAAGCCGCAGGTGGCCTATCGCGAGACGATCCGCAAGGCGACGGAAGCCGAAGGGAAGTTCATCCGGCAGACCGGCGGGCGCGGCCAGTACGGTCACGTGAAGATCCGCATCGAACCGATGCCGGCGGGCGGCGGCTACGAGTTTGTGAACGAAATAGTCGGCGGATCGGTGCCCAAGGAATACATCAAGCCGGTGGACCAGGGTATTAAGGAAGCCATGGAAGGCGGCATCCTGGCGGGCTACGAGATGGTGGACATCAAGGCCATCCTGCTCGACGGCAGCTACCACGAGGTGGACTCCAGCGAAATGGCGTTCAAGATCGCGGGCTCCATGGCGTTCAAGGAAGCCGCGCGCAAGGCGTCGCCCGTGCTGCTGGAACCGGTGATGTCGGTCGAAGTGGTGGTGCCGGAAGATTTCGCCGGCGCCATTATCGGTGACCTAAGTTCGCGCCGTGGCCATTTGCAAGGTATGGAACACCGGGCCGGGTCGCAGGTGATTAAGGCGAAAGTGCCGTTGAGCGAGATGTTCGGCTACGCTACGCAGATGCGTTCGAACACCCAGGGCCGGGCGACGTTCTCCATGCACTTTGCGCGCTATGAGGAAGCGCCGCGCGCGGTGGCCGAGGAGATCATCGCCAAGGTGCAAGGGCGGACGGTGAATAAGTGATGGTGGCCTGCCCGGCGGTTCGTCGTGCTCCATCGGGTTCGGATCGGCGACCGGCGGCTGGCAGAGTTCAGGGAAGTATTCGGCCCTGGCGGAATTCGCAGCTTGATTTTCCGGCGTGCCGAGGGCTACTGCGGGACCGAATTGAAGTGCGAATCAGATTGTACCTGTGCTGTAAAGGATATTTGGCGATCGCACCATGAGTTTGAAGCCTTTCGCGACAGGTTCGCGACTGATTATCAGCACCTGAACGAGCGCTTGTTGCCGGAGGGATTAGTAGAACGGCAAGAATGGCTCGGCTCGTTTTGCATGGACGAGTCCGATGCGGATGACGGAACAGAAACAACTCCGGCGTAGCGCCGAGGAGAAGAAGAGACATGGCGAAAGAGAAGTTTGATCGCACCAAGCCGCACGTGAACGTGGGCACGATCGGGCA
>JBHGBA010000073.1:0-17339 GCA_041946775.1 Terriglobales bacterium
TCGGCCAGCCGCAACTGGGCCAGGGCTCGCCGTTCGGGCAGATTTCGCCTTTCGGCCAGACCTCGCCCTACGGGCAAACGCCTTTCAGCCAGATACATCCGCAGCACCTCCAGGCATTGGTGCATCTGCAGACCCTCGCGAGTCAGTACCAGAACCCACTGACCGCACTGACGCAGCAGAGCCGTCTGCCCTATGGCATCTCGCCGTTCGGGCAGCAATTTCCGCCCCAGCAACTCGGTGCTGGGGTGAGCAACTGGCCATTCAACATTCGCAGCCAGCCCTACGGCCAGATTGGCGGGATCGGAAGTGGCCAAGTCCAGAATCCCTTCCAGACCGGTATGTGGGGCTACGGCACGGGCCTGTACTGATGATGGTTGAGGCTGCGGACGCGTGGGGCGTCCGCAGCCACGTCTCGCGTGCTCGCCGCTGTATCCGGACGCACGCGAAAATCGGAGGAATGCATGGCGAAATCAGATGAGACCACTTCCAAATCCAGAAGGAGTGCAGCGCAGGAAGAAGAACGGGAACCACGCGCCGAATCCAGGACGCGCCGCACTAACGGAGGCAGACAGGTGACGTCTCGCAAGTCGCAGTATCTTATCGCAACGCGATCAGTTCCCGGGTTTCCACCGGTCCCCGTCGAACAAGTACAGCAGTTGCTCAACGACACGCCGGATGTCGAGTCCGTCAAGGTTCTTGCCTTCCGCAGCGGACTGGGAACTTTCCCCGAGAACATAGGCGGACCACAACGCGTGATTGTGGCGCGCATGCCCGATTCCAGCGCGCAGATGTTGCAGCAGGCCGCCGGTCCGCGGCTGATTATCGAGCGCGATCACCTGTTGTCGTTTCCCGCGGAGGCCGTGCCGCTGTGCGCCGATCCTGGCATTGCCGTCGCGCCGGGTGAAGGGTTCACGGTGACGATCACTGTCATGGGGAGTAACGGCCCGGTCCCGCGCGCGCAGGTGTACTTGTTCGGCAGCCAATGGCCGGCGCGCGGCATTACCGACAAAAACGGCGAGGTTGAACTTACGATTGACAGCGAGGCGCCCGAAGCCGTGCGCGGATTGTTCGTGAAGCCCGAGGCGGACTTCTGGAGCTTGTGGCTGCCCAATCCCAATCTCGATCGCGACGGCGATAACGTCGTCACGCTAACCTCGCTGCGCGAAACTATTCCGAATTTCCCCAAGACAGCGCTCACCGGCTGGGGCCTGCGGGCGCTGAAGATTGATCAGTTGCCGCCAAACTTCCGCGGGCAGGGAATCAAGGTCGGACTAATTGACACCGGCATTTCCACTCACGACGGCCTGAAGCGCGTAAAAGAGGGCATTGACCTGACCAGCAACGACCGCCAGGGCTGGAAGGAAGACGAGGCCGGTCATGGCACATTCTGCGCCGGGATCATCGCAGCCAATGCGGATGGCGGCGGGGTGCGAGGCTGTGCGCCGGAAGTGGAGTTGCTGGTCTGCAAGTTGTATCCCGGCGGCCGTTACAGCGACCTGCTCCAGGCACTGGAATCCTGCATTGAGCAGCAGGTGGACATCATCAACCTGAACCTCGGAGGGCCGGAGCCTTCCGAACTGATCGAACAAGCGTTGCTCAAGGCCAAGCTGGTGGGCATCGCGTGCATCACGGCCGCTGGCGATTCCGGCAGTCCGTTGCAGGGACTCGCGGCATCGCCGACAGTACTGACGGCTTCGGCACTGGGAAAGTTCGGCGAGTTTCCTCCCAACAGCTATCACGCGCACACCATCGCAGGCCGCGTGACGGCCGAGGGCTACTTCAGCGCGCGCTTTACCAGCTTTGGACCGCAGGTGGGCATATGCGCTCCGGGCGTAGCGGTAATTTCTACGGCGCCGGGAAACGGCTACGCGGTAGGCGACGGCACTTCTGTCGCTGCCGCCCACATTACCGGACTCGCCGCGCTCATCCTGGCGCACCATCCTGAGTTCCAGGTGCAAGGAGCGCCGGCCGCACGTAGTCCGCAGCGGGTCGAGCGGTTGTTCCAGGTAATTAAGCAAAGCGCGCAATTGCTGGACGTGGGCGACATCAGCCGCACCGGTCTCGGATTGCCGGACGCGACGCGCGCCTTCGCTCCGGAGCCGTTCGCGGTGCTGCACGGCGGACTGGGCGCAATGCAGTCCGTGATGTCGCCGCTCAGCGCTTTTGCCGGGTTAGGCGGCATCCCCAATGTCGGCACACTGGGCAGTGTCGCCCGCCCGGTTCCATTCCCGGTTGCGCCGGCATCGTGGCCGTTCCCGTTTACAGCGCGGCCGGCTGCGTCCAGCACCGGACCGACCTTGGCTGACGAACAGCGCGGCCCACGCCTGCGCTGATTGGTGTGGCTCTGCAGAGTTGCCTCCGGCGAAAACACGGCTCTCGCCGGAAGCTGACGCAGTAGTGTCGTCTGTCCCGCCATACAGCGAAACACCTGATTGTGCATCTAATAAAGAAAGAGTACGAATAGTACAGCCCTTTGCGAGCACACGGATGATGCACTTTTCGCCGGGGCGGTGAGGTCTCTCTGGACAGAATGGCACACGAAAATTTCGAAAGTTCATTGGTACGCTTATTGGCCGCAGAGATGTGGCTCATGGTTTCGATGACGGCATCGCGCGAGATGTTCGGACGCAGCTACTTCGGACTGGGTGTCGCTGAGAAAGCCGCGCTCGATCACATGGTCGCCGCCAGCATCGCATCAAACTACTGCAATCTCACGCCTGAATTCCTGCGCATCCAGCCGAACCAGGTTGCCGGGTTCCAGCCACAGCTTCCGGTAAAGGGCTGAGACGGGCCGCCGCTGCGCACAAGCGCGGTGGGGCCGACATCGCCACATGCACGGCGGCGCACCTCAACCGCCGTGCCTTCGCCCCAACCAAGCCACAAGCACAGGTTCTGCGCAACGCGCGCGGTGGCATTCAAGTCCGCCTGTACGAGGCTGCGCACCCATGCGCCGCGGTGCTTTCGAGGCACCACTCCCACGCGCGCCAAGGTCCGTACCGTCAGCAGGGGCAAGGCGCGCGTGAAGAAGATCCGCAAAGCGGCGTAGCAATCGGGTGATTGAGCGATCGGGTAGTTGCCCCGCCTGCTAGTCGCTGAGCGCTCCGCTCAGATACGCATCATAGGCGGTCAGGTCAAGCAATCCGTGGCCGCTCAGGTTGAACAGGATCACCTTCTTCGTGCCCGCGCCGCGCGCCCGTTCGGCTTCGTCAATCACGGCGCAAATGGCGTGCGACGCCTCGGGCGCCGGGATGATTCCCTCCGTGCGCGCAAACAGCATCGCCGCTTCGAAGACCTTGGTTTGCGGATACGCCACAGCTTCTGTCAGCCCCAGCTTGTGGGCGTGGCTGACCAACGGCGCCATGCCGTGATAGCGCAAGCCGCCGGCGTGGATTTTGGGCGGGATGAAGTTGTGGCCCAGCGTGTACATCCACAATAGCGGCGTCATTTGCGCGGTATCGCCGAAGTCGTAGCGCAGTTCGCCGTGGGTCAGCGTGGGACACGACGTCGGCTCCACGGCAATCACGCGATAGTTCCTGCCCTCGGTCAGCTTGCGCCGCAGGAACGGAAAGGCAATTCCGGCGAAGTTACTCCCGCCGCCCACGCAACCGACGATGATGTCCGGTTCTTCGCCGGCTTCTTCCATCTGGCGGATAGCTTCCTGGCCGATCACCGTCTGGTGCAGGCAGACGTGGTTCAGCACGCTTCCCAGCGAGTACTTGGTGCCGGCACAGCGCACGGTGTGCTCGATGGCCTCGCTGATGGCGATTCCCAGGCTGCCCGGACACGTTGCATCTTTCGCCAGCAGCTTACGCCCGTAGTCCGTCTGGTCGCTGGGGCTGGCGAAGACGCGCGCCCCGTAGGTCTGCATCATCAGGCGCCGGTACGGCTTCTGCTCGTAGCTGACCTTCACCATGTACACGGTGCAGTCCAGCCCGAAGAGCCGGCAGGCGAGGGCGAGCGAAGAGCCCCACTGCCCGGCGCCGGTTTCCGTGGCCAGACGCTTCGTGCCGGCGACCTTGTTGTAATACGCCTGCGCCACCGCCGTGTTGGGTTTGTGGCTGCCGGCCGGACTCGCGCCCTCGTACTTGTAGTAAATGTGCGCCGGCGTGTTCAGCGCCTGCTCCAGGCGCACGGCGCGCAACAGCGGAGTCGGACGCCACAGGGCATACACCTGGCGCACTTCCTCCGGGATCTCCACCCAGCGCTCGGCGGTCATCTCCTGCGCCACCAGGTTTTCAGGGAAGATGGCCAGCATGTCGTCAGGCGAAATCGGCTGGCGGGTGCCCGGATGCAGCGGCGCCGGCAGCGGCTCCGGCAGGTCCGAAAGCAGGTTGTACCAATGCGTAGGGATAGCGGCTTGGGGCAGAGTGAACCGAGTCTGCATGATTCAAGGCCTTTGGGCTGGGGTGCGATTAGGTTAATTGCGGCAGCTCGGGAAGGTCAAACCGGGGTTGCAGCGAGCTGATTGGGGCGAGGCAAATGGTGACATCCGTCACAAGTGCCAGTGATATACTGTGCCGGTTGTTCCAGGGCAGGTGGCGGATTGCCGGCAACCTGGCTTTTGCGCATCCTCGCGCCTGCTCGGTTGCACGTTTGCAGCAGTTACGCCATCCAACATCTCTGGGATGAATCGCGATTCCACAGGGCTCCACGCGCGACGCGGCAAAGTGGCGACTTCCCGTCCCTTGACGCTCTTCGCACCTACCCACGAGCGCAGCGTGTTTCTGCGGTACGGCTTTGCGCTGCTGTTCACAGGCATCGCCCTGGCCATCACCCTGGTGTTCCCGCAACCGCACGCGCGTCCTTACTACTTCCTGGTGGCCGGCATTGCTCTGGCCACGTGGTATGGCGGCAGTTGGCCTGGCCTGCTTTCGACCCTGCTCAGCACCGTGCTGGGATTTGTCTTCGTTTTCCTCCCCGGTCTGCAACACGCTCCCACCATCCCGGACGCCATCCGCTATCTGGGATTCGTCACGGTCTGCCTGGTCGTTTATGGCCTCGCCGCAGCGCTCTACCGTGCCGCGCGGGAGCTGCACAAAGCGCACCTGTACTTTGGCGGCGTCGTCGAGATCTCCGAAGACGCCATCATGACCATCAACGAAGAGCAGAAGATCACACTGTTCAACCCGGGCGCCGAGAAGATTTTTGGCTACCGCACCGAAGAGGTCTTGGGACGCTCCATTAACCTGCTGCTGCCCGACCGCTACCGGAGCATTCATGAGCAGCACGTGCGCGCCTTCTCGGAATCCCATGATGTGCTGCGCGCCATGAACGAGCGTGGCGTCATCTTCGGCCGCCGGGCCGACGGCACTGAGTTCCCCGCCGAAGCTTCCATCTCCAAGTTCGAAGCCAACGGCGAAAAAGTCATGACCGTACGCCTGCGGGACGTGACCGAACGCCGCGCCACGGAGCAGCGCCTGCGGCAGATGGCCGCCATCGTGGAGTCGTCGCAGGACGCCATCATCAGCGAAGACGTCGCCGGCGTCATCACCAGTTGGAACCCGGGAGCGGAGCGGATGTACGGCTATACGGCGCCGGAAGCGATCGGACGCAATGCGCGCATCCTGCTGCCGCCCGGCAACAACCATGGGATTGCAGCCAATGTCGAACGCGCTCGCCAGGGGCTGGGCAGTACCGAAGAGTCGGTCCGCATGCGCAAAGACGGCCAGCAGATCGACGTTGCCCTGACGGTTTCACCCATCCGCGATCAGCACGGCAATGTGGCCGGGGTGGCCACCATCGCGCGCGACATCACCGAGCGCAAGCGGCTCGAGGACCAACTGCGCCACTCGCAGAAGATGGAAGCGGTGGGCCGTCTCGCCGGTGGCATGGCCCACGACTTCAACAACCTGCTCAGCATCATCGTGGGCTACACCTACCTGGTGCAGTCCAACACGGCCGAAGGCGAGCCTTTGCGCAACGCTGCCGATGAGATCATGGCGGCCTCGGAGCGGGCCAGCACACTCACCCGCCAACTGCTCGCCTTCAGCCGCAAACAGGTGATGCGCCCCGAGGTGCTTGAGCTGAACGAGATCACCTCCGGCATCGGCAAGATTCTGCCCCGCCTGCTGGGCGAGGACATTGATCTGCGCATTTACCCGGGCGAGGACCTGCTGAACATCAAGGCCGATCCCGGCCAGATCGAGCAGGTCATCATGAACCTGGTGGTGAATGCACGCGATGCCATGCCCCACGGCGGCAAACTGACGATTGAAACCGCAAACGTGGTGTTCGATGAAACCAAGGCGCGCCATCACGGCGTCGCCCCGGGGAATTACGTGATGCTCGCAGTCAGCGATACCGGCCACGGCATGGACGCCGAAACCCGCGCCCACATCTTCGAGCCCTTCTTTACCACCAAGGAGGCCGGCAAGGGCACCGGCCTGGGTCTGGCCACGGTGTACGGCATCGTCAGCCAGAGCAACGGACACATCTGGGTCTATAGCGAACCCGGTCGGGGCACCACTTTCAAAATCTACTTCCCCGCCACGCAGGCCTTCGCCCGCCCCCACGTGGCGCAGCGGCCCGAACCTGTCCTGTGCGGCAGCGAGACCATATTGCTGGTGGAAGACGAGGAAGGGCTGCGCGAACTGCTGGCTCGGGTGCTGCGCGACAAGGGCTACAAGGTGCTGGCCGCGTCCAACGGTCCGGAAGCGCTGCGCCTCGTACAAGAACATGATAGTCATATCGAGTTGCTCTTGACCGATGTTGTCATGCCCGATATGCGCGGGCAACAACTGGCTGCGGAACTGATATCCTCCAAGCCGGATCTCGCTGTCATCTACATGTCCGGCTATACCGACAACGCCCTGACCCACGCCGGCTCACTGCCGCCGGGTACCACCTTCCTGCAAAAGCCGTTCACGCCCGAAGTAGTGCTGCGACGCGTGCGCGAGGTCCTCGACGAGGCTGCGGCGCAGCGCCGTCCCTCGGCGCGGCCGCGAGCAGTCTAAGCCTGGCTGCAAACTGCAAACTCTAAAATGTAAACTGTAGTGTATGGGTACGCAGTTGGCGGCGCCGCCGCGACCGCAAAAGCCGCGGCTGGTGCTGTGCGAGATCTGGAATTTCGCCTACGAGACCTTCGTCGGCAACAAGGTAAGATTCGCGCTTACCGCGCTGGGCATGGTCATCGGCACCGCCTCGCTCATCCTGGTTGTCACCATCGGCCTCACCGGCAAGCAGTACATCCTGCGCCAGATCCAGGCGATCGGCGCCAACATGATCTATGTGGATTACCAGGCTGGCGGGAACGCTGCCATCAACATCACGCAGGCCGATTACCTGACGGTGGGCGATATGCTCGCCGTTCAGCAGCAAGTGCCCGGCATCGTGGCGGCTTCACCGATGGTCGAACTGCACGACCGCATCACGGTCCCCGGGGGCAAACAGCGCGATGTGCTCGTGTTGGGAGTGGCTTCGCCATACAAGTACGTGCGCAATCTGGACGTAGTCGCCGGCCGCTTTTTTGACGAGCAGGACTCGATGGCCCGCAACAAAGTTGCCGAGCTCACGGTCAAACTGGCCACCACCCTCTACGGCTCACCCGATGCCGCCATCGGAAAGAGCCTGAAGCTCACGGGAATGCCGTTCACTATCGTAGGGGTCTTTCGCGAGCGGGTGGAGACGTTCGGCCAGTCGGAGATTGCCGACGACACCATCCTGATTCCGTACACCGTCAGCCGTTATTTCAGCGGGACCGACAGCGTCAAGCAACTGTTCTTCTCAGTCAGCGATTCAGGCGAGGTGCCGCGTGCCACGGCACAGATTCAGCAGGTGGTTCAGTCGCGCCACCGTCCCGAGTCGGTGTATCGCGCGCAGAACCTTTCCCAGTTGCTGTCGGTGGCCGCCAAGACGGCGAATGCGCTGACGGCGGTGTTGTTGCTGATCGCCACGGTCACCTTGATCGTTAGCGGCGTGGGCATTATGAATATCATGCTGGCGACGGTGAGTTCCCGCATTCGCGAGATTGGCATTCGCAAGGCCATCGGCGCCACGCGGCGCGAGATCCGGTATCAGTTCCTGGCGGAGGCGATCTTCATCTCGCTGGTGGGGGGCACAATCGGCATTGTGGTAGGACTGGCTCCACCCATCGCCGCCCGCATGCTCACCAGCTTCCGTATCCCGATTTCCGGGCTGTCCATCATCATCGCGCTGGTGGTCTCATCTCTGGTAGGCGTGATCTTCGGCACTGTGCCGGCAACCCGCGCTGCCAACCTCGACCCGGTGGAAAGTTTGCGCTACGAGTAGGTGGTGTTTAGGTTCACACGGTGACATCCGGGCCGCACCCCAGACCCTGGGGATGCACGACCTGCCACTAACCATTAACCACCCGCCCCTGTATTCAACAAAAAAGCCGGGCAGTTTTACCCGGCTCTTTTGCTTCCTGAGGAAGTCCTGGTTTGAACGCCCTCTTTGGCGGCCGGTTCACCGCTGACCCCGGCCGCGCAGAACTATTGCACCAACGCGATCCTCTCCAGTTCGCGCTGGAGCGACTCAATCGAGCAGCCCGCGCCACCCACACGGGTTGCTGCGTCCCACGCCGCCTGCGGGGACACGCCATACCCGCGTCCCATCAGAAAGACCTGGAACAACTCGGCGGTCTGGCGGGAGTCCAAAGTTCCCTGGAGCACTTCGGTCCTCAGCGCCGCCAGTTCAGGGGAAGAGAACTTTTCTGCCATGTGTCACCTCCGACCCTCAGACCCTGAGCCTCACTGCATTAGACTCGTTTGCAGCCCACTTTGTTGCTAGCAATCGGAATGCCGTTTTGGGACGGCCTCCCATTTAGGCGGCGCCGACGCAGGAAAGTTTCCAAGTATCTGACGGCAATCGAGTTCGCGTTCGCTGGCCGCGATTAGGCAACGGCGCAACATGGGCACGTGAGGTTACTTTCGTGTCTCAACCAGGTACACACTACCGCCTCTTTACCGGTTTTCGGAGCCGGCCACGACCGACGCGAACTTAATCCTCGATGACGGCCTCGTCGCTCAGCAGGATGGGAATTTCATCGCGGATCGGATACGCGCGGCGGCACTTGCTGCACTTGAGCGTTTCCTTTTCCGCGTTCAACGTCAGCGGCTCTTTACAGACTGGACAGACCAGGTCGTCAGTCCTCACGTGTGCCATAGTAGGCGCATTTTAACTCGTTTTCTTCTCCGTTTTCCGTTGTCCGTTCTCCTGATCACCCGGTTCAGCACCCGCCCGATCACCCGATGGGCATTGATCCTGAACAAGTAATTCCTGCCATGCGATAAAAGAAACCGCTGAGATCCTGGCCAAGGCGGGTGCAGTGTCCGACACGGAGTCGCGTTGGTGAAAATCCACCCATGCGACGGGCGGCCATCTTCGTCCGGTCACGCCCCGGCCAGACGTGAAAAGAGGCGTTGTGCTCTGCCCAGAGTACGATTGCAAACTTATTGACATTGGTTGTCCATAAAAGTACCCTGCGCGAACGTGACGGAGTCACCCCGGCCTGCTGTCTTGGGCGGCGCCCAATCATTCGCCACATCGAGGTCGGGTCGCAACGAGGGTCTTTGCTTCCCATCTGAACGATCAACACCCCCCGCTGCGATGAGGAGAGCGACATGGTCGAGTTGGCAGAGGTTCTGAAGCAAAAAGAAGAAATGCTCAAGCAGAGAGAAAAGGAAATCGAGCAGCTTCGCGCCGAGGTCGAAGTGCTCCGTCAGGCACAGCGCATCTGCATGGGCAGTCCGGCCATGGTGCCCGAGGCGGCAAGGCCGCCTCTGACTCCGCCGGAACCGATCGCCGGAGGCGTACCGAAGCCGCAAATTGCCGGCCGACGCTTCCCGTAATCACCAGGCCGGAAGAGCCATGGGTCATCAGGCGACACAATCCGCGATGCCGAAGGAACGCCGCCACCATGCCCGCCAAGCGGTCATCGGTCCGGAATTGATTTCCGTGGACGTCGGTCCGGACGAGACGTTCGGCCTGCTGACCAATCTTGCGGAGCAAGGCGCCGCCATGCAGACGTTTGCGCCGCTGCGACCGGGCAGCATCAAGACGTTGCGGTGGAAGTTCTCCGCTGAAGACACGCCCATCGAGGTTCGCGCGGAAGTGATCTGGTCGAGCAACCAGATGAGTGGCCTGCGCTTTCTCGATCTCGACGCAGAGGACCGTGCCCGGGTGGCGCAGTGGCTCGAGAGTTTCGCCGGCTCCGATATGGCGCGACCTGAAGGCAGTCCCATTGAGCCCGTAATATCCAGCAACGCGACCGATCTCGAGTTCGAACTCGACATCCTCACAAGGCGCGCGCGGTTGCTGACCCGCGCCGACGGCGCCGCAATTGCGATCGCCTCAGGCGGGGCATTTGTCTGCCTGGCAAGCCGGGGCTCGGCACCCGGATACGGCGTCACCCTTCAGGTGAATAGTGGCTTGTCCGGCGAGGCCGTTCGCACCGGACGGACCACTTGTTGCGTCGACACCCAGACCGATCCGCGTGTGGATGCTGAGGCCTGCCGGGAGCTCGACGTGCGGTCGGTGGTCGTGGTTCCCATCCAACATGCCGGAAAAGTTCTCGGTATTGTTGAATGCCTGTGGAGCGAACCGCAAGCCTACACCGAGGTCGAACTGGCGCAGTTGGACTCGATCGCCGAGACGGTTGTTGCGCTGCTGCATCCTGATGAAACTCCGACCACAGCGGGGCCAGCCGCGGTATCGCCGCCACTGCCGAAAAGCGCGACTGTACCGCCGCTCGAAGCGGTCGCGGGACCCTCGGCAACGGTCATCGCAGGCGAATTTGCTCGCCCGGAGCGCGGCACATCAGGAAGCGACGATCTGAAAGCCGAGGTACCACTGGCCGCAGCGTCGGTTGGTCAACAGGACGCGCTCAGCGCTCCGGAACAGTTCGCGACTTGGACGACTGCCGGCGAGACGACGCAAGCGCGTGGTGTGCAGCGCTATGCGATCATCGCGGTCGCGGCGATGGTCGTGCTGGCAGGCGCAGTCGGAATCTACATGTGGCGCCTGAGGTCTGTGCGTGCGCGGAATCAGGCACAGCCGCCGGCGCAGGCGATGCAGACGCCGACCGACCAGGCGCCTGTTCCGCCGGCGCAGGCCCCACCAAGCGCGAGTCCAAGCCCGAGGGTCGCCGCTACAATCAGCGAATCGCAGAAGATCAAGCCACCGGCTGCGACCTCCAGCGAGGGCAAGGTGGCTGATGACGAGCCAGAAGTGCGGATCACGCCCATGCAGATCCGAACCGCTACGCCGCGTGAGGCGCCCGTGGACGCGCCTTCCCCGCCGCCCTTACTTGGAACTGCCAGCGATGGCCAAACCTTGGCGAGACTGGCAAGCTCGTCCACGGCGGTGCCAAAGTTGGCGCCGCCCGCGGTCCAGACCATCACTGCGCCGGAGTTGGTACGCAAAGTTCAGCCGAGATACCCGCCCCCCGCTGCAAGCCGACGTATAACGGGAACGGTGATATTGGAAGCAGTGATCACCAGCACCGGCAGGGTGAAACGGGTGCAAATTCTTAGTGGCCATCCAATGCTGGCTGAAGCTGCCAGGGCAGCGGTCGTTCAATGGCGGTATAAGCCGGCAATACTGAATGGCGCCCCGGTCGAGTCCACCGTCCAGGTGGCTGTGAACTTCGGCGGCACACGATAGCATTCCGCCATTCACATCATGCGCGATCGTAAGCCAGTGCCAGTTGCTTCAAGCGCGCCGCCAGTTCCGGCTTGAGTACGTCGCCGCTGAACCGCCACACCCAGTTTCCGCTTTTTGTACCGGGCAGGTTCATGCGTGCTTCGCTGCCCAGACCTAAGACATCCTGAAGGGGATACATGGCGATGTCCGCCACCGAAGCGAGCACGGTGCGTATCAGCGCCCAGTGGATCTCCTGTCCGTCGAGCCCGAGATAGACACGCGCGAACTCGTGCTCTTTGCGCACATCCTCAGGAGTACGGGTGCTGTCGCCCACACCGCTGCTGTTCCACCATCCCACAGCAGTGTCGTTATCGTGCGTGCCGGTGTAAGCGACGCGGTTACGCGGGTAGTTGTGCGGCTTGAAGTCGGGCGCCTGCGGGTCCTTGCCAAATGCGAATTGCAGAATCGCCATGCCCGGGAAGCCAAAGCGCTGGCGGAGCGACTCCACGTCTTCAGTGATGACGCCGAGGTTCTCCGCCACAATCGACAACTTGCCCAGGCGCTTCTCAACTGCCTCGAACAGCGCGGCCCCCGGGCCTTTGACCCAGCGGCCATTCATGGCGGTCGCCGAGCCGGCGGGAATCTCCCAATAGCCGGCGAAGCCGCGGAAATGGTCGAGACGGCAGATGTCGATCAACTCGAACGTCGAGCGAAATCGTTCCACCCACCACGCGTAACCGGTGCGCGCGTGCTCTTCCCAGCGATAGATGGGATTTCCCCACAACTGGCCGGTGGCGCTGAAGTAGTCCGGGGGTACGCCGGCCACTTTCTCCGGCTCGCCGCGCGTGTCGAGGCAGAACAATTCCGGGTGTGACCAAACGTCCGCGCTGTCGTGGGCAACGTAGATAGGCATGTCGCCCATGATGCGTATACCGCGCTCGTGGCAATAGTGCTTGAGTTCCCCCCACTGCCGGAAAAAAAGGAACTGCCAGAACTTGCGTTCTTCGATTTGCTCGCGCAGGCGAGCGGTCCAGTGCTCCAAAGTGCGCGGACCGCGCGATGATGCGCCACTCTCCCATTTGGTCCACACTGCCTCGCCGCCGTGAGCTTGTTTGAGGGCAGCGAATAATGCGTAGTCGTTCAGCCATCCAGCATGCGCGGACTTGAACTGCTCAAACTCCCGGGTAAGCTCTTCCGTCGCGCGCTTCCGGTAATTGCTGAACGCGCGTGACAGCACCTGTGCTTTGAAACGGTTCACCCGCTCAAAATCGACCTTGGTTATGGGAAACGGCGGCACCTCGGCGATATCTGACTCCGTGAGGAGGCCGATCGCGACCAATTTTTCCGGGCTGATCAAGACCGGATTGCCGGCGAATGCCGAAAAGCATTGATACGGCGAGTCGCCATATCCTGTGGGCCCGAGTGGCAGCACCTGCCAGATATGCTGGCCCGCGGCGGCGAGGAAGTCGGCAAACCGATACGCCTCCGGTCCAAGATCACCAATGCCGAAACGCCCTGGCAGGGAAGTGGGGTGCAGGAGGATTCCACACGAACGCTGGAACCTCACTTCTGCTCCTCCTCAGGCGGCGGTGGCACGTGGGTGAGGATGTCGAGAATGCCGCGGATGGGAATGCGGGCCCACTCCGGCCGGTGTTCGGTCTCGTACTCGATCTCGATCAGCGCCTTCTCCAACAGATAAGCGGTCAACAGATGGCGGACCTGCTCGCGCGATGACGGCACGAAGCTGGCGCCTTCCGCCCGATCCAGGTATGAACGGACGAACGCTGCGCTGACGCAACCGTACCAGGCGCGCGCCCACTTCTCCAGTTGCGAGAACGAGACTGCGCTGGGAACGATGCCGGGCACACGACCAAACAGCGCGGCGTGGGCGGCGTAGTGGAACGAACGCACCATGCTCGCTACGTCGCGCAGGGCGGAGCGCTTGATGCGCCGTTCGCTCAGCGGGCGCCGCGGGTCGCCCTCGAAATCGATGATGCAGAAATCCTTGCCCGTGTAGAGGACTTCGGTGAGGCGCAGATTGCCGTGGTGACGGATTAGTGTGGCAGTGATGCGGTTGTTGCGCACGAAATGGAAGTAACGGCGCACCTGGGCTTCATGGCTGAGCAGGGTGCTGGCTTCCTCCTGGGCTGCCTCGTGCAGTTGGCGCATCCGCACCCGCAGTTGATCGAACGCGCGGGTCACACGTCCCAGCATCGCGTGGTAGAGGCTCAGGCGGTAGAAATCCGTAAACGGCTCGGGAGCAAACGCGGGTATATCGGGACGACTGCTGAGCGCCAGGTGCAACTCCGCCGTGCGCACGCCGAGCAAACGCACGGTGTCGAGAAAATGGCCGATCAGGTCGGTCAGCAGCGGGCTCTTGGGATGTTGCTCGGTTAGGCTTCCATCGCAACTTGCGAGCTCCTGCAAGCGCGGGTCATCGGCTGCCAGCGCCAGGGCACGTTCAAAGAACAGGCTGAGGTTGTCGATGGCGTAGTTCCAGCCGTCGGTCTCGCTGTGAACATAAGTATTGAGCACGGCAAGCGTGACCGGAGCACTGTCCGCGCCGCGGTATTCCAGCGAACCCATAGAGGTGGGCACATGCGGGTAGGCGGCTTGGGTCGTGAGAAACTCGACCATTTCGCGTTCGGTGCTGATGCCAGGCTCGATCTTGCGAAATAACTTCAGCAGAATGCGGTCGCCATACACGATGGACGTGTTGCTCTGGTCGGCGCGTAATGGGGCGGGCTCCAGGTTCGCCATTCGGTCAGCCCAGGCGCGGCGGAACGAGCGCGTATGGGCGGCGATGATTTCGCCGGTTTCGCCTTTGAACTTGCGACGGCGAGCAATGGCGTTCAAAAGCGCGTCGCTGAACTGCCGGTCGTAGATCGCGCCGTACAACACGCCCTCGGCGCCATCATCCGTCTGCAGGCGTGCCACGATAGAATTACGCTGCGCTTCGGCGATGCTCCCGGCCTTCTCCCCGACCGCCAGCGAAACCGGCAGCACATACCTGTCTGGTTCCCCGTCACTGTAATTCACGCCTACAACCAGGATGTATGCCGAGGTGCCGGGAATGGGAATAACATCGGAAATCTCTGCCGTGCGGATGGTGCGACCCTTGCCCAGGAACCAGCGGCGGCCTTGCAGCAAGCTCGGCATGGCGCGGGCCAGGGTCTGGCGCGTGCGCCGCGTCAGCACCGAGTCCCAAGTGTCCACTGCCAGCACCGGCACATCCTCGGCGGCTCCGCCTGCGGTCGTGCTCTCGGCAGTGACGATGCGTGGCTCCAAATGGAACCAATAAAACGCATGTGGCCCAAGCGAGATGAAGTACGGATTATCACCGATCACCGGGAACTGCGTGCGGCCAAAGACTTCGACCGGCGCCATGCCCCGGAACTTCGAGAGGTCGAGGTCGGCGCCCTGGGCGAAGCGCGACAGATTCGCGACAACCACCACAATCTCATCTTCAAATTGGCGGACGAACGCCAGCACCCGCCGGTTCGAGGGATGCAGGAACTCCAGCGTACCGCGGCCGAAGGCGCGGAATTGCTTGCGCTGAGCGATGACGCGTTTCATCCACCACAACAGCGAGTGCGGGTTCTTCAGTTGCGTTTCGACGTTTACGTTCTCGTAGTGGTATTCCGGATCGATGTTGACCGGCAGATACAAGCGCTGCGGATTAGCGCGCGAGAATCCGGCATTGCGGTCGCCGCTCCACTGCATCGGCGTGCGCACGCCGTTCCGGTCGCCGAGGTACACATTGTCACCCATGCCGATCTCGTCGCCGTAGTACACCACCGGGGTGCCGGGCAGCGAGAACAGGAGCGCATTCATCAACTCCATTTTGCGCCGGTCGTTTTCCAGCAGCGGCGCAAGGCGGCGGCGAATGCCGAGGTTGATGCGCATCTCGCGGTCGGCCGCGTAGCCGCGATACATGTAGTCGCGCTCTTCATCGGTGACCATTTCAAGCGTCAGTTCATCGTGGTTGCGCAGGAACAGCGCCCACTGGCAGTTTTCAGGGATCGGCGGCGTCAACTGGAGAATGTCGGTAATGGGGTACCTGTCCTCCATACGCGAAGCCATGAACAGGCGCGGCATGAGCGGGAAATGGAATGCCATGTGGCACTCGTCGCCCGCACCGAAGTAGGCGACTGCATCTTCCGGCCACTGGTTCGCCTCGGCCAGCAGCATGCGGTCGCTGTATTTGGCATCCACATGAGCGCGCAGCTCGCGGAGGAATTCGTGCGTCTCGGGGAGGTTCTCGCAGTTGGTGCCCTCGCGTTCGTAAAGATAGGGCACGGCATCGAGGCGCAGTCCGTCAACGCCAAGGTCGAACCAGAAATCCATCGCCTGGAACATGGCGGCGCGCACGTCCGGGTTGTCAAAATTCAGATCCGGCTGGTGCGAGTAGAAACGATGCCAGTAGTATGCCTTTGCTACGGGATCCCACGTCCAGTTGGAGTTCTCGAAATCCTTGAAGATGATGCGTGCTTCCTGGTATTTGTCGGGAGTATCGCTCCACACGTAGAAGTTCCGCCAGCGGCTTCCCGGCGGCGCTCGGCGCGAGCGCTGAAACCAGACATGCTGGTCGCAGGTGTGGTTCAATACCAGCTCGGTGATGACGTGCAGCCCGCGCCGGTGGGCTTCCTTTAGGAAACGCTGGAAATCGCGCAGCGTTCCGTAGGCCGGGTGGACGTCGGTATAGCTGGAAATGTCGTAGCCGTCATCCCGCCAGGGCGAGGGGCAGAACGGCAGCAGCCAAATGGCCGTGACGCCGAGATCTTCAAGGTAGTCGAGTTTCTGCGTCAGACCACCGAAATCGCCCATCCCGTCGCCAAGGCTGTCGTAGAAGGCCCGCACATGGACCTCGTAGATGACGGCGTCTTTGTACCACGTGGGATTTCCTGTGGGGGGACGGTTCTGACGGGTCATAGTTTTCTATGGCTCATTCCATTTTACGACGCGTACTCTGATCGTAACCCGAGACACAAGACGCGGAACCCGAACCGCAACCAAAATATCGCATGACGGCGCAACGGAAGTTTCCCGCAGTGTACCTGCTGCACGGCAAAGGTGGATGGCCGGGCGGTTCCGTGTCGCAGATCGAAACCCTGCTGAGGCCAGGGTTCCCCGAATTGCGCTATCAACGCCCGGCGCTGCCGCACGGACGTGACAAAGGCGAGCGTCCCGCCGCCGAGTCGTTGGCCTTGGTGCGCCAGTTGGACCTCCCGCAGGGCGCCCTGCTGGTCGGCATCAGCATGGGCGGCCTGATCGCGGCGGCACTGCAGGAAATCGAACGCGAAGACCTGCACGCCATCTGCATCAGCTCGCCAACCTGGGCCGAAGGCGTGGAGCTGAAACGTCGCGTGCCGAACCGCGTCGCGTTCTACTCGTCAGCGGATAACGTGATCGCCGGTCGTACCGAGGCCTGGCCCGCGCTTGCCGAAGCCTATGACCTACCTTGGTTGACGCACGACACCGATCGCCACAAACATGCCCTGGCGCGCCTGATCGCTGCCTATATGCACGCTCTGCCGCTGGCTCCAGAAGTCGCGCGCCTGGGGACGGAGGCGTAATCCGGTTATGCCGGTTGATGCGATTTGCCGGGGCGCTTGCCTGCCGCTACAATAGGCCATGCGGGCGAGGCTTGCCGCGTCCGCGCATTTGTCCACGCAAAGCAGGCGCGTAGCTCAGTTGGTTAGAGCGCTACCTTGACACGGTAGAGGTCTGGGGTTCGA
>JBHGBA010000074.1:0-16889 GCA_041946775.1 Terriglobales bacterium
CACCGCATTCTCCGCTCGTTGGCGCCGGCCAGCGTGGCGCGCGCAATCCGGCCATGGCCCGGATTTTCCCCGGACAGTACTGAGTCTGAAAGACAGATTCGTCGCGGGCTGAAGCCCGCTCGGAATGAAAAAACAAAGGAGCCGTTCGGCGCGGCTGAAGCCGCGCCTTTCGAAGGCCGATCCATGAAATCCGCTCCAAAAAAACCAGAAACTAGGAACTAGAAACTGCCCCGCTTGCCCGCGAGGCCAGGCATGACGTCAGGGCCGTATCCACGACGAGGCGGATGTCGTCGTCGGTGAAACCGGGGTCGGCGCCCATGCGTTTGGCGATCAACTGGTCGCGCAGCATGCCCTCTACCATGCCCATCAGCGCCGAGCGCACCACCGGCGGGCGCAAGTCGTGGCGCAACTGCCCCTCAGCGCGAATTTCGGCCAGGATTTCTTCCATTCTGCGGGAAAACTGAAAGAAGCCTTGGGTGAGCAAAACCGAGTTTCCCGCGCGCCGGATGCGACGCGATTCCAGCAGCATGAGTTGCTTCAGTTCCGGGTCGCGCTCCAGCCCGACCAGCATCTGGTTCACCAGTCCGTGTAGCTTCTCCACCGGGGAGCGGCACTTGTCCACCGCGGCGAACAGCGGCTGCATCGATTGCCACCCTTGGTTGAAGATAGACTCCAGCAGGCCATCTTTACTGCCGAAGTGTTTGACCAATTGCGATTCGCTGGTCCCCGCCGCGCGCGCAATCATAATGGTGCTGGTGTTTTCGTAGCCGCGTGTGGCGAACAAATGCTTGGCGGATTGCAGAATGCGGTCGTGGGACGAGGGAATTCCAACCCTGGCTTGCATTGGTTGACCTCGTTGCTTTCTGTGACGGGTGCCCTGTATGAAAGCCTGGAGAGCAGTTCGCCGCTGCTCTCGCAACATAAGAAAAGGCCCGGTGTAACTCTCTATATCTTAACCTGCCGTGCAACCCCCCCTGACCCGAGTTGCCAGTTGCCAGCTTACAGTTTGCAGCTAGAGCAATTTGAGGCGGGTTGATCCTCTTGCCGCGAGTTCTCAAACACAAGGTCCCTCGGCTCCGCGCGGCAAAATCGGCGGCGCTTCGCTCGGGACGACAAATCTGGGGTAAGTTGCCCTGCAACTGTAAACTGCAAACACTATCCGTGTAAATCCGTGTTAATCCGTGGCGAGGGGTTTACTCGGCCTCGGCCTTCATGGCGTCAATCATCTGGAACAACTGGCCGCGGTCCACGACCTCGACAAACGGCGTGCCTTCGCGCGAGTTGTTGACCACGTAGATGGTGGGTGTGTGCTGGAGCCCGAGCCGCTGGGCGAGATCGCGGTCGGCGCGGACGGCGGCGGCCAGCTTGCCCTGCGGATCGCAGGCAAAGGGCAACGTTGTTTTCTGCATCTGGGCGAACTGTTCGGCGAAAGTGCGCAGGTTGTCCTTGGTGATCTTCTGCTGGTTCTTGAAAATGGCTGCGCGGAACTCGTCGCCCAGCTTCTTCGGCTTGGTGTCGAAGTAGCGCGCAATCACCGCCGCTTCGAACGCCCAGTCGTGCATCGGCAGCGGGAAATCGTAGCGCACCAGCGGGATCTTGTAGGTGCGCGCCGCCTCTTCCAGCAGCGCGTGAGCGCGGGCGCAATCGGGACACTGCAGGTCCTCGAAGACAATCAGCGCGACTTTTGCGCCTTTGGGCGGCCGCAGCACTGAGCTGTCGCGCAAGGCAGACGCGCTTGCGCTCAGCGCCACCGTGCACACGACGGCCAGCATGAACGTCATGACCAGCCAGAGACGGTTCTGTTTTGCTGTCACTTTCAACCTCATAATGCGGTCAGCCACGAAACTCAGGCGAGTAGCCCCCGTGCGGCATTGTAACTGATTGGATGATGCTCGCCGTCTCCCGGCTACATCGGTGGCACTGAGGGCGCGCGCGAGGTCGCAAGAGGTGTCCGGTTGCGAGACAATACAGATCGGAGCAGTCGTTATGAAAACCCGCTCGTCACTGGTGGTGCTTGCCATCGGGTTCGGCACGCTGATCATCCTGATTGCGGTGCTGGGGTTCGGCGCGCTGCGTCGCGCGCGCGCCATTTACAGCGAGATGGAAGTCACCCAGGACAATTATCTCGAGACGGAGTCCTTCCGCCGGGACATCGTCAGCGATATGTACCTGGCCGACATCCTGGTGCGCGACTATCTTCTCGACCCTTCGCCGATGAACGCCCGATACCATCGCCAGCAACTGCTGGAGATCCGCGATTCTCTCCAGGGACGGGTGGACATGCTGTTGCAACGCATGAGCGACAGCGATACGCGGGGGCTGCAACAGCTCAAGCGCGAGGTGGAGGCGTACTGGGACTCGCTGGATCCCATCTTTGAGTGGACAACGCAACAGAAGGCGGAGATGAGCTGGGGATTTCTGCGCCACAAGGTACTGCCGCGGCGCCGCGCCGTGATTGACCTGGCGCGCGAAGTCGCCAAGCTGAATCGCGAAAACCTGCAATACGAGCAGCAGCGCATCCGGGACAGCCAGCAAGTGTTTCGCGGGTTCCTTCGCCACATGCTGGCATTCGTTCTTCCCCTGGGGACTATCGTGGCGCTGCTCACCAGCTACCGCGTTGCCACCCTGGAGCACCGCCAAGAAGAGCAGCGCGAGCAGATCGCCGAGGCCGAGAACAACCTGCGGCGGCTTTCGCGTCGCCTGGTACAGACGCAGGAACTGGAGCGCAAGGCGCTCTCCCGCGAACTGCACGACGAGGTCGGGCAAACGCTGACCGCGCTGGGTATGGAGCTGGGCAATCTCCATTCACTTCGCAGCGCCGACCCCAACGCATTCCGCTCCCGGCTGGAGGAGCTCAAGCGGCTCAACAGCGATGCGATGCGGGCAGTGCGTGATCTGGCCATGGGACTGCGGCCCTCGATGCTGGACGACCTGGGCCTGGCGCCGGCTTTGCAATGGCAGGGTCGCGAGTTTTCGCGTCACACGGGCGTACCGGCGACCGTGGAGGTGGACGGCGACCTGGATTACCTGCCGGAAGCGCACCGCACCTGCATTTACCGCGTGGTGCAAGAGGCGCTGACCAACTGCGCCAAGCACGCGAAGGCGAAGCATGTGCGGGTACACGTGGGTGGTACGCAGGAGCGAGTACGCCTTGTCATAGCCGACGACGGCGTCGGCTTTGACACCAAGTCCACCGCGCGCACCGGCCTGGGACTGCTGGGCATGCAAGAGCGCGTGCAGGAACTGGACGGAACGGTCCAGATATCGTCTGAACCGAACCGTGGCACCACTGTCCAAGTGGAATTTCCCATTAAACGCGGAGTGTCCAAATGCGCACAACCCGCATTCTGATCGCCGACGATCACGGCATCGTGAGAAAAGGGCTTCGACTTCAGCTCGAGCAGCACGAGGGCTTCGAGGTGGTGGGCGAGGCCAGCGACGGCCGCGAAGCGTTGCGCCTTTCGGAAGAGCTGAAGCCCGACGTCGTGATCATGGATATCGCGATGCCCAACCTGAACGGGATCGAGGCCACGTCGCAGATCGTGAAGCGCAACCCGAAGATCGGAGTCATCATTCTCAGCATGCACTCCGATGAAACTTACCTGACGCGCACGCTGAGCGCCGGCGCGCGAGGGTACCTGCTCAAGGACAGCGCCGACGTGGACCTGTACCGCGCAGTGCAAGTGGTCGCCCAGGGGAAGCCGTTCTTCAGCCCGGCCATCGCCAACACGCTGCTGGAGGACTACATGCGCCAGCTTCAACAGCGCGGGTTGCAGGACAGCTACGACCTGCTTACCGACCGGGAGAAAGAAATCCTGCAACTGATCGCCGAAGGCAAGTCGAACAAGGAAGTCGCCAGCGCGCTGAACTTGAGCACCTATACGGTCGAGACACATCGCACGCGCATCATGCAGAAGCTGGACCTGCATAGCTCGGCCGACATCGTGCTTTATGCGGTGAGGAAGAAGATCATTTCCTGACCAACGGCAGCCCTGCGGAGCTCACGGCCGGCAACACCACATACAGCCCATTTGTTGCCACAATACCCTGTGCAGGGTATGTCCTGGTTAGTGCCATCCGCTTCATAGTATGTGCATGCAGACTGGCTCGGGGCACCGGATCAAACCCGTCCGGCGCCGTCGCGCTGCGCAAAGGCCGGCATGGCGCACGCTGTAACTACCTCCTGATGCGCCCCAAGAAGCCAGGTAGTCGCTGCCTGGTGCGCTATGCCGGCCCTGAATTTCCTGCGGAGGCGCTCGGATGAGTACAGCGGTCGCGCAGTCACCCTGCACACGGTTCTTCACCCAAGTTGCCACCGCCAAATCGCGCGTTCTGCTGGTGGACTACGATGGCACGGTCGCGCCCTTCACTGCGGAACGCGACCAGGCCTTCCCCTATCCGCACGTTCCCGAGCTGCTCGACGTCATCCGGCGAATCTGCAGGACGCGAGTGGTGATAATTACCGGACGAGCGGCGCGCGAAATTCCTCCTCTGGTTGGACTCCAGCCACACCCGGAAGTGTGGGGCGTGTATGGGCTGGAGCGCCTGCACCCCGACGGGCGGTACGAAGAAAGGTTCGTGAGCGAGGAGGTCGCGCACGCGCTGGCCGAGGCCGTGGCCTGGCTCGAGGAAGAGGGACTGCAACAGCTCTGCGAGATCAAGCGCGGCGCCGTCGCCGTGCACTGGCGCGGGCTGGGCCGGTCGCACGTGGAAGAGGTGCGCACCAAGGCATATCGGGCAGTGTCGCTTCTTGCCTGCCGTCCGGAACTGTTCCTGACGGAATTCGACGGCGGGCTGGAACTGCGGGCGCGGGCGGGCAATAAGGGGGATGCGGTTCGCACCATCCTTTCGGAGTGTCCGGCCGATTCAGCGATCGCGTATTTGGGCGACGATCTGTCCGACGAAGATGCATTTCGGGCGCTGCACGGCCATGGTCTGACGGTTCTGGTCCGGCCCACGCACCGCTTCACCGCGGCCCAACTGTGGCTGCGCCCGCCCGAGGAGGTTGTCCAATTCCTGATGTCCTGGTTGCACGCTTGCGAAGGTGATGCATGACGCCTCCCCGACTGATCGTAGTCTCGAACCGCCTGCCCTTCACTCTGCAAGCGGGCGCCGGCGGCATCAGTGCCCGGCCTAGCAGCGGCGGACTCGTCACTGCCTTGACGCCCATCCTGCGCCAAACGGGAGGCTGCTGGGTCGGGTGGACCGGAACGGAGTACGCTCCCGAGCTGGACACCTTTGTCCGCAGTTACGCCGAAGCTCCGTTCTCCCTTCGCCCGGTCTTCCTGACCGAAACCGAAAAGCGGTATTTCTACCACGGCTGCTCCAATGAGATCCTGTGGCCGCTATTCCACGATCTCCAATCGCGCTGCAATTTCGATCCCGATTATTGGGACGTGTATCGCGACGTGAATGAAAAGTACGCCGACGCGGTCGAGGCGGTGGCGCACCGCCACGATTTCGTGTGGATTCACGATTACCACCTGATCCCGCTGGCCGATGCGTTGCATGCGCGCGACCTGCGGCTGAGTACCGCGTATTTCCACCACATTCCCTTCCCGGCGCCGGACATCTTCGAGAAGCTGCCCTGGCGTAACGAGATCCTGGCCGGGCTGTTGCAGTTCGATACGGTGGGGTTCCAGACGGCGCGGGACCGAAGGAACTTTGTCGCCTCGGTGCGGCGCTGCCTGCGCGACGTTCACGTGCGCAATCTGGGACCCAGGTTGCTGGTCAGCGCCGGCGGCTTTTGCACCCGGGCCGGCACGTTCCCGATCAGCATTGACTCACGCGCGCTGGAAGAAGAGGCGGGCCGGCCGGCGGTGGCGGCGCGGGCGGCGGAAATCCGCGGCCGCTTCGGCGGCGAACAGATCATCCTTGGGGTTGACCGGCTCGATTACACGAAGGGAATTCCGGAAAGACTGATCGCGTTGCGGCTGCTGTTGCGTTCCCACTCGGAGCTGCGCGGCCGCATCTGTCTGCTCCAGGTGGTTGTGCCCAGCCGCGAAGAGATTCCCGCATACCACGACCTGCGGCTGCGCATCGAGCACCTGGTGGCGGAAATCAACGGCGAATTCGGCACTGCGGAGTGGACTCCGATTCGCTATCTGTATCGTTCCATTCCGCGCGATGAGCTGGTGGCATTCTATCGGGCCGCCGATGTTGCTTTGATCACGCCGCTGAAGGACGGCATGAACCTCGTCGCCAAGGAGTACTGCGCAGCACGTGTGGACGATGCCGGCTGCCTGGTGCTGAGTGAGTTTGCCGGGGCGGCCGAGGAATTGAAAGACGGTGCGCTGCTAGTCAACCCGTATGACGCGCATGGCGTAGCCACCGCGCTGCGCCGCGCCCTGAACATGAGCGCCAGCGAGAAATGCGCCCGCATGCGGCGCATGCGCCTGGTAATTCGGCAGCACGATGTGTTCGCCTGGTGCCGGGCGTTTTGCGGAAGTGCAATCTCCCGCATGCCCGCGGCGGAACAGCCCATACCCGTTTACCTGGTTCGACCGGTCGCGGCCCATGCGGCTGCTTCCTGAGCAGAGCGAGGACGCGCACGGACGATCGGAGGCAAACAGCACGTCTCCTCGGCGGCGCACGAGGAGAGTTTGAGGCGGCTGGGACCTCTCTCCTTGGCTGCCCCTGGATCCAGTCGCCTCGTTTTTTTGCCGTGAGATTTCGGCCCGAAGGGGGCCCTACGGTTCCGTAGTCACAAACCACTTCGCCTCGATCTTCGGCGGCCGGTAATGGTCGAGGTAAATGAACAGGGCGGGGACATCGGGAGCGAAGTAGTACAGCGAATCGCAATGCTGCTTGGCGAAGCGGTGTTCGCGCATATGCTCGAAAAGCGCAATCAGGGGATCGTAGAACCCGCCCGTGTTAAGGAAGATCACCGGCTTCGAATGGCGCTGAAGCTGTTTCAGGGTGATGATCTCCAGCATTTCTTCCAGCGTGCCGAAGCCGCCGGGCAGGGCGATGAAGGCGTCGGCGCGGTCTTCCATGCGGGCCTTGCGCTCGCGGATGTCCTTGGTCACGATCAACTCATCGGCGGGCGCGTAAGCCAGACCACGCGCCGCCATGAATCCGGGAATGACGCCGACCACCCGGCCGGCATGACGGTGCATGGCGCGCGCGACTGCGCCCATCAGACCGGCATTCGTGCCGCCGTACACCAGTACATCGCCGCGCTGCGCCATCGTGTGCCCGAGTTCTGTGGCAGCGCGAAAATAATCGGGCTCGATCACGTCGCTGGAGGAACAGAATACGCAAAGGTTCAGAGGCATCGGGGAACCTGTCCAAGTCACGTCGAGACTAGCTCAATCCCGCTCTGAATGCCAGTGGACACGCGGGTTTTCGCAGGTTGAATTGCCGTAATCCAGGCCTAAGTGGACCTGAGCGGAGCTACAGCTTCAGCCCCTTCGCGTACTCTTCATAGCCCTTCCGCCCCATGAGGCCGTAGGTCATCTTCTTGCCCAATTCCACGCCAGGCTGATCGAAGGCGTTGAGTTGGAAAAGCTCGCCGGCAAAAGCGGTCTGGAACTCCAGCATCTGGAAGAAGGCGCCAAGGGTGTATTCGTCCACGCGCGGCAACGTCCAGCGGCAATTGGGGCGTTGCGCATGGGTCAGCGCAGCCTCGGTTGCGATCAGCTCGGCGCGGAAAAGCGTCCCGAGCTTCTTTCCTCCCAGATAGCGGCACGAGTCGTATTGGCTGAGGTCCTTCGGAATCTTGAGCTCAACGCGGGGCCGCCCGACTTCCCAGAAGGTGATCATCTTGTCGCGCGGGCCCTCGATGTAAAGCTGCAACTGCGAATGCTGATCGGTCACGCCCAGTGCCGCGACCGGTGTCTGGCCCGCTTCGATCTTGTTGCCCTGGCGGTCGCCGGCCTTGCCGAGGCTTTCCGCCCAGAGTTGACGGTACCAGAATGCCGCGCCCCACAGGTACGACGAGTAGGCGAACACCACCTCAATCGTCTTGCCCTTCTGGTAGAGCGCGCGATGGACGAGGGCGGCAGCCAGCGCAGGATTTTCCTCCAGCCGCGTCTTCCAGCAGAGAGCATTGGCGTCGCGCGCCCCGCGTAGCAACTTGCCAATGTCAATGCCGATCAGCGCCGCCGGAACCAGTCCTACTGGGGTAAACACGCTGAAGCGCCCACCGACGTTCGGCGGCACGAAGAACAAGGGATAGCGTTCTTCCTTGGCGATGGCGAGCAAGTCGCCCTTGGCGGGGTCGGTGATGGCAATGATCTGGGCGCGTGCGCGGCGGCCCAGGGCATTGTTCATCCATTCGCGGACAATCAAGAACGTGGCAAGCGTCTCCGCCGTGGAACCGGATTTGGCGATCACGCACACGGCGGTGCGCTTGGCGTCCAACTGCTCCAGCGCAGCGGAGACCACGCCGGGATCCACGTTGTCCAGCACAACCAGGCGCGGACGCGCGCCGCGGGTCTTGCCGTTAGGACGCTCGACGGCGGTCTGCACGGGATGCGGCCCGCGCAGCGCCCCATCGAGAGCGCAGGCACCCAGGGCGGAGCCGCCAATGCCCACCAGCAACACGTCGTCGATCTGCGGACGCATGTCAGCCGCGAACTCGGCAATGGCCGCCGCGGTGCGCTTGTCGCCGGGCAGCGTGGGAAAGCCGATTTCGCCGGAGTCCACGCGCGCGCGGAAGGCGGCTACGGCGTCCAGCGCAGCGCGGTCATCGAGGTCCTGGGGCCGCAGCCCTTCCGGGCCGACAGCTTGTTCCATCGCATTCTGGTAGCTAAAGCGAACCGGCATGGCCATGGCGTGCTCCTGCCTGCTGTATCGGGGCCCGATGCACGATTAGAAATCAAACGGACGGTTAACGGAAGAGAGGTCAGTTATCGGGGCCATAACAATGCCGGAAGCTTGCAATCATCGCTCTGTCAGGTAAGTGCGCGTCATCCGGTCGTGCCAGCAGAGGTCGTCCTCATCGAACAGCGCCCAGAAAAAGCCGAAGCCCAGCGAGACGCACGAGAGCAGCATCACCAGGGCGCGCCAGCGGCGGCCGCCTTGGCCGACCGGCGTGCCCTCGAAGCTGCTCAGGCGCACGCGGGCCATCTGCATGCCCGGTGTAAGCCCGCGATAGACGAGAAAAAGGTAGTTGTAAACCGCCCAGAACACCACCGGCAGGGCAAGTACGAACGCCAGCACGGGCTTGCTGCGTGGCAGCATGGCGGCGTCGCGGCCGGCGATCATGATGAACATGGCGGTCGCCACCAGCACGATCAGCCAGTCGAAAAGCGCGGCGGCAAAACGACGAGGCAGCGACGCGACACGCAACGGCAACTCGAAAGCGGGTTGCGGCGCCGGTTCCTGCTCGGTTTCGGGTTGCAGAGCGATGTCGGCCAGCGGCGCCGATTCCGCCGGCACGGCCTCGGGGACATCAAGAATGCGTGGCTTATCGAGCATCGGCTCGAACAGCGCATAGGGATCCTCGGCAAATTCGGGGAAAACCAGCGAACGGGGAAAGGCAATCACCTTGGACTCGCGCTGGGGCAGAACGGCCGGTCCACCGGGCAACGGCGGCAGGGGACGGAATACCTCTTCAGCTTGCTGCGGCGCGGGCACAGATTCCGCGTCCGCAACTTGCTCCGCCGCTGCTGACATCTCCGCCGCCGGCCCCGGTTGCGGCGCGGGTCCGACGGCAGCGGACTGCGGTTCTTCGTATTCGGGCGCGCGGGCCGCAGCGGTGCGCGTGGGGCGCTCGAAATCGAAGCGCATGGAGAACTCGCCGGCCAGCCGCTTGCGCGAGCGGCGGGTACGGTAGCTGTCAACCCGGTTGGTGACCTCGTCGCGCCAGCACTGCGCAGCCTGATCCAGCCTGGCCTCCAGCGCTTCGCGTTCGGCGAAGGCGCGCTCAATGCCGGAGCGGGCAGAGGCCGCACCCGGATGGCGGTCGGCAACGCCGTCAGGTGCGGGCTGCGCCGCGCTCTGCGAATAACGCGTGCGGACGCGATGGCTGTTGTCAGGCAGGCCGGCGCTGAATTGTTCCTCGTCGAAGGCTTCCGGATCGTTCATCTCTGGGTCCCGAGGTGTAGGAGCGGAGGCGCGGGGAAGCACGCCGGCAGCGCAGCGGCAAACGTGACCGCAAAGCGGACAAGCCATCGCGAGTTGTGGAGACCAGAGCGGCGAACGCGCAGGGAAGCATTGTTGATTCCGCAGGCGGCATGCTACCTTGCCTCAGTTCCCTTCCGTGCTCCGGGCGGAGGCAGGAACATGTGCTTCCGATGATCGTCCGCACACGAATCCTTATCACGGTCGCCGCGCTTTGTCATCTGCTTCTGGCCGCGCCGATATTAACCAGCCAGCTACAACCGGAAACGCCTACACCGGCGCGGACGTCCCCGCCACAGCCGGGCGAACCGGTCACCATCCGCGCGCAACAGCAGGAAAAAATCGGCGACTTCTATCGCTTGCGCGGCGAGGTGGAGATCGAGTTTCGCGATTATGTGCTCCGGGCAGACGAGATCACATACAACGACGCCACCGGCGAGATTGTGGCTACCGGGAACATCGTCTTCGACGGCGGACCCCACGACGAGCACCTGACCGCCAAGCGCGCCACCTACAACATCAACACCGATTCGGGACAGTTTTTTGACGTGGTGGGCACCACGGGCGCGAAGATGCGCGGGCGTAACATCATCCTGACGTCCTCGAACCCGTTCTCATTTCAGGGCGCCGTCGTGGACAAAGTCGGGCGGGACAAAATCGTGGTCCACCATGGAACGGCAACATCCTGTACATTGCCGAACCCGAAGTGGGCGTTTCGCGCGACTCGGATTAGCGTGGTCGCCGGTGAGGACGCCAAGATTTACAACAGCAGCTTTTGGCTGTGGCGTCTTCCCGTGTTCTATTTCCCGTTCTTCGATCATCCGGTCGAACGTCTCGGACGCAAAACCGGCATCCTGCTGCCCACGATCGGGCAGTCGTCCGTTAAAGGGACGATTCTGGGCGACTCGTTTTTCTGGGCAATCAACCGCAGCATGGATGCCACGGTGGGCGCGGAGTGGTATTCCAAGCGCGGCTCGGCGCAGCATGGCGAATTCCGAGCGCGACCGAACGAGGGCAGCTACATGAATGCGCGCTACTTCGGCGTGGTTGATCGCGGGATTGCCCGAAACGTGACTATTTCCGGCCCGGGCGGGACGCTGATCGTGCTTCCCGGCAAACAGGACCAGGGTGGCCACGAGGTCACGCTGGTTGGCCAGTTACGCTTCCGCGACGGCCTGCGTGCGGTGGCCGACATCGACTACCTGAGCACGTTTGTCTTTCGCGCCGCATTTTCGGAAAGCTTCACTCAGGCCATTAACTCGGAAGTGCGCTCGACCGCTTTCCTGACCGATGTCTGGCGCGGCTTTTCGTTCAGCGGGATGGCATCGCGCTATCAAAACTTTCAGAGCATCGCCCATGGCGACGTGATCACCATCGTGCACGCGCCCCAGTTCCAGGCGTCCACGGTGGACCGGCGAGTGGAAAAGACACCGCTATACTGGAGCTTCAACGCGGCGGCCGACGGTCTCTCGCGGCGTGAGCCGAACTTCGTCACCAGCAACGTGGTCGGCCGGTTCGACATTTATCCGCGCGTGCTGGCGCCGCTGCTGTGGCGCGGGTGGACGCTGGTTCCGGAATTTGCCGTGCGCAATACCTGGTACAGCGACCGCCTCATAGCCAGCGCGCCCGTCGGCACGCCCATCGGACGCGCAGTGAACCGCCGCGCGCTGGAAGCGACTTTCGACCTGCGCCCGCCGACTTTGGGACGCATCTTTGAGCGCACCACCTTCTCGCGGCAGTGGAAGCACACCATCGAGCCGCGCTTCACCTACCGCTACGCCACGGGGGTGGAAAACTTTGCCAGCATCCTGCGCTTTGATGAGCGCGACATCCTGAGCAACACCAACGAGATCGAGTACGGCCTGATCAACCGCCTTTTCGGCAAGAAGCTTGGGGCGGAATGTCAACAGGCGGCAGAGACCGAGGATACACGGCGGGGCTGCGCGGCCAGCGAGTTCCTGTCGTGGGAGATCGCGCAAAAATACTTTATCGATCCGACTTTCGGTGGTGCCCTGGTTGCGGGCCGGCGCAACGTATTTACCACCACCGTGAATTTCACCGGCATCGCGTTTCTGACCGAGGCGCGCAACTTTTCGCCGATCATTTCGCGCCTGCGGATGCGCGGGCCGGGCACGGACGTCGAGTGGCAACTGGACTACGACACCAAAAAGGGCCGCATCAATGCCAGCACCGCGTTTGTTACCTATCATCTGTTCGGTGACGTGAACGTCGGCGGCGCCCACGCCTACCTGCAGACCCCGGGTGAGATCGTGGCCGGCACGCAGACGCTGCCCTCGCCTTCCAAGTTCAACCAGTTTCGCATCCTGGCCTCTTACGGCCATCCCAATAAACGCGGGTTTGCCGCGGCCGCTACGGTTGGCGCGGATGCCAACCTTGGCTTTCTGCAATACTCCGCAGTCCAGACCACCTACAACTGGGACTGCTGCGGCGTGACTTTCGAATATCGCCGCTTCGCGCTCGGCCCGGTGCGTAACGAGAACCAGTTCCGCTTCGCGCTGTCGCTGGCGAACGTCGGAACCTTCGGGACCTTGAAGCGCCAGGAGCGGCTGTTCTGAAGTCCGTCAAGGAGGCACGGACAAGACTTGGGATTGGGGATTTTCAAAATTCAGCTTTCAGACTTGAGCACGCGGTGCGGCAAACTCTGAACCTTGAAATCTTCGATTCCGGTGGCGGACGGTTGCATCCTGTATCCTAACGACATGGATTTGGCCGCCAAACAAGCTGCTCTGGAGGCGCGGCTGCGTTCGCTCGGACGCCTGCTGGTGGCGTATTCGGGCGGGGTGGACTCGGCGTTCCTGGCGTGGGCGGCGCATCGCGTGCTCGGCGACCGTATGCTGGCCGTGCTCGCTGATTCGCCCTCGCTGGCACGCTCGCAGATGGCCGACGCGCTGGCCTTCGCCAGCGAGCAGCAGATTCCGGTGGAGGTCATCGCTACCGCCGAACTCGACCGCCCGGAGTACGCGCGCAACGACGGCCGGCGCTGCTTCTTCTGTAAAGATGAATTGTTCCGCGTGATGGAGCGGTTCCGAGACCGGCGCGGGTTCGACACTCTCGCTTACGGCGTGAACCTGGATGATCGCGGCGATTATCGTCCCGGCCAGCAGGCCGCACAGCAGCATGGCGTGGCCGCGCCGTTGCTCGAAGCCGGACTCACGAAGCAGGACATCCGTGACCTGGCGCGCGCCGCCGGGCTGCGCATCTGGGACAAACCGGCGTCGGCGTGCCTGTCGTCGCGTATCGAGTACGGGCGGCCCGTGACCGTGGATGCGCTGCAACAGGTCGAGCACGGCGAAGATGCCCTGCGGGCGCTGGGTTTCCGCCAGTTCCGCGTGCGCCACCACGGCCAGATCGTGCGCATCGAAATTGCCCGCGACGAACTGCCGCGTGCCCTCACCCCCGAAATGGCCGCCGAGTTCACGCGCATCTTCAAGGCGCTCGGCTTCGACTACGTCACCCTGGACCTGGAAGGCTTCCGCTCCGGCTCGATGAATGCCGTGCTGCCGGTGGAGATGCTGAAGAAAAGCTAACCACGGATTCACACGGATTCAAACGGATCAGAATAGAGACGGAAAGAATGGCGTACCGTTCTTTGCTCGCATTTGTATTTTCTGGGTAGATTTGTTTTTGTCGGTGTTCTGATCCGTGTTAATCCGTGTAAATCCGTGGTCAGGTTTTTGCACCTATGTGATAGGTTTTCCTTTCTGATATGGGCAAAATCCACGTCCTTCCCGAGCATGTGGCCAACCAGATCGCCGCGGGCGAGGTGGTCGAGCGGCCCGCGTCGGTTGTGAAGGAACTGCTGGAGAACGCCCTGGACGCGGGCGCGCGGCGCATTCGTCTCAGCGTCGAGGGTGGCGGGAAAAAGCTCATTCATATTACCGACGACGGCTGCGGCATGGTGCGCGACGACGCGCTGCTGGCGTTCGAGCGCCACGCGACATCCAAGCTGCGCAACCCCAGCGACCTGCTCTCGATCGCCACGCTCGGATTTCGCGGCGAGGCGCTGCCATCCATTGCGGCGGTCTCGCGACTGCGGCTGGAGACCCGTTCCGCCGAAGAGGAAAGCGGCAGCATCGTCGAGATCGCCGGCGGGCGCATGTTCAAGGTGGAAGAAGCCGGCCTGCCGGTGGGCACGTCGGTTTCGGTTCGCGACCTGTTCTTCAACACGCCGGCGCGCAAGAAATTCCTGAAGTCGGAAGCGACCGAGCTATCGCATATCGCTTCGCTGGTCACACATTACGCGCTTGCCCATCCTGACAAACACTTCGAGCTGCATTCGGCTGCCAACGCGCTGCTGATCGCCGCGCCCGTGGCTGACCGCTCCGAGCGCATCTATCAGATCTTCGGCAAGGACACGCTCAACGACCTTTTGCCCGTGGCCGCGCACCTCGACCTGCAACGCTGCGGGCTGCCGCGGCGTCCGCCGTGGGCGCGCGAGCAGGACGAAGACGAGGCCGAACCGGCGCCACCCGGCGAAATGCGGCTGCACGGGTTTGTCAGCAAGCCGGAAGTGCAGAAGCTCAATCGCAATTCGATCTTCATCTTCGTCAACCAGCGGCTGATCCGCGATCGCCTGGTACAGCACGCGCTCACTGAAGCGTACCGCAACCTGATGCCGCCGACCGTGTACCCGGTCGTTCTGCTTTTCCTGGAATTGCCCTTCACCGAGGTGGATGTGAACGTCCATCCGTCGAAGACCGAGGTGCGCTTTCGCCAGCAGGGGCCAGTGCACGACTTCGTGCGCGACTCGATTCGCGCTGCGCTGCTGAAGGCACGGCCCATCCCGCAGTTCACCCGCGAGATTACCGCCCGGCCGACGGCTACCCCGGCGCTGAGCCCCGGCGCGGATTTCGGAGCGCCGCCGGAGGAAAGTGCGCTTGGCGTCACCCAGGCGGACGCCGACTTCGCGCTGCGCGCACCGATGCTTCCGCCGCAGGCGCAACGCCTCGGTTTCACCGGCGAGCCGATCCAGCTTGAAGGCAACGGCACGCTGGCGGTGGCGCGTTTTCCGCGCCAGACCTTCGGCGGGCCGGTGATTGAGAATGCGGCGCAAGAAGCGCCGGTGGTGCCCGCTGTCGCAGAGGCGCCGTCGAACGAGGAACTTGCTGGCCTCAAGCCTCTCGGGCAAGTGCAGAACTCGTTCATCATTGCCGCCAGCGAGGATGGACTGTGGATCATAGACCAGCACGTGGCACACGAGCGCGTGCTGTTTGAGCGCGTGCTGCGCCAGCGCGCCGGCAACCGAGTGGAAACGCAGCGCCTGTTAATGCCGCTGGTGCTTGAGCTTTCGCCCCGGCAGCACGCTGTTTTCGCCGAGATTGCCGACGAGTTGCAGCGCAATGGATTCGAAGTCGAGCCGTTCGGATCGCGGACGCTGGCGGTGAAAACCGCGCCCGCCGGCGTTCCCGCCAGTGATGTCGAGCCGATGTTGCATGAGCTGCTCGAGCAGTTCGGCAGCGAACAGCAGGCGGTGAACCTGGAGACGGTGCGCCGGGAGATCGCGGCCTCCATTGCTTGTCACGCCGCTATCAAGATCAACACACCACTGGATGCCGCCAAGATGGAGTGGCTGCTGAAAGAACTGGCGCATACCGAGTGTCCCATGAGCTGCCCCCACGGCCGTCCCGTCGTGTTACGCTACTCCGTCAAAGAAATTCAGCGGGCGTTCAAGAGAATCTGAAAAGCGGTTGTCAGTTGCCAGTCGCCAGCCGAGACCCTTCGACTGGCCAAACGCCGGTTACTGACAACTGGCAACTGACAACTGCAGTTCAATGACCGACCAGGAACTCATTCAGCAACGCCGGCACAAGTGGCGCCTCGATGGGCGCCCCGTGCGCACGCTGGAGGACGCGCGCGAGTTCATCGAGGAAGCCGGGTTCTGTCTGATGTACCCGCAGTCGGCGCAGCAGGCCAGCGGCGGAGTTGGCGGCGGCGTGGGACGGCACGCGTTGCTGGTGCCCACCTTCATCGGCGCCTATGCCGGCAACGACGACCACCTGCCGACGGTGCAGCACGCCTTCGCCGATCCGCGCGCGCAACAGGCGACGGACCTGATGGTGCGGCTGTTGCGCGAGAAATCCACCTTTGAGGCCAACCTGTTCGGCGAAAATGTGTTTCTGGTCTCGGCGGGGATCTTTCCGTATTTCTTCGGCCTCGTCGGCGACCGCAATCCGCGCCAGTTGCCCAAGCCCGGCTCGCGTTCCGACTACTCGCCGCTGGCGCGCGACATATTCGAGGTCATTCAACGGGACGGCGCTTTGAGCAAGCCGAAACTACGCGAGCGGCTGGGCAGCGAGTTGACTCCCGCCGCGCTGGACCGCGCGCTCGGCGAGTTGTGGTCGCGCCTGCGCATCACTCGCGTGGATTACAAGGAGGGCGAAGGCGCGTTCTGGGACGTGCTGCTGCGCTGGGCGCCCGAGGCGGTGCGACAAGGCATCGAGGTCTCCGTGCCTGAGGCGCTTTCGGCGCTGATGTCCAAGTATCTGGACTGCGTCGTTGCTGCCGAGCGGTCGGAGATCGGCGATTTCTTCTCGCATTTCGTCGCCCGTTCCAAGGTGAACGAGGCGGTAAACGCTCTGCTCGGTGCGCGCGAACTGATGTTCATTCCTGTCGGGAACAGTTCGAAGATCCAGGTGGCGCCGCCGAGGGGACAAGCGGTTACGCCGCACCCACGGCGGCGAGGATGAATTTTGATTGATGGAGCTCGTCGCAGGGCAGAATTCGTGCTCGACCGGCAATTTCATTACAGCGTGTTTCAAAAATAGGTTCGGCCTCACATCAGGTACTTATGTGTGAGGCAG
>JBHGBA010000075.1:0-16237 GCA_041946775.1 Terriglobales bacterium
GGGTCAACGGCATCGCAAGAGAGTCAACGGGTGTCACTATAATATGCGATTCTCAATAGTTGCTTAACAGGACTGTGCTCATGAAAACAATCAGTGTCATCACCCCCTGCTACAACGAGGAGGGCAATGTGCGGGAGGTGTACGAGCGGGTGCGCGCGGTGATTGCCTCGCTGGGCGAGGACTACCGCTACGAGCACATCTTCATTGATAACGCCTCGCACGACAACACCCTCCACGAACTGAAGCTGCTGGCGGCACGCGACAAGAACGTCAAGGTCATCCGCAACACCCGCAACTTCGGCCATATCCGCTCGCCGCACCACGCGCTGTTACAGGCGAGCGGCGACTGCGTGATCAGCATTGTCGCCGACCTTCAGGACCCTCCGGAAATGATCGTGGACATGGTTCGCGCCTGGGAGGCGGGCACGCCCGTGGTCATCGGCGTCAAGCAGGCGAGTGACGAAAGCGGCCTGATGTTCTGGCTGCGCAAACGCTACTACCGGCTCGTTAACCGCCTGTCGGGGATCGAGACTTACGAGAACTTCACCGGATTCGGCCTTTACGACCGCAAAGTCGTGGAGGCGGTGCGCGCCTTCGGCGATCCATATCCGTATTTTCGCGGCATCATCGCCGAGCTGGGGTTCCCACGCAAAGAACTGCCCTACCATCAGCCGGCACGCAAGCGCGGCATTACCAAGAACAACTTCTACACGCTTTACGATATCGCCATGTTGGGCATCACCAACTTGTCGAAAGTGCCGCTGCGCATGGCCGTCTTTGCCGGTTTCACCGGCGCGGTGCTGTCGGTCCTGGTATCACTCGCATATCTCGTGTACAAGATTGTGAACTGGCAAAGCTTCACCGTAGGTATGGCGCCGCTGGTGATCGGCGGATTTTTCCTCACCTCGATCCAGTTGATTTTTCTCGGTATCCTCGGCGAGTACATCGGCGCAATCCATACCATGGTGCAGAAGCGTCCGTTTGTGATCGAGATGGAGCGCATTAACTTCGAGTACGGCCCAGGCGGGCCGCTGCAAGAGACCGCAATCGGGCAGAAAGCATAGCGGAGTTACGGGCGTGTTGATGCAAGCCCTGAAGAATTTTTTGGTCCGCCAAGGGCCAGACAGCGCGCTGGTCAGGGCGGCGCTGCATCTGCAAGCCCGTTCGCGCGGCTTCCGCCTGGCTTTTGGTGGTGGCGCAATACGGATCCAGAACGGCCAGCGCGAGGTGGTACTCAACGCACGCGATTACATCGAAGTGCCCTTCACCATGGCGAATTTCAACGCCTACTTCGATGCGTTCGTCCCTGTGGTTCGCGGTGAACGCGAGCGCCTCGATTTTTCTCTCCCTGCCAGGCACACCTACCGCCGCCATAACGTCGCCTTTGAGTTCCCCTGCATCCCCGAAGAAGACATGCTGGAGACGTTCACCTACTGGTACGTCCCCCAACCAGGGGATGTGGTCTGGGACGTCGGCGCGCATGCCGGCGCAACTACCTACTTTTTCTCGCAGATGGTCGGCACTGAAGGCATGGTCTATGCGTTCGAGCCTGATGAGGTCAACTGCGGTTACCTGATGCGCAATCTGGAGGCACACCAGGTAAGCAATGTCAGGGTCATCAAGAAGGCGCTTGCCGGGCACACAGGCCAAGTCAGCTTTCACATGGACGGCACCATGGCCGCCGGCATTCCCGACTATCTGACATACACCGGGCGCGGACGCGTCGTCCCCGTTCCGGCCCTGGCCTTCGCCGATGCCTGCGCAGAACTGGACAACGTACCAAGTTACGTGAAGATGGACATCGAAGGCGCAGAGATTGCGGTCATTGAAAGCGCCATTCCCTTCCTGAAAGAACACGCGGTGCATTTCGCGATTGAGAGCGACCACCGCGTCGGCGGGCGCTACACGTTTCACGATCTCGACCGGCTGTTTCCGGCCGCTGGTTACGAAGTCTGCTCTTCCGGCAAGTTCGGCCAGATGTTTACCTGGGCGCGCAAAGCGGAGGCGACGCCAACGCGATGAACAGCAACGCACACGCAAGCCGGATCGGTTCGCTGACTCGCCACATTCCCCCGCAACAATTCGGACGCTACCTGCTGGTGGGCGTCGGGAACACGTTGTTCGGCTACGGGACCTTCGCGCTGTTCACTGCCCTGCTCGATCCCGTCATGGCTTACGGGTACGTCGTCGCCAGCATCGTCACAAGCGTAGTCAACATCACCGTCGCCTGCTTCGGTTATAAGAAGCTGGTCTTCAAGACCAAGGGGAACTATCTGCGGGAGTGGGCGCGCTGCGTCGTGGTGTATAGCGGCGGGATTGCGTTCAACGCGCTCGCTCTGCCGGTGCTGGTGTTTGCGATCCGCCGAATGACCAGCCTGTTCACCTCAGCGCCTTACATTGCGGGAGCGTTCCTGATGGCGCTAACTGCCGTGTACAGCTTCCTGGCGCACAAGAATTTTTCCTTTCGCCCGGCGGAAAATGAGCAGGAACCAGCCGCTTTGAAACCGTCCTGACCTACGTTTTTCGCCAAGTAACGAGCTGCCACACGCTGCTTGGTGGTTGCGTCCGCGGGCACGAGCTGGGCGGATGCAGCCGCAACTGCTCGGGCGCCGACTGGCGGAGGTACGTTGCCACCATGCCGGTTGCGGCGGTGTCAGCGAGCGACATTACGCGTCGCGTTTCTCAGTCGGTCCCGAGATTGCGCCCGTCAATAGCGCCAATACACCAAGAATCATTGGCAAGGTAAAGAACAGGTAAACAAAGACAGACACACCTCGGCCCCAGTGCTCACGCCAGACATAGACGAAAAGAGCCGCCAGCACAATCGTAGTAATCAGCCACAACGCGACTGCCCAGCGCGGAACTGATGGCCCGGCATTGGAGGAAGGCATAAATGCTCCTTTCCGGCACAACCAGCGAGCGCCACGGTCCCTAACTGAGCTGAGTGTACGCCCAATTTGCAACCGGCGGCAGTGATAGCGCCGGTCGTGCAATCTGGCCCTGCTGACGCGTCCCAGTCTGGTGCGGCCGGAGGGACGCCACCCCCGCCACCCATGCCGCGCCTGGCGTTGTGCTAGTCTCGAAGCCATGTGCTGTGGCAGCTCTCTGTGCGACGTTTCCCGCCAGACCGCGTCCAATTCATCGCGCATGAGATTCCGAGCGGTCTTCCGGTGGGCGCTGGCGTTGCTGAGCGTGCTTTGCACGCTCGCAGCGCCACTACAAGCCGGCGAACTCCCTCAGGATCAGGGCGTCGCGGGCTTGCAGCAAAAGCTGCGGCAATTGCGTACCACCGCGCGCCTGCTGCACACCACCGCACATCCCGACGACGAAGACGGCGCCATGCTGACCCTCGAAGCACGCGGCCGCGGCGCCAGCGTCGTGCTGCTGACGCTGACCCGCGGGGAAGGCGGTCAGAACAAGCTCGGTAGCAATCTGCTGGACGTACTCGGCGTCGTCCGCACGCTCGAACTGCTCGCGTCCGACCGGTATTACGGCGTCGAGCAGCGCTTCACCCGCGTGGCCGATTTCGGCTATTCCAAGACTGCGGCGGAGACGTTCGAGAAGTGGCACGGTCACGACATTGCGCTGGCCGACATGGTGCGCGTGATCCGCACCTTGCGCCCGGATGTGATCGTCTCACGCTTTCAAGGCGCCAGCCGCGACGGGCACGGCCATCACGAAGCCGCCGGCATCCTGACGCGTGAGGCGTTTCGCGCCGCCGCCGATCCCAACCGCTTTCCCGAGCAGATTCGCGAGGGCCTGCAACCGTGGCAGGCGAAGAAGCTCTACGTGGACAACGTGCGTCCACGGATGTCCACCGCGCCACCGCCGCCCGAAGCCTACACCGTGGCGCTCGACACTGGGGCGAACGATTCGCTGCTGGGCACTTCATACGCGCAGTTCGCCATGCAGGGTCTGAGGCGCCAGCTATCGCAGGGAGCGGATGCCTGGAACCTGCGTGCCGGGCCGCACGTCAGCTATTACAAACTCGCGGACTCCGTGCTGCCCATGCCGCCGGAAAAGCATGAACAGGATTTCTTCGACGGTATCGATACCACTCTGCCCGGCCTCGCCGCGCGTCTGGGCGGCGAAGAAACACGCGTTCCATTTCTCTGTCCCGCATTGGTCGAAATCGCCGCCAGGGTTGACGAGGCAGCGAACGCCGCCACGCCCGGCACTGCTGCGAGTTTGCTGCTGAATGGATATCATCTCACCGGCAAGCTCATTGACCACGTTCGCAATTCCGCGCTTTCGCCGATTGCCAAAGCCGACCTGCTGGCAAGTTTGGAGGAAAAGCGAAAGCAATTTCGCGATGCCGCAAACCTTGCGCTGGGAGTGGAATTGAAAGCCACCCTCGACGGACCGCCTGCCGCCGCACCGCAACAGATCACCATGGCTGTCCCCGGGCAGTCATTCACGCTGACCGCCACCTTGACAAACCACGGCAGCCGGCGCATCGAATGCCGGCGCATCGTTCTAGATATGCCGCACGACTGGAAAGCCGTCTTGGTCACGCCGGGCTTGAAGACTATCAGTCCAGGCCAGAGCTGCTTCATGCGCTATCGCGTGGACGTGCCGGCAGGCGCTCGGCCAACGCGTCCTCACTGGCATCGGGCCGATCCGCAACGCGACACTATTTACACCGTGGACTCGCCCGCTTCGGCAACGCTGGCGCTGCCGCCGCCACCTCTGCATGCGCGCGCCGAGTTCACCTGCGGCGGCGACCAGGGCGAGGTCGTGCAAGCAGCCGAATCTGCCTATCGCGACGAGCACGGCGACCTGCGTACCGCACCGCTGTGGGTTGGCGCGCCGCTTTCCGTCGCTACCGGATTCGCGACGCAAGTCATCCCGTTGCGAAATCCGGCCGCCGTGGCTGGAGTTGCGGTTCGACCGGCGTCTTCATCAAGCGCTCCAGCGCAGTCCACGCCGGTGAATGTGAAGGTCGGCAGCAACTTGCCCACGCCAGTTAGTCCCGCTGTTCGTCTCGAAACGACTGACGGATGGCGCTCCGATCCGCCATCGGCGGCAGCAACCATCGCGCCCGGTGCGCCGCGGGAGCTCACATTTACGCTCCACCCGACTGACGTGCGCGAAGGCGAGTACGCCGCCAACGCCATCGCCAGGCTCGGCGCTAACACCTATGCCGAGGGCTACACGGTGGTTTCCCGCGCCGATACAGGCGCTTTTCCCTATTACCAGCCCGCCACCGAGCGCATCCGCGTGGTCGCTGTCAACACGCCGCCCGCGCTCAAGGTCGGATACGTCGAGGGCGCAGGCGACGAGATCCCGACCGTGCTTCGCCAGATCGGTCTTGATGTGACGATTTTGTCCGATCAGGACCTTGCCACCGCTGACCTCAGCCGCTTTGCCACCATTGTTCTAGGCATCCGCGCGTATGACACGCGCGAAGCGCTGCGCACCCACAACCAGCGCCTGCTCGATTTCGTTTCCTCTGGCGGCACTCTGCTGGTGCAGTACAACAGCGGCCTCGCAGAGTTCAACTCCGGCCGGTTCACCCCGTACCAGGCGCAACTCAGTCGCGACCGCGTGAGCGCGGAAGATGCGCCCGTCGAGCTGCTCGTGCCGCAGGACCCGATTTTCAACTGGCCGAACCGCATCACCGCGCGCGACTTTGACGGCTGGATACAGGAGCGCGGCCTCTATTTTATGGGCCAGTGGGACCCACGTTTCGAGCCGCTGCTCGCCTCGCACGATCCCGGTGAGCCGCCGCACAAAGGAGGTCTGTTGCGCGCCCGCTATGGCAAGGGCCTGTACATCTACACCGGCTACGCCTTTTTCCGTCAGCTACCTGCGGGCGTGCCCGGCGCCATTCGCCTGTTTGTCAACCTGGTAAGTGCAGGCCATGCGCAGGAGGCTGCCCCCTGATGGGCCTGCCACGCCCGGCCGACAGCGATGCGCCGTTGATCCGCGGTGTCGGCGTCGCCAGCGCCACCGCCTTCAACATGATTGACATGATCGGCGTGGGGCCGTTTATTACGGTCCCGCTGATCGTCAGCGCCGCCGGCGGACCGCAAGCCATGCTCGGCTGGATTTTCGGCGCGTTTTTCGCCTTATGCGACGGCATGGTGTGGGCCGAACTGGGTGCGGCGATGCCCGGCTCCGGCGGCTCGTATCGTTATCTGAACGAAATCTACGGCCGCAAATCGCTGGGACGGATGATCTCGTTCCTCTACATCTGGCAGCTCTCGTTCAGCGCCCCGCTTTCCATTGCCTCCGGATGCATCGGCCTGTCGCAATACGCGGCATACCTGTGGCCGCCGCTGGAACACGGAACGCACCAATTGGGCACACGCGTGTTCATTGCGCCGGTTACGTTCGTTGCCGTCGGCGCTTGTGTGCTCGCTGTTGTGCTGCTGTACCGCCGCATAACCGCGGTCTCGGTGCTCTCGCGTTTTTTGTGGGTAGGTGTGATCGGCACCGTGCTCTGGGTCATCTTCGCCGGCCTGACGCACTTCAACGCGGCGCGCGCCTTCAGCTTTCCGCCGGGCGCTTTCACCCTGTCGCGCGAGTTCTTCCTCGGCATGGGCAGCGCCATGCTGTTTGCCGCCTACGACTACTGGGGCTATTACAACGTCTGCTTCTTCGCCGGTGAGGTGCAAGACCCGGCGCGCACCATTCCCCGCGCTCTGATGCTCTCCATCATTCTGGTATCAACGCTCTACCTGCTGATGAACATAAGCATTCTCGGTGTCGTCCCCTGGCAAACGCTGGTCGAAACGGCGCACTCCGGGACGCGCCAGTACTTTCTCTCCACATTTATGCAGACACTTTACGGCCCCTGGGCAGGGTACGTCGTGACCCTGCTCATAATGTGGACGGCATTTGCGTCAGTGTTTTCCCTGCTGCTCGGCTATTCGCGCGTTCCTTATGCTGCCGCCGTTGACGGGAACTATTTCCGTGTTTTCGCCCGCGTTGATCCCCGGCGGCGGTTCCCGCACGTCTCCCTGCTGGCGCTGGGCACGGTCGCGGCAGTGTTCTGTTTCTTCCGCCTCAGTGATGTGATCGCGGCGCTGGTGGTCATTCGCATCATTCTGCAATTTCTGTTGCAGTCGGTGGGTGTGATCATCCTTCGCATTCGCCGCCCGGACATGCCGCGTCCGTTCCGCATGTGGCTCTGTCCGCTGCCGCCCATCATCGCGTCCTGCGGATTCCTGTTCATCCTGCTGTCGCGCAGGAACTTCGTCCGCGAACTGCGCTATGCGTTGGTGCTGCTGGTCGTCGGTTTACTGATATTCCTCTGGCGCTCATGGCGACGGGATGAGTGGCCGTTTGGCGCGCGCGAAGCCAGCGAAGTGCCGCAAACCTCCGATGTTGCTTGACCAAGTGCGGTCCCCGGTTCGCTTTCCCCACTCAATTTACAATCCAGTGCGGCTGAGATTAATTAGCATGGCTCTGCGCGAGTCCACTTCACTTCACTGGCCGCGATGCTTTCGCCTGCTACAATTCATCTAATCACCGATGCTCAAGTCGCTGCGACCACTCGTGCCCTACCTGCGGAAATACCGCAAAGGTTACGCCTTCGGCACGCTGGCGGTCCTGTTCAACAACGGCACCTGGATTCTCTTTCCGCTGGTTATCGGGAAGGCATCAGAAGACCTGAAACAGGGCGTCACTCGCGAGAAACTTGTTTACTACGCCCTGCTGCTCGTTGCCATTGCGCTAGTCAAGGCCGTGTTCCAGTTCCTGACTCGCTGGATCGTCATCGGCATCTCGCGCGATATCGAGTTCGACTTGCGTAACGACCTGTTCCGCCACCTCGAACAGCTCTCGTATTCGTTTTACCAGCGCACCCGCACAGGCGACATCATGGCCCGTGCTACCAATGACCTGAACGCCGTCCGCATGCTGCTCGGCCCGGCGATCATGTATTCCGCCAACACCTTGGTTTACACGGCCGGCGCGCTGGCGTTCATGCTGAGCATCAGCCCCAAGCTGACCTTATATGCATTCGCGCCGCTGCCGCTGGTCAGCATCATCGTCCAGTATTTCGGGCGCCGCATTCACGAGCGGTTCGAACGCATCCAGGCTCAGTTTGCTGATATTTCCGCCCGCGCACAGGAGAATTTCTCGGGTGCACGCGTCATCCGTGCCTACGCGCAGGAGGACGCCGAGATCGCATCATTCGAGAATGCCAACCGCGAGTACATCGCCCGCAGCCTGAAGTTGGTGCGCCTGATGGGCATGTTGTGGCCGACGCTGACCACATTACTCGGCCTGGCTACCGTGCTGGTGCTCTGGCTCGGTGGCCGCCAGGTCATCAGCGGCCAGATCAAGTTCGGCCAGTTTGTTTCCTTCTTCATGTACATGGGGTTCCTGACCTGGCCAATCATGTCGCTGGGTTGGGTGCTAAACATCTTCCAGCGCGGCACGGCCTCGATGGGACGCATCAACGAAATTTTGCAGGAGCGCCCGGAAATCGAAGACCACGGGGTCGAACCGCCGCTGCGGTTGACACTTCGTGGCGATATCGAATTCCGCAATCTGAATTTCAGTTATAACGGCGTCCCCGTTCTCCACAACGTGAACCTGCTGGTACCCGCAGGCAGCAGCCTGGCGATCGTAGGTCCGACCGGTTCAGGCAAATCAACGCTGGTGAGCCTGATTCCGCGGGTTTACGACGCCGCGCCCGGCACAGTGCTGATTGACGGCCGTCCCATCCGCGAGCTCCCGCTGGAAATACTGCGCCGCCATATCGGGTTCGTCCCGCAGGAAACGTTCCTCTTCGGCGATACCATACGCGAGAACATCGCGCTGGGTGCGCCGGACGCCGATCTGGACCGCATCCGCCGCGCGGCCGAAGCAGCAAATATCGCGGCTGACATTGAAAGCTTTCCCGAACGGTACGAGACACTCGTCGGCGAGCGCGGCATCACCCTTTCCGGCGGACAGAAGCAGCGCACTGCCATCGCCCGCGCCCTGCTTCGCGATCCGCGCATACTCATCCTCGACGATGCGCTGTCGAGCGTTGACACTCAGACGGAAGACCGCATCCTCAACCACTTGCGGGAAGTGATGCGCGGCCGGACGACAATTTTCATCTCCCATCGCGTGTCCACGGTGCGCAACGCCGATCGCATCGCCGTGTTGCACGGCGGCCGCATCGTCGAATACGGCACGCACGACGAACTTCTCCAACTGAACGGCTACTACACCGATCTCTACAATAAGCAACTGCTCGAAGAGGAACTGGCGGGCGAAGCCGTGTAGTTGCTGTTGGTAGCGCCGCCGTCCCCGGCGGCGGGTCTCTCGAACCTAACCACGGATTTGCACGGATCAAGACGGATCAGGACAAGACTTGCTTGGTCTGTGTCCCCTGCCCTGAAAATTCCGTCGTTCTGGCACACAAGACGTGACCGAGCGCCAGCTGCGGAGCGGCGGCATGTGTTGGCCCCGGGCGGAAGTCCGGGGTGGACGAGCCACCGGCATGCCAGCCCCGGAGGGGCGACATATTGCCCCACCCATTCATGGATCGTTAGGATCGGCGGGCGAACCGGTGCAGTTGGCGGTAGTAGCGCCGCCGTCCCGGCGGCGGGCCCATCGAGCCTAACCGCGGATTTACACGGATGAAGACGGATCAGAACAAAGATTGTCGTCTGTGTTTCCAGTGTTGCTCTGCCATCCCGATCGAGCGCCGGTTTTGGCGCGAGTCGAAGGACCTTGTGTTTCCGCCCTCGCGCAGCAGCGCGGTATATGTGTCGCTGAAATCCTTAATCCCACATCCCGAAATCTAGCAATTTCCCCGGCGGCTGCATCTGACCAATGTGCGCCGCGTGGTCATCCCCGAACTGCTCGACGAGGACGCAGGACCTCCACATGAAATTAGGGCCTCGCTGGACGATTTGCGTCGCGTCAACTCCTGGTTCGGCGGCGCCAGCACTACGCGCGACATGATCACCCGCGTGCTGTCACGCATCGGCAGCAATAAGGTTTCGCTGCTTGACGTCGGCGCAGGATCCGGCGATGTGGTCCTCGCGGCGCAACGTGAACTGGCACGCCGGGGTGTCCGCCTGGAACTCACGCTGCTTGACCGGCGGGCGTCACATCTGCCGTGTACTCAGGCCGCTCTTCTGGAACACCACGACCACACTCGTAACGACTGCGGAAACAGCTTGCGGCGTGTGGCCGGCGATGCTTTCGCACTGCCCTTTCGCACTGGCGCTTTCGACTTGGTCGCGTGCTCGTTGCTGGTACACCACTTCGAACCTGACGAGGTGGTGCAATTCGTCAACGAGGCCCTGCGTGTGGCCTCGGTCGCCGTGCTCATCAACGACCTGCGCCGCAGCGCGCTCTCACTGGCTCTGGTGTATTGCGGCTTTCCGCTCTTCCGCAGTGCTCTCACGCGGCACGACGCGCCCGCCTCCGTGCGCCGCGCCTACACCATTAACGAAATGCACACCCTGCTGGAGAAGACCACGGCGCATCACGTCGAGGTCACTCCGCACTACCTGTTCCGTATGGCGGCGATCGCCTGGCACACCCCGCGCTGCGCCTGGTGCAAGCGAACTGGCAACTGACAACTGACGACTATGTTCGACCTGATCATCATCGGCGCTGGACCCGCAGGAACGGCGGCGGCGCTCACCGCTGCGACGTTTGGGGTGTCACCCGAGCGCATCCTGCTGCTGGAGCAAGGCCGCTTCCCCCGAGACAAAGTCTGTGGCGAATTCGTTTCTGGCGAAGCCCTCGGACTTCTGGCGTCGCTGCTGGAAGATGATGCTGTACTGGTCGAGCGTGCATTGCGCATCGAACGCGCCCGCCTGTTTTTCGGCGAGCGCCATGTCGAATTTGCGCTCCCAACCGCTGCTGCCAGCATCCCGCGCTACAATTTGGACTCCGCCCTCTGGCATGCGGCCAAGCGGCGTGGTATCCACTGCCGTTCACAAGCCCGCGTCTTACAGCTTCTACGCAACGGCGGCACATTCGCGGTGCACACACCTATTGAGGTATTCGACACGCGCAGCGTTATTGATGCCGCCGGGCGCTGGTCGAAGCTGCAGGCACAGGCAAATGCGCGACCGGCGAACGGCGGTGACTGGATCGGGCTGAAGGCACATTTTCACTCGCGCGCCAACCCCTCGACTGACCTCTATTTCTTCGACGGCGGCTACTGCGGTGTCCAACCGGTAAGTGCAGATAAGGTGAACGTCTGCGCCATGGTACGCGGCGATCGCGCAGTGCGCCTCGAACAGGTGTTCGCGTTGCACCCGCTGCTCCATCGTCGCAGCCGCGCATGGACGCAAGCCACCGACACGGTCGCGACCGCTCCGCTGCGCTTCCTCTCCCCGAAAGCAGTACGTCGAGATGTCCTCTGTGCCGGCGACGCTGCCGGCTTTATTGACCCATTTGCAGGGGAGGGCATCTCGCTCGCGCTGCGCAGCGGAGAACTCGCCGGAGCCGCACTGGCGCGGTTCTGCCGCGGAGAAATTACGCTCACCGCCGCTGTGGGCCAGTACGCGGGCCAATACCACGGCCGGTTATTGCCGGCTTTCCGCAACGCGGCGCGGGCACGCGCACTCCTTGATGCTCAACTTGGTCGCCGCCTGGCATTGTTGCTGATGAGAGTTCCCGCGGTCGCGCGGCTGCTTCTAAAGGCAACCCGGTAGCGAAGCGCTCCTCACTGGCTGGGCAGGCTGGCGGTTTCTGCGATCTGAATCTTCTGCTTCATCAGGATGTCAATCCCCTGCGCCAGCGTGAGTCCGCGGGGCACGGGGCGGAAATCGCTGAGCCTTTCGATCTGCCGCAGGTTGATCGTCTTGAACAGCAGTGCCTTCCCTGTGAACTGAATGTTCATGTAGGTCGCTTCCCAACGTTCCGGGCCGATCTTCGACTGCTCGACGAAGAAGTGTCCGCCCTTGTCGAGATGTCCGAGAATGCCCCAGCCGAAGTTTACGTCGCGGAACAATGTCGCCTCGATCCGCGCCAGCCGCAGGTCAGGGACGCCAACCCACATCGTTCCGGCCATTGCCTTGAACACCGAGGTTTCGCGGCTGGGTGCGTCGTAATTCGGCTTTGGCACGAAGCTGAGCTTGATCAGCTCGCCCCAGGTGCCCTGTTCAACGCCCTGGTACTGGTAAGTGAACGCCTTGGGCAACTCGCGAAACATCCTTTTCACCCGCTCAGCGTCCTGCTGTTGCACCTTCTGTCTCTCCTTCTGCAACTCGGGGCGGGCAAGCAGCTCTCGCAGCCGGGCCTCTTCGACGGCGCGCTGCTCGGGCGTAAGCGGCTTGTCGTTGATGGCGATCAGGCGCGCGACCACGCCATCGCGAGTCTCGATCATCTCCTTGGTCTTGGAGCCCGCGGGCGTCTGCCGCCAGTCGCGGTACATGTAGTCGCCCTCGTCCTGGGCGTGTAACTCGTTCTCTACGACCCGCTGCACCAGTTCGTTCGGGCTGGTGGATGCCATTAAATGACGGGCATCCTCCTTCGCCGGGCCGGAACCGGCGAATGCACTGCTGACGCAGACCAGCCAAAACAACACAATGCCGGCCCTGCGGAGCGAAGCCTGGTTCATGTCCGTCCTCGGGATGAAATGGAAGCAGCTACACACATTAGACGCACTCCAACATACACCAGTTGCATTTGCATAGGGGCGGGCCCGGCTTGGTACTAAAAAGCGAAGACCAGCGTCGCCGCTGGTCTCGGAAGGAGGATGTGTGTACGGACTTGAACAAGAGCGTCGGCCCATTCAGAAAAGGCAGTCCCATTGGTGTTGAGCCGCGGAAGACGAGAGCAACCGCTGTTCCCCTGGTTTTCGGCTCCCCTAATCTCCGCGACAGGTTCCGAACGGGCCGACACCAAGGGAGTAGCAAGGCGTTCGCCAAACCCGAATCCGCGCCCCATTGTTTACTTGTTACGTACAGCGTGTATTTTCAATCACTTCCATAAGGGCGGATTGTGCAGTGATTTTCTCTGCGAGACTGTGTACTCTTTCGTTACCATCGCGGTACCATCCCTATGCACGCCGATACCTGCTGAGGGAGGGGGGCCGACACGCAGCGGCAGTCCCCCGGTAGCTATCCTTACACCTGTGCTGGTATCTCCCTTGCGGATTCTGTATATTCGTGGGCTGAGATCACCCCCATGTGGAAGTGGAAAGAAGACCAGAAGCCCGCACCACCTTCCCGGCAGCCGTCTCCCCCGGCTACTGTGGAAGCCACACCTACGCAAATCCCCAAGGAGGTCCGTCCCGTGGAAGCCCTGAAGCCGCAGGATTATACGCGTGTGGATGTTGCGCATATCGGCAAGTCCGTGGTGGTGAAAGGTGAGTTGTCCGGAAGCGAGGACCTGTACCTGGACGGCGAAGTGGAAGGCAGCATTGAGTTGCATGGCCATAACCTGACTGTTGGCCCCAACGGAAAAGTGCGCGCGAGCATTCATGCGCGCGAGGTTGTCGTGCACGGCAAGGTGAACGGCAATATCGTCAACGCCGAGCGGGTGGAACTCAAGAAATCGGCCATACTGGTGGGCGACATACTTACCCAGCGGATCGTCATCGAGGACGGCGCGTTTTTTAAGGGCGGGATCGACATTCAGAAGGAAGCCAAGCCCGAGCCCAAACCGGAAGTGAAACGCGACACTGCGGCCGCGGCTACACCTGCCGCCACTGCCGCTCAAGCTTCATTGGTTGAAGCCAAGAAATAGCCGGGCGGGCAACCGCTTTCTGCCGTTCGTCTCCGTGCTGGTGCATCGCGACTACGCACGCCGCCCGTAAAACAGTTACAATCACTCCTACCGTGAACGTGATCTCCAGATTGTTCCGCGGCGGCGCTGCCGCCGGGACGCAAGGGCACCCCTCCGAAACGCAGCGCGTGCAACGGCGCTCCAACGGCCTGATGGAACTGACTCGCAGCCTGCGCGGTGAAGAGGGGTTGCGCGTGCTCGACTTGGGGCCGACCTCACCGCAAAACATCGCCTATTTCACCGGCATGGCCCACCGCATCCACAACGAGGACGTCGTGCGTGCCGCGCTTGATCCTGCGCTCCTGGTGGCACGCGAGACGGGCGAGCGCGTCATTGACGTTGATCGCTTCCTGAAAGAGAACCTCACCTACGACAAAGAGTTCTTCGACGCGGTGCTCTGTTGGGACATCGCCGACTATCTGCCCGCCGACATCGTCAAGCCGGTAGTTGAGCGCATCCACCGGGTGACGAAGTCCAAAGGCCTGCTGCTCGCCTTTTTCCACACCAAGGATGCGGGGCCCGACGCGCCTTACCATCGCTACCACATCGCCACGCACGACACCCTCGAGTTGCAGCGCATCGCCGCGCCCGCGCCGGGCAAGCGCGAAGACGCCTCGTGCAGCGCACATTTCCGCTTGCAGCGCGTCTTCAACAACCGCCATATCGAAAACCTTTTCCACGACTACGCGTCCATCAAGTTCTTCCTCGGCCGGGACAACATCCGCGAAGTGCTGGTCGTGCGCTGAGCCGCTGATTCCGCAACCCTCCTCCATTCACCTCACGACAACCCGCACGTCTGCGGTCCCATCCAAATTCTCAAACCGGAGATTCCGGCACGGAGTTTGGAAACGAGCCTGCATCGTGCGCCGTAACGGCGGTGTGGTTGAACGAAGGAGACATATGTCGAAGAAGTTGAAGGCGCTTTTACCTGTTCTGCTCCTGGTGGCCGTGGCGGCCTATGGACAGAACAAGACTTTGCCGGAGGGCACGGAGATCAAAGTCAGGACCGACACCACGATTCCGGCGAAACCGGCTGCGAATGCGCGCTACGCCGCGAAAGTGACCGAGGACATCACCGATGCCAACGGCAATTTAGTAATCCCACGCGGCTCGCACGCGCAACTGGTGGCCCAGCCGACCAACGACGGCAAGGACACTGTGCTCGACCTGCGCTCGGTGACCATCAGCGGCCAGCGATACCTGCTTGAAACCAATACGGAAACCGGCAGTTCGCGCCCCGGCGGCCTGGGAGCGAACAAGAGGACCGCGAAATACGTTGGCGGCGGCGCAGCGGTGGGCGCGGTGCTCGGCGCGCTGCTCGGCGGCGGCAAGGGCGCGGCCATTGGCGCGTTGGTGGGCGGCGCCGGCGGCGCGGGCGCGCAAGTCTATACCGGCCGCAAGAAGCAAATTCCGGCAGAGACAGAACTCAGCTACAAGCTGGCGCAGCCGCTGCAACTGCGGGCGGTGTCGAGCAAGGCGAGTAGCGGCAGTTTGCACAAGCGGCCCGGAAGTTAACAGGCGCGGGCCGGCCCGCAAAATTGTCCTGGATTACCCTGCCCTTAGTCGCCCTCACCTCAGGAGTGACGGGGCGGGGCGCTCTTGCCGAGCGGGATTACCGAATTGGGAATTGACCGGGGTAGCCCCCCTGCCTCCTTTGTTTTCAGCAGTTTACGAAGTGAGTGTGATTAAAATCTTTGGTTTCAAAGGACTTAAGTGTCAAAATATAGAGCCCTAAGGAGTTAGTTGCTGCCGGTTGCACCATAAATAGTGCAACTGTGTTCCGTTCACCGAAACGCCAGCGGCCGATGCTTAGCTAAAAGATATTTTCTGCCAAGCTGCATTTACTCTATAGCATCGGCGAAGAAAAGGCGACAAGAAAATTGTGCCGCGAACTCACGGAAGGAACCCATTTCGGGACGGGGCAGAACCGGTTCACCGCAGAGGACGCAGAGGTTGGCGTAGAGGAACAAGCAAATTCACTTGTCGAATGAGCGATGGGAGGGCCCGTCCAAGCCAAAACCGGGCATGGGCGAGGCACCCGCGTTTCTCAGGACGTGCGCAAAAAGAGGATGAGTGCAAGAACAAAAAAGAGCAATCCAATGCCGATCGTGAAGGGATTAGTAGCGATCGTCCACAACACGCGAACCCCGATCGCGGAGTGCGTATTTAGGCCAAAGTTCTTGAACAGGAACGCTACGATTGCCAACACATATGCGATTTCACCTACAAACAACGCAGCGAGTATGCTCTTGAGGTAATGCACCCTCACCTCCATCGACTTGGCCGTCTGACAAGCCGGCGCTCCCGAATCGAGGAAGAGAACGCCGGCTAGTGAACGCAAGAGCCAACTTAATTGCTTTGATTTGCAAAACAGATTACGCTCACCTCTTTGTACATGCTGCCCGAGGCAGGACTCCACCGGGACCGGTGGTTTGCAATGCATAGGCTGCCACATTGGGGCATATCCACGGTTGACTACTAGAGCGTGTTTCAAAAATACCTCCGGAGCGTAATCCAGAAGCAAGCCAAGTAGAAG
>JBHGBA010000076.1:0-16042 GCA_041946775.1 Terriglobales bacterium
TCCTCGCTTCGCTTGGAATGACAATCCACTTGGCTGTCACAATATTCTGCGAACCTCAATAGTTTTACAATTACCCGGTTACCCGATGATTCAGGTCCGCAGTCTCACGAAGGTTTTTCCGCTCGGCGAATCGGTATTCGGCGGGGGCGCGAAGGGCGAAGTGCGCGCGGTGGACGACGTCTCGCTCGACATCGCCGCCGGCGAGGTGCTCGGTCTGGTGGGCGAATCCGGCTCCGGCAAGAGCACCCTCGGACGGCTCTTGCTGCGCCTGATCGAGCCGACCTCGGGCTGCATCCGCTTCGACGGCATTGACGTGTTCCGCGCCCGCCCCGGCGAGTTGCGCCGCCTGCGCCGCGACATGCAGATCATTTTCCAAGACCCGTTCGGCTCGCTCGATCCACGCATGAAGGTGGCTGACATCATCACCGAACCGCTCATCATCCACGACCACATGCCGGCCGCCGGGCGTCGCCGCCGCGCCGCCGAACTGATGCGCGCCGTTGGACTCGATGAATCCGCGCTCGCCCGCTATCCCCACGAATTCAGCGGCGGCCAGCGGCAGCGCATCGGCATCGCTCGCGCACTGGCGCTACGGCCGCGTTTTATCGTCGCCGACGAACCCGTCTCCGCGCTCGACGTCAGTGTGGCCGCGCAAATCATCAACCTGCTGGCGCGCCTGCAGCGCGATTTCGGCCTCACCTACCTGTTCATTTCGCATTCGATGCCAGTGGTGCGCTATCTCGCGACGCGCATAGCCGTGATGTACCGAGGCAAGCTGGTCGAGATCGGCGGCACTGAGCAGATCACCACCCGCCCCGCGCATCCCTACACCCGCTCGCTGCTCGAGGCCACCCCCGAGATCTCAGCTTGAGTATTCGTACTCATCTTGGTGTCCCGCATCTGCCCTCTTTTTGGCAGATGTGGGTAAACTGTGCGACTTCCAGCCGCGCCAACGGCGGCTGAATTCAGCCCAGGGCACACTCTGGGCAGGGGCTGACCGAGAAGAAGGTCCGCAAGACCGCTGACAAGGCCAACGATGCACTATGGGCGTTGCAGAAGGAAATTCGCGCTGCTTGGAGCGATGACCTTGCGCCCTCTGCGTTCCGATGCGTTCCGTGCTTTTGAACTGTGAGTGCTGAATGCTGCTCACGGTGATGTGCAATTTTGGGACCACGGTCCAATTCGCAACGCTGATTGCCGGCATTCGGAAAATTCTTTCGATTTCCACAGCCACCTACTCTGGATTCGGAGCATTATGTGTTTTGTACGACAAAATCACCGCTCGGGGAACGTTGTCCGGGTAAGTGGCGGCGGGGGTCTATGCTTTCAAAATGCGCTAACCCGGCTTGCGACACGCCTTTCCAGTATCTGCGCGACGGCCGATTGTTTCAGTTTGAGCTGCGCGCCGATGCGCCCCCTGGGCCCCACTTCGCGGGAAAGAAGCCGGCGCGCAAGGTCGAACGCTATTGGTTGTGTGGGCGTTGCGCCTCCAGCATGACCCTGGCTCTCGAACATCCCCATCACGTGGTGGTGGTTCCGCTCCATCACTCGCGTCGCGCCGCGGCATCGTAGCTCGCCGCCGGCACGGGTTGTACCGTGCCGCCGTATTTGCCGGTAAGCGCGTACCAACGCACGCGCAACAACTCCAGGAACATTTTGATGCCGTCCACCAGCGGGTTGATTTTCGAGCGCTCATCGTGTGCCCACTCCACTGGCACTTCGACAATGCGCAGCCCCGCGCGCTGCGCCAGGAACAGGATTTCCGGATCGAATCCCCAGCGCTCGATCCGCTGCCGCGGAAACACCTGCAGCGCGGCGTGCCGCGTAAACGCCTTCAGCCCGCACTGCGTGTCGCGGAACTTCAGCCCCAGAGCCACGCGCAGCAGCAGGTTGAACAGCCGCCCGAACAGTTGCCGGTAAAGCGGTTGCCGCTCGGTCATCAGCTCCGGCCGTAGCCAGCGCGAACCGATGGCTACGTCGGCGCCTTCGCGAATCGCCGCTGTCAGTTTCGCCGCCTCCTGAATGGGCGATGACAGGTCGGCATCGCTGAAGATCAGCGCCTCGCCCCGCGCGTGCAGCATGCCGTTACGCACGCTGTATCCTTTGCCCCGGTTGCCGGGATTCTCAATCAGGCGCACGCGCGCATCCCGTTCGGCCACGGCGCGCACTAGCGCGGCCGTGTCGTCCCGCGAACCATCGTTGACCACCACCACTTCGGCGTCCCAGTGCTCATGTGTCAGGTAATCGAGGATGCGCTGCAGCGAGGGGCCGATGCGCGCGCTTTCGTTGTACGCGGGAACCACGATGCTGTAAGCCGGCGAAATCATTAGCTTGCCGAGTCTCTCATTCTACGCGGCTGCCATCTTGCCGCGGTATATCGGTCTGATTCTCTCGACCGCTGCATGGTTCGCCGCGCCACAGCCGCACTGGTGCCCCGTTTCAACTGTGGTCCCGAAGCGGAGCGCGGCCGGTTTTGCCGCGCGCAGTCGAGGGACCTTGCGGTTGATCTTCCGCGTCGTGAAGTCCTAAATCGGGACAAACGCCTTCTCCCCACCGGGCGATAAATCAGAGCTAACAGAACGCGGCAGTTCTACACTGGCGGCGCTGAGGAGGTCATGTGATGAACCGCATTGTTATCACCACTATTTTGGGCTTCGTTGCGGGCATCTTGTGCGCCCTGGGCCTGTGGTCCATGAACATCACCATGACGACGGTGCTGGTCGCCTGGATCCTGCTGAACCGCACCGTGCTGGGCTTCGTCCTGGGGATCTCTTCACTCAGGCTGCACTGGGCATTGCACGGCGCCGTTATCGGCGTTGTCGTGGGATCGCTGTTCTCGTTTTCCACCATTACAGTTGGCCGCGCGCCGCTGCTGTCGGTCATCACGCTGGTGGCAAGTGCCGTATTCGGGATCGCAATCGAGTGGCTGACCAGCGTGGTGTTCAAGTGCCCACAACAGTTCGCGACAGGTGCGGGCAAGAGCAAAGCTGCGGCGGCGTAACGGGCAACGGGAAACGGCCCTAAACACGTCCGCCCCTGCGTCGCATGCGCTGCAGGGGCGGCGTGGTTCGACACAGTGGCGCTACTCAATACAGCTAGTCAGAATGGAGTGACCGGTCCCGATGCGCTGCACGTGGGTTACGCTGTGAGTGCAGTAACTCCAACGCAGAGCCACAAGCGGAAAGGAACCGGTCACTCCATTCTGACTAGTTCCCCGGCCAGAGCTGGAATTTCCGGCCTTTCGGGGCGTCAGAAATTGCCGATCCGGCATCCGAGCGTTCATTCCGAACCGGAGGCGTACTCCCATGAACGAAGCCGGTCGCTTTAGTTTGCCTGCTGGCCCCGGCCGAGCTGCACGCGCGCAGCGCTGGGGCGCGGTACTCGGTGGCGGCGCGCTTGCCATCTACGGTGTCACGCGACGCTCTCCACTCGGCTGGGCACTCGCTGCCGGCGGCAGTGCGCTCGCCTATTTCGGGGCGAACGCCGCCCGGATGCAGCGCCAGACGTTTGTCCGCAGCAGCGTCGCCGTTAACACCTCGCCCCACGAGGCTTATCGCTTCTGGCACGACTTTGAAAATTTCCCCCGCTTTATGCACCACCTGGAATCGGTGAGCGTCATCGGAGACCGGCGGTCCCGCTGGGTCGCCCGTGGCCCCATGAGCACCCGCATCTCCTGGGACGCGGAAATCACCAGCGAACGCGAAGGCGAGTTCCTCGCCTGGCGGTCCCTGCCCGGTTCCGAGGTGGACGTGGAAGGCTCGGTTGAGTTTCGCCCCGCCACCGGCAACCGTGGTACGGTGGTCACTGCCAACGTAAGATATCGGCCCCCTGCCGGGCGCATGAGGCACTCCGTTGCCAAGCTTCTCGGCAAAAGTCTGCGTTTCATGATGGAGCAGGACCTGCGCCGCTTTAAGGCGCTCATCGAGGCCGGCGAAATCCCAACCACCGAAGGGCAGCCGCACGGGCCGCGGACTATGGCGACCGCGGCGGCGCGCGTCTTCGGTCCCGACCGGCCAATCCGGGGCGAAGCACGGATCATAGATGTCCTGAGGGCCAGAAGGAGGGTGTCGTGAAAGCCGTCTGCTGGATGGGCGTTGAGAAGGTCACGGTGGAAAACGTGCCGGACCCGAAGATCCTCAATCCCCGTGATGCGATCGTGCGGATCACCAGCACGTGCATCTGCGGATCCGACCTTCATCTTTATAACGGGTTCATGCCGGCCATGGAGCAAGGCGACATCCTCGGCCACGAATTCATGGGCGAGGTGGTGGAAGTCGGTCCGGGGATCACGCCCGAGGGCTTGAAGGCCGGCGACCGGGTAGTGGTTCCGTTCACTATCGCCTGCGGCCGCTGCTTCTTCTGCCAGCGGCAACTGTGGTCGTGCTGCGATAATTCCAACCCGAATTACTGGATGGCCGAAAAGATGATGGGCTTTTCGCCGTCGGGCCTGTTCGGCTACACCCACATGCTGGGCGGATATGCCGGCGGCCAGGCGCAGTACGCGCGCGTGCCGTTCGCCGATATCGGCCCGCTGAAGGTTCCCGAGGGCATTCCCGACGAGAAGGTAGTCTTCCTCTCCGACATTTTCCCTACTGGCTACTTTGGCGCAGAAAACGCCGACATCGAAAAGGGTGACACCGTCGCCGTCTGGGGCTGCGGCCCGGTCGGCCAGTTCTGTATTCGCAGCGCGTTTATGCTGGGCGCGGAACGCGTCATTGCCATTGACCGATTTCCTTATCGCCTGCGCATGGCGCAACAGGGCGGCGCCGAAACCATCAACTATGAAGAGGTTGATGACGTCGTGCAGCTGTTGAAGGACATGACCGGCAACCTCGGACCCGACCGCTGCATTGACGCTGTCGGCATGGAAGCGCACAGCCCCGGCTTGATGTATGCGATTGACCGCGCGAAACAGGCGATGAGCATGGAAACCGACCGTCCCATCGCCTTGCGGCAGGCGATTCAGGCGTGCCGCAAGGGAGGGACTGTGTCTATTCCAGGCGTATATGGCGGATTCATCGACAAGATGCCGATCGGCGCCTTCATGAACAAGGGCTTGGCAATGAAGACCGGCCAGACACACATGATGCGCTTCATGAAACCGTTGCTGGAGCGCATCGAGCGCGGTGATATTGACCCCAGCTTCGTCGTAACTCATCGTGTGCCCATTGACGACGCGCCAAAGATGTACAAGGTTTTCCGCGACAAGCAGGACGAGTGCGAGAAAGTCGTTCTCGATCCCTGGGCGGAGGCGAAAGCTGCCTAAGTAGAACAAGCCAGATCCGCTACTCCGATTTGAGGTCGCCGCCGTACAATGGGCGCGTGAAGGGCACCATCTTCGCCGTAGAAGACGACGCCGACATTGCGCGCCTGGTCCGTCACCAGTTGGAAGCCGCCGGCTTCGCCGTGCAGACATTTGCGTCCAGCGCCGGTGTACTGGCGCGCGCCGAAGCGCAACGCCCGGCGCTGTTCGTGCTGGACATCATGTTCCCCGGCGGCGATGGCCTGGAGTTGTGCAAGCGGATACGCCAGACGCCCTCGTTGGCAATGGTGCCCGTCATCTTTCTCACCGCGAAAACTGCTGAGGCGGACCGCATCGTCGGCCTGGAGATCGGCGCCGACGACTACATCACCAAGCCTTTCAGCCCGCGTGAACTGGTGGCGCGCGTTAAGGCCGTGCTGCGGCGCTTCGAACTTCCACTGGCGCCTGCTGTAATCAAGGTTGGTGATCTCGAGATTGATACCGGCGCGATGTCGCTGAAGGTGCGCGGCAAGCCCGTGACCACCACGGCCACCGAATTCCGCCTGCTCGATTACCTGGCGCGGCATCCGGGACGGGTGTTCACCCGCGACCAGTTGCTCGATGCCGTCTGGCGCGACACCGCGTTCGTCACTCCGCGCTCGGTGGACGTGTATGTGCGCCGCCTGCGCGAGAAGATCGAGCGCGATCCGGAACAGCCGCTTTATCTCAGGACGGTGCGCGGCGCCGGGTACCGCTTCGAGGTGCCCAAGTGAGGCGCGGCGTCTTCTTCAAGCTGCTGCTCGCGTTTTTGCTGGTGATCGCCACCGCGACCGTAACCCTGGACTTAACAGTGCGCCGTGCCTGGGAGAGTTCCGTCCGACGGCAGATCGAACAAGCGTTGGTGCAGAAGACGCGCTTGTTTGCCCGCCAGGTCGAAGCCAATCACCGCCGCCCGATACAGCAGCTCGTCAACGAAGCGGCCGTTGCCGCCGATGTGCGCGCCACCATCATTGACGCTTCGGGACGCGTGCTGGCCGATTCACAGGCGGACGCCGAGACCATGGAAAACCATGCCACGCGGCCGGAGTTCGTCGCGGCCTTGCACTCCGGCATCGGCATGGCCGAGCGCTCCAGCCATACCATCGGCGTACCGTTCCTGTATGTCGCCGCTCCGGTTCCTGGCGGCGCGGTGCGTATGGCGTATCCGCTGTCCGCCGTGCGGGAGGCGACGCGCCGCATCCGCCGCAGCCTGCTCTTCAGTTCCGCCATTGCGCTGGCTGTGGCCATGCTGCTGGCTGCCGTGGTGGCCCACGTCGTCGCGCGCCGTTTGCGGCGCATCGTGGCCTTTGCCGAGCGCATTGCTGCGGGCGATCTCTCCGCCCGCATTGCCGAGACCGCGACCGATGAAATCGCCATCGTAGCGGCGGCGCTCGATCGCACGGCCCGCAAGCTGGAGCGAAGCTTTGCCGCCGTCGAGACCAGCCGCAAGCAACTGGAGACGCTGCTCGACAGCATGCAGGAAGCCGTGATCGCCATCGCCGCCGACGGCCGCGCGCTGTGGGCGAACGGCCGCATGAAACGAGTGGTACGCGGTGAGGTGCGCGTCGGCGCGCCATTGGTTGAGACGGTGCGCGATCCCAGTTTTCTTGCCGCCGTGGAAACTGCCCTCGGACAAAAGGAGACTTCCACCGCAAAAGCGACAGCATTGCTGCCGGGGCGCGTCTTCCAGGTGACTGCCGCCCCAATGCCGCCGGCCGGGGCGGTTGCGGTGTTGCATGATCTCACCGACATTGAACGGACCGAGAAAACGCGGCGTGACTTCATCGCCAACGTGTCGCACGAACTGCGCACCCCGCTGACATCCGTGCAAGGCTACGCCGAAACGCTGCTCGACTCGCCGGCGGCCGACGACCCGCACACCCGCGAGTTCCTTGACATCATTCTGAAGAACGCCGCGCGCATGGCGCGGTTGACCGAAGACCTGCTGGTGCTGGCGCGCGTTGAGTCGGGCGAGCGGCAATTCGCCTTCCGCCCTGTGCATGCCGCCGATTTACTGAACGATGCTGTGCAGACATTCGGACCGGCCGCGCATGCGGCCGGCATGGAACTCGCCGTGCAACCGCCGCCGGAGGACGCCGTGACCGCCGATCCCGAGGCCATCCATCAGGTTTTGTCGAACTTGGTCCACAACGCGATCAGTTACGCGCGCAGCGGCGGCCGGATCGTCATCGGAGCGAAACCGAACGGCGACGCGCTGGAGTTCTACGTGCGCGACTTCGGACCCGGTATTGCCTCCGAGCACCTGCCCCGGCTTTTCGAGCGGTTCTACCGCGTGGACAAGGCGCGCTCGCGCGAATCGGGCGGGACCGGCCTTGGGTTGGCCATCGTGAAGCATGTAGTGCGCGCCCACGGCGGCGACGTGCGTGCCGAAAGCAGCCTCGGCCATGGCTCGACTTTTTATTTCACGCTCCCCCTGGCACAGGCGGAAGGAGCGCAGCCACGCGAGTCAGCGGCGCCTTCGTCCTCTCGCCGCGGCTCATCGTTCACCGGGAATTAACGTGTTATTCACATCCTTGTAACAATTCCGGCGCACCTTTGCCTTGAGGAGGTGCGCCATGTTGGCGTGGCTTTCCCTCGCCCTTGTCGTTTTCGTTTCCACGTTGGCATTGTCGAAACTCTGGCGGCGTGACCACCCCAACCACATCTTCATCATCAATCTCTGCAATCGTCATCTCGGCGCCGAGTCGGCCCAGGGCAAATTAACCGTACTTTCATCTGTTCGTAACCAACCCGTAACACCCGCTACCTACAACAAACGCAGGAGGACTGCATCTTGATGCGTCGCTTGATAACTGTTGTCGCGCTGGCCTTGTGCCTTGCGCCCGTGGCCGTGGCCGCCAGTACTCTGAACGGAGCGGGCGCGACCTTCCCATACCCGATCTATTCGAAGTGGTTCAGCGACTACCACAAAGCTCATCCTGACGTCCAGATAAACTACCAGTCCATCGGCAGCGGCGGCGGCATCCGCCAATTGCAGCAGGGCACGGTGGATTTCGGCGCCAGCGACATGCCCTTGAGCGACGTACAACTCAAGCAGATGCCGGTGCCGATCATCCAATTGCCAACCGTGCTGGGCGCAGTGGTTCCGGCCTACAACTTGTCGGGCGTGGGCGAAATCAAGTTCACCCCCAAAGCTCTGGCGGGAATTTTTCTTGGCCAAATCACCAAGTGGAACGATAGGGAACTTGCGAGCGCCAACCCCGGCCTGAATCTGCCCGATAAGCCGATCATCGTCATTCACCGCTCCGACGGCAGCGGCACCACGTTTGTCTGGACGGATTACTTGTCGAAGATCAGCCCGGAGTGGAAGTCGCGCGTGGGCAGCAACACCTCGGTGAAATGGCCCGTCGGACTCGGCGGCAAGGGCAACGAAGGCGTGGCCGGCATGGTGCGCCAGATGGATGGCGCCATCGGCTACGTCGAACTGATCTACGCCTTGCAGAACAAAATTGCCTTCGGTCCGGTACAGAACGCCGCCGGACAATTCGTGAAAGCCAGCCTGCAATCCACCACCGCCGCTGCCGCTTCGGTCAAAAGCATTCCTGCGGACTTCCGCGTTTCAATCACCAACCCGCCCGGCAAAGACGCCTACCCGATCTCCAGTTTCACCTACCTGCTGGTCCCGAAACAGTGGAGAGACACCGCCAAGAGAACCGCTCTGGTGAACTTCCTGAACTGGATGCTGGACCAGGGGCAGGGCATCGCCCAGCAACTCAACTACGCGCCGCTGCCCAGGGAATGGCAGGAGAAGGAACGCGCGGCCATCAAGCAGGTCCAGTAATGCCGCCGGCTGTCGGTTACCTCCCAAATCCTACGCGCTTCAGGAGAGCAGAAAGAATGTTGAAGATTGCGGTCAGATGGAGTTTACCCGTGCTGCTGTGCGCCACCTTGTGGGCGCAGCAGCCCACGACGAGGCACGCGAAGCCGTCACCTCGCGCAGCGGGTGTCAGCGGCGAATTACAGGCGCTGCGCCAAGCTTTACAGGCGCAGCAGCAGCAGATCCAAGAGTTAATGCAGCGCACCGAGCGGATGCAGCAGGAATTGCAAAGGCGTGATCAGGCACTTCAGCAGACCCGGCAGGAGCTCCAGCAGGTGCAGTCCGCTGCCAATGACGCCCGCAACAGGGCCATCGCGGTCGAGACCTCCACCGGCGACCAGACACAAAAAATCCGCAAGCTGGAAGCCAACTTCGACGACGTCCGGCAGAACGTGACCAACAGCGCGGTGCAGACGCAGGAAGAACAGAAGCGCACCTCGGCACTGGAAAGTGTGCTCGGGAGGTTCCGCTTCTCCGGCGACATACGCGTTCGCCAGGAAGATTTCTTCCAGTCCTATGACGGCTGCAATGGGCGTTGTAACCCGCGCATACGCGAGCGTTTCCGCGCAAGGTTCGGCCTTGAAGGTAAGTTGAACGAGGACTTCACTGCCGGCTTTTATCTCGCATCCGGCGCCATTACAGACCCGACGTCCACCAACGAAACACTTAGCAACGTTTTCGAGCGCAAGACGATCGCCGTTGACCGTGCTTATGTCAATTACAGCCCCACAGCCGCGAAGTGGCTGACTCTTACCGGAGGCAAGTTTGCGTTCACCTGGATTCGCACTCCGCAAACCTTCGACAGCGACCTGAATCCGGAAGGCTTCAGCGAGAAGCTTTCATTCGACCTCAGTTCGCCCGTGCTAAAGAACGTCACGTTTACGGGAATGCAGTTGCTCTACAACGAGGTGAATCGTCCGGCGTCGGCGGCAAGCTGTGTATCCCAGGTATGCGTTAACGCTGGCTCATTGGCGGGCGGCGACGCGTTTGCGGCCGGTGGCCAGGCTTCCGCGAAGCTGCAATTAAGCAAGCGCTGGAGTCTGGCCCCCTCTTACACGATCCTCAACTGGCGGAACAACGACGTCATCCTGAACGAGACCGCTGCGGTTACAGGCGGTTCCGCGGGCCAGTTCGCTCCCAATGGAATAACTAATGCCACCGTCACGCTGGGCACGGTTGGCGGCGCCACCATTCGGCGGTTCCACTCCAAGTTCCTGTACAGCGATCTGATTCTCGACAACAGCATCAGCACCGGTTGGAAGAAATTGCCCACTTGGCGGGTGGTGCTGGAGTATCTGGACAATCTGAACGCGCAAGACCATCCACTTCTGGCGGACGGAACAGTTGCCACTTCGCTCGGCAAGCAGTCACACCTGTACAAGGTGGAAACCACTCTTGGCCAGACCAAGAACAAGGGCGACTTCCAGTTCGCTTATGGCTTCTGGCGGCAAGAGCAGGATTCGGTGATCGCCTCGTTCATTGAATCCGACCAGAGGGCGCCGACCAACATCCTGCAACACTCGTTCGGGGTTCAATACAAAGTTCGATCGAACACCACACTGTCATACACGCAGTGGATCGGCCGCACTCTGAACCGCAACCTTCAGAATGCGGTGCTTGCCCCCGGATTGGCCGTTGGTGTGGACGAGCCGTATCTCAAGCGTATGCAGTTCGATGTGGTCTACTCGTTCTAGAGCAGAACGAGAGTTCGTGTATTCCGACGCATGGCACGCAACTGAGTCCCCGAAGGGGACGCAGGAAAATGGCCCAGCACGCCCGAGTCGCGTAGCGACGCGGAAGTGCTGGGTTCGCGGCCCATTAACACTCTTAAGTCCCGTCAGGGACGGCACTCTCGCCTCCGACTGCCGATGGCCGGCGGCCGTCACGTTTTTAACATTGCTGTAACACGGCTCTGCTAGCTTGCAAGCAGGATGAGCACACCATGGATTGATTCCGTGAACCTGCAGCGGGTAGGAGCTGTGGGTGCGCCGAGGTCCGAGCGCGCGGCACGCGATTCCGCAGCACCGCAGCCCGGCTCCTCCGCATCCAGCGGCGACGTACTCTCGTTCCCCAGGCTCAGCAAAAAGAAGATTGGCCCGCGAGTACGCATTGCCGACCGCTTGTTCCGCTATCTGATGGTCGCTTGCGCCTTCTCGGTTCTGACCATTGTGGCGCTGATCGTCGTTGAGTTGTGGAACGAGTCGCAGCTCTCCTTGCAGGCCTTCGGCTGGAAGTTCTTCTATACCCAGAACTGGGACCCCGTCTCCGGCGAGTTTGGCGCCTTGCCGTTTATCTACGGCACGCTCGTATCGTCGTTGCTGGCATTGATCCTGGCAGTGCCGCTGTCAGTCGGGCTGGCAATTTTCAACACCGAGATGTGCCCGCGCCCGCTGCGCGCTCCGCTGGGGTTCCTGACCGACCTGCTGGCGGCCATTCCCAGCGTGATCTACGGATTATGGGCGATTTTCATCCTGGTGCCGCTGCTGCGCGAGCACATTCAGCCCTGGCTGGCAGAGAACTTCGGCTGGACGGGACTGTTCGAAGGACCACCGTACGGCATCGGCATGCTGGCCGCCGGCATTGTGCTGGCGATCATGATTGTCCCGATCATCTCCTCGATCACGCGCGAGGTGCTCACCGCCGTGCCCCGCCACCAACGCGAGGCCGCGCTCGCCCTGGGCGCCACGCGCTGGGAGATGGTCCGCGTGGGCGTGTTGCGGAACGCGCGCGCAGGCATCGTCGGCGCCGTCATTCTCGGCCTCGGCCGTGCGCTGGGCGAAACCATGGCGGTCACCATGGTGATCGGCAATCGTCCGGAGATTGCGAAGTCCCTGTTCGCCCCCGGCCACACCATGGCCAGTGTCATCGCCAACGAGTTCACCGAAGCCACGGGCGATCTCTACCTCAGCGCGCTCATCGAAATCGGCCTGGCTCTGTTAATTCTGACGCTGATCGTCAATGCGCTGGCGCGGGTATTGGTATGGACCACCACGCGCGGCCTCCCAGCGAGGGTGCATGCACAATAAAGCCAGACGAAAAGTCTTCGCGCTGAAGCGATACGTCGCTGACCGCCTTGCAACCATCGCGGCGGCTGGAGCGGCGGTAATCGTACTCGCGCCGCTCATTGCCATCTTCACTTACCTGGTGCTTAAAGGTGTCGGCGCAGTGAACTGGGCGTTCCTCACCGAGGCGCCAAAGCCAGTGGGCGAAACCGGCGGCGGCATCGGCAACGCCATCGTGGGCTCGGGGTTGATTCTGGCGATCGCCTCTGCCATCGGCGTGCCGCTCGGCATCGGTGCGGGCGTTTATCTCGCGGAATACGGACGCGGCCAATTCGCCAGGCTGGTGCGCTTTGTGGCCGATGTGCTTAACGGCGTGCCCTCCATCGTGATGGGCATCGCCGTGTATGCGCTGGTGGTCGTGCGGCAGAAGCATTTCTCGGCCTTCGCGGGCGGAGTGGCGCTGGGCATCATGATGGTCCCGACCATCACCCGCACGACCGAAGAGATGCTCATGATGGTGCCGCGCTCGGTGCGCGAGGCCGCGCTGGGGCTCGGCATCCCCCAATGGCGGACGGTCGTTTCCGTGAGTCTGCGCACCGCCAGTGCGGGCGTGATCACCGGCATAATGCTGGCCTTCGCCCGCGTGGCCGGCGAAACCGCACCCCTGCTGTTCACGGCTTTCGGCAATCAGTTCTGGAACCTGCAACCCGATCAGCCCACGGCGGCGCTGCCCCTGCAAATTTATACCTACGCGATCTCGCCCTATGATGAATGGCATCGGCAGGCCTGGGCGGGCGCGCTGGTGCTGATCGTGCTCATTGTCGGGACCGTTAGCGTAGTGCGGCTGGTCACGCGGCGCGGCATGACGCACGGGGCCGCGTAATTGGAAACATTACCGAGGACGTAGAAGAACGTGGAAATCAACATCGATGTGCGCGGGCTGAACGCCTGGTTCGGCAAAACGCAGGCGCTGTACGACATCACGATGGCCTTGTCGGCGAACCAGGTAACGGCCATTATCGGGCCGTCAGGTTGCGGCAAGTCCACCTTCGTGCGCTGCCTCAACCGCATGCACGAGACCGTTCCTGAGGCGCGGGTGAGCGGCACGGTGCGCATTGGCTCGCTGGACGTTTACGGCCCGGGCACATCGCCCGTCGAAGTGCGGCGGCGTGTCGGCATGGTGTTCCAGAAACCCAATCCGTTCCCGGCCATGTCGATCTACGACAATGTGGCTGCCGGGCTGAAGCTGAACGGATTCCACCGCCGACGCGAACTCGATGAGGTGGTCGAACACGCCCTGCGCATGGCCGCGCTGTGGGACGAAGTGAAAGACCAGTTGAAGAAGCAATCGGGCGCGAGCCTCTCCGGCGGCCAGCAGCAGCGCCTGTGCATTGCGCGCGCCCTGGCGGTGCAGCCGGAAGTGCTGCTGATGGACGAACCGGCTTCGGCGCTCGACCCGATATCTACCGCGAAAATTGAGGAGCTTATCTTCCAGCTCAAGTCGAGTTACACCATCGTGATCGTCACCCATAATATGCAGCAGGCCGCGCGCGTCGCCGACAGCACCGGCTTTTTCCTGCTGGGCAGACTGGTGGAGTTCGACAAGACAGAGAAAATCTTTACTATGCCCGGGGACAAACGGACGGAAGATTACATCACCGGAAGGTTCGGATGACAACCCGCACCCGATTTCATCAAGGTCTGGACGAACTCAAAGGCAAGCTGCTGGCCATGGGAGGCCTCGCCGAACAGGCGGTGGACCTGGCCATCCGCGCCTATCGCGAGCGCGTGCCGGAGTTTTGCCAGAAGGTCTTCAGCAACGAAGCGCGCATTAACATGGCGGAGCGCGAAATTGATGAGCTTGCGCTCGACCTGCTCGCCATGCAGCAGCCGATGGCAGTGGACCTGCGCCTCATTCTCGCCGTCATCAAGAGCAACGCCGACCTGGAACGCGTGGGCGACCAGGCGGTCAACGTCGCCCAGCGCGTCATGGACCTGATTGCCCTGCCGCAGGTGGAACTGGCGGCTGACATCCCGCAGATCGGCAGCGTGGCCGCCCAGATGGTTCGTCAGGCATTGGAGGCATTCGTGGCCGGCGACGCCGATGCCGCCCACCGCGTCCTCGAGATGGACGACACGGTGGACCGCATGAACCAGGAAATCTTCATAGCCATGGACAAGACCATGCACGAGTCACCCGCCGTGGTGCGGCAGGCGCTGGACACCATCATCATCGCCCGCAACCTGGAGCGTGTCGCCGACCACGCCACCAACATCGCCGAAGACGTCATCTTCTGGATTCGCGGCGCCGATGTGCGCCACCGCTTCGGCGTGCCCTCCGGCTCGCCCAGCTAACTGGTCCCCGGCGTTCAAGGTTTCGGCCCTGTACTCATATAGGGGCAACCCGCAATGTGCGCAGTATCACTACGGTACGATGGTAAGGCGACCGGCCTTATGGTTCATTGGACGCCGAGATCAGGGCCGACACTGGACTTCGCCGCAGCACATAACAGCACCCGGCCGCAAAAATCCCCAGCAAAACGAACCCCACGATGAAGCTGCCGGTCTGTTGCTTCACCACGCCAAGCACCAGGGGCGGGAAAAAGCCCCCAAGTCCGCCGGCGGCCCCCACCAGTCCGGTGACCGCTCCGACCGAGCCGGGGAAGTACTCCGGCACGAGCTTGAATACCGCGCCATTGCCCAGCCCGATGACCGCGGCCATCCCGAGCGCTCCGATGGTGAAGGTTGGCATCAGCGGGCAGGCAAGGAAGACCGCGGCGAGCGCCGTCAGCGGGAACACCCACCGCAGCACCGTGCGTCCGCCCACGCTATCCGCAAGTATGCCCCCCACCGGTCGCATCGCCGTCGCCAGCATCACGAAGCCGGCGGTGCGGAAACCGGCGTCCTGCGGTGTGAGATCGAACATCTCGGTGAGAAACACCGGCAGGTATATCGCCATCGCCACAAACCCGCCGAATGTCAGGAAGTAATAAAGACTCAGCTCCCAGCTCCGCGGCTCCGCCAGCGGCGCAATGATCTCCCGAAACGTCTTCGGAGCAGCGCGCCGCGCCGCATTACGGGCGAGCGCCCAATAGATGACCAGCCATACCGCCAGCGCCACGCCGAACGTCCAGAACCCCCACCTGAACCCCAGCCAGGCCGCCACCACCGGTGCGCCGAACGCGGCCAGTGACTGTCCAATATTACCTGCGCCATAGACTCCTAGCGCGAAACCCTGGCGGGCTGGCGGGAACCAGCCGTTCACGAATCCCACGCCCACAGAAAAGCTGGCCAGGGCAATGCCGATGAAGAACCCATACACCAGCAACTCGGCGTATGTCTCCACCGTGCCCATCAGGAACGCCGGCACGATCGACGCGACCATCACGGTGGTAAACACCAGGCGTCCGCCAAGCCGGTCGGTAAGGACCCCCAATGGGATGCGTCCCAGGCTACCGAGCAACACGGGCACGGCCAGCGCGACACTCTTTTCGACCGCCGTCAGCCCCAACTGCCTGCTGATGATCGGCATCATCGCAGACAGCGAGCCGAATACCGCAAAACACAAGGCGAAGGCGCCGGTGGCGAGCGTGAGCTGGAGGTTCGGAGATGAACGGAAACTCTGCATGTGCGCTTCGTGCTCGAACACGTGAGCCAATATTCCACAAGTCCCAAGTGCCCGGGGCAACGACTTAAGTCATAGCGGCCCGTCAATTGCTGTGCGGTATCGAGGACTCCGGTGTTTGAATTTGCCGGGCGAAGAAACGACTTTTAGGAAAACTGCTCTTGGATGGATTTTGCGATTACGGCTGCCAAACCGCAGCCAAAGGTAAGCGCTGGGTGATGTATGTGATTGGAAAGATTGGAGGCGCGGGCCGGAATCGAACCGGCGAATAAAGGTTTTGCAGACCTCTGCCTTAC
>JBHGBA010000077.1:0-15288 GCA_041946775.1 Terriglobales bacterium
GGTAGAACGCCAGCTTCCCAAGCTGGATGTCGCGGGTTCGATCCCCGTCTCCCGCTCCAGCTCATCAGCAGTCTGTCTGCGCATTCTTCCACTGGTTAAATCGTCCTCGCAGATCTTTAAGGATCTTTTCAAGAGAAGGTTCCTTAGTCTCAGCGGTTGCAAGATTCATCTCGTTCACAATATCTTCGGCGTACTCAAAACCCCCGATCAGCGGCGTCTGTCCAGCCGCACGAATCTCTTCCTCCAACAGGTGCTTGTATTCGTCCTTCTCGCACTTCATCTTCGGAAGCGTGCACCCACGTCCCAGCACTGCCTTGAAGGCAGCTGGATCAACCAACATCCAGCGCTCGACGTGCGGATCGGGTACGGCATACGAGACTCGATCTTTTAGGCCCACGTACTTGTCTGCGATTTCCATCATCTGCTGCCTTCGTTTCGTGTAGCCTAGGCAGTTTGAATCAGTAGCTAATACGATGAGGTCAGGGCTTGGCTGGAGCTTCCCGTCCTGGACATCCTTCAAGAACTTGCTGAATTCGAAATGGACTTTAGTAAATCCGCCGCGTGAGCTAAATGTCCGGATGTGAATGGCGACTCCATAATCGTGGGCGAAGCGGTTCAATAAGGCTGTTAGCAGTGTCTCGTGTCCAACATCTTCGCCGAATAGGGCTACCTCATGCATCGAAGTCACCCCGCAACATTCGCTCAGAAACCGGTGCCTCCTCCTCTTCGTCAATGGCTTTCTGAATGCCGTCTGTTTTCGCCAGATCCCCCCAGGTCGAGAATGGGCGAATGATTGTGGCGCCTTCTTTCTTTGTGCAGATGAATAGGTTCTGAACGGGAATGAGGTCCGCCAATATCGGGGAATGGCTGGTCAGAATGAGCTGGGTCGACCCGCTTGCAGACATCGTTTTTAGCAGCTCGGCAATGGCACGGATTCTCCTAGGGTGTATGCCATTTTCAGGTTCTTCGAAGGCTATCAGCGATGGCGGATTCTTCATCCCCCCGATGGCAAGCAATCCAAGCACGCGGAGGGTGCCTTCTGACACGATTCGAGCCGGAACTGAATAATTCCCCTCGCGAAGATTAAGTTCAACCTCGCCGAGCGCGTTTACGCTCACGTCAATGCCGGTTAGTGACGGGATAACCATGTGAATCGATCTCTCAATTGCATGGAATTGTTTTTCATCGAGCGCCTTGAGCGTGTTCAGGAAGGCGGCCAAATCCTCCCCCATCAAACCAATGTTTCGAACTTCTTTTACAGGACTCGCCGCCCTCATCCGTTCGCGAGGTTCGAAATAGAACAAGAACCAGTTTGCGAGCTCTTGTCTCATTGCGACGATGTGAGGGTAGTGAGGTGGGTAAAGAGGGCGGGAAATAATCGTGTAGTCCAGGTACGTGTCGTAAAACGTTGGGTGAGCTTGACGCTCCATTCGAAGGTGAATTCGGTTGCCCTTCCGCTCGATGAATGGCTTTGGTTGTGATATGGGCTCCCATCTTGAATTCAGCGCAGTGAGGTACTCATCTATTACGCGCAGCATTCCTGAGCGCGGGGTAATCTCTACAGTCAAAGCGTACCGAAGCTTGGTTCGCGTGACGTAATTCACTTTACTCGGTGACGAGCCATTGTCCGGATCCTTCCTGCTTCGCATCTCCCGGATCAGTCGGTTAACAGATTCGACGATATTCCGCGAAAGCTCGACGTCAATTTCGAAGCTGAACTGAGCGTGTTCCATTCCCAGCAGTGCCGGCAAGCCCTTCCCGACGAAAGAAACCGATTCCAGCGGTGTGCCCCGATAGGGTGGTTCAAAAGCTTCCTTCAGCGTCGTCTTTGTTGCCATGCGGGATAGCAATTGGAGGGCATCAAGGAAATTGCTCTTTCCAGCCGAGTTCGGGCCGAACAGGACCGAAAAGGGCTTAAGGGTCAAATCCAATTCAATGATCGACTTGTAGTTCTTGATTGCTATGCGCTTGAGCATGTCCACATCCGGGGTGTTATGCCGACCTCCGTCGATTAGATCGCGCGATAAAGAAATCCATATCCTTGTCGTACAAGCCAGCAAGTTCACTTAATTCGACTACATCGATTTTCCTCTCGCCTGACTCGCACTTCGATATAAACGACTGTGGCTTTCCGATAGCCGTCGCAGCCTCGGCCTGCGTCAACTTGGCCTGATGTCTCGCAAGTCTAAGCTTCTCAAGCAATATGCGGTACTGCTTTTTGTATTCAGCGGGCTTCAGTGCTGCACCTCGGCCTCCGGTCTTGTACAATCCAGTTCTGGTATATTCCAAAATCGAATATTAAACCCGGCCAGTAATCAAATTTCTGAGAAACCGGAAACCGGGAACCGCGTCGTGCTGATCGGCGTCATTTCCGATACCCACGGACTGCTTCGTCCCAAGGCCGTCAGAGCACTGCGCGGGTCGCAGCTCATCCTGCACGCCGGTGATGTCGGCAATCCCGAGATCCTTGACGAGCTGCGCCGCATTGCCCCTGTAGTGGCAGTGCGCGGCAACATTGACCGCGACTCATGGGCCGAGCGGTTACCGGACTTCGAAGTGGTCGAGGCCGGCGGGCTGCAAATCTACATGCTCCACAACCTTGACCTGCTCGACCTTGAGCCCGCTGCTGCAGGTTTTTCGGCGGTGGTGTTTGGCCACTCCCATCGCCCCGGACAGAAGCGGCGCAAAGGCGTGCTGTACCTTAATCCGGGCAGTGCCGGCCCGCGCCGCTTCCATCTGCCTGTCTCCATTGGACGTCTGAAGATCGCCGACGGTAAAATCCGCGGGCAAATCGTCAGACTGAGTTATTGATTAGCGAGCCAGTTAGCATTGAAGATTGAATATTGCACCTTGAAAACTGCGCATTGCTGGGCAGGCGACCAATCACACCCACGTCTCAATCATCCAATCACCCAATCACTCAATCACTCAATACTGACTGCCTCACGCTCCACCACCGCGGCCGTCTGCGGCTGTGCGGCGGTCGCGGTCACGCAGCCGGCGAAGTATGCCGCGCCGATGATGAAGAATGCCGCCGTCAGGCTGTAGCGCTGCGCCACAAATCCCACGCCCATCCCCAACGTCATCTGCAGCATACGGCCGGCGACCGCGAACGTACTCTGCACCCGTCCCATATAGTGCCGCGGCACGGTTTCCATCATGCCGGTGTTGATGGCCACGCCCGCCACGCCGCGCGACGCCCCCATAATCAGGAACAGCAGCACCGACACCCACAACGCGCTGAAAAACGGCGCAAGGAACGTTGCCCCCGAGATGGTCGCCATTGACACCGCTACCGTCGTGCGCGCGCCAAAGCGCCGCACCAGCGCGGGAACGAATAGCGCGGTGATGAACGCACCGATGCCCCAGCCGGCATTGATCCACCCGAACCCGACCGCGCCACGGTGCAGCACGCGATCCACCAGCGGAGCGTTAATCGCGTTCTGTCCGAGCATCGCGCCCAGCAAGAGCGCGGAGCTTGCGCCCAGCAGGAGCACATATTGGTTGCCGCGCAGGTAATGGATGCCCTCGCGCGTCTCGTCAATAAATCGCGCAAACGCGCCTTCGAGCCGCGCCATTTCGGCACGCCGGTCGGGATGGCGCACCACGTGCCGTCCCTTGCGCACCCCGAAATAGCACAGCATCGAGAGCAGGTAGCTGGCGAAGTCAATCAGCAGCACGCCGCCCAATCCGATGCGGTTATACACAAAGCCGACAATTGCGCCGGAGATCAGCCAGCCACCTTGAATTCCCGCCATGAACAGCGTGTTCGCATGTACGAAATGCGTTGCAGGCGACAGCTCCTGGATCAGCGCGTTGATCGCCGGCCAGAACATCCAGAATCCGGTGGCGACCAGGATGTTCATCGCGTAGAGGTGCCAGAGCTGGGCGCGGTGCTGCATTACGAGCACGGCAACCAGCAGAATGACGAGCGCGCGGGCTCCATCGAGCACCATCACCAGGCGGCGCCGGTCCTCGCGGTCAATAATCACCCCGCTAACCGGCGCCAGCAGCAGCGTCGGGATCGTCTGCAACACGATCAGCCACCCCAGCGCGATTTCCGAATGCGTCGCTTGCAGCACGTACCACGAAACCGCGGCGGAATTCATCCCGCTGCCGATCATGGAAATTACGTTGGCCGCCAGCACGAGCCGCATTGGCCGATTCTTCAGGATTCCCCGCATCGTTACTTTCAATGTACCGGAATCCAACCAACTGGTGAACTGGCGAACCGACGAACTGGCAGTCGGGTGGACCTGACGAACCGGCAGCTCGCTGGCAATATGGTCACCGGTGATCTGATGAAGTGCTCCGGCTCAAGATAATTGCGAACACAGTCGAAATAGCCAGTTCATTAGGTCCTGGTGCTCAGTTCATCGTCACCGCTTCGCTAGATTGTCAGTTCACCAGTTCGCCGGTTCATCAGTTCGCCAGTTCATAAATGGTTGTATGCCTCACGGGCATTCGTGCCATCTCCCCGTCTGTTAGGCCCGGCATCTAGGTAATGTGCCCCCGGTTGGGCGTAGCGCCTATAATCTGCCCAGTCGAATGTGTGGCATTGAGCGGTACGCGCGTGACAGGAGGAACTTGATCGCAGCGCAATTAACAGCGATGAGCGACAGCACTCCGCGCGCCTGGTTACGCAGTTCCGCCCGCGTGGCGTGCGCCGTACTGTGTGCTGGCGCCATCCTGGCGGCGCGTCCGGCGCAAGCGCAGTCCGCGCCCGCACCCGAGAGCAACGATGGCGCTTACCTCAACGGTAAGCTGATCCGCTTCACGCCTGCGGAAATCAAGCGCGGGCGCGTGCTGGTCGTCGGACGCGAAGTCATCGGCCCTCTGGTGCGCGATCATAAGCCTCACGACCGTCGTCCCAACCTGTACGTGGTCTCGCCGGGAACGCAGTATCAGAGCAACGACGAACAAGGCGCGCTCACTTTCAACCTGGTGGTCAACACGCTGCCGCGTAAAGCCGAACCGGTGGAATGGGATGTCTACTGGGCGCTGGTGTTGGATCCCGCCGTCAGCGGAAACATCACCGATGAGCGTGATTTACTGCTCGCCACACAGGACGCCTTCGTCCCCGGCGATCTGTTCGAGTTCAACGACCTTCCCGCGGTAGCCATCCTCCGGGAATACCTGCGCCTGGAATCGCTCGCCGACCTTGACACGCTGCGCCGTCCCGACGGCATGCTGCCGCGGGTGGCAATTGTGCCTTCGAAATTCGTGGTGCGGGCGAGTGCGGTGGATCCGGACAATCCGCCGCCGGAAGGACCTTTGGCGCGCGCGTGGTCCCGCATTCGGCCACGCAAAGCGCCTCCGCAATCTCCCAGGACGGCCGTAAAGCCGTAAACCCCAGCTTCAGATCTGGAACTGCCGCGGTTTTCGCATCCACCCCGGCAGGGGGACCTCGATGCGCCGTGCCTCGTACACGAGATACACGATCAGCAGCAGCATTTCCGGTTCAATCGGATGCCGGTATCGCGGTGTCGAATGGGCGATGTAGTACGGAAGCGGAAAAACAATCAGCAGCCACGCGAACAGCCAGGCTGACGGTACGCTCTTCCGTATCGCCAGCACCAATCCCGCGAGCGGGAACAGCGCCGTCAGCAGGAATGCCATGTGCCGCGCCGGCGCCAAATCAAAGCCGCCGATGCCCGCCCACTGCGGCTTTCCCGCCCAGAAATAGGCGAAGCGCCGGACCGTGTACATCGCAAACGCAGCCGGATTGCGGCGGATGAAATCGAGCGCCTCCCGCTGCATCATTTGCATGTAGGGAAGCTCGCCCATCTGCTGCATCAGCCGCATCTGTGCCGGATCGTTGCCCGGATGTTCTGCGCGCTTCCAGATGCCGCCGGATTTCGGGTTGTTGGCGACGCGCAACTCCAGCCCGAAATTGTCGCGGACGAAAACGAAACACCCGAACACAAGATAATTGCGTACCAGCCAAGGCGTGATGATCAGGCCCGCCAGCAGCATGCTTCCCGCCATTTGCCGCAGCAGGCGCCTACGGCGGCCGCGCAGCCGGTGCCACAGCCACAACAGTGCAACCGGCAGGAACGACAACAGCGTAGGATTCGTCAGCGTGATGACGCCCCACAGCACACCGAACCAGATCCAGTCGCGGCGGTTCGCTTCCTCATCGAGCCGCAGCACCAGCAGGAATGCCAGGCTAAGCAACAGTGCCGACAGCGTGGTTTCCCAAACCGTACGCACCGACCAGTAAACCGCGTACGGCAGCAAAGCCCACGTCCACGCACACCAGCGTGCCGTGGTTTCGCCGAATGTCCTCTTGCCGGTCCCGTAAAGGCTCACACACGTCAGCGCGGAAAAAATGCTGTTGGCCGTAAACACCAGGAACGCTGCGCTGTGCGTGTAAACGCCCGCCAGCTTGAAGATTCCGGCGAGCAGGTACGGATACAACGGGGCCGCCCACGCTGTCGGCCCAGTCGGCAGGTCGGTCGGCGAACTGAAACCTTCGCCCATCGCGAGTGAACGCGCAATGCGGCCCATCTCCCAGCCGAAATCGAAGTGGTCGCGGCGTGGTGTAATGCGGTAGAAGTGCCCGACCGTGAGCACCAGGATGCGAAATGCCAGAGCTACCGCGGCGATGAACCAGGGCGACCGCGCGAGAGTTTGCCAACGCGGTCGCCGTCCCTCGTACTTGGAGATGGCCGCCGGCTCGCTTGCCTGATTCACCTCGGTGGAGTGCACCGGCTGAGTGTAACAAATCGTCACTCCCCGTTGTGCGCTGCATCATTGTTGCTGGTGAGGCGCGTTAAATAGCATCATCATGCAAGCAGGGAGGTGTGACGATGAAACGTGCAGTGCTGGTAATGGTGCTACTGGCCGCGGTCACCGCGGGCGCGCAGATCACGAGGATCCTCATTCCGGCCGGTACGCCGGAGGACCAGGCGCTGCAGACGATCAGCAACGAAGCTGATCCCGCCAAACGCGTCGCCATGCTCGAGGAATTCGTGCAGAAGTTCGCCGACAACCCGCAGGCCGTTGCCTACGGTGACTGGCAGCTCTCGCAGCAACACCTCGCTCAGGGCAATGCCGCCAAGGCACTCGAGTACGGTCAGAAAGCCATGGCCATGGAGCCGAACAACCTGGAGATTCTGGCGTACGTGGCAGGCATCGCGCAGCAGCTTAAGCGCAACGACGTGGTTATGGCCTCCGCCGTTCAGGGCGGGCAGGCCTTCAACGCCGCGGTGAAGTCGGGTACTTCCCAGCTCGATGTGGAGGCCGCCCAGCCCAGCTACGACTACCTTGAAGCGGCGGCGCTCAGCGCCATTCAGCTCGAACAGGACCCGAAGACGCGCATGGTTTACATCGAGCAGTACGTGACCGCCTTTCCCAACTCGAAGTATCAGGACCAGGTCAACCAGTACACCATCATCACCTTGCAGCAGTTGAACGACCCGCAACGGCTGGCGCAATTCGCCAAGAAGGTGGTTGCCGCCAACCCGAGCGCGTCAACTTACGTGCTGCTTGCCAGCGTGTTTGCGGAAAGCTCCGATCCTGCCGATGCGCTCCAGGCCGAGCATTACTCCGAACGCGCGCTGGAATTGTCGAAGACCTTGGCCGATCCCAAGAAGCAGCGGCTCACCGCCGGCTTGGCGCACTCCGCTCTGGGCTATGCTCTGCTCAAGCGCGACCGGACGGCTGCCGCCATTGCTGAGCTGAAACTTGCATCCGGCGTACTGAAGGAAGATGCCAACGCGTACTCCACTGTGCTTTATCGCCTCGGCTTCGCCTATGCCAAGGCGAACCAGTTGGCCGAGGCGAAGGTCACGCTGACCGAGGCCGCTACGGTCTCGGGTCCGTTCCAGGGGCCATCCAAGGAACTGCTCGCGAAGGTGGAAACGGCGCTGGCAAAGCGCAAGAAATAGAATCGCACCCACGTAGCGCCGGCGTCCCGGCACTGGGCCCGCTTCTTCTTAAGCACAGGGTACACAGAGGACCCAGTCCACGGCGAAACTGTCCACGCGGATGGCGCTGGTCCGTGGCACGATTTCCCAAAAGAAGGTCCGCATTCCCTCTGGTTGATCTCCCGCCCACGAAGGAATACAACTTCCACGAAGCCGGTCTAAGGGTTGACCCGGTTCGCTGCTGACATTCCTCTTGCCTCGCCTTTACACTAAGAATTTCACAAAGCCTTCACGAAGGGACCAGCGCACTCATGTACGAAAGATCCGCGTCCCAGGCCGCGCGCGAAGTCGTTGATCTGCGTAGTGACACCGTGACCAAGCCCACGGCCGAGATGCGCCGGGCCATGGCGAACGCCGAGGTGGGCGACGACGTTTACGGTGAGGACCCAACGGTCAACCGCCTGGAGCAGCGGGCCGCCGAGATTTTTGCGCGCGGGGCGGCGCTGTTCGTTCCCACCGGTACGATGGGGAACGCCATTGCCATCAAGGTGCACACGCGTCCGGGCCAGGAGGTCATCTGCGAGGAGCGCTGCCACATCTACAACTACGAGATGGCCACCATGGCGGCGTTCAGCGGCTGCCTGGCGCGCCCCATCCTGGCGGTAGACGGCATCCTGCGCTGGCCGCAGGTGAAGCGCAAAGTTTCCGCCAAGACCTACTACATCGCCCAGACCGGCCTGATCGAACTCGAGAACACCAACAACATGTGGGGCGGCAGCGTGTATCCCCAGGATGTTGCCGATGAAATCTGCGATGGCGCCCACGAGCTTGGGCTGCCCGTACACCTCGACGGCGCGCGCATCTTCAATGCCGCGACCGCACTGGGCAAACCCGTGGCCGAAATAACCAGGAAATTCGATTCGGTGATGTTCTGCCTCTCCAAGGGCTTGGGCGCGCCAGTTGGCTCAATGCTTGTCGGCAGCCGCAAGTTCATCGAGGAAGCTCGCAAAGTCCGCAAGGCCCTGGGCGGCGGCATGCGTCAGGCGGGCATTCTCGCCGCTGCCGGGCTGGTTGCGCTGGAGAAGCACACGGCGCGTCTCTGCGAAGATCACGCCAATGCCAAGTTCCTCGCCGAAGGACTCGCGCAGGTGCCCGGCATCAAGCTCGACGCGGCGAAGGTTCAGACCAACATCCTGATTTTCGACATTAGCGGCACGGGGATGAACTCCGCCGAGTTCAGCCGTAAGCTGGCGGAGCGCAAGGTGCTGGCCAACGGCGTTAACCCGGAGAACATGCGCTTCGTCACCCACCTCGACGTGGATCGCGCCGCCTGCGAACGCGCCCTCCAGGCGGTCCAGGCCATCTGTACAACCTTTGCGAGTTAGCGATTTGTGATTTGCCGGTTGTCAGTTCTCGGTTGGCGACCCCACGTCGGAACTGCTCGGCTGCGAGCTGCCAACCGGCAACTGACAACTGACAACTGCCAACTGCCTTCCCGCGGCATCCCACGTGTGTTATAACCCTGTGTTTTGTCCAGAGGGTCCGGGCCTGTCTGTGGGCCCGCGGTTTAGGCGGCACGAGTCGCCGCCGGAGGAGAGGCGTGGATTTCCAATTCACCGAAGAGCAACAGCAGTTGCGTAAGACCGTGCGCGAGTTTGCGGAACGCGAGATCCGTCCGCACGTTATGGAGTGGGACGAGGCGTCACAATTCCCGCTGGAGACCGTCAAGGACCTCGGCCAGATGGGGCTCATGGGCGCCATCTTTCCCACCGAGTACGGTGGCGCCGGCATGGGCTACGTCGAGTACGCCATCGCCATCGAAGAACTCTCGCGGGTGGACGGATCGGTCGGCATCATCGTCGCCGCACACACGTCGCTGTGCTCGAACCACATCTTCATCGCGGGCAGCGAGGAGCAGCGCCGCCGCTACATTCCCAAGCTGGCCACCGGCGATTTCATCGGCGCGTGGGCGCTCACGGAGCCGGGTTCTGGTTCCGACGCTGCCAGTGCCCGCATGACCGCCGTGCGCCGTGGCGATTGCTGGGTGTTGAACGGCACCAAGACCTTCTGCACCAACGGCCACTACGCAGACGTGGTCGTAGTCATCGCTGTGACCGACAAAGCCGCCCGCACCCACGGGCTCTCGGCCTTCGTTGTGGAGAAGGGAACAAGGGGTTTTCGCGCCGGCAAGAAAGAAAACAAGCTGGGTCTGCGCGCCAGCGACACGGCCGAGTTGATCTTCGAAGATTGCGTCATCCCGGCATGCAACCTGCTCGGGCAGGAGGGCAATGGATTCATCGACGCCATGCGTGTGCTCGATGGCGGCCGCATTTCCATCGCTGCGCTGGCCCTTGGCATGGCGCAGGGCGCTTTCGAAGCGTCGCTCAAATATTCCAAGGAGCGCCGCCAGTTTGGCCGGCCGATCAGCGAATTCCAGGCGATCCAGTGGAAGCTGGCTGATATGGCGACGGAGATCGAAGCCGCTCGCCTGCTCACCCTGCGTGCCGCCTGGATGAAAGACAACAACATGAAGACCACGCTGGAGTCTTCCTACGCCAAGCTCTACGCCGGTGAAGTTGCCGTCCGCGCGGCCAACGAGTGCGTGCAGATCCACGGCGGATACGGTTTCATCAAGGATTATCCGGCAGAGAAGTTCTATCGCGACGTGAAGCTGTGCACGATTGGCGAAGGCACCAGCGAGATTCAGCGCATGGTAATCGCGCGGCAGTTGCTGAAGGACTAGCCTGCACTATTGTGCGCCTTTTCACGGCGCACAATAATCCAGGCTAGAGTTCGTCACCCTGCCGAACTTTCGGCTGTGTGACTCTCCTGTGTCCTCCGTGTGCTCTGTAGTCACTTCTTCTTGGCTGGCTTCTTCGCCGTCGCCTTCTTCGTCGCGGGCGTCTTCGCGGCCTTTGCCGGGACCTTCTCTGCAGGCTTCGTCACTTTCTCCGGTGCCTCGGCCGCTATCTGGGCGGCTTGGGGACCCGACTTCCCTTTGCGACCTGACTCGGCAGCAGCGGCGGCTGCCGCTTCCGCTTTGGCGCGGCCTCGCTTCGCCGGAGGCGGTGGCGGCGGCGGTGGTGGCGGCGGCGCATAGGGCTTGAGAAATCTCAGGATCTCCGTCCGCGACCGCAGCTTCCCATCCAGCATCAGCATGAACGCCTCGTCCGCAATCTTCTGGTACTGCGGCAGCGCTGCTGTGATGTGCAGTTCCGCCATCTCCGGCAGCGGCAGTCGCTGCTTCAACTGGCGCCACTTGCCGAAGAAGTTCAGGATTTTTTGCGATACTGCCTGCTGCCGGGTGGTGATCAGTGTAAACAAGATGATTTCCGGTCTCGCTTCCGACAGCAGGTGCCAGGCGCGCGATGGTGTGGCCGCCTCCTTGCTAGTGAGCCTCCTGGCCAGGTCCTTAGCGTCGTCCTCCAGTTGTTTCCAGTCGTCCACCAGGTCGCGGCGGGGAATCAGCTTGCGAATATCGGCAACGTCTTTATCCGACAGACGCCGAGTGAGAAAGTGGAGCACGGCAGGCGCGGTATCGGGCGAATACCCCAACTCGGTCATCTGCTGCTTGAATTTTTGCAGTTGTCCGAGTCCGGCGGTATCAACTTTGGCCACGCTCCAGTGGGGGTTCAGGTACTTGAGCCAGCCTTCTTTCTCCAGCGCCCGCATGATATGCAGTGGGTCGTCCTCGTAGGCTAGTTGCTCAATCTCATAGCCAATCGCCCGGTTGGAGATGTACTCGATATAGTTGTTCTCTTTGGCGGCGTCGTAGCGCGCCTGCGTCCGTTCGTCCAGCGGCCAATGAAAGCGGGAGCAATAGCGGGTGGCCCGGATCAGCCGTGATGGCTCCTCGTAGAACGCGTAATTGTGCAGGATGCGAATCAGTTTGGCTTCGCAGTCCGCAACTCCATTGCTGGGATCCAGCAGCAACCCACGCGACCCCGGGTTCAGCGACAGCGCCATCGCATTCACCGTAAAGTCCCGGCGGCGCAGGTCTTCGTTGATCGTGGCTGGCGCAATGACCGGTATCTTGCCTGGCTTGTCGTAAACCTCCGACCGCGCCATGGAAATCTCCGCCCGCACGTTGCCCGGCAGCAGGGCATAGACCACCTTCAGGTCATCGTCCACGCCCTGAATCGAGATCCCGGCTCGTTCCAGGTCTTTCTGTAATTTCAGTGGGTTACCCTGGACGGTAAAATCGAGATCGCGGATCGGGAACCCGGTGATCAGGTCGCGCACCGCGCCCCCTGTCAGGTACACGTTCATTTCATGGGTGCGGGCGATATCTTGAACCAGGCCCACGCCGCGTAGTTGCTCCGGCGTAAGCCGGGTTTCCATGGTGTAGATGTAGTCGGCCATGCCTTGCGCTTGCTTTGCCGCCCACAGCCTGCAGAGCGTTACGCCCCGCCAGAGCGCCGCACTCCCATCTGAAGATCTTTATAATGTGGCACTTGCGTGCCCAAAGTAGCTGGCGCAGCCACCGCCTCGCCCAGACTGGTGTTCAAGCTGACCGGCGGTAAGTTACTTTGCAGATTGGACTTAGCCCGACGGGTTTGGCTGCGACAAACACTGCACATTACCACAAAGGTTAATCTTTTGGCTACAACTGTCGCTTATCGCAGCAGTTTTTTGTGGAAAACGTGCGAAAATTCAACTTGCTTGGCAGTTTGCAGTTCGCAGTTTACCGCTCGAATTGCAGATCCAACACGGTTTGGCTGCAAACTGCAAACTGAAAAACTGCAAACGTAAACTGTAGACGCACTTACGAGAATTCAAGACGATGGACAATTTCCGGCTCGTAGTTTGCGGCCGAAGCACACGGGTTTAGGTGCAAACTGCAAACCGTAAGCTGCAAACGCACTTTAATGCCTTCTACTCACAAGAAAGTCATCGTCCGCAAGCTGAACCGCGACTCGCTGGCCGGCTATGTCGCCGGCGCGAACTTCATTGCTGACGGCAAACTGGAGGTCCTGAATACCTCCGGAAACGTCGTGCTCATAGATTTGGCCGACGTCAGGGGCGTGTACTTCGTCCGCGAATTTAGCGATTCGGAGGGACTCTCCCGCAAGACCTTTGCCACCCGTCCGCGTAGCGAGGGCCTGTGGGTGCGATTGCGCTTTCGCGATAACGAAGTAATGGAAGGCATGATGCCCAACGACCTGAACCAGCTCAACCCCGCCGGCTTCCTTATCAACCCGCCCGACACCCGCTCCAACACCCAGCGCATTTTTGTTCCGCGCAGCGCGCTGGCAGAGCTAAAGGTCTTGGCCGTCATCGGCGCGCAGCCCCGCAAGCGCAAACCCGCCACCCCTGAAGGCCAGCAGGAGATGTTCGAGCAGGAACCGCACTCGGCATAGAGAGTTCACAGTTTGCAGTTTACGCTTCACAGCTAAACCGCGCCGCCTGGAGTTGTGGCTGCAAACTGCGAACTATAAACTGCAAGCCGTCTTCCAGCAGACCCAATTGCTACAATCGCACCAGGTATTGCCATGAAGCTCTCTGAGATCGCAGTGCGCCTCGGCGCGGAACTGGTGGCGAAAGACGGTCAAGCGGACGCCGAAATCGCCGGCGTGGCGGGCATCGAGGAAGCCGGCCCGCAACAAATCACCTTCGTTGCCAACCCGAAGTACGCTGCCGCGGCGAAAACCACACGGGCAGCCGCCGTTATCGTGGATCCGAAATTCCCTCAGATCGAAGCGGCAACGCTGCGCAGCAACAACCCTTACCTGACGTTTGCGCGCGCCATCGAGCTGTTCTACCAGCCGCCGGCCTACGCTCCAGGCGTGCATCCCACGGCGGTAATTGACCCGGCCGCGAAAATCGGCAGCAACGCCCACATTGGCGCCTACGTCGTGGTCGACGCTGACGTAGAAATCGGCGACAACGCGGTCCTGTTGCCGCATGTCGTCATCTACCGTGGCGCGAAAATCGGGCGCAACTTCTTCGCCCATGCACATGCGGTCGTCCGCGAACATTGCCAGTTGGGGGACAACATCGTGCTCCAGAATGGAGCAATCATCGGCGCTGACGGCTTTGGCTTCGCCAAGGACGACGCGGGCAACTGGGCCAAAATCGTGCAGTCTGGACCGGCGATCCTGGAAGACGATGTCGAAGTCCAGGCGAATGCCTGCATTGATCGCGCCTCGGTGGGCGAGACCCGCATCGCCCGCGGCACGAAGATAGACAACCTAGTGCAAGTCGGCCACGGCTGCGAAGTCGGTGCACACACAATGTTGTGCGCTCAGGTCGGATTGGCGGGATCCAGCGTGCTGGGCAAGAATGTGATCCTCGCCGGACAGGTAGGCGTCGCCGGCCATTGCACGATCGGCGACGGCGCCATTGTCACCGCGCAGAGCGGCGTGCCGGGTGACATTGAGCCGGGCAAGCTCATGTCCGGCTACCCGGCAATCGAAAATAAGCAATGGCTGCGGTGTACGGCAGTTTACAATCGCCTGCCAGAGCTGGCAAAGACGGTCCGCACAATTGCATCTACACTGGAAAAAGCGCAAGGGAAGACCGCCGAGGGCGACTAGCAACGAGTGACGATGTCGGAAGATTTTGAAGTAAACCGGACGCCGGGGGACGGCGCAGGACAGGACCACCCCATCCGCGTCCTGCTGCTCGACGACCGCGACGAGAACCTGCTGTTGCGTTCCACCATCCTGCGGCAGAAGGGGTACGAAGTGGTCACCTCGAACTCCGTCGAGGACGCCCAGACCAAGCTGGACAGCATTGACATCGCCGTACTGGACTACCACCTCGGGGAAGGCAAGTTCGGCACGGCGGTCGCCGAAAGTCTGCGCCAGAAGCGGCCTAACGTGCCGATCATCATCCTGTCCGCCACGCTGGAGCGCGAGTTCGGCGGCGTGGCCGACATGCACCTGCTGAAGGGTCACAGCTCCGTTGATGACCTGGTGGCCGCGCTGCATCGCTTCGAGCAGAAGAAGCGCGGCAAGCCGGTAGTAGTGGATGCGCGCGAGTTCTACTACTCGCGCATCGGCATGGCACTGGGCGACGACTTCGTCATCGAGGTGCTCGACCGCGACGGCAACTGGCAGTACGTCAATGAGTACTTCGCCAAGCTGGCCGGCCACAAACGCCAGTGGTTCGTAGGCAAGAACCTGACCAAGATTTTCCCCGAGGTCGGCGACGAATTGCTGGAGATCATCCGCACCGTGGCCGACACGCGCGAAACGTACATTGACCGCAAATTCCGCGGCGCCGAACACCTGCCCACGCGCAGCGCCTACTGGAACTGGAACGTGCTGGTCTTCCCCATCAAGCTGCACAACAACGAAGATGGCGTGGTGCTGACGGCGCGGCTGGTCGAGAAAAAGGGCAGCTTGTAGCTCTTGGCCCTTAGCTCAGCGTTTCGTCGTTAGTTCGAATTGTGAGCAGGAGAGAGACACAAGCG
>JBHGBA010000078.1:0-14923 GCA_041946775.1 Terriglobales bacterium
TTGAACCGATGACCTGTCGATTACGAATCGACTGCTCTACCAGCTGAGCTACGTCGGCTTAGCGGCGACTGAGTTGATTCTAACGGCGGGAAGAAGATAGGTAAAGGGCCGCGGCGGCCGCGCAGCGTAGCGCAGCGTGCCGCGTCGAACGTGTAAGCCGAATCGCCTGAACCTGGTGTCAGCGCCCGGCCGCGGTTGCGGTCTGAGAAAACCAGTCCCAGTTGGCCACGCGGTCTTGCGCTTCCTCGACCGACAGCCCCTTGGTGCGCATGAAGTGCAACACACCTTTCAAACGATAGAAATCACGCGACGAATAATAAGTGCGTCCGTTCTTAACAACGGCTTTTATGATTCCCTGGGCCTCAAAGTCGGGCAGATCGGTGGGGTTCAGGTCCAATTTCGCGGCCAACAACTCCGCAAGCAGAAACTCCGGCATTACTGCGCCTCCTGGCGTACCGTATCGGGTGAAATGGATTGAGTCGTGCAAAATGAAAAAGCCGGCGCCCAGGTTTGCTGGTACACCGGCGGGACATTGCTGAACTGTTTGCGATCGGTGGAAGCTCGCATCATCCTCACTTCTCCACCACCTGACTGCCAGCCCCGGTTTCGAACTGCGCCAGCATGTCTTTGACGCTGACCAGGTGGTTGTTGAAGATGTCGTGGACGGTATCGAGCAGCTTGAAAGTGGCGGGGTCCTTGACGGAATAGAAGACGTTGTTGCCGCTCTTGCGACCACTGACGAGATCGCGGTTGCGCAGCACTGCCAGTTGCTGCGAAAGGGTGCTCTGCTCCACCGAAAGGCGAGCGCACAGCTCGCTGACACCGAGTTCCCCATGACGGAGTGCGTCCAGAATACGGATGCGCACGGGATGAGCGAGCGCCTTGAAGAACTCGACCTTGAACTGGGTCAGCTCGGTCATTTCGAGTATTCAAATAATAGAATATTCAGGAGCTTTGGACAAGAGCTCAAGCGAGAGCGGCCCGGTATGCTGGCGTGAAATGGCGTCCGGAAACGGAGCTTTATGAGGAGTTTGCAGTGTGACCAGCTTGCAATCGGGAGTATGCTCGTTGCGAGCCAGAAAGGTGCAATGGCGACGATCCTCCATGTCGGGGGCGACCTGCACGGCTTGCGCGGATCCATTCTCAAGGCGGCCGGTTTCGACGTATGCAGCTGCCCCGACCCCGCAGCGCTGGACGGTGTTCTCCAGACGGCAGAGAGAATAGACGCTGTGTTGATCAGCGACGATGCCTGCCGCACCGTAGCCCCGGAAGTGGTGGCCGACAAGATTAGGGTTTCATTCCCGTCGGCGCTCACCTTACTGATACCGCAGCCGGGACGCAGTTACGACGGCGCTAGGTTCGACAAACTGTTTGAACCAAGCGATGCAGCGCCAGTGTGGCTCCCCGCACTACGCGAACTGTTATCGCACAGCGGAACAACACTGCAGCGTACTCGGGAGTTGCACGCCACCAGCAAGTTGGTCCAGGAAGAAGCGCACAAGCTGTGCAGCCAATCCGCCACGCTCAGGGCACAGTTGCGAAGAATGCGCAACAGGTTTAGTTCTCGCGACACGAAGTCAGACCCGGACAACTAGTCCTGCTTCCTAATTGTTGTCGTGATGCGCGTCTCTCGCCGCAGCCGCGGGCGGCGGTGACGCCGGGGCCAGGGCACGTACCCCAAACTCGTGCACCAGGCGGCCACCCTGGTGGGCGGTGTTGATCAGCAGCAGCGCCCCTGCGCTGTAGAACAACAGAAACACGAGCGGCAGCACCGTGGTGGTCATGCGTGCGGGCGCGCGCAGCAGCAGAATGGGCCCCAGCAGCAGTAGTGCAAACACCACGGTGAGAACGCTGAACACCACCTCAGTCTGCTCGGCGAGTTCCTCGTGCTGTTCGAGAACGCCCTTGATCGCCAGGTTGCGCTCGGCGATCTCGCCCGCGGCTTCGCCGGTTTCGGCTGCCACGAACACCGACGCTGTGCCCATGATCATCAGCAACAGGCCGGCAGCCAGCGCCGGACGCGCCTTGCGCGCGGGCAGCAGTGCGCCGATAAGGATGAACAGCGGAGCGACCAGCAGCAGCACGATAGGAAAGTGGATGATGAGAGGATGCAGCGCCTCCCAGGAAGGAATTGGCGGGAACTGAAACATGGATTATCTCCTAAACCTCTGTGTCCCCCGCGGCGGCCCTCCCCGATTCTTGCACGAAGGACGCGAGGGACACAGAGGCTGAGTGAACCTGTCGGCCTTAATTCTTTGCCTACAGTTGAGATATGCAGCAGCTCTGGCCAGGATGCTGATGAACGACACTTTTCGCGGTGGTGTATTCCCAAAACGAAAACAACTCCATCGGGCCATCGGGCCAACTAGTCAACTAACGAACGGAACGGGTGCGGGCACAGCTAGCTGCAGACTGAGACGGGAGTCTGCCGCCGGGACGGCGGCGCTACGAAGCTCGTGTACATCCAGTTCAGGCGATAAGTGGATGATCAGATCACCCGATGACCTGATGACACACCGCCTGCTGGCCCCCTGACCCGATGGCCGAATGAAGAGTCCGATCCGCTGGACTTGGGTTGTGGCGGTCAGGTATGGTTGCGGTTTTGAGAGAAGACTATGCGTAATGCAGTGCTTGCCATCGTCGTACTCGCTTCGGTTTGCCTGCTGGGGTTGCAGCAGGCAAAGTCGCCCGCTGGATCGCAGAGTTCCTCCGCGCCTGTGGAAAAGGGGCCGGCAATGCCGCAAGAGAAGCACCTGTCCAACCTGCGGCAGTTGACGTTCGGCGGCCAGAATGCTGAGGCGTATTTCTCCGCCGACGGGAGACAACTGATCTTCCAGTCAACGCGCGGCGGGCTGAAATGCGACCAAATTTTCGCCATGAATCTGGACGGCAGCAACGTCCGCCAGCTTTCCAGCGGGAAAGGGCGTACCACCTGCGCGTACTTCTTCCCTGATGGGAAGAAGATCCTGTACTCGTCCACGGAGCTGCGCGGCGGGCCCGAATGTCCTCCGCCGCCGGATTACTCGAAGGGTTACCGCTGGGCGGTTTACCCAACGTACGACATCCTGGTGGCCAATGCCGACGGCTCGAATCCCCGGCCGCTGACCCACGAGGGCTACAACGCGGAAGCTGCCATTTCGCCGGATGGCAAGAAGATCGTGTTCACGTCCACGCGCGATGGCGACCTGGACATCTACACCATGCAGTCGCACGGCACGCAGGTGAACCGGCTCACCACTGAGCTCGGCTACGACGGCGGGGCGTTCTGGTCGCGCGATGGGCAGTGGATCGTCTATCGCGCGTATCATCCGAAAGCGCCGGAGGAGATCACGGAATACAAGGAGCTGCTGAAGCAGAATCTGATTAAGCCCATGAACCTGGAGCTATGGGTGATGCGCGCTGACGGCAGCGACAAACGCCAGATCACGCACAATGGGGCGGCGAACTTCGGCCCTTATTTCTTCCCCGACGGCAAGCGCATTATCTTCTCGTCCAACCTGCTGTCACACGATGTGAACGAGATGGGCAACTTCGAGATTTTCGCCATTAACGTGGATGGCAGCGGCCTGGAGCGCATCACCTACAATCCGACGTTTGACGGGTTCCCGATGTTCAGCCCGGATGGGAAGAAGCTGGTTTTCGCCTCCAACCGCAACGCCAAGGTGCCACACGAGACGAATGTGTTTATCGCGGACTGGAAACCGTAGATGGAAGTTGGATTTGCTGAAGTAGGATTTGGTGAAGTGAAACCCCAAGCGCGCAGCGGGTCTTACTTCACCAAATCGTACTTCACCAAATCACCAAATTACGTGGTGGGTTTCAGTACGGTGCAGACCGAGGCGCAAATGGGGCCGCCGATGTTGAAGGTCGCGGCCGCCTTTGGATTCTTGACCTGCACTTCCGCCGGCGCCTTGCCCTGAAGCTGCAGCGCCGCCCAGCCGATCATGGCAATGCCGGTGGCGCCCACAGGATGTCCTTTGGCGATCAGGCCGCCTGAAGTGTTGATGGCGCATTCGCCTTGGGGATTGGCTTTGCCTTCCACCCAGTAGCGGGCGCCCTTACCGGGTTGCGCCTTGCCGATGACCTCAGTGCCGATAGCGCCCATCACGGTGAAGCAGTCGTGCACTTCGGCCACGTTGACGTCCGCCGGGTTCACCCCCGCCATTTCGTAGGCCTTGTTCATGGCCTTGTAGGCGCCCGCGGGACACAGCACGTCGCGGCCGTCCTTCTTTAAAGGATCGGTGGCCTGCCCCCACCCGGCGATTTCGACCGTCTCGGACTTCGGGATCCCCAGCTTCGCCAGGCCCTCTTCGGTCGCCAGGAGGAGAGCGGCATAGCCGTCTGTGATCTGCGAGCAGTCGTAGGTTTTAAGTGGAAGGCCATCAACGATGTAGCGGTTGATGCCTTCGATCTTGGTGGCCTGCTCGAGCGTGATTTGGACTTTGTTCATCTGTGCACAGGAGTTGTACTTGGCATTGGCGTATTCCTGCACGGCAACCTGCGCCAGGTCGGCCTCGGTGGCGCCCCAGCGCTGGATGTAATCGCGCATGACCTCGGCGAACAGGTGCGGGAAGATGTAAACCTTGCCGGGACGCTCCTCAGGATGCGAGAAGTAGCCGAGCACCTTGCCGATGAGAGCGCCGTCCATTTTGCCCTCGGCGTCGCGCATCTTTTCGTAGCCGACGGCAACGCCCACATCGCCGAGCCCGAGTTGCAGCTTCTGGATGACGGAGAGCGCGGCCATGCCGCCGGAAGCGCAGGCGTTCTCGACCGCTTCCATCGGCTTGCCTTCCAGCCCGGGAACCATGGCCATCAGTCCGGCGAGCAGGCCCTGTTCGTTGAGGGTGAAATTGCACGCCGCGCCGATGGAGCCCACGTCAATTGCGCTGGGTGCGACATTGATCTGGCGGCAAACGCCGTAAATGGCGCTGGCAATAATGTCGGGAACCTTCATGTCCAGCAGCTTGCCAAACTTCGACTGGTTGTAAGCGGCGACGTAGATGCGCTTCATGATGCCTCCACAGAAGAGATGATACGAGATATGCAGAGGATGGAACTCGGTATTGTACGCCGAAACCCAGGGCTGTCCAGCGCCACCGACTCAGATGCTTAGCTGGAACCAGACCACATCGAAATCCTGACCGAACTTGCGGCCGGCATTCGCGAAACAACCACATTGCTGGAAGCCCAGCTTGCGGTGAAACGCCAGGCTTCCTCGTTCCGGCTGGAAACGCTGGCCAGTATGCAACCGACACCGATGGCGCGGGCGTCGTTGATCAGGCGCTCGACCACCATACGGCCCAGCCCTTTACCCACGTGATCGGAGGCAAGAAAATAGCCGACCTCGGCAGTGCGGCGGAACGTCGCTGCCGGATGCGAGGCGCGCAACAGGCCGAAGCCGACGACCTCGTTCGCATCAGTCACTGCTACTACCGCTGAGTAGCCGCGCGTCATATCCAGAAAGCGGTCGAAAAATGCGTACTCGACCGGAGTGTCCGGATAGGCGGCGAACGAGTGCTCGACGTAGTAGTTGAAGATGTCAATGACCGGCCTGCGATGGGCTTCGGCCATCAGTTGCAAAGAGTAGCCTGTCATTCCCTTCTTCTAAATGTTCGCGGGTTCTACGCGCCCGCGGCCTTTCGCTGGTCCCACTGCTTGCGCAACTCAGGTTTCACAACTTTGCCGTAAGCGCTGCGCGGCAGCTCGGCAATGAACACGAATTCTTTAGGGATCTTGTATTTCGCCAGCCGCGGCGCGAGAAAGGCGGTCAGCTCTTCCGCCGTGACCGGGGCGCGCGCCACCACGTAGGCCACGCCCACCTCGCCCCAGGTTTCGTGGGGCACGCCGATGACGGCGGCATCGCGCAGCGCCGGATGTTGCAGCAGTTCGGCTTCGATCTCGGCGGGATAAACGTTGGCGCCGCCGCTGATCATCATGTCTTTGAGCCGCCCGGCGATGTAGAAGAAGCCCTCGGCGTCGCGGCGGGCGAGGTCGCCGGTGTGGAACCAGCCGTCGGCGTCGAGCGCAGCCGCAGTCGCCTCAGGATTGTTCCAGTAGCCCTTGCAAACGTGCGGACCGCGCAGCCAGAGTTCGCCGATTTCGTCGTTAACGGCATCGCCGTCGTGAGTCACCACGCGGGCTTCGGTGAACATCATCGGCTTGCCGATTGAGCCGGCTTTGCGCATGGATTCTTCGGTGGTCATGGCAAAGCAGTTGACGCCTACTTCCGTCAGCCCATAGCCCTGCTTGAACACGATGCCGCGTTTCTGCCACGTCTCGATAATATAGAGCGGCAAAGGCGCGCCGCCGCTGATGCACCAGCGCAGCGAACCGAGATCGGTGGTGGGGAATTCCGGCGCCTCCATCAGCATCTTGAAGGTAGTAGGGACGCCGAACATGATGGTGCAGCGCTCGGCGGCGATGGTGCGCAGCACCTCGGAGGCGTCGAAGTGTTCGTGCAGTATGACAGTGCCGCCGATGAGGAACATGGCGGTGAGCGAAACCGCAAGCCCGCCGGCGTGGTAAAGCGGCGTGAAGATCGGGCTGATGTCGGTGTCGCGCAATTGCCAGGAGACCACCGTGTTAAACGCGTTCCACGCCACCATGCGATGCGGGATGATCACGCCTTTGGGCTTGCCGGTGGTGCCGCTGGTGTAGAGCAGACAGAGGGTGTCTTCGGGAGAAACACAAGGTCCCTCGACTCCCACCCCAGCGCGCGAAAAGCGCGCGTGCTGGGGACCCCGGTCTCGTCCGGCCAAGGGCAGGCCGGACTCGCTTGACGGGATGACAGCATCTTGATTGTCTAGCCGTAGGGAAAGTTCGATTGCGGGCTGCAAGGCCCGCGCGGTTTCCAGGGTGCTGCGGTCGTAGAGCAAGGCGCGGCAGGCGGCGTCGCGGACGATGTAGTCGAGTTCGTGGGCAGTGAGACGGGGATTCAGCGGTACCAGCACGGTGCCGGTGCGCGCGGCGGCGAAGAATGCCTCGAGGTACTCCGGACGGCTGCTGGCGAGGATTCCAACCCGGTCGCCTTTGCTCAAGCCAAGTTCACGCCAGCGCGATGCAAGGGCCGATGTGCGCCGATCGAGTTCGCCGTAGCTGAAGCGCCCGCCGGTGGGCACGTACACGAGGGCGGTGCGGTCGGGGGTGAGCCGCGCGCGTTCGGCGAGGATATCGGCGTGAAGCATTTCTGATTTGGTGATTTGGTGAAGTGTGATTTGGTGAAGTAATCCAAATCGCCTGAAGTGAACTTCACCAAATCAAACTTCACCAAAGCGCTACTTGGCCGCGGTCTTCGCACTCGCCGGCACGGCCACTGGCTTGCGCTGCGGCGGGGGTTCCCGCAACAAGCTCTGGAGCGTGCTGCCGAAAGCGACCGGACACTCCTGCTGTGGCACATGTCCGCAGCGCGGAAGCGAGGTCAGCCGCGCCGCCGGCAGTGCCGCTTCCATCTTCTTTGCGTAGTCGAGCGGAACCAGCTTGTCCGACTCGCCCCACAGCAGATCCACCGGAACGGAGACATCGCCGAGGTCGTCCAGCAGATACTTTTGAAGGTCATCGCGGGCGGCGGTCATGCGCGCCATCGGCCCGCGGTTCGCGTCGCGCACAACGTCGTCAACTACGAAGTCGGGAACGCGCGGCGCGCCGGGATCGAGCACCGCGTCGAACAAACGGCGCGCCTCCTCGCGGTTGACCGGCAGCCTTGCCAGGTCCTGCCGCTCGCCGCGCAAGGGTCCGCCATCCACGGCAACCAGCCGCGCGACGCGGTCGGGGTGCTCGCGCGCATAGAGCATGGCAATCCACGCGCCGAGCGAGTTGCCGACCACGATCAGCGGTGGCGGATAGCGATTCAGGACGGCTTCGGTGCCTTGCAGCATGGTGGTCATGGAAAGCGGTCCGGAGGGCGGCGCGCTGTCGCCGTGGCCGGGAAGATCGAGGGCGACGACGTGATAGCGCTCGGTCAAATTCGGTACGATCTTCGCCCACGTGCCCGCCTGGTCGCCCGCGCCGTGCAGCAGCACCAGCGTTGGTCCCTTGCCGCCTTCGAAGACGACCTGTGGGCCGGCGGGCGTTTGCACAGTATGCCGCATGAGGCCGGCATTGACCAGCGCGCCGCGGTTCATCCAGGCAAACACCTCCAGCGGATGGCGCCACACCAGCAGTCCTGCGCCGATGACGATGAGCACGAGCAAGATGGCTATTACCCAGATGAGCTTCTTGAACATCGCCGTTTTCCGTTGCCGTTCCTGGTACACCCGAAGCCCAAACACAAGGTCCCTCGACTGCGCGCGGCAAAACCGGCCGCGCTCCGCTGGCCCGAAGATAGGGCGAGTTCGTCGTGCCGCCCCTCCGGGCTGGATGCCGGCGTCAATGAATGCCGCCCCCCTAGCCTGGATTATTCATGACCGGGTGGAGCAGGCCTTCAGGTCTGCTGTTGAAAAGCAACAAATATGCGGGCTTTAGCCCCTGAGGTACTTCGCTGTCGCGCATACAGAACATAGCTCAGCGCTCAATCGCAGGGCTTAAGGCCCTGCGCCACCCAAACCACCGAGACGCCGTGAATAAACCAGGCTTCGGGGCTGGTCGCCGACGTCAGCGGGAAAACACGCCAATTTTCATCCTCCGTACTCGCCGCCGTGAGAACTTCGGGATCGCGAGCTAATCGTGCGGCATACGAAAGGCGCATGCTGCCTGGTTGTAGCCGACGCCGGAACCGACCAGCACCACGAGATCACCAGAATGTATCTTGCCCTTTTCGATCGCGTCGTCCAGCGCCATGCCGATGCAGGCGGAGCCGGTGTAGCCGAAGTCCTGCATGACGCAGTGCGTTTTGGACATCGGCAGTCCCAGCTTCTGCATGACCAGCTCAATCGTCGGCCGGCGCACCTGGGTGAACAGCACCTGGTCAATGTCTTCGACGCCGAAGCCGCCGTTTTCGGCGCATTTGCGCACCACGCGCGGCCAGCCTTCGTCGTTGATCTCCGGCGGATAGCGGTTCACCATGCGACACTTGGTGCGGCCTTTGCGCACGGCGTCTTCGTTGGCAGGTTCAAAAGTGCCACCGGAATAAATGCCCCACGAGCCGTGATACGAGCCGTCGGCCTGAAACGCCGACGAGATGAAGCCTGGCTCCGCTGCCGGTTCCAGCACCGCCGCCGCTGAACCATCGCCGTAGAAGAAGATCATGGGATCGTCGGGATCGGCAAGTTTGTGCATCAAGTACACGCCGATCACTAGCACCGTCTTCAGACCTGGGTTGGTAGCGATCAGGCCGGCCGCGGCAGCCAGCGCAGTTGGAAACGAGGCACAAGCGCAGCCGACGTCGAAGGTGCCGGCGTTTTTCGCGCCGAGCTTGTGCTGCACGACAACCGAAGTGCACGGCGTGACGTAGTCGGGCGAATCGGTGCCGAGCAGGATCAGGTCCACGTCTTCAGGATGGCGACCTGCGCGCTCCAGCGCTAATTTTGCCGCGGGCACGGCGATGTCGCTGCTGGCCCAGTTGTCCGGCGCCCACCAGCGTTGGCGAATGCTGGTGCCGGCTTCCATCTTCTCGCAGAAGTCGGGCGCACGGTCTTTCCAGCGCTCGTGCAGCATCGCGTTGGTGATGCAGTTCTCCGGCAGATAACGACCGGTCGAGATGATCGTGCCGTAGCGCAAGTTATGTTCTCCGTTTTCCGTTGTCCGTTTTCCGTTCTCTGTTCTCTGTCAGCTAATCGAACAAAGGGAAAGAACCGGAACGAAAACGTCGGTTTGAAATAACCAAGTAATTAAATGACCAATCACCAAATCCACTCAGGTTCCAATCACAATACCGCCATCCACGGAAAGCACGGCCCCGCTGATGAAGGCGGCGCGGTCGCTGGCCAGCCATACGTAGGCTTCGGCGACATCGTCGGGTTCGCCCAGGCGGCCCAGCGGGGTGCGCGCTTTCATGCTTTCGACGACTTTTTCCGGCATGGCCCTGACCATATCGGTGCCGATGAAGCCCGGCGCGACCACATTGGCGCGGATGTTGTACTTGCCCAACTCGCGCGCCCAGGTGCGCGTCATGCCGATGACGCCCGCCTTGGTCGCAACATAGTTCGTCTGCCCGAAATTGCCGTACAGCCCCACCACCGACGAGGCGCTCAAAATTACGCCGCCGGCGGCGGCAATCATGTGCGGCACCACGGCGCGGGTACAGAGAAACACACCCTTGAGGTTGACGTTGACTACCGAATCGAAGGCCTCATCGGTCATCATGCCGACAACCGCGCCGTCCTTGTACTTCACGAATTGCGCGTCGCGGGTGATGCCGGCGTTGTTCACCAGCACGTCAATTTGGCCCCAGCGATCAATGATTTCCTGTACGCCCGCTTCGACCGACTGGCGATCGGTTACATTGACGGCGCGAAACAAAACGTCAGCAGCGCCGACATCCGCCAAATGCCTCACGAGTTCGCCGGCATTCTTGTCGGCGATGTCCCAAGCGGCAACGCGCGCGCCTTCCTGGGCAAACCGGCAGGCGGTAGCGCGACCGATGCCCGCCGCCGCCCCCGTGACGATCACGACCTTGTTTTTCAAACCGGTCGGCTTCATGAAGATCTTTCTATTTACCTTTGCGTCTTTGGCGCCCTTTGCGTCCTTCGCGTTGAAAGCCTGGAACGCAAAGGACGCAGAGGACGCAAAGGAAACTAGAACGTAAATTTGAACGCGAACTGAATCACACGCGGGCCGGTCGAAGTGCGCGCGATCTGACCGAAGCTGCGCGAGGTGGACACCGATACTGGGTTCGCAAAATTCACGTTGTTGAGCAGGTTGAAGAACTCGGTGCGGAATTCGATGTTCTGGCCTTCCTTTACCGGAATGAACTTGACGACCGAGAAGTCCACGTTGGCCTGCGCCGGGCCACGGCACATATTGCGGCGCGTAGTGCCGAAGTTGCCGATGCCGGTCGGCGCCTTGAACGCGGTAACATCGAAGTAGGCCGTTAGGCGCGCGTCGTTGATCTCGCCGCTGCCGCAGTACGAGGGGCTCCAAGTACCGGACTTCAGGTCGGCGCGGGTAACGGCGAACACCCCGATGTCACCGGCGACAGTAAACGGCAATCCCGTCTGGCCGACCAGGATGCTGTTCACCTGCCAGCCGTTCGCCACGCGTTTCGCCACGCCCGATGTGCCGTGGTAGAACTTCGGCAAGTCGTAGCTGCCGCTGAACACCACGCGATGGCGGCGGTCGAAGTCGGACAGCGCCCAGTTGTCCAGGTTCTTTTCATCCCCCGGAACGACCGAGAGATCGCTCACATCGGTGCCCGAGTAATCGTCCATGGACTTCGACCAGGTGTAGCTGGCCAGGAACTGCAAGCCGCGGCCCATGCGCTTGGTCACGCTGGCCTGCAACGAGTTGTAGTTCGAGTTGGAACTGCTCTGCATGGCGAAGGTGCCGAAGACCGGCAGGGGCATGGCGCTGAGTCCCGGATATAGCGGCGCCTGAAAGTAGTAAGCCGCGCCGGGTGCGATGGTCTGGTTCAGCGAAACCAGCCGGTATTGTTTGCGTCCGGTTGAGCCCACGTAGCTGAGGTCGAGCAGCCAGTTGTTCGCAAACTCATACTGGAAGCCGAGGTTGTACTGCTGGATGTAAGGCACGCGGAAATTGTGCCGGTCGGGATAGAGCCCGGTCGCCGGGATGTTCGTCGGGATGGTCACCGGGCTGAAGAGGCCGCTGGTGCCCTTGAGCATGATCGGAGTCATCATGCTGGCCGGCGCGCTGGTGGCAATGTTCAGCGGATACGAACTCGGCGCGGGCACCTGCACGAACGGGTTGCCCATCTGCGGGTAGGACACGGTCGTGATGATGGAAGGCGCGATCGTGTAGTAGGGCGTGTTGAACAACTGGCTGTTGTACAGCCGCGCGTTGGCGCGGTCGTAGTAAATGCCGTAGCCGCCGCGCACTACGAAACGGTCGCTCTTCAGCGGCTGCCACGCGAAGCCCACGCGCGGCGCGAAGTTGCTGCGGTCGGCGGGAACGAGCGAGTCTTCCACCTTGGGGACGCCCGATAGATTGCCGTTCCCGGCCTGCGCGAACCCGCCGGTGATCCTGACGCCGAACGGCACCGGTTCGGTCTGCAACAGCGTGGGATCGAATGCCACTGCGCGCCCCTTCGTGTCGGTGAAGCCGCCGTAGAAGTCATAACGGATGCCGAGGTTCAGCGTAAAGCGCGGATGAATGCGCCAGTCATCTTGGACATAGCCGGCCAGGTCTTGCGCGCGCAGGTCACGCCGGGGGTCGCCCGAGCCGATGATGGTGACCGCCGGCATGCCGAGCAGGAAGTCGGCAAACGGGTCGCCCAGCACGCCTGTGAAGAACATCTGCCCGCGCGTATAGGCGTTGAAGATGAACGCCGACTGGTGATGCTTGTACTCGCCGCCAATTTTCAACGTGTGCTTCCCTTGGATCCAGGTCAGCATGTCGCCAACGGTGAAGCTGCGGTTGGTGGAGCTTTGGTCCGAGAGCGGTGAGGTTCCGACGTCCATCATGTTGTAGAACGACACGGTCGGCATGCCGGGGAATTGCGCCGAAAGCGGCGACTGCATGCCCAGGTCGGCGGACTTGACCGGCTCAGCGGGCACGCCTGTGACCGCAATCTGGCTGAAGCCGAACCGGGCGTAATTGATCAGGTTGGCGCTGATGACGTGGGTGTCGTCCACCGCCAGCAGCCGCTGATTGATATCAAGATCAACCGGGAAGCCCGGCACCTGGAGCGGGTTCTGCACGCCGGCGAAGCTGTAGAGGCCCTGGTGCGTGGGGTTATTGGCGAAGAAGAATTTCACCGACATACGGTTGGCTTCGCTCAGCTTGATGTCGGCGTTGGTATTGAACTGGTCTTCGCGGAAGCGCGATTCCGATGGCGAAGCGAACAGCAGCGGCTTGGTCGTGCCCTGGCTGGTGTCCCAGCCGGGGATGGCCAGGTTGCCGTCGGCGGCGGCCGCCTTCAGAAGCGCCACCTGCGGAGAAGTCTTGTAGATGTTGTAGTAGATCGGGCCGAGCGTCGCGCCGAAGTACGCGTTGTAAAGGCCGGCAATGGCCGCGTCGCTGCGGTCCTTGGTCAGCACGCCGGGGACGAACACGGTGGAAACTGAATTGAGCAGCGAAGCGCCGTTGGTCTCGCGCGTTCCCTGGTACGACACGAAGAACCAGGCACGGTCTTTTTTCACCGGGCCGCCGAGGTAGGCGCCAAACTGGTTGCGGTCCAGCGTCGGCTTCTTTACGCCCTGTCGGTTGAAGAAGAAGTTGTTGGCGTTCAGGCCGGTGTTGCGCAGGAACTCGTAGGCGCCGCCGTGAAACGTGTTCTCGCCCGACTTGGTGACGGCCGCAATCACGCCGCCGGAACTGCGTCCCTGGGTGGCGTCGTAGAGGCTGGTCTGCACGATGAACTCGCGCATCGTGTCGGTGGCCGGCACGGCGAGGTTCGGCGTCGAACCGGTGCCGATGGCGTTGGCGTCAACGCCGTTGAGCACCACGGCATTTGACAGCGCGCGCTGCCCGTTGACGAACACGACGGCATCGCCGCGGCCCAACTCCGAGGAGTTCTGGATGGAGCCGGACGCGCCCGGCGTCAGCGCCAGCAACTGCTGGAAGTTGCGCGTGGAAAGCGGCAACTGCCGGATTTCTCCCTGTTCGATCACCTTACCGTGGCCGGCGGTCTCGGTGTTCACCAGGGGCGTTTCAGCAGTCACCTGCACCGCCTCCTTCGCCTCGGCGAGCTTCAACGAAATGGTGAGCGGGGTAATTTCGGTGATTCGAACGATCACGTCTTTCAGCGTCACCGCACCGAAGCTTGGGGCAGAGACGGTGACGGTGTAGCTGCCGGGCGGAAGCAGCGCAAAACTGTACCGGCCAATCGCGTCGCTGACGGCTTCGCGACGGACGCCCACATCGCTGGTCAAGGTGATTTTCGCGCCCGCGACGACCGCTCCCGTAGGATCCACCACGGTGCCGGCGATCTGGCCGGTGGTCGCCGTCTGGGCCTGCACGAACGGCATCCCGGCCACCAACAACGCCAGGCATGCCAGTCCCACGAAGAATCTGCGCATCATGGTCACTTCCTCCTGCGCGCCCCATTGCGCGGGGCGGTCTGGGTACTGCCCTTGGTTTGGCCGTGCGCGCCGCCGCTCACTCCGGAGGTGAAAATGCGGATCAGTTGCGCGATGGCGCGGTCGTCGGACATGCCGAGGTGCTGCTTGCCGCGGAACAATTTCTCGACCAGGAAATAGGTGAAGAATTGGAGGTAGATCGCTGCGAAGGCGAGCGACGGATCAATATCTTTCGTGAGCTTGTGGCTGTTGCGATAGCCGCCGGACAGCTTTTCCAGCTTGCGCGCCAGGCCGTCGAAGATGTGGGCGAAGTGGCGGTTGCCGAACTCCACCACGTCGATGTACATCAGCCGCCAGTAGTCGGGATTGCCATAAACGATTTCGCGCACTGCTTGCGCGAGCCGGTGCAGGTCCGTGGGATCGAGGGAGCCGAGCAGCGCACCCAGCGTTTGCTTCATCACCTGCGCCATGCGGCGGTCGTAGCGCTCGACCAGGCGGCGAAACAGCTCTTCCTTGGTGGGGTAATAGGTGTAGATGTTGCCCAGCGAGACGCCCGCCTCGCTGGCGATTTCGCGGACTGAAGTGCCGTGGAAGCCCTGGCGCGTGAAGACGCGCAGAGCCGCTTCCTCGATCTTTACCTGGTTGCGTTCGACATCGCGCTCTTGGAGCTTGGGCATTAAGGCACCGCCACAGAATCCCGGAGTCAGTCCAATAAAAAACGAACACTCGTTTTCTTTCAAGTACGCAGTATTATGGTGAGTAGCTGCGGGTTCGTCAAGGCCTAGTCTTTTCCATTGTCATACCAAATTAGAAATGTCCCCGTCTTCACCAAAGTAGAAATGTCCCCTGGTTCA
>JBHGBA010000079.1:0-14751 GCA_041946775.1 Terriglobales bacterium
CAGACGACGGCCTTCACTGGTGTCAGCGGCGTCAGCAGCGTGACTGCGGGTGATGCCTCAATAACTATGGGCGGTACCGCCACTGCGCCCACAGTCCAGGTGGCTGATGGTGGAGTTCTCACTGCCAAGTTAGCGGATGCAGCGGTGACCGACGCAAAGATTGCGGCCGTCTCGGCTTCCAAGCTGGCGGGCACGATCAGCGATGCGCAGATCGAAAGTGTTAGCGGCAGCAAGGTGATCGGCATTGTGGCCAACGCTACCCATGCAGCCAGCGCCGATACGGCCACGGCGGCGGGTACCGTTGTGAACGGTGTTTATACCTCCAACGCTTACGCCGACCCGGCCTGGATCACGTCATTGAATGGCGGCAAGCTCACCGGCACCATGTCCGATGCGGTCTTGCCCTCCAACGTTCCTCTGAAGAACAGCTCGAATATCTTCACGGCCGGCACGCAGGACTTCACCGTCGCGACCGCAACCCTGCCGGTTAAGGCAGCAAACAACGCCAACATACCGGCCACTTGCGTGGCCAGCAAAGAACTGCTGATAAAGACCGAAGCCGCGGAGGGACAGCAGTTGTTCATCTGCAACGCAACCGGCAACGGCTGGGTTCTGCTGGGCGATGGCGGTTCGGCCGCTGTGGGCAGCGTAACTGCGGGTGACGCTTCGGTCGCAATTGGCGGTACCGCCACAGCGCCTACGGTCAAGGTGGCCGACGGTGGAATCGCCACGGCAAAGCTGGCCGATGGGGCCGTCACTGACGCGAAGATCGCCGGCGTGTCGGCTTCCAAGCTGGCGGGCACGATCAGCGATGCACAGATCGCCGCCGTCAGCGGCAGCAAGGTATCCGGCACGGTGGCCAGCGCCGACTATGCGGCCACAACGGGCGCAGTGGTCAATGGCGTATACACCACTGGCGCCTATGCCGACCCGGCGTGGATCACAGCGCTGAATGCCGACAAACTCACCGGCAGCATCGCCGATGGCCGGCTTTCCTCAAACGTGGCGCTCAAGAATGCTTCCAACGCCTTCACCGGTGGGACGCAGGACTTCAGTTCGGCGCTCGCCACCTTGCCGATTAAGGCCGTGCTGAGCACAGACGCGCCCGCCGCCTGCGTCGCAGGCAAAGAACTTCTGGTCAAGACCGATGCGCCCGCCGGCCAACAACTCTTCCTCTGCAACGCTACGGCGAACGGCTGGAACTTGGTGGGTGACGGCGCCGCCGGAGGCTCGTTTGACCAGTTAAGTGGCAGTGTCGCGCTGGCGCAGTTGCCGGCAATCGTGCTCAACAGCAGTGGCAGCTATGCCGATCCTGCATGGTTGACCTCGCTTGCGGGCGCCAAAATCAGCGGCGCAGTCGCGAATGCCACCAATGCGTCTAACCTGGGCAATTACCCGTCAACTACCTATGTGCGCAACAATCTCGGTAACAGTTTCGTGGGCAACCAGTCCGTCACAGGTAATCTGACGGCCAGCGGTACCGTTACGGCGGCGGCTTTCGCCGGCGATGGGTCCCTGCTGACGAACTGCGGAAGCACCGGCAATGCCGCGCAGGTTGCGGCGCTTCAGACGCAGATCAACCTGCTGCAGAGTTACATTTCCGCAAACGCTGCGCCCGGCTCAACGTTGTGGGCCCAGAAATTCGGCGCCGGCGGTCAGGATGAGGGCCGAGCAGTGGCCCTCGACCCCAGCGGGAACATCGTCATGACGGGGTACTTCAATGGCAGCGTGGACTTTGGCGGCGGACTGCTGAGCGGCGGCACGCGAAGCGTAATGCTGGGGAAATATACGCCCGCCGGCCTGCACATCTGGTCCAAGGCGCTCGGGACGAGCTCGGCAGAAAGCTCCAAGGTGGCCGTGGATTCCAACGGCAATATCTTCCTGACGGGTTCGTTCAGCGGCGGCATGAATTTTGGCGGCGGCGCTCTGAGCAACAATGGCGGTTACGACGCTTTCCTGGCCAAGTTTGCGCCCGACGGAAGTCATCTGTGGTCGAAGAACCTGGGCGGCGCCGGGACGGATGGCGGGTATTCCGTTGCGGTGGATGGCAGCGGCAACGTTTATGTGAGTGGCTATTTCAGCCAGACAGTGGACTTCGGTGGCGGCGCGCTAACGAGTGCCGGGGATGTCGACATCTTTCTCGTCAAGTTCGCTTCCGACGGTACCTACCAGTGGTCCAAGAGGTTCGGGGACACTCGAACCGACTTTGGTTACGCCGTCACGGTGGACAGCAGCAATAACGCCATCCTCGGCGCTCAGTTTCAGGGAACCGTTGATTTCGGCGGAGGCCCGATATCGAGCACAGGCAGCACCTACCCCGACAGTGCCATAGCCATAATCAAGTTCTCAGGCAGCGGCACATATGTTTGGGGCAAGAGCTACGGCAAGTCCAACTACCCTGCATCGGTCGGGCTTGCCACCGATTCCAGCTCTAATGTTCTGGTTACAGGCTGGGTATACGGCACCGTGGACCTCGGCGGAGGCGCATTTACCACTGGCGCCTACGGCGCTCAGTTCGTTCTGAAGTTGTCCTCGGCCGGTTCCTATCTGTGGTCCAAGGTCTTTTCCGGTGGACAGAAAGGTTCTGTTGCCGTTGATGCGAACGGTAATGTGTACGTTGGCAGTTTGACGGGAGGCGCCGATTTTGGCGGCGGCACCATCGCCGGCGGCTTCGTTGCCAAGTATGACTCTGCTGGTACTTACCAGTGGGCAAAAGGTTGGGGAGCCGCGTACGCCGGACAGGTCAACTCCGTCGTCGTCGATGCTAGCACACACGTTTTCGCGACTGGGTATTTCACCAACACAACTGATTTCGGCGGCTGGCCTTTGACCAGCGCCGGGAGCTATGACGTCTTTCTGCTATCGCTCAGGAAATGAGTGCGGCCGCGGAGCGAAGGCGCGCTTTGAACCTTTGGTGGCGGCGGCTGGACTCGAACCAGCGACGCCGGATGACAAGGTCGGGCGAGAGTAGCGGCCGCCGGCTGGTGTTCCGACGTGTAACGAACCTATGTGGGTGTTTGATATTCGCCTTTCTTTGCCTATGTCCGAGAGACAGCCCGCCAACCAGCGAACCTAAGCAGCCGCCGGCAGTTGTGTTGTGTATCACTGAAGCAACGGCGAATTCAACGCATCATTCTGTCGATCGGGTGGACACGGCAAGATGCTTTGCGACGCGGGTGAAGTCAGATGGCGAGCTTCCATACCCATGCGGAGAAGAGCTGGCTGTCGATCTATGCCAAGGGCATAAGCACGCTGTTCCTGACTGTTCTTCTCTGCCTTCCCAGCCTTGTGGGCGGAACTGCCTTGCTGCTAAATCTGCTGCGGTACCGCAACATCGGAGACTGGGAGCAGGTCTCGTCTGCGCTTATCGCATCGGGCATCTTCTTTGGTGGGCCACTGGTTGCGTTGGCTGCGCTTGTAGGTGGAGCAATCGCGTTCAGCCGCGGGGTATCTCTGCAAGTAAAGTACGCGCATCTGGTCATTGTCATCCTGGCAACGATAGCAACGCTCGCGTTGTTGTTGAGGTTTGGAAACTAATCGGAACTCTTAGTTTTCGCCGATCTTCGAACGCGTCACTCACGGCAATTCGAAGCCGGGGCAATTTCTATCCTGACCCTGTTTACAATGAGAAAGGCGAACGAGTCACTCGGGGAGGCATTGATGGACCCCGTTGTCAGTAACGTCGGCACCGGCGGGGAGACTCCGGTGCTGTGGAGGCCGTCTCCAGAGCGTATCGCATCCGCCAATCTGACTCGCTTCATCCAAGCGGCCGAGACTGCTTCCGGATTGAAATTCAATGAGTACGCTGCCTTGTGGCACTGGTCAGTGGAGCGTCCCGCCGAGTTCTGGCGCCTGGTCTGGTCCTTTTGTGACGTTATCGGCAATGGCCCCGGCGAAATCGTAATCGAAAATCCGGACCAGATGCCCGGAGCGCGGTTCTTTCCGCAAGCGCAGCTCAATTTTGCCGAGAACCTTTTGCGTCGCAGCGACGCTTCCGATGCGTTGGTGTTTTGGGGCGAAGCTAAGATTCGCCGCCGCATGAGCTGGTCTGAACTTCATTCTGCGGTTTCGCAACTGCAGCAGGCGCTCAAAGCCGATGGAGTGAAGCCCGGCGACCGCATCGCGGGCATAGTTCCCAACATGCCGGAGGCAATCATCGCCATGCTGGCTGCGGCAAGCCTGGGCGCGGTATGGTCGTCCTGCTCGCCGGACTTCGGCGTGCAGGGAGTGCTCGACCGCTTTGGCCAAATCGAGCCGAAGGTGCTAATCGCGGCGGACGGCTACTACTACAACGGCAGGAGCTACGACGCGCTTGCAAGGCTTGCTGACATTGCGAAACAGCTCCCCTCGCTCCGGCGGGTTGTGGCGATTCCCTACGTGGCGGAAACACCGAGTCTCGGCGGCGTGCCGAAGGCGATTACGCTCCACGACTACCTTGCAGCGTACCGCCCTGGGGCCGTCGAATACACACGCCTGCCGTTCAACCACCCGCTGTATATCTTGTTTTCGTCCGGCACCACGGGCGTGCCGAAGTGCATCGTTCACGGCGCCGGCGGCACTCTGCTGCAGCATTTGAAGGAGCACCAGCTCCATTGCGACGTGAAGTATGGCGACCGTGTGTTCTACTTCACCACCTGCTCGTGGATGATGTGGAACTGGCTGGTGTCGGCGCTCGCATCGGAGGCGACGCTACTGCTCTATGACGGCTCACCGCTTCACCCCTCTGCCAACGTGCTGTTCGACCTGGCGGATGCGGAGAACATCACCCTGTTCGGTACCTCGGCGAAGTTCATTGATAGTTGCGCCAAGCTCGGAATGGAGCCGGCCAGGACACACAAGCTCGCCTCCCTGCGGACCATCACCTCGACCGGCTCTCCGCTCGCCCCTGAGAGCTTCGACTACGTTTATCGTTCCATCAAGCAGGACGTACATCTGGCGTCGGTCTCCGGCGGCACCGACATCGTCTCTTGTTTCGTGCTCGGCAACCCCATCGGTCCGGTTTACCGCGGCGAAATCCAGTCGCGCGGCCTGGGTATGGCGGTTGATGTGTTCGATGATGACGGCCGCCCGCTACGCGGGGCCAAAGGTGAACTGGTGTGCGTGAAGCCCTTTCCCTCGATGCCGCTGGGCTTCTGGAACGATCCGGACGGGAAGAAGTACCGCGCTGCCTACTTCGAGTACTTCCCTGGCGTGTGGCGTCATGGTGACTGGACGGAGCTAACGCCGCGCGATGGCGTGATCATCTACGGCCGCTCGGACGCCGTGCTCAACCCGGGCGGCGTGCGCATCGGCACCGCCGAAATCTACCGCCAGGTGGAGCAGTTGCCGGAGGTGCTGGAGAGCATCGTGGTTGGCCAGGACTGGAACAATGACGTGCGTATCGTATTGTTCGTGCGGTTGCGCGAAAACCTCAGCCTTACCCCGGAACTCGAGAAGAAGATCAAAGAGCAGATCCGCCGCAACACCACGCCGCGGCATGTACCGGCCAGAATCCTTCAGGTGGACGACATCCCGCGCACCAAAAGCGGCAAAATCGTCGAGGTCGCGGTGCGTGACGTGGTGCACGGGCGGCCTGTGAAACACAAGGATGCGCTCGCCAACCCCGAGGTGCTTGAGCTTTACAAGAACCGGCCGGAGTTGCAGACGTAGCGGCAAAGCATCGAAGGCCAGTCGAGCCTGCCGCTACTGGCAGGCCGAGCGGAACGCCGCCCGCAGAACAAACCCACCCCTAGCGCCGAACAGCACGGCGCGAGGGTGGGGCACCCGGCTGGTCCCGCCTAGCGCTGAAAGGCATCGTGCGAGGGTGGGGCATCGCGGGGTCATGCGCGATGCTGCCGAAAACATCACCGGCGTGCGGCAGACGCGCCGGGATTCGCTGCTTCGCCCCACCCGCGCCGCAAGTGGCCGTTGGACGGTTGACGCCTGGTCGCCGCTGGAGGATCGCGTGTTTAACGGTGGCGTGTGTTGGGAGTTCTAAAGGTGTACACCGCATCTGAGCGAGGTCAAATGCAAGGTCCCTTGATTTCGAGCGGGCAAAACCGCCGCGCTCCGCTTGACGGGATGACAAAGGGGAGAGATATAGCAGTTGTGAAATCGTTGTAGACAAAGAAACCGGGGCGCATGGCCCCGGTCTTCCAGTGAAGATCAATTTCGCTACTTGCTGACGCCAGGCGCCTCTTTCAGGATGAGCTCGGCGTAGTAGTTTTCTACCTTGGCGTGGTTGCGCAGCACCTCGTAGAAGGCGGCCTTGCGCAGTTGCTCGGAGCTCTCGCGCAGGCGGTCGCGGATGAATTGCTGCACGCGGGGATCGTTCAAATCGCGCTGCCCCGCCGACACCTTGTCAATCAGCCTGATGACCTGGTAGCCAAAGACCTTCCTGGTTTGCGGGTCAACCAGGGTGATTACGCCGCTGTACTGCCCCGGTTTGAGCTTCAGCACCGCTTCGCGCGAGGCGGGATCGGTACCCTGCAAGCCCGACTCCGGAACGCTGCCCAGGTCGCCGCCGTTCATGGCGGTATCGGGGTCTTCCGACCAGTTCATGGCCACCGTGGCGAAGTCCTCGCCGCTGTCGAGCCGGTTGACGATCTCTTGGATCTTGCGCTTCGCCTCGGCATCGTTCTGCGCCTTGCTGTTTTTCAGATTGCGCACCTGCGGCATGGGCCCGGGCGTGACCAGTACGCGCGCGATGTGGTACGTCGGCTCCACCAGGTTGAATTCCGCCTTGTGATTGTTGTAGTAGGCGGTCACGTCGGCGTCCTTGATCTCAATGCGCGAGGTGATTTCCTTGTTGAGCACCTTGTCCACGGTGATCTGGCGGCGCAGTTCCTGCTTCAGGTCGTCCTGCGTGAGGTGGCGCTCCTTCAGTCGCTTTTGGAACTCCTCTTCGGTGTAAGGCGCCTTGAGCTCACGCAGCTTGCGCTCGACTTCGTCGTCCGTCGCCAACAGGCCGTCTTTCTCGGCCCGCTGGGTGAGGATCTCGTTATCAATGAGCTCCTTCAGGATATTCAGGCGCATGGCCTGGCTTTGTTCGGGGCTGGGCTGCTGCGGCGCGCCCGCGGTCTGGTTGTTGTAGTACTTGTCCACCTCGGAGCGCAGGATCTTCTTGCCATTGACCTTGGCCATCACGTCGCTGCTGCTGGGCTTCGACGAGCAGCCAATCAGGACCGAGGCAAGCAGAACCGCAACGACCGCTCCCGCGGTGTGCAACGTTGTAGCTTTCAAGGGCTCCTCCAGCCCGGCCCGGATGGAGGATTCCGGGCCTCGAAATGCAGTGGCGGGCATCCTGCCGCGCCGTTAACTCTGGCCGCGGGCTCACCGCGACGAACCTGTTATCTCGCCGGTTGCGCGCTGGCCGAAGGCGCGTTCGGGGGCGCCGTTTCGCCGGCATCGAGCAGCGCGCGATTGATGGCAGCCTTGAGCTCTTCCGGCGGCACCGCGCCATCCAGCTTATAGCCGTTGATGAACATGGTGGGCGTGGCGTTCACGCCGACCTGCTCGGCTTCGCGCACCGAGGCGCGCACGGCGCTGTCGTCCTGCGCCTTCAGACAGGCGTTCAGCTTTTCGGCGTTGACGTTGAATTTCTGTCCATACTCGCGCGCCGCCTTGTCGACGGCTTCAAACTGCTCCGCTACCGGCCGTTTGTCTCCGCTGATCTCGCGCCCCGAGCCGTGGAGATAGTCAGCGAACGCCCAGTAGGCGTCGTTGGACTGCGCCGCCAGGCAGCCGGAATTGACGGCCGCGCGATTGGCCCAGGGATGAATCTGGTACAGCGGAAAATCTTTATAAACAATCTTGATCTTGTCGGCGTATTCCTTGAACACGTCCTTGAACAGCACATCGTGCATGCGCGTGCAGAAGGGGCACTGGAAATCATCGTAGTTGACGATCACCACCTTGGCATCCTGCTTGCCCCTCCATGGCCGGCCCTCGATGTTGATCTTGTTCATCAACTCCGCGTAAGGGTCTTTGGTCAGGTCCATCTTGGCGAAGCGCACCAGGGTCTTGTTGTCCTTGGAGACGAGGAATTCCTGGTCCTGCTTTCTTTCGCCGACCGACATGGTGACCGTGAGCTTGTCGTATTCGGGGAACTCGCTGGCCTGGCGCGGGCCGGCCTTGATCTTCACCTGCTCGGGAATCTGGTAATAGGCGCGAATCTGCCGCTCGATGCGGCGTTCGAGGTCCGTCGGGGTATTGGACTGCGCCGAGCAGCCAAGACACAACAGCAGCAGGGCGACAAAGGAGCGCTTGAAGAACAACACTAGTATCCGCCTGACCATGAGAATTGTTGAATTCAGTTGATTATCGCACGGCAGAGGCTTGCAAAGACAGGTGCGCCGGCAAGTTGCAGGTCAGTTGCGACTTTGTACGAGCGGAACGTATTCGCTTTCCACGACCGTGCGGCCTCTTTCGGTCTCAAGGATCGCAATCACTTTCCGCGGAAGCACCAACGGCCGGTTCGTGCCCGGCAGCTCAAGTTGCTGCAACTCGGCTTGCATGGAATACCCACGCAGTTCGCGTTCGCCATTTGCGACAGGGAGATCCCAGGCCCTAAACTCCGAGCCGGTCAGGAGCAGACCGGGTGTGGCCAGCGTGAATTTTCCTTCGCCACACCACACAGTAAGCTTGAACTTGAATACGGGGTTTCTTAACGGCTCAAACGCCCGGCAGCTTAGGTCTTTGGACCGGTAGCCGACCACCGACGTGTCGCCGCTTTCGCTGATTGTCGGAAATACGTACTGGTCATCTGCTGCCCCTAAGAAGAAAGGCGGGTAGAACACGCCGTAATCGGCGAACATCTGCTCTCCTGCCGTCCCGCGGTGCAGCCGTCGCGCGCTGAACGCAAAGGCCGGATCGTCTCCCCAGCGCACGCGCGTCACTTCGAAACGGTGCTTATTGCGTTTAACCTTGCGGATTCTGCCAGGGCCGTCGAGATAGGTGATTGTGGTCTGCACATCAAGCGGGGTTTCGGCCAGATCGCGCATGTGCTCCTTGAGAGAGAGCCGGAGGCGTTGAGGGATCGTCTCCGATAGCTCCTGGCCGGCAAGCGGAAAGGCGAGCAGGAGCAGAATCGTAATGAATCGAATCCGCAAGCAGGGGCTCCCGGCAATCGAATCAAGCATGCGAGGGTACACCCGCAGGTACTCACCAGCAAGGCAGTTGTTCGTGGCCACGCCTGCCCAGCGCGGCAGCGGAAATGCCCCTGCACTGGTACAATTCCCCGTTTTGGACGCTTGGCACCGAAGCGGCAAGTTGTTGAACATTTTGCCTTAAGGCTTCGTATCTCCTATTAGCCCGGGCCGTGTGCTGCCGGTGCGCAGGAGACATGCCGGGGAGAACTGGTTGGACGAGAATCAAGCGGCCCAGGTACTGGTCCGTCGCTGCGTAGCCGGCGATGCTGCCGCCTGGGAGGAACTCGTCCGCCAGTATCACCGCCGGATCTACAGCATTTGCTACCGCTTTACCGGCTCGGCAGACGAGGCCGAAGACCTGACGCAGGATGTATTTATCCGGATGTACCGCTCCCTGGCCAGTTACGACAGCAGCCGGGCCGGTTTCATGACCTGGCTGACCACGCTGGCGCGCAACCTGCTGGTGGACCATTTCCGCAGGGCCAAGCAGGACCGCATGACCGACACCCTGGAGAGCGCCACCGGGGACGAACCCGATGCGCTCACCCTGGGCGACCAGCTTCGCGACTCCGCTCCCGGGCCGCACGACCGGCTGGTCTCGCGCGAAACCCGCGACCAGGTGCACGCCGCCCTACAGCGGCTCTCGCCTGAGCTGCGCGAGGCGGTAATCCTTCGGGATCTACAAGATATGGACTACCGGGAGATCGCCACTGTGTTAAAAGTGCCGGAAGGGACAGTCAAATCCCGGATCAATCGCGGAAGGACGGAACTTGCGCGCCTGCTGGCGCGTACACATAGACAGGTGAGCTAATGCAAGGCGAAGACCAGTTCGAAATGCAGTGCGGGGAATTCGAGGCGTCGCTGGCGGACGCCCTCGATGGCACGCTCACCGCTACCCGGCGGGCGGCCTTCGACGCTCACCGCGCCAGGTGCGCCCACTGTGCGCCGCTTTACGCGGAGGCAGAATCGGGCCTGCGCTGGCTGGAGGCGCTTAAGTTGGAAGAGGTGGAACCGCCGGCGCGGCTGATGGAGAACATCCTGAAGGCGACGTCGTGGGCGGAGCTGCCGGCCGGCCAGCCGCGTAAGTCCTGGTGGCAGCGGCTGCGGGAATACCCGCCGTTGGCCCCGGTGTTCGGCACCATCCTGCAACCGCGCTTCGCCATGTCGTTTGCCATGGCGTTCTTTTCTGTCTCGGTGTTGTTGAACCTGACCGGAGTGAAGATGCGCGATTTGCGTCATCTGGATCTGCGTCCCAGCGCGCTCATCCAGGCCCTCGACAAGACCCAGGGCAGGATTGTCAGCTATTACGAAAACATCCGCTTTGTTTACGAGATCGAGTCTCGCGTGCGAGACCTGAAACGCGCCACCACGCCGGAGCCTCCGGAGCAGCGACCGGAACAGCAGAGACAACTGAAAGACAACCGGACGGGTGAACCGAACCAGGAGAGGTACAGAAATTATTCGCTGGATGAAGCACGGCCGCTGTTGGCGCGGTGCGAGGGGGCGCTCCGGCAGCAGAGGAGACTGGCATGAACTGCGCCAAACATACAGATATGCCCGTGGCGGCCTACTGCCGCACTTGTGGCAAGGCGCTTTGTGAAACCTGCAAGCGGGATGTCCGCGGCGTCATCTATTGCGAGGACTGCCTGGCCGCCCGCGTGGCTGGTACAGCGGCAGTGGCGCCGACCGTGGTGACGCCCCCTGTAGGGTCGGGCAGCCCGCATCCGGCCGTGGCCGGAGTCTTGGCGGGATTCTTCCCGTTCGGCGTCGGACAGGCCTACAACGGCCAGTTCGCCCGCGGCTTTGTTTACCTCGTCGTCTTCATCGCTTTAGTCTGGGCTATCAACAATGCTGGGCCGGCTACGCCCCTATTCGGGATTGGCATAGCTGCTTACTATTTCTTTCAATTGATTGACGCCGTGCGCAGCGCCAATGCCATCCGCGTGGGCCTGCCGGCGCCGGATCCGTTCGGGGTAGATAACTTGTTTGGTCCGGGCGGACGGCCAACGCCGCGCACGACTAACGCGGCCGCCGTCCCGCCCACGCCGGGAGCGCCGCCGCCACCGGCGATTGTGCCCGCCCAGGTGGCGCCGGAGAGCGCGAGTTATCCGCCGCCGGCTCAAACGTCAAGGGCCGTCCCTATCAGTGCGGTAGTTCTCATTGTGCTTGGCGTGCTGTTCCTGGTGGGCAATCTTGGCTACCTGCATTTCCACTGGCTGCATGGTCTGTGGCCGCTCGTACTCGTCGGCATCGGCGTATGGCTGCTGGCGGATCGCTGGCCGGCGATCTCGAGCGGCACTGCCCGCGGACGGCGGCTGTTGATGGGCCCGGTGGTCCTGCTGGTAATCGGCGGCACGCTGTTCCTGGACCGCATTGACAAAGCACCATTCGGACACACCTGGCCGCTGATCCTGATCGCCATCGGGGTGGTGCTGATGTGGCAGCGGGTGGCGCCCACGCCGCCGGAAACGCCGCCCCCGCCACCGCCGCCACCGAGCGAGCAGCAGCCAGACACCGTGTTCCAGGACAAGCAGGAGGGTAGGTGAGCCATGGCCAGCAACTATGGAGTGCAACCCGCTCCGGACCCGAACCAGCCGCCGCGGCGCTCGTATGCTGGTCCCATCGTCCTGATCACCCTCGGCGTGCTGTTCCTGCTCGGCAATTTGCACGTCATCACCTGGCGCAATCTGGGTGCCTACTTCGCCCGCTACTGGCCCGTGCTGATCATCCTGTGGGGCGTGATCAAGCTGTTCGAGTACTACATGGCACAGCGCGAAGGTCGCCGGGCCGCCTCGATTGGCGTTGGCGGGGTTTTCCTGCTCGTATTCCTCATTGTCGCGGGGCTAATCGCCAGCGGCGTGCAGCGTGTCAACTGGGCTGCCGTCGGCAATAAGGTCAACATCGATGATGCCGGGCCGTTCTCGGAATTGTTCGGCCAGACGTACTCATTCAACCAGGAGTTGCAGCAACCGTTCGCTGCCGGCTCTACGCTGCGCGTGATTTCCGATCGCGGCGGCGTCAACGTGGAGCCTTGGGACCAGGACACCATCAAGGTGACCGTGGCCAAGCGGCTGCGCGCCCAGGGTGAGGACGAAGCCAACAAGGCTGATGCGGCCACCCGCGCGACCCTCACTGTGAACGGAAACGAGATCACGCTCAACGCCAACACGCGCGGCAGCGGCGAGCGCTTTGTGGTTAGCGATCTCACTGTTTATCTGCCCAAGAAGGCAGCCGTGGACATCGCCACCCGCCGGGGCGACGTATCGGTGCGCCAGCGCATCGGCGACGTCGAGGTCACCAACGCTCATGCGGATGTGAGAGTGGACGACGTTGCCGGCAATGTGAAGATCACCAACCGCGGCGACGTCCATATTTCCAAGGTCACCGGCAATGTCATCCTCGAAGGCCGCATGAACAATGTCGGCATAACCGAGGTGACGGGCAGCGTTCGCGTGAACGCCGATGTCATGGACAGCATCACCGTCTCGAAAGTGACCAACCAGGTGAGCTATCGTTCCTCGCGCACCGACCTGGAGCTGGCCAGGCTGCCGGGTGACTTGACCTTGCGCTCCGGCGAACTCAACGGCAAGGACATTGCTGGCCCGGTGCGCATCAGCACCCGCTCCAAGGAAATCCATCTGTCGGATGTGGCCGGTGAAGTGAGGATCCAGAACAGCAACGGCGTGGTGGAGATTCACGCCACCAAGCTGCCGCTCGGCCCGATGCAGGTTTCCAACCGGCGCGGTGACATCCGGCTGATGTTGCCGGCGAAGGCGTCCTTTCAACTGGACGCGCGTACGGTACGCGGCGATATCACCAGCGACTTCAACCTGAACGTACAGAATGAACGCGGGCGCAGCCAGGCTAGCGGGACAGTGGGAACCGGCGGGCCGCGCCTGGAGCTGGAAAACGAAGGCGGGGATGTGGAAGTCAGAAAGGCGACGTAATGCGTTTCCCGTCGCCGGTTGCCGGAATTTGTGATTTAGAGCATTCTCAGGATTGGTATAGCCCCCGATTTGTCATCCCGAGAGCGGCGGCCGGTTTTGCCGCTGCGCAGTCGAGGGACCTGCTTTTTGTCTCCGGACTACATCAATGCTGAAAACGCTATAGCGATTTGTGATGTTGTGATTGGCTGACACTCACAGGTGAGTTGGTTGTTCAATTACAGAACACTCACTTCAGAGGTTCGGCGAACTGTTGTGCCGCCCCTCCGGGGCTCAGGATTTCCTGCGCCTTCCTTTCCCAGCGCTGCCGCGCTGGGCTAACGAATGCCGCCGCTACGCGGCTGAGGGGTCGCATGTCCCACCATCGCCTCGCCGTGGCTGTCACATGTCCCAACGTCGCCTCACCGCGCGGCTGAGGTGTGCATGCCGTACCATTGCTTCGGCTGCAAACTGCAAACTCCAAACTGTAAACGGTACTGAGCTACGCCGCACGCACCGAGATACGGCCCGCCTTGGCCCGCGCCGGCCGCTTGCGGATCACAATCTCCACGTCCTGTCCTAGCGCATTGAGAAAATGCATTAGCCGTTCGACGGAGAACCCGGTGAGGCGGTAATTCATCAAGGCCGAGATTTTTGGCTGGTTGATGCCCAACTGTTCTGCCGCCTGCGTCTGCGTGATCCCTTTCGTGCGTATGAGGTCGTTGATGGCGGCGGCCAGCCGCATCTTGGTGTAGGCGTCCGGCATTTTCTGCGGCCCGGCGGGCGCTCTGGCGCTGCGAGTTGCTGGCTTGCGGCTGTTCACGGTCTTACTGGATGGTTTGCGAGGCACGGCCTAACAATCTAGGATGCAGCATCCCGGCCAGACGGAGCACGGATTGCATTACTCCATGCGGGCCGGCGTCGCCAAGTCGCGCGCTTTCGTCCGCACCAGCTCGAGGATGCGCTCAACCACTTCGTCAATGGTCAGCGGCGTTGAATCGATGGTGATCGCGTCGGGTGCGGCCACCAGGGGCGAAGCCGCGCGCGTGCGGTCCCGCTGGTCGCGCTGACGGATGTTTTCGGCAATCACTTCGATGCGCGCCTTGTCGGCCGTGCCACCTGTCTCCTGCAACACGCGCCGGATGGCGCGCACCTCGGGCGAGGCTTCCAGAAACACTTTGATCTCAGCGTTGGGGAAGACTTTGGTACCGATGTCGCGGCCTTCCATGACCACGCCTCCGCCCGCGCCCATCTCCCGTTGACGCTCCACCATCCAGGTCCGCACCGCGGGATGGACGGACACGCGCGACGCCGCATCCGTGACCTCAGCCCGGCGGATGGCCTGCGATACATCGCTGCCGTCCAGCAGCACGCGATTGCCCTCAGGCGTGGGCTCCAGTTCGATGCGGGAGCCCTGGGCCAAATGCAGCAGGGCGGCTTCATCGTCCAGCGGCACGCCGCGCTCCAGCGCCTTCAGTGCCAGAGCGCGGTACATGGCTCCGGTTTCCAGGTTGGTGTACCCGAGCGCCTGTGCCAGGCGCTGCGCAATGGTGCTTTTCCCCGCGCCCGCCGGGCCGTCAATGGCGATAATGAGCTTGCGTTCCATTCATTCAATTTTGAATTTTGATTTTTGAATTTTGATTAGAGCGTGTTTCAAAAATACCTCCGGAGCGTAATCCAGAAGCAAGCCAAGTAGAAGA
>JBHGBA010000008.1:0-79738 GCA_041946775.1 Terriglobales bacterium
GTTTCCCTTTGCGCCCTCTGCGCCCTTTGTGTCCTTTGCGTTGGAGCTTTCGTCTGCGGCGGCCTTTCGACGGAGAGGAGCGCGGCTGCTTTTGCCGCGCGAAGTCGAGGGACCTTGTGTTTGCAGGTCGCCGCAACGCATGAATCTACTTGCAACGGTCTAGCTGATGTACTCGCGAATGTACGGGTCCTTGTTCTGGACCAATTCGATGGCTGTGCCGTCGAAGATCACCTTGCCATCGCGCAGCAGCAGAAAAGTGGTATGCGACGGGATGTTTGCTCCCGCTTCGATGGGTCGCATCTCATTGGCGTCTTTGTCGAAAAAATGCGTGGCCATCATCACCGCGTCTTGCAGGCGGTGCGTGACCATCAGGGCGCTGGTGTGATACACGTCGCGCTGCTTGACGATCAACTCGATGATCTTGGTCGAGGTCACTGGATCGAGGCCGCCGGTGGGCGAGTCGTACAGCAGGATTTCCGGTTCGGCGACGATGGCACGCGCGATAGCCACGCGGCGCCGCATGCCGCCCGATAATTCCGCCGGCATCATGTCCAGCGTGTGCTCCAGTTCGACAAAGCGCAGCGCCTCGCGCACCCGCCGCTCGACTTCCTCCGGCTCCATGTCGGCTTCTTCGTTGAGGCGGTAAGCCACGTTCTCGCGGACCGTGAGTGAGTCGAACAATGCGCTTTCCTGAAACACCATGCCGATCTTGCGGCGCACTTCGTAAAGCTCTTGTTCACTCATCTTCGTGACTTGATGGCCGAGCACGAAAATGTTGCCGCGGTCCGGCTTGATAAGCCCCAAAACCAGCTTCAGGATGGTGCTCTTGCCGCTGCCGGCCACGCCCAGCAGCATCTTGTTCTCGCCGCGAAGCAGTTGGAAGGAGATGCCGTCGAGCACCGTTTGCCCTGCAAAGCCGATCGCGACATCCTCGAAGATGATCGCTTTGTGCTGGGTCTCCGGCGGCGATGCGGGCAGCGGCTCAGGAAGAGTGACGGACATCAGAAAAATACCATCAGCAACTTGGTGGCAAACAAGTCAACTGCGAGGATCAGCACCGACGCGGCGACCACCGCCTGGGTGGTGGCGCGGCCTACGCCCTGCGTTCCCCCCCTCGCCGACAGCCCGTAGTAGCAGCCCACGGTGGCGATGATAAACCCGAACAGGATGGGCTTCAGCAGACCCTGGAACACGTCGGCAAAGACCAGCGCCTGCCACGCCGTCGTCCAGTACTGGTTTGCGTCGAGACCAAGAATAAGCGTGCCAATCAGGGCGCCACCGGCGAGCCCGACCAGGTCGGAGATGATGGTCAGGAAAAACAGCATCACTACGGTGCCGATCACCCGTGGGGTGACCAGTTTCTTGGTCGGATCGGTGCCCAGCGCGCGCATGGCATCGATCTGTTCGGTCACCCTCATCGAGCCAAGCTCGCTGGCCATGCCGCTGGCATTGCGGCCGGCGACCATTAGGCCGGTCAGCACGGGGCCAAGCTCCCGCACCATGGAGAGCGACACAAGTTGCCCCGTCAAGGAGACTGAGCCGAACTTCTGCAACGTTGCCGAGGTCTGGAGCGCGAGCACCGCGCCAGTAAAGAAACCTGTAAGGATGACGATGGGCAGCGAGCCCACGCCGATCATGTCCGCCTGTTGCAGCGTATCCCCAATGTACCGCGGGTGGCGGAAGACGTTGGTCAGCGAGCGAACGCCCAGCTCCCAGTACTCCTGTACCGCGAGCACCTTATGCTTGGCGAAATCGCTGGGCGTGGTCAGTTGCATGCGCGCCGGAACATCGAAAATATAACAGAAACGCGTGTCTGGAACGGTCTGCAGTTTGCAGTTTACAGTTCGCAGCTAACCGGGACAGGTGTAGTGGCAAACTGCAAACTGTGGACTGTAAACCGTCTCCGTGCCTCCGTGACCCCGCGGGGAAGGTTAATCGCCCAATCTGGCGCGGCCTCGGCGAGCTTCCGTCTCGACCACGAATTCGACCTTCGCCGGGTGCGGGATGATGCCGGCCTTATAACCCAGGTCAAGCAACCGGCGGATGGCTTCGCGCCCATCGTCGCCGTAATCCAGCGTGCGCTCGTTGACATACATGCCGACGAACTTATCGGCAAGCTGGGGATCGAGGTCGCGAGCGAACTGCATGGCGTATTCCAGCGCCTGCTCGCGATGGTCGAGCGCGTACTGGATGCTCTCGCGGACCGCGCGCGCCACGCTGGCCATCAGCTCCGGCCCGAGGTTCCGGTGGATGGCATTACCGCCCAGTGGCAGGGGCAGGTCCTGCGTGTCGCGCCACCATTTTCCGAGGTCAATTACGCGAAACAGTCCGGATTTGGAGTACGTGAGCTGGCCTTCGTGGATGATCAGCCCGGCCTGAAATTTCCCTTCCAGCACCTGCGGGGTGATCTGATCGAACGGCACGACGGTGGTCTGGATGTCAGGCGCAAAGAGCTTCAGCACCAGATACGCCGTAGTAAGTTGGCCCGGTACGGCGATGCGCATCTGCTTGATCTCGTCCACCGTGCAGGCGCGGTTCGCCACGATCATGGGGCCGTAGCCATCGCCCACGCTGCCGCCGCTGGACAGCAGCGCGTAGCGGTCCTGGATGTACGGATACGCGTGGAACGAGATGGCGGTGACGTCATACAGGCCATTGTCCGACATGGCGCGCTGGTTGAGCGTTTGGATATCACACAACGTGTGCTTGAACTTGAGGCCGCGCACCCGGACCTTGTTGGTGGCCAAGCCGTAGAACATGAAGGCGTCGTCAGAGTCGGGGCTGTGGGCGATGCTGATTTCGCGGGTCATGGTAGCCGTAACCGGGTCGGAAACACTGCTGGGTCCCATACTGAAAACCGCCTCTCCGCGGCCCAGCCGCCGCGGTGAAAACTTGCGTTGTGTGCTGGACGCTGCCCCGTTTATGTCGCGCCGGTGCGCGGATTCACATCACGCGCCCGCATGGCCATTCCGCCGACCCGTTCAGGATGTGCGGCATGCAGGTGGCGGCGTATGTGGCGATAACATACCCAGGCCACACCCACGACCGCAATCGTCGAAAGGACCAGGATGACGTAGAGGATCAGCACAGGAAACTAGCATACTCCAGGGCGGCAGCGGGTTGCTAGTGCAGCGGGCGGCCTGCGATGCGGCAATCCCAGTTGTGAGTAGCTGCCCAGACTGTGGTGCTTCGGGTCGAGGCCTCCGCTCTGCTACGCCCTTTGCGTCCTCCGCGTTGAGCTACTTCCCCGCCATCACCTTCTCGATTTCCTCCGCCGTGCGCGGCAGGCTCTCACTCAAGCGCACTAGTTTCCCGCTGGCATCCACCCGCACAAGGTCTTCAATGCGGATGCCGATCTTCTCTTCCGGAATGTAGATTCCGGGCTCCACACTGAACACCATGCCGGTATCGAGCGGCGTGTTGGTATCGCCTACATCGTGCACCTGGAGCCCGATGTAGTGGCTCAGGCCGTGAATGAAGTATTGGCCGAGCGGTTTTCCGTGAAGGTCCTTGCCATGGGTGTTGATGTAGTCGTAGGCCACTTTATACAGCGAATTTTCCGCCAGCGGGTTGATCACGTGTTTGCCGCGCTGGAAGGCGTCAATCGCCGCCTGCTGCGCCCCGAGAACAATGTTGTACAGCTCACGTTGCCGCGCGGTGAACTTGCCGTTCACCGGAACCGTGCGCGTGATATCGGAGGCGTACATCGCGTACTCGCCGCCGACATCCATCACGATCACCTCGCCGTCGCGTGCAGTACCGGAATTCTCGGCGTAATGGAGCACAGTGCCGTTGAATCCGGAGCCGACAACCGGCGCGTAGGCGGGGCGTTCGCAGCCGCGCTTCTCGAATTCGTACTGCATGAGTGCCGAGATTTCGCGCTCCGTGATGCCGGGCTTAATGGCGCGCATGGCGGCCAGGTGCGCAGCCATGGTCGCATCGGTCGCACGCTGAATCCGCGCGAGTTCGCCGGCGTCTTTCACCAGGCGCAGCGCGGCGATGAGCGGCTTCACGTCCACGAAGGTGTTGTAGTTGGGGAACGCATTGGCGCGCGCCAGCCAGACCAGGGGCGCCGCTGCGGCATGCCCGCCGAGGTCGGTGTAAACCGTGGAGCGCGGCGAGGGCAGAATGCGCACCAGTTCGTCGCGCAGCTTATCGAGCACCAGCACGCGGTCCACACCGGTAATCGCCGGCGCCTGCGGGTCTTCGGGGCCGAGCTTCGGGCCGGTCCAGTGTTCCTGCGAAAAATTGTGATTGGGCAGGAACAGGATTTCTTCGTAAGCGCGTGCCGGGCGGCCATCTTTCGCTGGAGCGGCGGGCGCGATCACCAGCGCAGCGCCCGGTTCGTTCCAGCCCGTCAGGTAGAAAAAATTGGCGTTCTGCTTGAACCCGGAAAGCGCGTTGGGGCCTTCCGATTCGGTGGCGGCGAACAGGACGACAACGCCGTCTGAAGCCTTCGCAGCGAGCGCCACACGGCGGGCGCGGTAGTCGGCGTTGGGCTGGCGGTCAAGGCCAACAGCGCTCAGGGCGCCCAACAAGAGAAAGCAAACGAGCTTACGCATGAGGTTTCTCCGCTCAACAAGCAGCGGATGATAGCACGGCGAAAGGCGGGCTCAGCGGACGGCGATGCTGTCGCCGGTCTGATGGTCCTCGATCTGGAAGCGCAGAAACTGGTGGATCGCTTCGATGGCGCGCGGGTCTGTACTGGAAATAATCAGCTCCGCGCCGCCGGAGATCGGATGTGCCGTGTAGGTGATCTTCTTGCGCAGCCGCTGCATGGTCTCAACGCCGGGAGGCACGCGGCCATGTGTCATTTCCGGCGCGCGGAAGTCGCCACGGGCGAACTGCGAGGCGATGGTGCGGAAGTGCACGTTCACGCGGCCGAGGGTTAGCGTGTCCTGCGGATCATTGACCGTCACTCTCACCACGCCGCCGCTGCGCGTCAGGATGAAACGATGCGTGGTCGCTTCCTGGCTGAAGCCCATGGCCGCTGCGCCATGACGGCGGACGTCAGCATGATGGTCGTGCGGCACGGGCGTGGAAGGCTGCGGTACATTCTGCGGATCCGCAATCTGTGGAGCGGGCGGGAGCGTTTGGTCTTCAGGCAGTTGCTCAGGCGTTGTTTGCGGGCTGGTTTGCGACGCGGGCGGCCTTCGCTTCAGGACGGGTATATCGTCATCATGGGACCGGTCTTGGGCAAGTGCCGGTGATGCCAGCAACATCGCCAGCGCGAGCAGCGCAATGGATCGCCCGCGGAACATACTTCGAACGCGCACACCAATCTCCCGATTGTTGGAACCCTGGCTGGACAAGAAAGTTTCATAAAAGGCAGTCGCCAGTACCCAGTTGTGGGCACTACCCACGCGCGCAGTGCTGGTTACTGGGTACTCTCCTACGGAAGCTTCCACTCGGTCTTCAATTGTTCATACTCAGCCCGGGGAAGCTGCACCAGCACCGGTTGTTTCCGGCTGTCGAGCCATTGCATGATCTCGACGAGGTTCGACTCCGCCATCGCGGTGCACCCCGCCGTTCCCTTTCCCGGGCCGCTCCAGGCATGCAGGAAGATGCACGAACCGGCGCCACGTTCGGGTCGCGAGGCGTTGTACTCGACGACCACGCCCCACTTGTACAGCGGCTCGCGCCACATCTTCTCTGAACTGGTCCAGTCCGGCTGACCAACCTGTTGTTGCGTGACGAGCCGGTTGTAATGGCCGGAGCGCACGTCGTCCACACACTCAACGTTGTCTGCCAGAAAGCGGTAGGGCATCCGCATCCGATCCAGTTTGCGCTTGGACTGGCCAAACGCCACGCCTAGGCGATAAATCCCGGCCGGAGATTTGCCGTCGCGCTCGCGTTTGGTTGGCCCGGTCGAACTCTGCCTTTCGCGTCCCCAGGCCAGCCCGTTGCGTCCCACGACTACCGGAACAGGTGCTCCGGCCGGTTTCCATGCGGACTTCGCGGTACGCTCGAAGCGCTGCAGCCAGCCATCAGCAGACGACCAATCGTCGGTGAGCACCAGCAGCAATTGGCGCGACTGGCCGAGTGGTGTTTGCGCCAGCGCGGCGGATCCAAGCAGTGCGCCCAAGGAGGCCGCCAGAAGCACCGCCTTCCAGCGCATCGCTAAAACCCGACCGCCGGATATGGTTTCGCCGTCTGCGGCTCGCCGTGCCAGCTCAGGCGTTCGAAGCGGCCTTGCAGCAGCGACATCAGCCCTGTGTACCAGTAGCCGATCACGAATAGCGCCAGGAACGGCACGGTGATGAAGTTGTCGTTCTGTATGGCATAGAGCACAGTCAGGAAGAAGTAGGTGCCAATGGCCAGTTCGATCCAGGGCACGAGGCCGAGGCGCTTACGGTACTTGGAGGCGATCGGCTTGTCTTTCTTGTCCACCACGCGGTACTTGGGCGTGCGCGCGAAGGCGGTTTGCTTGCCGAAGAGCGCCTCCAGTACGGCGCGCGAGTTGGTGATCGTCAGGCCGATGCCCAGCGCCATCAGGAACGGCAGGAACAGAAACGTCCGGTGCCACTTTTTGGGGTACAGTTCTTTCTGCGAGACCAGGTAGAAGCTGGAAATGGAAAATGTCGAAGCCATGAACAGCGGCAGGTCAATCAGCAGCATCTGGAACCAGCCCTGGTAGAAGCGGATGATCATGGCGGGCAGCAGCAGTACGGATAGCAGGATCATGAGCGGATAGCTGATGTTGGCCGTCAGGTGGTACCAGGCTTCCAGCTTCACTTTGCGCGGCACATCCGATTTCAGCACGCGCGGCATGATCTTCAGCGCCACCTGGATCAGGCCCTTGGCCCAGCGCGCTTGCTGGGTCTTGAAGGCGGTCATCTCGACCGGCAACTCCGCCGGGCACTCAACGTCCTGCACGTAGGCGAACTTCCAGCCCTTCATCTGCGCGCGGTAGCTGAGGTCAGTGTCTTCGGTGAGGGTGTCGTGCTCCCAGCCGCCGGCGTCCTCGATCGCCTGGCGGCGCCACATCCCGGCGGTGCCGTTGAAGTTGAAGAAAACGCCGCTGCGCGACCGCGCCCCATGCTCCAGAACGAAGTGCCCGTCCAGCAGAATCGCTTCGACTTCCGTCAGGAACGAGTAGTTGCGGTTGATGTGCGTCCAGCGTGTCTGCACCATGCCGATCTGCGGATCGGTGAAATGATGGATGACGTTCAGCAGCCAGTCGGGATCGGGCATGAAGTCGGCGTCAAAGACGGCGATAAATTCGCCGCGGGCCTTCAACATGCCTTCCTGGAGCGCACCCGCCTTGAACCCGTGGCGGTTGGTGCGGTGGTGATAGCTGATGTTGTGGCCGAGTGCGGCGTAGCGTTCGACGACCGCGCGCGCGACTTCGACCGTTTCGTCGGTGGAATCGTCGAGCACCTGGATTTCCAGCTTTTCGCGTGGATATTCCAGCCTGCAAACCGATTCCACCAGGCGGTCTACCACGAATTGCTCGTTGAAGATTGGCAGTTGCACGGTGACGCAGGGCAACTGGTCGTTGGGGAAGCGCGCCGGCGGCTCAACGCGACGGTTCTTGCGGTGCTTGTAATACTGGTACACCAGCACGTAACGATGAAAACCGTAAGCGGCCAGCAGAATCAGCACGATGAAGTACGGAATGAGGATGGCCAGATCGAAGCCGTTCAGCACGTACCGGTTTTGAAATGTCTTGTCGAAGAAGTGCGTGCGGAAATAGTGCCCCCAGCCCCGGGGCGCGAATGCCAGCAGGTAAACGAAGATGGCCGTCGTCGTCAGTGCTGCACTCCTTCTTACGTGCCGCAGCTCAGGCGGTGCTCATCGGGAAATTTTGATTGTACCCCGAATTGCGAACGGCAGTATGCGAAAGCAGGTAGCGCCGCCGTCCCGGCGGCGGGGCCCCCCCGGTGTTCTTTCACGCCCTCTGCGTCCTTCGCGTCCTCTGCGTTCGCGCTTTGGTTTTCCAAAGCGTAATCAGTTCAGAAAATACGTGTAGTACAGCGTGTCCCGCTGCACGGGGCGAAACCCGGCATCGCGGATCATGCGGCGCAGTTCTTCTTCGGTGGTGCAGTTGGTGGTACCGGCGGCGCGCACGACGTTTTCTTCCAACATTACGGAGCCCACATCGTTGCCGCCAAAGCGCAATCCAAGCTGGCAGACTTTCAGGCCCTGGGTCACCCAGCTCGCCTGCACGTTCAGAATGTTGTCCAGGAAGATCCGTGAGATGGCGAGCGTCTTCAGGTACTCGACCGAGGTTGCTTCGTCCCAGCCGCGTCCGCCGAGAGCGGTGTTATGCGGCTGGAATGTCCACGGGATGAACGCCGTAAACCCGCCGGTCTCTTCCTGCAAGTCGCGCACGCACTGGAGATGGTTAATGCGCTGTTCGAACGTTTCACCCACCCCGAACATCATGGTAGCGGTGGTACGCATGCCAAGCTGGTGTGCGGTGCGGTGGACCAGCAGCCACTCGTCTGTCATGCACTTCAGGCGCGCCACGCGGCGGCGAACTTCGTCGTCCAGGATTTCCGCGCCGCCGCCGGGAATCGAGTCCAGGCCGGCATCGCGCAGCCGAACGATAGTCTCGCGCACGTCGAGTCCGCTGTACTCGGCGATGGCCAGAATTTCCGAAGCGGAAAAGCAGTGCAGCCAAATCTGCGGGAAACGCAGCTTGATGCCGCGCAGCAGGCGCTCGAACCACTCAATCTTCAGATCGGGATGCAGTCCACCCTGCATCAGGATCCCAGTGCCGCCCATCTCCACCGTCTCGCGAATCTTCTCGAAAATGGTCTCGTGGTCGAGGATGTAGCCCTCGGCCGCGAGTTTGCCCTTGAGCGGCCGATAGAACGCGCAGAACGAGCAGTACTCGGTGCAGAAGTTCGTGTAATTGATGTTGCGGTCAATGATGTAGGTGACGACGCCTTCCGGATGCAGGCGGCGGCGAACTGCGTTGGCTTCCATGCCGATGCCGATCAGGTCATCCGAACGAAACATCTCCAGGGCTTGGGCTTTAGTCAACGACATCGTTTCTTCCCGTTTCCGGTTTCCCGTTTCCCGAACGAGTCCTAGCTCCAGTATACCCAGACGAACCTGCAATCGGTTGGACCGGAATCGGAGAACGGGGAACAGGAAACCGGAAACGGTTTTTCACGCCGCTTTCGCCGTTGCCGGCGAGCGATGCTTCGCTGCCTCCGCCTGTCGTTTCTTGCGCGGCAGATACCATTTGAAAAACACCAGCGCGACGAGGCCGGCCGCCACACCCAATCCGATCGCGACATAGAGCAGCGGCCGCCGGGAGCGTGCCACCCAGTTCACGATCAAGCCGCCATACAGATGTGCTACGCAGGCATCGGAGAAGAAGCGGATGCCGCGGCCGCCGGCGAGCACCGCAAGGAATTTCTTCTTGGGATACTTAAGTACGCCGGCTGCCATCAGGAACGGCACGATGGGAAACGGCGGCGGCAGGATGGAACCGACAAAGACCCACAATCCGCCCTGCTTTTCAAACTTGTTGTAAACCTTTTCCGCGCGCTGCCTGCCGATCTTCTTCTCCAGCGTCTGCTCGCCGCCTTTTTCCGCCAGGCGATAGGTTAGATATCCGCCGAGGACCGTGCCGAACGTTGCCATAAACCCGTAGTACGGCCACCAGGAGCGATGATGCGCACTGAGCACCACAGTGAACACGTCCATGCTGCCGGGTAACGGCACCACGGAACTGTCCAGAATGCCCAGCAGGACCAGTCCCGGACCGCCCAGCCGATGCAGCCACTGCCAGACGGTGTTCTGCGCGGACGCAAAGGTGGCGAGGAAGATCAGGCGCATGGGGAAAGCGAACTCTGCGTTGATGGTAACTGTGGAATTAGACGCGCAGCAGGGGTGACGCGAAGCGCGCGCCAGCGAATTCTCCGTCGGAGGTGGCCATTTCAGCCCGAAATCGCGGCAAGCGACTCCCGCAGTCCGCCAAGGAAGCGCAAAGCCGGAGCTGCGGGAATCTCGCCGAATCGGGCGGCATGATGGAAGAACAACTCCAGCCCGGCGAGATTCTCGTCGTCGAGGTTGAAATCAATGTTCCGCGTCAGGTACTCGACAATCTCGGCTTCACTCAAGCGCACACGCGGGGCCCAGCAGCGCGCGATGGTGCGCAGGTTCTCGGGTTCGAGCCCGTGGTCGCGCGAGCGCCGGAAGACTCCAGGCAGATCCAGCTCCGTTCGCATTTCGCCGAGCGCCGCCAGGCGCACCGCCCAAACGGCAAAGACGAACGGCCTGCCGGTCAGGCGCCGCCATTCGTCTGCCAGGTCCCATGACTGATAGCGCGAGCGGTCCACCATCAAGGCCGCGTCGCCGATCAGCAAGGCGGCATCGCAATCCGCCAGCATGGCGGCGAGGTACGGCGCTGCGGGAGCGAACTCCGGCGCCCGCCCAAACCACAGGCGGAACAACACGCGCGCCAGCACAACCGAAGTTCGCGAAGACGTATCGGCGGCCAGCGTGCGCACCTGCTCCAGCGGAACCTTGCTGACCAGCAGGATGGAACGCACCGGACCCTGCGAGGCGATGGCCACATCGGGCAGGATCACCAGACCGGGAATTCTTGCCAACATGACAGCGGGAATGATGCCGATGTCCGCCGTGCCTGCCTCCAGCGCTTCGGCGCACTTCGACGGCACGGTGTACTCCACCGCGAAATCGCGCTGCAATTTCGGGTCGGCGAGCTGGCCTCCGCTGTAGCGCGGCGGCACGCCAAGCTCGAAGTCCCACATCAGCGGTGCGGTATTCAGAAACGAGATGGCGGAGATCAGAAGCTTACGCATGACAGGCGACGGAAGATTCTAGCAGACGCGGCGGATTCACAGTTCGCAGTTTGCAGTTTACAGTTTGCAGCAGGGGTTGGCAGTTTACAGTTTGCGGTTTGCAGCAAATCGTCAAGGGGCGCGCAGCGCGAGCAGAGGTCAATCACACTCTCTTATTTACGGCGATGGTGAAGTAGCTGCAAACTGCCAACTGCAAACTGCAAACCGGAAACCGGAAACCAAAGGAGAGACCTTGGCCTCAGCCTCGCCTGCCTCACAGCAAAAAGTGTATTGGGTGGCTTTGTCGCTGACCCCGGGGCTCGGCCCCACACGCATCCGCCGCCTCGTTGACCAGTTTGGCGTGGTTGACCAGGTGTTCCAGGCCTCGCTGACCGAACTTGAAGCTGCCGGGCTTCCTGCCAGCGCGGCCCAGGCGATCGGAACTGGCAAATCGCTGGCGGGGGCGGAAGAAGAGTTGGTGCGCGCCGCAGCCGCCGGCGCCGAGGTAATTACGCCTGATGATCCCCTGTTCCCACCCGCTCTGAAAGAAATCTACGATCCTCCGGCGGCTTTGTACGTGCGGGGCGACGCGTCGGTGCTCTCGCTGCCCGGCATCGCCGTCATCGGCACGCGCCACCCCACGCCTTACGGCCTCGGGATGGCGGAGCGACTCTCCTGCGACCTTGCGGCACGTGGGCTCATCATATTTAGTGGCATGGCACGCGGCGTGGACACCGCCGCGCACCGGGGCTGCCTGGCCGGAAAAGGCCGTACGGTGGCCGTCTTTGGCACCGGCATTGACGTCATTTACCCCCGCGAGAACCAGAAGATCAGCGAACAAATCGTGGCGCAGGGCGGGGCGCTGGTGACCGAATTTGCCATGTCCACCTTCGCCGCCCCGCAGAACTTTCCCATCCGTAACCGCATTATCAGCGGGTTGGCCGTGGGCGTCCTGGTGGTGGAGGCCGGCGAGTATAGCGGCACACGCATCACCGCGCGCTGCGCGCTGGAGCAGAACCGCGAAGTGTTCGCCGTTCCGGGAAACGTGACGAACAAGAACTCGTGGACTCCCAACACGTTGATTAAGCAGGGCGCAAAGCTCACCGCCACTTGGGAAGACGTCTGGGAGGAACTTCCCACGACAGTCCGTGAGCGGCTGGCACCGGCAGCTCCGGCTGCAACAACCGACACGGGAACGGCATCCCTCTTTGACGACGCCGCACTCTCGCCGCACGAGAAGAAGATCTTCGCGCTGCTGAAAGCGGACGAGGCTACGCACATTGACGAACTGGTTGAGCGCCTCGAGCCGCAGATGTCCTCGTCAGAAATCTTCGCAGCGCTGTTTGAATTGGAATTGAGCGGGAAGATCAGGCAGTTGCCGGGGAAGAATTTCGTACGAGTTTTTTAGCTCTTAGCTCTTATGCCTTTAGCTTTAAGCTTTTAGGTTGAGTGGACTAGAAGCCGCAGATGATGGAAATATCCCGATTTTGCGGATCGGCTCTGGGGTGGTGACGACAGCCAGGAATCAGATGTTTGTTGCACTTCTAGCGCCGTGGCCGTGACAATGCAAAGCCAAGAAGCTAAGAGCTAACAGCTCTTTGGAGCACCAATTGAGAAACTACAAAAGACCTTCAGGTGTGGTCCAAGGCGCATCAGTTCACTCTGGCAGCGTACAAGGTGACGCGGCACTTCCCCGCAGAGGAACTGTACGGTCTCGTGACGCAGATCCGGCGAGCAGCAGTTTCCATCGGGGCGAATCTGGCGGAGGGGTGCGGGAGGTGTTCTGGGGGTGATTTCGCGCGTTACGTCCAAATCGCTCTCGGCTCCGCAACTGAGGTTTCGTATCATCTGCTTGTTGCACGTGACCTCGGGTATTTCAGTCGAGACGGGTACACGGCGCTCTCATCGCAGTTGGACGAGATTATGCGCATGCTCGCGTCCCTGCATGAAACTCTGAAAAGGTCGAACGCGCCCGAACCGCTGCGCCGGTCCGCCGCTGCCGCAGGCACTAAGAGCTAACGGCTAAGAGCTGTTTTGCGCGAATTGCATCCTTCGTGCTAGGGTCTGACATTATTCGCACTCATAGGTAAGAGGAACCATTGGCCAAAGGTTTAGTTATCGTTGAATCACCCGCCAAGGCGAAAACCATCCAGAAATACCTCGGCAGGGGCTACGAAGTCGAAGCATCGCTGGGCCACGTCAAGGACCTGCCGAAGAGCAGCCTGGGCGTGGACGTCGAGAACAACTTCGAAACCGAGTACACTGTCATTCCCGGCAAAGAGAAGGTCCTGGCGAAGCTGAAGAAGCTCGCCAAGGACGCGGACGACATCTATCTGGCGCCCGACCCGGACCGCGAAGGCGAGGCCATCGCCGCACATCTCGCCGAGGAACTGGCGGGCAACGGCGGAAAGCGCAAGAAGAAAGCCGGCGGCGACGGTTTGCGCATTCATCGCGTCACGTTCAACGAAATTACCAAGCGCGCCGTCGAAGAAGCGTTCAAGCATCCGCGCAACATTGACGAGCATCTCGTGGCCGCGCAGCAGACGCGGCGCGTGCTCGACCGTCTGGTGGGCTACCAGGTTTCGCCGTTGCTGTGGGACAAAGTGCGGCGCGGGCTCTCCGCCGGGCGCGTGCAAACCGTCGCGCTGCGCCTGATCGTCGAACGCGAACGCGAAATCAAGGCGTTCGAGAAGAAAGAATACTGGACCATTGACGCCCACCTGCACGCCGCCAGGCCGCCGCATTTCGATGCGCGCTTGATCGGCCGCGGCGAGGACAAAATCGAAGTCCCGAATGGCGACGAAGCGGAGAAGATCCGCGCCGCGCTACAAACCGCTACTTGGACCGTCAACTCGGTTGACAAACGCGAGCGCCGCCGCAACGCGCCGCCGCCGTTCACCACCAGCAAATTGCAGCAGGATGCCGCGCGCAAGCTGCGTTTCTCCGTCAAGCGCACGATGATGATCGCGCAGCGCCTTTATGAAGGCGTCGAACTGGGCAAGGAAGGCTCGGTCGGCCTCATCACGTACATGCGTACCGACTCGGTGCGCGTTGGCAACGAGGCGCTGAACGAAGTGCGCAAGATGGTCGCTTCCAACTACGGGCCGCAATATCTGCCCGAAACGCCTAATGTCTATAAAGAGAAGAAAGACATCCAGGGCGCGCACGAAGCCATCCGCCCCACCTCAGTGCTGCGTCATCCGGACACGATCAGAAAGTACCTGAAGGAGGACGAGTACAAGGTCTATCGCCTCGTCTGGCAGCGTTTTGTCGCCTCCCAGATGAATCCCGCGGTGTTCGATCAGACGACCGTGGATATCGAGGCGCAACCGCAGGACGGCTCGGCGCCGTTCAAGTTCCGCGTGACCGGATCGGTGCTGAAGTTCGACGGCTTCCTCAAGGTTTACGAGGAGTCGAAGGACGTCAAGGACGAAGAGGACGAGGCGCTCAAGCACAAGCTGCCGCCGCTCGCCGCCGGCCAGAAGCTCACGCTGCGTTCACTGAAGCCGGAGCAGCACTTCACCGAGCCGCCGCCGCGTTACAACGAAGCCTCGCTGGTGAAGGAACTGGAGGAGCGCGGCATCGGGCGTCCTTCGACCTATGCCACGATCCTGAGCACAATCCAGGAGCGCCAGTACGCGCAGAAGGTTGGCGGCAAGTTCGTGCCCACCGAAATCGGGTTCGTCGTCACCGACCTGCTGGTGGACAACTTCAAGGACATCTTCGACCCGCAATACACCGCGCGACTGGAGGAAGAACTCGACGAGATCGAAGAAGGGAAGGAGAAGTGGACCGACGCTCTTGCCGAGTTCTACCGCAAGTTCGAGAAGGACCTGCATTACGCCGAAAAGCACATGGAGAACATCAAGCGGATGGAAAAGCCCACCGACGAGAAGTGCGAGCGGTGCGGCTCTCCCCTGGTGATCAAATGGGGCAAGCACGGCTCGTTTTACGCTTGTAGCGCCTACGATAAGAACGATCCGAACTCGTGCACCTTCACCAAGGAAAATCCGATTGACCTGCCCGACCTGGACTCCGCCGATATCCAGGAGACCTCACAGGAAGAGTACTGCGAGAACTGCGGGCGGCCGATGGTGCTCAAGCGCGGACGCTTCGGCCAGTTCATGGCCTGCACCGGCTATCCGGACTGCAGGACCACCCGTCGTCTCGACCAGCAGAAGAAAGTGCCCGACATTCCGCTGGAGGAAAAATGCCCCCAGTGCGGCCGGAACCTGGTGCTGCGGCACGGGCGCTTCGGCGAGTTCACCTCCTGTAGCGGCTATCCGGAATGCAAGTACGTCAAGCAGAACTTCATCGGGGTGAAGTGTCCCGAGTGCAAGACCGGCGAACTGGTGGAGAAGAAAGCCCGCAAGCGCGGCACGACGTTCTACGGCTGCTGCAATTACCCGAAGTGCAAATTCACCTCGGCGAACCGCCCGCTGGCGGAAAAATGCCCGCGGTGCGGCAACGAGTACCTGGTGCAGAAGTTCACCAAGGAAGGGCCGGTGATCGCCTGTCCGAAGAGCGAGTGCGATTACTCCCGCCCGGTGGAAACGGCGGTGGCGTCGTGAGTTACGGAAGGAAAAGTACGTCTCAAAGTTCTCGCGATGAGCGGCGACGTGAAGTTCTGTTCCCTCTGTGTCTCCTGTGGTGGAAATAAGGCGCTCTCAGCCGCAGAGGACGCGGAGGACACAGATGGTGCTCTGCTGCCGTTTTTTCGCTCTTGCCTCACAGCCGCATGTGATAATCTGCGAAATACCAGCACTTTAATTGAATGGACCTTCATCCGGGCTCCAAGTCGCGCCTGTACAGGCGGTTGTTTGTCCAGTTGCGTCCGCACGCGCTGCTGCTGGGGTTGATCTTACTACTGGAGCTTCTGTCCATCCCTCTGATGCTGTTGTCGCCGGTGCCGCTGAAACTGGCGGTGGACAGCCTGACCGGATCCCAGTCGGTGCCGGCATTCGTGGTGCGCTGGCTGCCCGCTTCATGGGGAGCGCAGAACACCGCCTTGGCGGTTGCGGCCGGCTTACTTCTGGCAGTGGCCCTGGTGCAGCACCTGAATGGCTTTTTCAACTGGCTGCTGCAAACGTATACCGGCGAGAAGATCGTGCTGGAGTTCCGCTCGCAGCTTTTCATGCACGTGCAGCGGCTCTCGTTGGCCTTCCACGACCGTAAAGGCACGGCCGATCCCACGTACCGCATCCAGAACGATGCCCCCGCCCTGTCGTTTATCGCCATCCACGGCGTACTGCCAGCGATCACGGCGGCGCTGACCCTGGCCGGCATGTTGTACATCACCGCGCGCCTCGACTGGCAGATGGCGCTGATCGCCATCTTCATTTCTCCTTGCCTGTTCCTGCTAACACGGCGGTTCAGCGGCCGTGTCCACCATGAATGGACCGACGTGCGCGACCGCGACACGCGTGCCATGGCCGTCGTGCAAGAGACCCTGGGCGCACTGCGGGTCGTAAAAGCCTTCGGCCAGGAAAAGCGCGAGCAGCGGCGCTTCCGCCGGCAGTCAGGCCTTTATGTGCGCGGCCAGATGCGCCTGGCACTGCTGCAAAGCAGCTTTTACGTCCTGGTGGGGGTCACCATTGCCGCGGCGAGTGCGTTGGGCCTGTTTGTCGGCGTGCGGCATGTGCGCGCGGGCGTCATCACCGTGGGTGACCTGCTGCTGATGATGACGTACCTGGCCAAGATCTGCGAGCCGCTCAGCACCATCAGCAACAAGTTCGTACAGGTGCAATCATCGCTGGTCAGCGTGGCGCGCGCCTTCTCGCTGCTCGATGAACTGCCCGACGTTGTAGAAAGACCCGGTGCGCGACCGCTGAAGCGTGCGCGCGGTGCAATCGAACTGAAGAACGTGTCGTTCCACTATGTCCCCGGGAACCCGGTGCTTCGCAAAGTCTTCGCGCGCATTCCCGCCGGCGCCCATGTCGGCATTCTGGGACGCAGCGGCACGGGCAAAACCACGTTCATCAGCCTGCTGACGCGTCTCTACGATCCGACCAGCGGCAGTATTCTGCTCGACGGCACGGACCTGCGCGACTACAAGCTCGCCGACCTGCGCAACCAGTTCAGCATTGTGCTTCAGGAGCCGGTACTGTTCTCGACCACCATCGCCGAGAACATCGCGTACACCAGTCCGCTGGCCAGCCGCGCCGAAGTGATCGAAGCGGCCAAGGCGGCCAACGCGCATGATTTCATCATGCGCCTGCCCGATGGCTACGACACCCAGGTCGGCGCCCGCGGGATGGGCCTCTCCGGCGGCGAGCGCCAGCGCATTGCCATGGCGCGCGCCTTCCTGAAAGACGCGCCCATTCTGATTCTCGACGAACCCACCAGCTCGGTGGACATCGAGACCGAGGCCGGCATCGTGGAAACAGCCGAAAAACTGATGCGCGGCCGCACGACCTTCATCATCGCCCACCGGCTCACCACGTTGCAGAATTGCGAAATGCAGTTTGAGTTGGCCGGCGGCAAGCTGATTCCGGTGAACTGGGACGTCTCCTCCATCCTCGCCGGCAGCGCAACGGCCTTCCATCCCGAACCCGGCTTCGCCAGCGGCGACTGAGTACATTTGTGATTTGATGATTTGCGATTTGTGATCTAGCTGATCGCCGCCTCTGTTCCAATCACAAATCACAAATCACGAAATCACAAATTAAAAAGCGTCCCGCCCCGCCGCCTCTCAATCCAATGCGTCCTGAACCACTCCACAGGAGGATTTATGGAAGCGACTCCCGCCACCACCGCTGAAGGCGAACTTGTCCTGCATCTCTACGACCTTCGCCGCGAAAGCGAAATGCGCAAAGCCCGCAACTGGATCGCCGGAGAATTCTGGCCGCGCAGCTTTTCCGACCTGGAGCAGACCATGATGCGCTTCGACTCGCAGCAAAGCGCGTGGTTGCGCCAGGTGCTTTCCTACTGGGACATGGCCGCCGCCCTCGTACTGCGCGGCTCGCTGAATCCAGGACTGTTCTACGACACCTGCGGCGAAGCGTGGTTCACCTACGCAAAGTTGAAGCCCTTCATTCAGGAAGCCCGCACCAAGTTCAACGCCCCCGAATTCCTCGCGAACCTGGAGAAAGCCATCGAAGGCACTGCTGAAGGCCGCGAGCGTCTGCGCCGCCAGCAGGAGAACATCGCCCGCTTTGCTGAGCTAGTCGAACAAGCGAAAATGCAGAAGACCGCTGCGTAAGCTGCGGGGGCCCCAGGTTCGCGCCGCGCAGTAGTCTCCGGGTGCCCCCCAGGTTCGCGCCATGCTGTTCGGCGCTAACCTGGGGATTCCCCTTCTCGTCCTCTGCGTCCCTTGCGTCCCTTGCGTTCCCACGCTTTCCTGTCTGCACCAAAATCGCTAATAGGCACTCGTATCCACACGCCCCAACCAACTCGAGCGGCGTGGTAACCTCGTGGTGCTCTGGCGTTCTCCCGGCCGCATCGGGGGAGCGTGACGAAAAACAACTTTCGGCGGTTGCTGCTCACCTTCGAGGCGCTGGCCGACCTCGGACGCGAGATGACCGCCGACCGCGAGTTTTCCGAGACCGCGCGCATCCTGCTGCGTTCGCTGTGCGAAGCGATCAGCTCGCGGGAAGGAGCGTTGTTCACCTTCACTCCGCGCCCCTCGCTTCTGACCTCGGTGACCTCGCTGGGCTTCCTCAACTTTCCTGAAGTCGGCCTCGTCCCGCTGCTCCCCAAACACGTGCACGCGCTCACCAATGCACGCGGACCCATCCTGCTCTCGCCGCGCACCTACGACCTCTATCTCACGACCAACGGCAATGTCGCTCCGGAATTGTTGAAAGTGCTGGCGCCGCTGCGCGTGGGCGCCAAACTTGTCGGTGTCATCGCCCTCGGCCGCCGTGAAGAAGATGCCGCCTACGACACCGACGAACTGGAAGCCATCGGCATGCTGGCCAACTACGTCGCGCTGGCCGTGCACAACCACGTGCTGGCGCAATCGCTGGAAGCGCGTATCACCGAAAACCTGCGCCTGCTAGGCTCACTGCACAAGTTCTACGACAATGCTCTGGAAGCCTTCGCCGCCGCCATTGACATCAAGGACGCCAATGTCCACGGCCACTCGCTGCGTGTCGGCCGTTACGCCGCCGCGATCGCAGACACGATGGGCATGGAACCGGGCGAAGTCTCTGGCGTGAAAGCGGCAGGTTATCTGCACGACATTGGCATGATCGCCGTGGACCACCGCATCTGGCAGAAGCCCGCCGCCCTCGATCCCACAGAATTTCAGGAAATGGCCGATCACACCCTGGTCGGTCACCGCATTGTTTCCGGCGTGGAGTTCCCCTGGCCGAAGGTGCCCGAGGTGGTGCGCAGCCATCACGAGCGCTCGGACGGCTCGGGCTATCCCGATCATCTCCGCATGGAAGAAATCGCCCCGACCACTCGCGTCGTCGCCGTTGCCGACACCTTCGACGCCATGACCAGCCAGCGTCCTTACCGCCGGCAACTGACGGTCGGCGAAGCGCTCAGCGAGCTGGTGCGCCTGACGCCGCAGAAGTTCGACGCCATCCCCGTGCAGGCGCTGCTGACGCAGGTGCGGCGCGATGCCACCGGCAGCAACGCCGCGCCCTTCCTCGACAGCAAAGTCGTGTGCAACATCGCCCCTGGCGACGTGGATCACCTCGCCGCCGTCCTGCTGCACAAGCTGGGAAATGGGCGCGTATATAACGCGTAGAGCTTGTGAGTCTGTCACCCCGATCGAAGCGCGGCCGGTCTTGCCGCGCGGGGTCGAGGAACCTTGTGTTTTCGGCCCTTCAGGGCGCTATCAGCACGTCGTTGCCGTCGATGCGAAGCGAATAAATCTGCACCTTTAGGTCAGGTCGTTCACTGGCCGCGCCGCTCACCGGGTCCCAGCGCCAGCCGTGCCACGGGCACACCACCTTGCCGCCCTGCACTGTCCCCTGGCCGAGCGAGGCACCGCGATGCAGACATACGTTGTCCATGGCGGCATAGGCCCCATCCACGTTGGCAATACAAATGATCTTGTCCCCTATGGCAAACTCTTTCGCTTCGCCGCGCGCCGGCAACTCTGACCGTGAGGCAATGCGCACGTACCCGCTCATGGCGCGATTCTAATGCAGAAGCCTCCAAACGCACGAAGGCCGCGCACCGGGCGCGGCCTCGTCGGGGAACAGGCAACACTACTTGGGCTGGATGGTCTGCGCGATCATCACATTCTTCTTGAACTGGTCCACCATGCTCTCGTCCAGCCGCACCTCGGTGGGCTTTTTGGCGATGCTCATGGTGTCAATCTTGTCCTGGAGTTTCAGCAACGCGTAGAACAGGTTCTCCGGGCGCGGCGGACAGCCGATCACGTACACATCCACCGGCACAATGCGGTCCACGCCCTGCAAGGTGGCATAGGTGTTGAACGGGCCGCCGACGGATGAGCACGCGCCCATCGAGATCACCCACTTGGGCTCCGGCATCTGCGCGTAGATGCGCTGGATCACGGGCGCCATCTTCAGCGTGACCGTGCCCGCCACGATCATCAGGTCGCTCTGCCGCGGGCTGGGACGGAACACCTCCGAGCCGAAACGCGCGATGTCAAAGCGCGCCGTCGAGGAGGCGATCATCTCGATGGCGCAGCAGGCCAGGCCGAACGTCATGGGCCAGATGGCGGACTTGCGCGCCCAGTTGAACACATAGTCCACCGTGGTGGTGATGAAATTCTTTTCGAACTTGTTCTCGATCCAGGACATGAACCCTCGCGTCTTCCTGCGCATCGCGGCGCAAGCGGAGGCCCCAGTTGTTCTTGGGACAAGGAATCGCTGCTCTAATTGTCGCCCACCCCTGCACTCCGGCTCCGTGACCAGCATCACACACCTACGCTCGCCGGCTCAGGGAACGGGGCTGCTCTGCAGAGGACTTGCACTTAAAGTGTAGGTTCCAGTGGGATGGGGTGTCAATGACGGGTCGCCGCGGGCCTCGGGATAACAGCTCTTTCTGACGAGCAACCCACGGTGGCGGAGACACCGTCTTGGGCGTCCCGCGAGGGACGCCGCGAAAGTAACCCAGGACGAAGTCCTGGGTACCAGGTCGCTTCAGATCCAAGTCCCGTAGGGACGGCCGATGTCGTGGACCAACATGCCACCAATCCAAAACTATCGTCTCACGATAAAAAAATCCTTTATTCCGCCGATAAATACAATTTCTGCGCTTTTTCCGATGTCCCGCAGAGAAACAATGCGTTGGACGCATACGAACCACACGAACTAAGTTGCTGGTGATTGTAGGCAGCGCGGCCCGAGGGGAAGTGAGGCGTAACACTCGCGCATCGCAGTACTCCTCATTCTCCGCGCCGCCTGCCCTGAATTTCAGCTTAGTACCCAAGGAGAGGCGGCATGATTTTCGCCAACCCGGTTCGCACACTCATCGTAGTGGCTTCTTTGACATTTTTCTTATGCGGCAACGCGGCCTGGGGACAAACTCCTCAATCGTCAACCAGCAACCAGGCCGCGTCCGCTCCCACCGGTCCGGCACTGGAACAGAAGCTTGCTGCTCTGGAACAGCAGGCTGCCGACGCCAGGAGCAGCGGCGATAACGCATGGATGCTGATGTCCACCGCGCTGGTGCTGATGATGACCGGCCCCGGTCTCGCCCTCTTCTACGGCGGCCTGGTGCGCAAGAAGAACGTGCTCGCCACCATGATGCAAAGTTTCGCCCTGATGGCGCTGATCACCGTGCTGTGGGCGCTGCTGCTGTACAGCCTGTGCTTCGGCGCGGGCAATTCCTTCATCGGCGGACTGCACCACGTTTTCCTGCGCGGCGTGGGCGCGGCGCCCGATGCGGACTACGCGGCCTCGATCCCGTCGCAGACCTTCATGGTTTACCAATTGATGTTCGCCATCATCACGCCCGCGCTGATCACCGGCGCCTTCGCCGAGCGCATGAAATTCAGCGCCATGGTGCTGTTTATGGTGCTGTGGTCCATCATTGTTTATGCCCCCATGGCGCACATGGTGTGGGGCAAGGGCGGACTGCTGAACGCTGCGCTGGGCGGGCTGTTCCCCACGCTGGATTTCGCCGGCGGAACGGTGGTCCACATCACCTCAGGCGTGTCGGCGCTGGTCTGCGCGCGCTATCTGGGCAAACGCATAGGCTATCCAAGCGAACCTATGCCGCCGCACAGCGTCGTGCTGAGCTTCATCGGGGCGTGCTTGCTGTGGGTCGGCTGGTTCGGCTTTAACGCCGGTAGCGCACTCGCCGCCGGCAGCCTGGCCACCAGCGCCTTCGTAGCAACGCACTTCGCTGCTGCCGCCGCCGTTCTCGGATGGGGCGCAGCCGAATGGCTGCGCAACGGTAAGCCGAGCGCCCTAGGCGCCATCTCCGGTGCCGTCGCTGGCCTGGTCGCAATCACCCCGGCAGCCGGATTTGTCAGCCCCATGTCGGCCTTGGTAATCGGCCTAATTGCCGGCGTGGCCTGCTATGCGATGGTCGCCAAGGTCAAAGCGCGTTTCGGCTACGACGACTCGCTCGACGCGTTCGGCGTGCACGGCGCAGGCGGCACCATCGGCGCCATTCTCACCGGCGTTTTCGCCACCAGCGCCGTGAACCCGCTGCTTAAGACGCCCGCCGGAACGCCGCTCGCCATGGGGCTTTTTGAAGGCAACGCCCGCCAACTGCTAAACCAGATGATCGGCGTGGCCATTGCCTGGGGACTCGCCATTGTCGGCACCATCGCGATTTTGAAAGTAGTCGATGCTTTGATCGGATTGCGTGTTCCCAGCGAGCACGAAATCCAGGGACTCGACCTCACGCAGCACGGCGAGGAAGGCTACTACTGGGAAGTCTCCGCGCCGTAAGTGGGCGACTGCCTGGGCGGGGAAGAATTTTGTCATTCCGAGCGCAGCGAGGAACCTGCTTTTGTCACTCCGAGCGCAGCGAGGAATCCGCTTTTGTCACTCCGAGCGCAGCGAGGAATCCGCTTTTGTCATTCCGAGCGAGGCGAAGGGAAACAGCGTAAACACTAATTTGCATTTGTCATCCAATCTACGCCAGCCCCGCAGGGGCGGTATTCGTTAGCCCGGAGGGGCGAGCAACCACAGAGTCCTGAACCATGACCAAGATTGAAGCCATCGTGCAGCCGTCAAAATTCGAAGCCGTCAAGGACGCCCTGATCGAAATCGGCGTGGACGGCATGACCGTCACCGACGTCCGCGGCCACGGCCGCCAGAAGGGCCACACCGAGTTTTACCGCGGCCGCGAGTACACCGTTGATCTGCTCCCCAAGGTGAAGATCGAAATGGTGATCGCCGACGACCTCGTGGACAGAGCAGTACAGGCCATCATTGATAACGCCAAAACCGGCAAGATTGGCGACGGCAAGATCTTTCTCTCGCACGTGGACGAGGCCATCCGCATCCGTAACCAGGAGCGGGGCGTCGCCGCGCTCTAAGGCCCTATGACGTTTGTCGCCAGCGGCGCTTCACTGTCGGACTTCTATGCCGCAGCAAGCGCCGCCTCCCGCCGGCAGTTCGAACTCGATCGTGACGGCCCGGCCATGGTGCGCGCGCGTGCCGAGACGGTGGACACCGTCGTCCGTGGGTTGTTTTGCGAACTCCTCAACGCCGATCATGCGGGCTTCTGCCTGGTCGCGCTCGGCGGATACGGCCGCGCCACCCTGTTTCCCTTTTCCGACGTGGATTTGCTCTTTCTGGCGGAGAACGGGCGCATCGAGGAGCGCCACCGCCAGGCCGTCGCGCAACTCTGCCGCACGCTGTGGGACCTGCGGATCCGCGTCAGCCCGGCGCACCGCACGCTGAGCGCGTGCAACGAAGTGCAGCGCGATAACCTGGAGTTCGCCATCGCGCTGCTGGATTCGCGTTATCTCGCCGGCGACGCGCAGCTCTACTCCCGGCTGCATGACAGCCTGCTGCCGCAGCTCATCTCGCGCGAGCACGACACCCTGCGCCAGAACCTCAGCGAGCTCACGCAGCAGCGCCATGCCAAGTACGGTCGCACCATCTTCCACCTGGAGCCAAACGTGAAGGACGGCCCCGGCGGACTGCGCGATTACCAGGTCGCCTGCTGGCTCGAGTTGATCGCGCAAGTCAAGAAACGCCGCCAATGGCCCTCGCGGAAGGCCGCTGAATGTGACGAAGCGTTCAATTTTCTATGCACAACCCGCTGCTTCCTCCACTACCGCCAGGGTCGCAACGATAACCAACTCAGCTACGAGGCGCAGGCGGACGCCGCCGCCGCACAAATCGCCGCGCCCGCCGCCAGCGCCGCCGAATGGATGCGCCACTACTTTCGCCATGCCCGCGTCATCGATCGCGCTGTCGGCTGTGCGATGGACGAAGTGGCGGCCGCGCGCTCCTCGTTGTACCGCGGATACGGCGAATGGCGCTCGCGCTTGTCGAACGCCGATTTCCTGGTCAGCGCCGGGCGCGTCTTCCTGCGCGAATCAAACGCCGCCCGTGATCCCGAAACTGTGCTGCGCTTGTTTGAATTCGCAGCCCGCCACGGTCTGCCCCTGAGCGTCGAAGCGGAACGCGCGGTGGAAAACGCTGTGGCTGACGTGCGCGCCTGGCGCGAGTCGGGGGCCGACATCTGGCCGCGCCTCAAGTCGATCTTGTCGCTTCCCAATGCGGGCTTGGCGCTGCGCGCCATGCATCGCACTGGCGTGTTGTTCGCGCTCCTGCCCGAGTTGCAGCCCATCGACGCGCTGGTCGTCCGCGATTTCTACCATCGCTATACCGTGGACGAGCATTCCTTCACCGCGATTGACACGGTACACGCGCTCCGCTGCGCCGAAGGCATGTGGGCGCGCAAGTACGCCGAAATCCTTGCTGAACTCGAGCAGCCCGAACTGCTCACCCTGGCGCTGCTATTCCACGACGTCGGCAAAGCGGAAGAAACCGACGATCATATTGCCGGCAGCTTGCAGGCATTGGAAGCAGCGCTGCCGCGGCTGCAGCTTGCCGACGCGGAAGCCGATACCGTACGCTTCCTGATCGCCAGTCACCTTGAGCTTTCGGCGGCCATGCGGCGCGACATCTTCGATCCGCTCACCATACGGGCGGTCGCCCTCAAGGTCGGCGACCCCGAATGCCTCAAGCTCCTCTGCCTGATGACTTACGCCGACATCAGCGCTGTCAATCCCGAGGCGCTGACACCCTGGAAGGCGGAGATGTTATGGCATCTCTATGCCTCCACCGCCAACCACCTCACACGCCGCTTGGACGAGGAACGCATCGACACCGAACCGCTCAGCGGCATGTCTGACATCAATGAAAGCGAGCTACGGAGCTTTGCCGCCGGCCTGCCGCGCCGTTACCTTCTGACGCACACGGCGCAGGAAATCGCCGAGCATGTCCGCATGGCTCAGGAACTCGCACGCCCGAAGCCGCCGCCGGCAGTGCTACGCTTACGCCGTCTCTCGTCTGCCTACGAACTGACTTTGCTTACGCGCGACCGCCCACGCCTCTTCGTGGCCATATCCGGCACGCTCGCCGCCTGGGGCATGAACATCGTAAAGGCCACGGCATTCGCCAACCGCGCCGGCCTCGTGCTCGATTGCTTCCGCTTCACCGACCGGTTCCGCTCGTTCGAACTGAACCCTGGCGAAATGCGGCGCTTCGAAAACGATCTGCTCGACGTCATCAGCGGCGAACGTAACCTTCAAGAGCTCTTGCAGCGCCGCAGCCATCGTCGCCCGACGGTGCCGAAGATCAAAATCGAAAGCCACGTCTGGGCCGATCAACTGTGCTCCGCGCAAAGCACCGTGGTCGAGGTCACCACCGCCGATCGCCCCGGCCTGCTGCACGACATGGCCTCTGCTATCTCGACGCTTGGCTGCAATATCGAACTGGCCCTGATCGAAACCGAGGGGCACAAAGCCATTGACGTGTTCTATATCACTCGCGCAGGCGCCAAGCTCGACGACGAAGGGATTGCCGAATTGCGCGCCTCACTGCTCGAACTTGCGGAAATATAGTCGGTCCTTCGCGCCCGAACGCCTTGCGCCATCATCCAAGCAAGAGTAGCGTTGCTCTCAACACCCGGACCTGCCCCAGCGGAGGTTGAAATTATGACCGCGGAGCAAGCTCTCACAGCGTCTCCCACCAACCTGATCAAGGCCGAGGCCCGTAATGGCATCGTTACCATCTACCGGTCGCCCGATCCGGCGCATCGCCATTACGACGTTCGTTTCCTGCCGCGCGGCAGCGACGGCCAACTCGACATGTCCGGCATGGCGCTGCTGGGCACTTATCCCTCACTCCGGGAAGCTTTGCAGGCAGCCACTCACCACTATGCCGCTTCGCAGGATTGGCATCCGGAAACTCGCGCGGAGCTGTTCGAGGACCGAAACACCGGCGCCCTGCTGGTGCGCGCCCCGCAGACACAGCAGCGTTCCCGCTCGTAATGCAGGGAGGTTTTGCGCGAAGCTGGTGGACTAATCGGCTGCCGCGCTCTGCTCCAGTCGCGGCCTCATCGGCGCTCGTCGCTTCCATTGCCATGCCGCAACGCGATAGAGCAGCAGTACCCCCAGAATCAGCCCGTACTGCACGGGATCGGTGATGTCCTTCTTGACCGCCCACAGAAAATGCACGACCGCTGCGATCGCGCACGCATAAATCAGCCGGTGCAGTGCCTGCCAGCGTTTGCCCAGCCGCTGGATCATGCGCTGCGTGGAGGTCGCGGCCAGCGGCAGCATCAGCACAAATGCCGCAGATCCGACGGTGATGAACGGCCGCTTGTAGATATCTTTAATTATCTCGTCGAGGTCAAAACTTGTCCAGCCAGAGATACGTCATCAGGTGCAGGCAGCCGTAGAAGAACGCGAACAGGCCGAGCATGCGCCGGAACCTGATGAGCCACAGCCGGCCGGTGACCTTGCGCAGTGGCGTGACGGCGAGCGTGATCAGCAGGAAACGCAACGTCCAGCGGCCGGTAGCGTGGGTAATCACCTCGATCGGGTTCGCGCCAAGCTGGCCGTTGAACCCCTTCCATGCCAGAAGCCCGAGCGGCGCCAGGCATGCAACAAAAACCAGAACCTTGAACCAGCCAACACTTTTCATTTGGTTATTTGGTTATGTAAACCCAACTCGCGCTTACAAGGATCGATTTGGTCATTTCGCTGTTTGGAACCAAATGACCGAACAACTAAATCCTAAAAGTTTTTCTTCAGGTCCATCCCAGCGTATAGCTGTGCCACCTGATCGCCATAGCCGTTGAACATCAGCGTCGGACGTTTGAAGAACTCGCCAATCCGGCGCTCCTTGGCCTGGCTCCACCGTGGATGGTCCACCGTAGGATTCACGTTGGAATAAAACCCGTACTCGTTGGGCGCCGCCTTGTTCCACGCGGTCTGCGGCTGGTTTTCCACCAGGCGGATCTTCACGACGGACTTGATGCTCTTGAAGCCATACTTCCAGGGCACCACCAGGCGCAACGGCGCGCCGTTCTGGTTGGGCAGCACTTCGCCATAGAGGCCAACGCACATCAGGGTCAGCGGATGCATGGCCTCGTCCAGCCGCAAGCCTTCCACGTAAGGCCACTCCAGCACACCCGTGCGTTGCCCCGGCATCTGCTGAGGATCGTACAGCGTGGTAAATTCCACGAACCTTGCCTTTGACGTGGGCTCCACCTGGCGCAGAAAATCGCCCAGCGGAAATCCCAGCCACGGAATCACCATGGACCAGCCCTCGACACAGCGGTGGCGGTACACGCGTTCCTCCAGCGGCGCCAGCTTCAGGATGCTGTCGATGTCGTACGTCCTGGGCTTCTTCACGAATCCTTCGACCGTGACCGTCCACGGCCGGGTGCGCAGGTCCTTGGCTCTTGCCGCCGGACTGTACTTGTCAGTGCCAAATTCGTAGAAGTTGTTGTAGCTGGTTACGTCCTTGTACGGCGTTTCCTTCTCGCCGCCCGCATAGTCAATGCGTTTGGATTTCTCGAGCTTGGTGCCCGCCAGCACGACCTGCGGGGCAGCGCCTTCGAACAATTTCACACCAGCAAGTGCGGCTGCGCCCACTGTCGCCGCGCCGGCAATGAACTGCCGACGATTGAGATAGAGCCGTTTGTCTGTGATTTCCGAGGAAGGTATGTCCAAAGGCTTTCTGAACAACATCGAGGAACCCCGCTCGTTCTCGCAGGACGAACTGCTTGTTGAGACGCGCGGAACGCCCAAATGTTACAGAATTTATCCGGGGCGACCTGCTCGGGCGCTCCAGGTCCGGCGCCAACCTGGGGACAGCGTTCGCACCCCAGACAGACAACATCCACGTGCAACACTGGAAGTCGGAAGCGGAAACGGGAAACGGGGAACGGGAAACGAGAACGGAAAACGGAAAACGGGAAACGGGAAACGGGAAAGGGCCTCTCAGCTTTTCTTTTTCGCCGTCTCCAGCAATTGTTGCAGGTCGTCGCGCGACAGCACGTCGCGTTCCTCGAACCACGCTTCTATCTGCCTAAGCACGGCATCGGATACGTTCCCGACCGGTACATACGTTGCGGGTTCCGGCCCCGCCAGGCGATTGAGCACCGCCTGGAACTTGCTGCGGTCCTCACGATGGATGGTGGTGAGCAGCACTCCCATCATCTTGCCTGAGCTGCTGCGAACTTCGCCTGCAACCCGTAACTTGGTGCCAAACACCAGCAACACCAGCTTCAGGCGCGTGCCAACTTCGAACACCACGGGCGTTTCGACGCTGCACCCTTTCATGCTCAGGTCGCGCAGCTTGCCCCACACCGGTACAGTGATGCCCTCGCGCCAGCACACCACCCCGCGGTCGCAGTCGTAGCGCGGCGACGAACGGCGCTCTCGGTCAGCCGGTCGCTCGCTCGCGGCGGCCGGCGCCGATGCGGTGCCCTCCTCGGGAACAGCCATCTCACTCGCGAGCGGAACCACCGCGGACCCCACCTCGGCTGCTTCCGTTTCGGACGTTGAACTTGGCCGGTAATTGTCGGGTCGCCCCGTGCCCGGATCCAGTCCCCAAATCTGCGGCTGGCTGGGCAGGGGTTGCAGTCCCGCCAATCCCCGCTCCGGCCCTTCCGCATCACCAAGCCACATCACGCGGTACTTCGCCCGCCGCTGCTGGTACTGCAGGGTGACGACTTCGCCCACCCGAGTGAGGAATTCGGCGTTGCTCAAACGCACGCCGCTGCGACTGATATCGAGGGTTTGCGCAGTCCCGCTGTAGGCCTGGCCGGAGGGCGACATGCCGAGCACACGTACTGGTACAGCGAACGGCACACGCCATTCGCGACGACGCGCCATAAGTTCAATGTACTGGAAAGCGGCAGGCGTGCAAGTTACTTCAGAGTTACTTCCGTCGCCAGCGCACGCCGTCCTTGGTTATCTCGACCACGATGCCCGCCTCGTTCAACTGCGCCCGGATCGCATCGGAGCGGCTGAAGTTTCGCGCCTTGCGCGCCGCCTGCATTTCGCCGATGAGCTTTTCGATCTCCGAATCGCTTAGCCCCGCAGCCTTCGCCAGCTCGCGCGCCGCTGGGCTGACCTCTTTGCCCTCGGCGTCGGCCCAGGTGACGATGCGGCTGATCTTGTCGGCATCGTCATCCGGCAGCACGGCAAAAATTTCGTCAAACTTCTGCAACGCCTGCAGCAGGCGCGCCACGTCGCCCTTGCGCACCTGCCCCGCATCGGCAGCCGAGTTGACCTCGCGCACCAGGTCGAAAATGGCGGCCAACGCCTCGGCCGTGTTTAGATCGTCCTCCAGGCTGGCGCCCATGCCCAAGATCGCTGTCTCGGCCATCGCGGCGATCGCCGGGTTCGAGCCTTCGGGAAACTGCTCCGTCTCCAGCCGCAGCTTGAAATTGCGCAGCCGCTCGACCGAGTTCGCCGCCTGCGTCAGCCCGTCGAACGTGAAGTTGAGTTGCTTGCGGTACGGCACCGACGACAGCAAAAAACGGATGGACGACGGCTTGTGCCCCATGCACACCAGGTCGCGCAAGGTGTAGAAGTTGCCCAGCGACTTCGACATCTTCTCGCCTTCGACCAGCAGGAAGCGCACGTGCGTCCAGAAGCGCGCGAAGCGCTTGCCGGTCAGCGCCTCCGATTGCGCGATCTCGTTCTCGTGGTGCGGGAACACCAAATCTTCGCCGCCCGCGTGCAGATCGAAGGTCTCGCCCAGGTACTGCATGGACATCACCGAGCACTCGATGTGCCAGCCGGGGCGCCCCGGCCCGATCTCCGTCTCCCACGAAGCTTCGCCGGGCTTCGGGGCCTTCCACAGCGCAAAATCGCGCGCGTTGTCCTTGTCGTACTCATCCACGTCCACGCGCGCGCCATCTTCCATGCCGGCAAAGTCCTTCTTCGACAACTTGCCGTAGTCGGGAAACTTCGCAATGCGGAAATAGTACGAGCCGTCGTCCGCGCGATAGGCGAAGCCCTTGTGCTCGAGTTCGCGGATAAATCGCGCCATCGCCGGGATGTGCTCGGTGGCGCGTACCACCAGCTCCGGCCGCTCCAGGTTCAGCGCCTGTGAATCTTCCAGAAACGCCTGCTCGTACTTCTTTGTGTACTCCTGCACGCTGACGCCTTCGCGCGCCGCGTTGCGGATGATCTTGTCATCCACGTCGGTGATGTTCATGACGTGCTTGAGCTGATATCCGCTCTGCCGCAGGAACCGGCGCAGGATGTCCACCGCCACAAACGTGCGGAAGTTGCCGATATGCCCGTAGTCGTACACTGTCGGCCCGCAGGCGTACATGCGCACCACGTGGTCTTCACTCGGCGCAAACTCTTCCACTTTGCCGGACAGCGTATTGAACAGTTGCAGCGGCATGGCGTTCAGGAAAGTTCGATTCTAGCAAAGCCTCGCAGCGGCCAAGCCGTTCGCCAGTTCACCAGTTCACCCGATCGCCCGCTGGCTGTTGCTGCGTGCCTGGTGCGCGCGCACCCGCTGTCCGGTGACGATGATGTAGTGAATACCGGAAATCAGCGTCAAGGCGAACACCAGCCACAGAAACCCGCGCCGCGTCCAGACAATCCACGGGCTGCTGTGCACCTCCCGCAGCAGCACGAAAAACAGCGCTCCCACCTGCGCCCCGGTGTTCATTTTGCCGAAGATGCTGGGACGGAAATCGCGGAAATTCGCCGCCGTGTAAAGTACCGCCGCGGTCGCCACGATGCAGATGTCGCGGCTGAACACCAGCACCGTGTAGCGCCACGCGATCTGGTGCACCATGGACAACACCAGGAACAAGCCGCTGAGCAGCAGCTTGTCCGCGATGGGGTCCAGGTACTGCCCCAGCATGGTTTGCTGGTGCAGTTTGCGCGCCAGCAGACCGTCAAGGCCGTCGCTCAGCCCCGCGGCCACAAACAGCCCCAGCGCCCAGCCCCAGTTGCCGTCGAGCACATTGATGATGATGAACGGCACGAAGACGAGCCGCAGCAGCGTCAGTTGGTTGGGCGCAAGCAGCAGGTCGCGGATTATCGGCACGCCGCCTCCGTTCGCCGCCACAACGCTGCCGCCGAGTGTCCCGTCGCCGCTTCCACCCGCTCCGCGAGCGACGGGATCTCGCCGTTACGCGCGTCCGTTTCCAGCCGGTCAAGGCGGTGCATGGGGAAAAACACTTCGCTCACACCCGCGGGTTCGCCTGCACGCACCAGAGATACGAAGTCGTCGAACGAATTCAGATCAATGCCGCGCACCGCCACGCCCGCCGCCGACAGCCCCAGCAGCATGCCCCAGAACTTCTCGCGCGGATTGCTCAGCGACGCCACCACCATCGTGCCCGGCACGAACGGATCACCTACCGCGGACACCCGCGCCTCGCTCGCCCTCGTCTCCTCCGCCTTCGCCTTATTCGCCATGTACGCGATTCTCTCCACCGTGTGGCCGTATTGCAACAGCACGGTAGTCATAGCATTTGGTGATGTGGTGAAGTGAGATTTGGTGAAGTAAGAAGTTCGACCTGGCGGCCTTTACTTCACCAAACCTCACTTCACCACATCTGACCTCACCAAATCTCATTTCAGAACATTGGGTTGCCCCACCCTTCTCGCGCGCGCCTTTCGCGCGACAGGGTGGAATCCGATTTCTGCCCGCCCATTCGTAGCGCCGCCGCCCGGCGGCGGGCCCCATTCTAGGAGAGGCTGAAGTGAGTCAACTCGCGTACGCAACCCGGTTCGATTGCCAGTTCACCCGATCACCGGATCACCCGCTGCGTTTATCCCGGCGGCCACCTCATCGCGCGTCCCCCGATCAGGTGCAGGTGCAGATGGAACACCGACTGCCCAGCTTTAGGTCCGACGTTATACACGGTGCGGTATCCGTCCTCAATGCCGCGCTCGCGCGCGATCTTTGCCGCCACCAGGTGGGAGTAGCCGATGACCTCGGCGTCTCCCGGCCCAGCGCTCTTGATATCAACTATGTGCCGCTTGGGGATGATGAGCACATGTGTGGGCGCCTGTGGGTTGATGTCTTCGAACACGAAAACTTTGTCGTCTTCGTACACTTTGCGCGACGGCTTCTTCCCGGCAACGATATCGCAAAACAAACAACTCATATCAATCCAGTCTGACCAGGAACGCCGCCCCCTCCGGCACTTCCGTTTCGTTCAGCACTTTCTGCGCGCGCTTCTTGTCGTCATCCTTCACCCGCACGCGCACCCAGTCGCCGGTCGGCCCAGTGAACTGCAACACGTTGGCGGTCGTGTATCGCCGCTGCAAGCGCTCCTTGAACTTCGTTGCTTCCTTCATGCTGGTAAACGCCCCGAACTGCACGCACCACCGCCCGCCATGTTCGATTGCCGCCGGCGCTTCCAGCACCTCCAGCCTAACCCGCGCCAGCCCCGGGCGCCACACGTCCACCTTCTTGGCCGCCGCCGCCGACAAATCCAGCATGCGCCCTTCAACGAACGGCCCGCGATCGGTGATGCGCACCACCGTCGAGCTTCCAGTCTTTACATTGGTCACGCGCGCGACAGAGTTCAGCGGCAGCGTGCGATGCGCCGCGGTCATGCCGTTCATGTCGAAGATTTCGCCGTTGGCGGCACGCCGGTTGTGGTATGGAGGCCCGTACCAGCTCGCAATCCCGGTCTCCACGTAGATGGGCTTGGCGTCGCGCAGGTCGGCAGTGGCAGCTTCGCTCTCCGTGGCTGCCGGACGTTCTTCGACGCTTGTGCCGGCGGTCATGTCCGGCGGAGGCGGCGCCTTCACCCGCGCCTGCTTCTTGCCGCCGCAGCCCGCAAGCAGCAGCAGTGCGACCACGAGTGCGGCCAGGCAGAGCTGTCGCAGCTTGCCGCCGGCGTTCATTTCTGCCGTTTCAGGTCGTCCAGGTAGTCGGCAAGCTCCGACAGTTTCGTCGCTGCGGTCCGCAGACCGCGGCTCGACTGCTGCCGCATCCTGGGCACCGCCTCGTTGTTGAACCAGCGGATGAACTCCTCGATTTCCTCGTCCACTCGCCGGCCGACCTTCTGAAACCGGCTCGACTCCGTTTTCTTTTCTTCGCTCACAGGAACACACTCGCGCGACAGCAGAGATGCCAGGGCGCAGCGATTATGTTGTACCCTGCGGCCCGGGGTCAATGGCCCGCATCTCTGCGGTAACCCGCATTCCAGCGCTCTCGGGACAAACTCGCGCGGCGAATCTTCGTCCTAAAAAGAAGCTTGTAATTTAGACTGCAAGCCAACAGGAGAGCGGGTGAACCCAGCCTTCATATCGTTGTTGTGTTTGCTGTTCGCGGTGCCCGGGTTTGCGCAGCAGACTCCTGCTGCACAACCACAGCCGCTGCCCAACGCGCCGTCCGCTCACCTCGCCGCCCGGCATGCCGGGCAGCGGCATTACACACCGCTCTCCTCGCGTGACAAGTTCCATCGCTGGGTGCGCCACACCTACTCGCCATACACCTTTCTCAGCACGGCCGTCAGCGCCGGCTGGGCACAAGCGATGGGCGATTGGCCCACGTACGGCGGCGGCATGGAAGGCTACGGCAAACGCTTCGGCGCCACCCTCGCCGACACCGAAACACGTGGTTTCTTCAAAGTGTTCCTGTTCCCCACGTTGCTTCATCAGGACCCGCGCTATTTTCGCTCCGAAAGCCGCAGTGTCCCCCTCCGTGCCGGACATGCGATGACTCGCGTCATCATCACGCGGCGCGACGACGGCGAACAGACCTTCAATTCTTCACAGTTGTTTGGGACCTTGGCTGCGAAATCCCTCACCAACGCCTACTATCCCGATCGCGATCGTGGCTTCAAACACACCATGAGTGGTGTGGCCAGCGCCTACCTGTCCGACGCCACCGCCAACCTGCTCCGCGAGTTCTGGCCCGACATTCGCCGCCTGTTTCAACGGCACGCGCCCGAACCGGTGAAGAAAATTGAAGAGAAAATCCCCGAACCGATCGGCGATATCGCGAAACCCGCTCCACCGGAAACATAGTACCCAGTACTCAGTACCCACTACCCAGTACCCAGTGGCGAAGTTTGATTTGGTAAGTGTGATTTGGTGAATTGAGAGTTCCGGGTGCGGTGCTTACTTCAGCAGATCAAACTTTGCCCAAATTAAATTTCGCGTTGGTTCTTAAACCAAATCACACTTCACCAAATCACCAAGCCCTGACAACTGTCTTATCAACAGCTTACGCCCATTCAATGCCGCCGCTCTCCGCTTAAGCACGGTTTACTCCCGTTAAGAGCTTCCCTATTGGGACGCCGTGCCAGCCGCGCTTAAATGAATTATCACAGGCGTGAGTGACTCACATCACGCAATCATGTTTGTAGGGGACTGACTTTCAATGCACAAACCGGTCAAGTACCTGGAAAAGGGGCTGTCCTATGCAGCCGGCGCCGCATGGTTCGTCTTCGATCGCCTGAACCGCATCCACCCCAATCCTTCGTTCACTCCGAAGTGGAGCGACAAGCCGCTGCTGAAGTCTTGGCAAAAGGAAAAGCCGCCCCTCGGCTGGCCGCGACAGACCGATTCGCTCTGCCCGCGCTGCGTCCCCGAAATCCGCAAGCAGGTGCTCGACGGCAAGCTGCCCGCCGACATCTTCCGCGAGAACCCCGTCCCCGGCCAGGTCAAGGCGCAGATCATCGAGCGCGACGGCAAGATCCTGATGGTCAAGGACTGCCCCAAACACGGCCACTTCGAAGACGTCATGTCCATCGACGTCGACTTCTTCCGCCACCTGGAACAGGTCTTCCCCGGCCGCGACATCCGCGCGCACAACGACGCCAGGCTCCACAACCACGGCTCGTCCACCATCACACACGGTCGCGGCTCGGTGCTCACCATTGACCTCACCAACCGCTGCAACATGATGTGCGATCCCTGCTTCATGGACGCCAACCAGGTCGGCTTCGTTCACGAACTGACGTGGGAAGACATTAAGCACCTGCTCGATAACGCCATCTCCATCAAGCCGCGCCGCCAGATGTCGGTGCAGTTCTCCGGCGGCGAGCCCACGCTTTCGCCCTACTTCCTTGACGCGATCCGCTACGCGCGCGAGGTGGGTTACAACTCGGTACAGGCGGCCACCAACGGCATCGAGTTCGCCAAGTCCAAAGACTTCTGCCGCCGCGCCGCCGAGGCCGGCCTGCGCTATGCCTATCTGCAATTCGACGGCATCGGCAACGCCGCCAACTCACACCGCAAGGTCGGCAACCTCTTCGACGTGAAGCTCCAGGCGATTGAGAACCTCTACGAAGCCGGCGTCGAGATCGTGCCCGTAACGACCATCATCAACGGCATCAACAACGAGCAGGTCGGCCGCATCATCAAGTTCGCGCTGGAAAACCCTAAGGTATTCAACTTCTGCTCGTTCCAGCCGGTCTCGTTCACCGGACGCGACGAAGCCATCACCGACGAACGCCGCCAGGCGCAGCGCTATACCCTCTCTCACCTCGCGCACGACGTTAAAGAGCAGCTCGGCTACGGCGAGCCAGCGCGCGACTGGTTCCCCATCAGCTTCATGAGCACCTTCAGCGACTGGAGCGACCTCGTCCACGGTCCGCAAGCGAATTGGGGACAGTTAAGTTGCGGTTGCCATCCCAACTGCGGCGTGGGCATGGCGATCATGGTGGACAAGCACACCAAGGAAGCCGCGCCGGTCACCGCATTCCTCAATGGCGACCGGCTCGCGCGCGACGTGGCCAAAATCAACGACGCCGCCCGCGGCCGTTTTCTCTCCATCCTCGGCATGACGCTCTCCGTCATGCGCAACTACGACGCCTTCAAAACGCCAACTCACTTCACCATCTTCGACCTGCTGAAGAAGTTCGACAAAACCTTCGGCGCCACGAAGAAGGCGGAGAAAGGCGCGTACGGCAAGGTCTCGGGCGACCGCACCATGGAGGACATCCAGAAGCGCCGCACCGACCGCTGGAACTTCTTATTCATCGCCGGCATGTGGTTCCAGGACCTGTTCAACTACGACTTCCGCCGCACGGAACAGTGCATCATCCCTTACGCGACCCAGCAGGGCGAGATCAGTTTCTGCGCCTACAACACCGGCGTGGGCTGGCGCAACATCGTCGAGAAGATGCACATGACCGCCACCCTTACCAAGTGGTACGAGGAGCACGGTCGCCACGAAATCTTCGCCGGCGGCAAGAAGGTCCCTCTCGCACCGACGCAACTCAAGCGGCTCGAGCTCAACGAGGAGATCGTCACCAAGGAAGAGCAACATGATCTCGACCGCCTCGGCATCGCCAAGAACGCGCGGGAAGAGAAGATCCGCGCCCGCGACGCCAAGCTCCGCGCCGAAGCCCTCAAGGCGCAGGCCGAGCACGAGAAGATGGAGCGTCTGTATCGCGAGGTGGTGTTGGGCGAAAAGCCGCCCAGCGGCAATTTCGTGCCGCTGAATTCGCTCGCATCCACCTCCTCGCCTGCGGCCCCACCCAAAGCGTCCGAGGTTCACATGGAAGAGGGTGAACCCGTTTTGGGCGACTAAGCCGCTGCGTTCCGCGTTTCGCGTTCCTGTCCGCATCGTCAACGGCCGGGAACGCGAAACCGGAACCGGCAAAACCATTGAGTGATTGGGTGACTGGTAAGACACGTGAACGCGGAACGATCAGTTAACCCGATGCTCTGATGACGCGAGGGCCCAATCACACAATCGCCGGATCACCCGATGGTGCGTTGTCCCGCTGGCCCATTGACCCGATGGTGTTTGCCGTTCAACTCACGTTTCGCGCCGTTAGCCGCTTTTCACAGTCTCCTGAACACTAAGCGTTTTACTATCAATCCCTCGTAACAGGTCCAAGCAGTCAACCAAGTCCAGGAGAGGCACGTGAGCACACAGACGTTCTCACCGGCCGGGCGGGTTTGTCCGCCGCCGCCGCCCGACAAGCCGCAGCCCAGATACCCGGAAACCAAGCGCCCGGGGTTCCAAGTTCACCAGCCGGCCACAACGCTGTCAGGCTCACCCATTACCGCCCTGCAACGCGGGCTCCCCAAGACAACACAATCGCTCTGCCCCGAATGTACCTCGCTGGTTAGTGCTCGCATTTTCGAAGAAGGCGGCAAGGTCTGGATGGAAAAGACCTGCCCCGCGCACGGCGACTTCCGCGACCTTTACTACGGCGACGTGAAGCTGTATCTGAAGATGGAAGAGTGGCACTTCGGCGACGGCGTCGGCCTGGCCAATCCCGCCGTGACGGACGCCACGCGCTGCCCCAGCCAGTGCGGCCTGTGCTCCATGCACGCCTCCCACACTGGCTTGGCCAACATTGATCTGACCAACCGCTGCAACCTGACCTGCCCGGTGTGCTTCGCCAATGCCAATGCCGCCGGCACGCTCTACGAACCCAGCTTCGCCGACGTGCGCCGCATGTTGCAGGCGCTGCGCAACGAGCGCCCCGTCGCCGGCCGTGTGGTGCAGTTCTCCGGCGGCGAGCCCACGATCTACCCGCGTTTCTTCGACGTGCTGACCCTGGCGAAAGAAATGGGCTTCTCGCATATCCAGATCGCCACCAATGGCATCATGATTAGCGACCTGGAATTCGCGCGCAAGGCCAAAGAAGCCGGCCTACAGACGCTCTACCTGCAATTCGACGGCTGCGACGATTCCGTTTATCTGCGCACGCGCGGCGAGAAGCTGCTCGACAAGAAAATGCAGGTGGTCGAGAACTGCCGCCGCACCGGCATGAAGATCGTGCTGGTTCCCACCATTGTGCGCGGCATCAACGACGACCAGATCGGCAGCATCGTGCGCACCGCGGTCGAAAATGCCGACGTCATCAGCGCCATCACCTTCCAGCCCGTCGCCTTCACCGGACGCCTCAACCGCAACGAACTGGCGGCCAAGCGCTTCACCCAGGCCGATGTCGCCCACCAGGTCGCGCGCCAGTCCGGCTACACCGACGCCTACCATGACTGGTTCCCGCTCGCCTGCGTGACCCCGTTCTCCAAGCTGATTTCGGCGCTGCGCGGCGAAGAGACCGTCACCCTGAGCTGCCATCCGCACTGCTCGCTCGGCACCTATCTCTTCGTCAATGAACAGACCGGCGAGGTCGTGCCCATCACGCGTTTTGTGGATGTCGGCGGCATGTTGCAGGACATCTACCAGACCGCGCAGAAGGCCGAGCGCGCCTCCATTAAGCTTTGGTCGAAGCTGAAGGTTTGGAACCACCTCCAAAAGCACTTCCACAAGGAGTTCGCACCGGAAGGACTGGACTTCACCAAGTTCCTCCAGACGCTGCAAGGCATGACCGACAAGAAGCTGGGCCGCGACGGTATGGACGGCACCTACACCTACCGCACCATCCTCATCAGCGCCATGCACTTCATGGATTCCTACAACTACGACGTGGAGCGCGTGAAGCGCTGCGTCATTCACTACGCCGCGCCTAATGGCCTGCTATATCCCTTCTGCGCCTACAACAGCGGCCCCTGCTTCCGCGAACGTATCGAGAAGAAGTACTCGATTCCGTTCGAGAAACAGCTCGACCTGATGCAGATTGCGCCGGCGAACTCTTAGATTTTCCTCATGACCACGGCTGAATAGCACCCCGGCCGCCCGCACGGGCGGCTGTGGTGTTTGCGCGCCCAATTACCCGGTCACCCAATCACTCAATCATCGCTTCTGCATGCGCCGTTGTGATCCATCCATCCTTCGCTTGCTGCCACACCGACATCATGCGCATCGGATGCCCGCCGTTGACCCTCGCGGTATAGGTCACCACCATGTCGGTTCCGCTCGGCCGTATCTCAAAGTCACCCAGTATGTAGTCCTCCACCCTCATCTCTTTGAACATTTCGAGCGCAGCGCTGCGGTCGTAGACGCCCCGCCCATCCATCGCCACAAACGTAGCCGACATGCGCCGCTCCAACGCCGCGTAATTCCTCGCCTTCAGCTCCCGCCAGAACAGGCGCTCCAGGTGCTCGCCCCCGGTCGCCTGCGACCACGAGGTCACCGGCTTTGCCTTCCACAAGGTACAGCCGCTCAGCACGGCCACCGCAAGCAAAACTATTGCCACTGCGCCACTTTTCATGCGTCGGATTTTATCAAGCCCTGCTTCTTCGCCGCCTATTCCCATTACGAACTGCGCATTAGTGTCCAAACTTCGGTAACTAGCTTTGCGCTCATTCAAGTGGAACACTGAAAATGCCGATGCTAGCATCGGGCCGGAAACTAGGGTGGACCGCGCCAGAGGTGCCATTTCCCAGCGTGGTGCTTCCCATTAGGAGTTAAACGATGCCTGTTCCCGGACGCATTCCGTTCTGTCTGGGCGCGCTGCTGTTGGCGGCGCTCGCCAGTATTGCGGCAGCGGCGCAGTCATCGAAGATACCGCTCGGCGACGTGGCTAAGCAGCCCAAGCCGGCCAAGCGCGCGGTGCGCGTCATTACTGATGAGCACGTGGCACGATATATCCCGCCGGCGCCGCCGGAGGAAGTGAACCAAGCCCCGGATGCCGCTGCCGCCGACGATGCGGAAACCACCGCCAATCGCATCGCGGAACTGAAGGAAGCCGAGAACGCCCAGCAGCAGGTCATCAAGCACCTTGAAGAACTGCTCGCCGACGAATCGCTCGGTCCTGCGCAGCGCCGCGGTTACACGGAGTCCCTGAATCACGCCAAAGCCACGCTCGCCTCCTACCAGCGCGAGCGAGCCGCCCTCGAACAAGGCACCGCGCCGCCCCAAGCTGATGCCGACAAGCCACAAGGAGTCTCGGATGCCGCGCCCAAGCCGCCGGCCGCGAATTCGGAGGTGCCGCGTTAACGCGGTTCATACCACAATGCCAGCGACACGAACAGCAACGTATTGCAGCCGACGCACCTCCGGCCACTCGCTCGTGGAGCTTATGGTCGTGATCGCAGTTGGTCTCTGCGTTATGGTCGTCGCTCTGCCTAACCTCGCCGAAGTCGTGGCTAACGCGCGCATCCGCGGCGCCATGAGCAATGTTGCCGCCACCGCCCAGGCCTGCCGCATTCAGGCCGTCAAGGAAAACACCAGCAAACGTATGCACATCGGCAGCGTGAATGGCCGTTTGATGGCCTTCGTCAAGAGCGCCACCGACGCCAGCAATGCGCCGGCCACCGGTGATACGCAGGTCGTCCTGCCCGCCGGCGTAAATCTCTACTCGGCTCCCACGGGCGAGGGCTCCCCCTCGCAGTTGACCGCCGAGATCATGTGGGGCTCGGGCATGAACCCCGACACCGGCAAGGACACATATTTCAACAGCCGCGGCATGCCCTGCGACATGGATGCCGATGGCGTGTGCGGCCCCACGCCCGGCTTTGTTTATTACTTCAGCATCCCTCGCTCGCTCGGCGGAGTTACCTGGGCTGCTTTGGGGGTTTCCCCGGCGGGCCGGGTCAAAGCCTGGTATTGGAACGGCTCCTATTGGGGATGCGACTGATAACGGACCTGTTATGAGAACACCGAACTTGTTACCGACTGCACTCCGCAAGCGCCGCCGTCAGAATGGCTTTACGCTGATTGAGACCCTGATTGCCGGAATCGTGCTGGTGGTAGGCATGCTCGCCCTCATGGGTCTGGTGGGCTCGGCGATCACCAGCAACAGCCGCAGCAAACTGGATTCCACCGCGACCATGCTGACGCAGAGCGTGGTCGAGCAAGTGACCGCAGCCATCTCCGCCACCGCCCAGGGCGGAGACGGTTCCGCCGTTCTGACCGACTGCGCCGGCCACACCTTCACCATTGCCAGCAACACGGGCGGGGCTGCGCTCAACGCCGATGGCCATATAGATTTCAGCGAGACTGCCCCTCCCGACGGCTACCACATGAACTACACCGTGTGTAGCGGGACCGGCCAGGCCGTCTACGACGTTCGCTGGAACATCTCCGGCGCGGCCTCGGGCCCCAACATCACTTCGTTCAGCCACTTGCTTACTGTAGGCGCGCGCTTGAACCCCACCGGTCCCTGGGCGCCCATCAATTTCCCCATTAATTTGCGCGTCATGGTCGGACCGGATCCGCCGCCGGAGTCATGACAATGAACACGAAATCGCCACGCAACTCGCAAGCCGGCTTTTCGCTGATCGAAATGATGATCGCTCTGCTGGTCATCTCCATCATCATGGGGGCGGTCTTTGCCCAGATAGATCAGGCCCAGCAGCGCAGCGCCGCCGAAGAGACCAAGCTGGATTCCTTCCAGCAAGCGCGTGAATTCATGGATCACCTGACCCGCGACCTGCGCCAGGCCGGGTATCCCAACCCGCAGAACTATGCCAACGGCATCTTGAACCCAACCGTCGGCGGCGTGGTCCAGGATCCAGCGACCAGTCCCCTTGCCGCCGTCGGTTTGGTCTATATCAACAACGGCGATCTGTGGTTCGAGGGCGACGTTGATGGTACCGGCCAGGTGTCCAGCATTCAGTACCATTTGGAACAGAACGGACCCGGCTGCCCCTGCCTGCGCCGCAGCCAGGTGCCCAAGGTGGCCGGCGCCCCTGGTGGCTCCCCCATCGGTTCCCAGGGCGAAAGTTATTCGGTCGAGGTACAGAACGTCGTCAACGGCAGCGCCGAGAACCCGATCTTCTACGCGTACACCAATGGCGGCGATACCCCCGTCGCCCTGCCGTTGACTTGGGGTACCGACAACATCACGCTCGCCACCGTTGACACGATCAAGATCATTGTCACTGTAGAGGCCGCTGCTGCCGACATGAAGACCGGCGAGCGGCCCATTACCACCCTGGTCTCCACTGTCCGTTTAAACAACTGTTCCCAGGGGGCCTCAGCGGGCTTGTTGGCCTGCGAATAACCGAGGTGCACCATGAGGAGTTGGTCGAAAAATCGTACTCAGCGCGGCGCGGCCCTGCTGCTCGCCATTTTTGCGCTGATGCTGCTCGCTGCCCTTGGACTGGCAATGCTCTCGGCAGCCGATCTGGAAACCGGCGTCGCCGCCAATTATCGCGATAAGGAAACCGCCATTTACGCGGCTATGTCGGGCTTGCAGGAAGCGCGCGATCGCCTGATTCCCATCCGCACCGATCCCGCGTTGGCCGCCAATCCCGACCCCGACGGCATTCTTCCCCCGGCGGACTTGCCTTCCCTGACCGCCCCGAACGTGATCTACATCATCAATCCGAGCCCCGGAGAAACCGTTGCCCCTTGGCTCCCAATAGTTGACGGCAGGCCCAACCCGTACTTCGATACCGAGCTCTGCCACGAGAGTATCCTAGGGTTGAGCGGGACTCCCGGCGTCCCCTGCGGCCCCAGCGACATTCCAAGCGGCACCGCGTGGTTCCGGGTTGTCGATAACAGCGATGCAAGCTACAACGGGTTTTACAAACTGAACCCACCGCTGGCCCACAAGTGGACGCGTATCACCCTGAAAACCGCTAACATGAACCCCAACGTGTGGGCGACCGGCTCCAGCACCGATAACACGCAGATGTGCTGGGATGGCAAGAACCAGATTCCCCGGCCCGCCGGCCACGGCCCCGACTGCGGCCCGGACGGCTCGATCAGTCTATACAACGGATCAATCCTATGCGGCGTTGGCGTCTCCTGTCCCGTGCCTCTGGCTAACCAGGGAGCCGGTTACACTGCCCCGACCGTCACCATCGCTCCCCCACCGGCCGGCGGCAGACAGGCTACCGCCACCGCCAATGTCGAGGTTGTCGCCGATGACAAGATCGGCAGCATCACGCTGGTTGACGGCGGCCACGATTACTCCTGGTCCAACCCGCCCACCGTGGTTTTCAGCGGTGGCGGCGGCAGCGGCGCTGCGGCGACAGCCATTGTTGGCAAGGGCGGTCGAGAAGTTCAAAGTGTGACCGCGACTAACACGACCGCCGGTTGCTACGCCTCGCCAAGCACCCAGTTCGGTCCGATCAGCGGCGGCGGCGGCTACGGTGCCACCATTTCCACCACCCTCACCGGTCAGACCTGCATGGCAGCCTGGACAGTGGCGCAGAACCTTCAGGGCGACTGTGAGTCCCTGGCGGGTACCGGTCAGGGAAACCCTGTCTCCGGTGTGACCATTTCCGGTGGTGGTGGCTCGGGTTTCAGCGGGACCATCACCCTGAAGAAGGTTGGCAAAACCGTTTCCATCCAGAGCTACAAAATCGATAGCCCGGGCACCGGTTACACTAGCTTTGGCAACCTGGCTGTCCAGATCGGCGGCAGTTGCACCGTCAATGCCACTTTCACCCCGGGATATCAGCTTGACCATATCGACGTCACCAACGGTGGCACCGGTTACACCTCGGATCCCATCGTCACCGTCCCAACGCCCGATGCAGGCACTCCGCCCATTGTGAACGCTCATCGTGGTATCAGTGACAAGCCGGATGCCGGCAAGATCATCGGCATCACGTTGACCAATCCAGGCTCGGGTTACACATCGGCTCCTTCGGTCTCGTTTGTCGATCCTCTCGGACTGGGTTCGGGAGCGGCTGCCGTCGCCAGCCTTGGGAGCGTCGGCAAGATCACCTCCGTCACCCTGACCGATGCCGGTAAAGGCTACGTCGTTCCGCCGGCGGTTACCTTCAGCGATTCGCCGGCGCCAACCGCGCCGGCTACGATAAAGACCAAGCTGGGCAACGCGACTTACTTCGGCCAGGTGATGGTCTTGACAAGCCTTGCTGTTACTCAGAGTGGCGCGCGCTCCATGCTCCAGGCTGAAGTGGCCACTGGGCTGCGTGGGGCTTATGTGCCCGGCGCCCTCACCATTGACGGCCCCAATGATCCCAGCGACCCCAATCCACTGTGGTTAAGTCCCTCATCGAGTGGGTTCTACATTAAAGGCTCCGACCTTGCCGGATCGGCCCCCCAGCCGGCCGGGAACTCCAATCCGGCGCCTCCCGGCTGCGACAGCTCCCCGATCCCGCCGAAGCCCGCCATCGGCGTCTATGACAACCCCAATGCGCCCACTAGCCCCACGGCGGAGGATTATCTGCGGGACCACCTGAGTCGGGAGACCAACTACCCCGGCAGGCTCCCCTCGCCCGATGTTGAAAATGTTTACGACTCCCTGGGATCCTACACGACCCCGCAGGGCGTCGAGGCCTTGGCGTCCCAGATCGCACAGAACGCTACCCAAGTCTGCACAACGGGCAACTCCTGCACGTCAGAGGGTTCTACCACAACACACCCGATCAACTTGGGCAGCCCCGATAATCCTTTCCAGGTCACCGAGGTCAAAGGCGACCTCACCCTGTCTGGGAGCAATACCGGCTACGGCATTTTGTTGGTGCGCGGCAGCCTCTACATGGACGGCAATTTCTCCTGGTATGGCCCGATCTTCGTCATCGGTAACGGCGGTTTGTTCCAGGCAAATGGCGGCGGTAACGGCGTTATTGTCGGCTCTGTGTTCGTCGCGCAGAGCCGCGATTCCGCAGGCAATCTGCTGGACACGCTGGCGAAGCCGCAAGTCGATTGGAGCGGCGGTGGCGGCAACGGTATCTACTATGATCACTGCTGGGTCGACGACCTTCTCGCCGCTATCCACGTCGTGCCACCGCCGAGCAACAAGCCCCTGAAGATTCTCAGCGTTCACGCACTGCCTTACTGACCTCCTTAGCCCGCAAACCTGAACCGGGCTGGCTCGCGCCAGCCCGTTTTATTTCGCTATAAATTTCTCGAACAGGATGCACTTACCGAACGCCATCGAACAGCACACCCGAATGCCTGTGTACGTGCGGAGGACTCTACCGCAGAAGGCGCAGAGGTTGGCGCAGAGGACGCGGAGGAACGGTTGACCTGATGATGAAAAGAGCTTCGCGGCAAGCGGGTAGTGTCAGCGATTTGTGATTTGTGATTGAAGCCGCCGTTCACCAGAGCTTTCAATCACAAATCACCAAATCACAAATCCCATTGGCCGGCAATTGCATCACTGCCATTCCTGCCGCATCTCATATATATTCTTCCAAATCCCACACTTTGCGCGCAGTTCAACGCAGGGAGCTTGCGATTGAAAGACAGAGGCGAGGTTTGCCAAGCACCGAAGTTGTCTGGTGCGCGGCATGTGGTCTCTTTTGTCCTAATTATGCTTATGGCTTCATTGGCGGCCGCGCAGATCGGCCCGCGCACGGTGCAACGTCCCGCTACAACGACGGGAACTACGACCCCCGGCGTTCCGCTGCCGACCTTCGACCCGACGGCGCAGAATCCGTTCAGCGGAGCGGTGCCGCGCGGCCCGGTCACGCCTGAGGTAATTGACCTGTCGTTAACCGATGCACTGGACCGCGCCCTCCAGAACAATCTGGGCCTCATCCTCGCGCAGCAAGGCAGCGCCCAGGTGCGCGCGGCACGCCTGCAGGCGCTGAGCCAATTGTTGCCCAACGTCAACGCCCATGTCGCGGAGCAGGTGCAGCAGAACAATCTGCTGGCGCTGGGTGTGCCTCCGTCTTTTTTTGCCGGGATGTCGCCGATCGTCGGCCCGTTCAGCTTCTTCGACGCGCGCGTGACCGCCACCGAAGGCATTAGCTTGCGCGCTATCAGATCGCTGCGCGCCAGCATCGAGAATGTGCGCGCTTCAGAGTTGAGCGTGCGTGGCGCACGTGAGCTGGTGGTCGTTGCGGTCGGCGTCGGATACATCCAGGCGCTGGCGGAACAGGCGCGCATTGATGCCATCTCCGCGCAGTTGAGGACGGCCGAAGCCCTCTATCAGCAGACCCTTGATATGAAGAACGCGGGCACTGTCGCCGGCCTGGACGTGCTGCGCGCGCAAGTCGAGATGCAGGTGCAGCAGCAGCGCCTGTTGGCGGCGCGCAACAATTTTGAAAAGGCCAAGCTGACGCTGGCGCGCGCCATCGGACTGCCCACCGGACAACAGTTCCGCCTCACCACCGAGGCGCCTTATCAGCCGCCGCCACCGCTGACGCTGGATGAGGCGCTGGAGCGCGCCTTCCGCAATCGTCCGGACTATCAGAGCGCCCTCGCGCTGCGCCGTTCCGCGGAGCTGACTTTGCAGGCGGCCAGCGCGGCGCGTTTACCCAGCCTCCAATTCATCGGGGACTATGGCGACATCGGCCCAACTCCCGGCAATTCGCACGGCACTTTCACGGCGGCCGCCGCTTTGCAGATTCCCATCTTCCAGGGCGGCAGGATCCGCTCCGATATCCAAACTGCCGAGGCCGTGCTGAAGCAGCGCCAGGCGCAGGTGGACGACCTGCGCGGCCGGGTCGAGTTCGAGGTTCGGTCGGCATTCCTCGACCTGAACTCGGCGGCCGAGCAGGTGCAGGTAGCGCAAAGTTCGGTGGCTTTGGCCCAACAGGAAGTCGAGCAGGCGCGCGACCGCTTTGCCGCCGGTGTCACCAACAACCTCGAGGTGGTCCAGGCACAGGCGGCGCTGGCCGTGACCAACGAGAACTACATCGCCAGCCTGTTGGCGCATAATCTGGCGAAGCTCGAGCTGGCCGGTTCGTTAGGGATCGCGGAAACCGCGGTGAGAACATATCTGGGAGGAAAGCGCTAGTGCCGGACCGCAGCAGCAGAGTCGAGAACGCAACCGACGAACAGGTACGGGAACGTCCCGTCACGGCGCCCGACGAGGCCCGCGAACCCTGGCCCGAAGAAGCCGAGCAGCCTTCCAAGGGTGCGCGTGCCCGCTCTTACTTCCGCCAGCATCCGCACGCGCGCTGGGTGTTTATCCTGGTGCTGATTGCTGTAGTCGCGGCTGGTGTCTATCTTTGGCGATACTACTCGGTGCGCGAGACCACAGATGACGCGCAAATTGACGGTCACATCGTGCCGGTCAGCCCACGCGTGGGTGGCACCGTAACTGAGGTATTCGTGCGCGACAATCAGTACGTAGATAAGGGCCAGGTACTGGTGCAGTTGGATCCGACCGATTACAAGGTGGCGCTTGCCCGCGCCAAGGCGGAACTGGCAACAGCCGAAGCGGCAGCCGCGGCGGCCCATGTCGGCGTGCCCATCACTACTACCACCACCACCAGCAACGTCAACATCGCCGAGGCGAACCTGCGGGCGGCGCACAAGGAAGTGGATGCCGCCAAGGCGCGCGTCGGCCAGGCCGAGGCTGCTTACGCCAAGGCGGCATCCGACCTGAAGCGCGCGAAGGCGCTAATCGCCAAGGACGAAATCTCGCGCCAGCAATATGACGCCGCAGTCACCGCCGAGCAGGGCGCGCGGGCGGCGCTGGATGGCGCGCAAGCGGCCGTTGCCGCTGCCGAGAGCCATGTGGCGCAGGCGGAAGCCCAGGTGCTGGCCGCCAAGACCGCGCCCCAGCAGGTCCAGGTGACGAGGTCCAAAGCCGCCGAAGCCGCCGCCGCAGTGCAGCGCGCCCAGGCGGCCGTCGAACAGGCCCAGCTTAATCTTGAATACACCACCATCCGCGCCCCGTTCGCCGGAACCATTAGTAAACGGAGCGTCGAGCCGGGACAGGTGGTACAAGCCGGCCAGCCGCTGTTTGCCCTCATTGACCTGGAAAACGTTTACGTGACCGCGAACTACAAAGAAACCCAGTTGCAGCACATGTGTCCGGGACAATCGGTAAGCATTCACGTGGACGCCTACGACCGCAAGTTCAAGGGCGTAGTGGACAGCCTTGCCGGCGCCACGGGCGCACGTTTCAGCCTGCTGCCCCCGGAGAATGCCTCGGGCAATTTCGTCAAGGTGGTACAGCGCGTGCCGGTCAAGATTACCTTTCTGGAGGGCGAGAACAAGAACCACCAACTGCGTCCGGGCATGTCGGTGGTGCCCACGGTGCTGGTAAACCAACCGTGTGCGCATCCCTTCTCTGAATCCTCAGCGCAGCCGCCCACGGCGCAGCCGCAAGCCAAGTAGGCCCGAATGGCAACCGTGGCAGCGTATCGGCGCGAAGTCGCCGTCAACCCGTGGATCATCGCCGTCTCGGTGATGCTCGGTACCTTCATGGAGGTGCTGGACACCACCGTCGTTAACGTGTCGCTGCCTCATATCGCCGGCAACTTGGGTGCCACGGTGGAAGAAGCTACCTGGGTGTTGACCTCATACCTGGTGGCGAATGCCATTGTTTTGCCCATGACCGGCTGGCTGGCGAACCGCTTCGGCCGCAAGCGGATCCTGATGATTTCGATTGGCGGGTTCACCGTGTCGTCGCTGTTGTGCGGCATCGCGCCCAATTTGGAGTCGCTGCTGTTGTTCCGCGTGGTCCAGGGAGCGACCGGCGGCGGGCTGCAACCGCTGTCGCAAGCCATCATGCTGGAAGCCTTTCCCCCGAGCGAGCGCGGGCGCGCCATGGCGTTCTGGGGACTCGGCATCGTCGTCGCACCCATGCTCGGACCCGTGCTGGGCGGCTGGATCACCGACAGCTACTCCTGGCGCTGGCTGTTTTACATCAACCTGCCGGTCGGCGCGCTGGGGCTGCTGATGTCGCAGATGTTTGTCTTCGATCCGCACTACATCCAGAAAGAGCGTGGGCGAATTGATTACTGGGGCATCGGCCTGTTGGTGATCGGCATGGGATCGCTCCAGATCATGCTGGACAAGGGCCAGCAGGAAGACTGGTTTTCCTCTGACCTGATCGTCACCCTGACCGTGCTGGCAGCGGTGGGATTGGGCGCCTTCATTGTCAATGAGTTCATGCGCGCCCATCCCATCGTCAATCTGCGGGTGTTTCGCATACGCACCTATGCTACTGGCGTGTTCCTGATGACCGTGCTCGGGTTTGTGCTCTACGGCAGCACGGTGCTGATTCCGATTTTCTTGCAGACCCTGCTGGGCTACTCCGCGCTCGACGCCGGCGTGGCCATGCTGCCGCGCGGTCTCGGTTCGTTCCTCGCCATGCCGTTGGTTGGCGTGTTGATGTCGAAGATTGAAGCCCGCAAATTGCTCACCGCAGGTCTGCTGGTGGCGGCGTTCAGCCTGTGGATGCTGGCGCGGATCAACCTCAACGCCGGTTACTGGGACATCTTCTGGCCGCAGTTCATCCAGGGCGTTTCAATGGGCTTCATTTTCGTGCCGCTGACTACCACCACGCACGATCCCATTCCCAAGGAACAGATGGGCAACGCCACCAGCATCTTCAACGTGATGCGCAATATCGGCGGCAGTGTGGGCATCGCCGTAGTGACCACCATTGTGGCGCGCACCACCCAGGCCAACATCAACATCCTTGGGCGGAACGTGACGCCATACAGCGAATCAGCGCGGCAGTTGTTGCAGGGCGCAACCGGACTGTTCATGGGCGGCGGAAGTGCGGTGCCGCTTGCGGAGAACCAGGCCTACGGCGCGGTGTTCGGCATGGTAGCGCGACAGGCCGCGATGCTGGCCAACATCCATGCCTTCCGTCTGCTGGCGCTCATCTTCCTGTGCGCCACCCCCCTGATCCTGCTCATGCGCCGTCCCCGCCACCAGGGCGGCGGCGGAGCAGCCATGCACTGAACCGAGTTGCCAGTTGTCAATTGCCAGTTATCAGTTGTTTGTCGTCGGCTGGCTGGTAAGGGTTCGTATCAGGGCACGACTTGAGTCGTGCCGCAAGCGGCGGCCAGTCCATCGGGCTTCAGCCCCTGCGGGCCGAACTGGCAACTAACAACTGACAACTGTTCTACAATGCTGCTTTCATGCGCCTCGCACTCACAGCCGCCGCCTGTGTCACCCCGCAGCGTTATCTGGACAATGCCGTTGTACTGATCGAAGATGGCGTGATCGCCGCGGTTTCCACACGTGAAGATGCAGACCTGCCGCGGGGCGCGCGCCTTATTGATCTTCCCGGAGCAATCTTGGCCCCCGGTTTTGTGGACCTTCACATTCACGGCGGCGCCGGTCACGACGTCATGCACGCAGACGCTGCGGAACTGGCCGCCATCGAGCGCCACCTCGCGGCCCACGGCACTACTACATACTTCCCGACCACCGCCACCGCGCCGGTGGAAGACACCCTGCAAGCGCTCGACCGACTGGCCGATGCCGTTGAGCGAGCGGATCGCCAGCCCCCCACTGAGGTGCGCGCGCAGCCCCTGGGCATTCACCTCGAAGGTCCGTTTATCAGTTACGCCAAACGCGGTGTGCATCCGCCGGAATCTTTGCAACCGCCCTCGCTGGAACTGTTCGAGCGTTTTTGGCAGGCGGCGCGCGGCCACATCAAGCTGATGACAATCGCACCTGAACTGCCCGGCGCCTGCGAGTTGATTGCCGCGGCGGCGCAGCGCGGCGTATGCGTTTCGCTGGGCCATTCCGATGCCGGTTACACGGCGGCGCAGGCCGGCATAGCCGCAGGCGCACGCCACGCTACCCACACCTTCAACGCTATGCGCGCGCTCGACCATCGCGAGCCGGGCATCGCCGGCGCAGTGCTGAACGAAGCAGGCATTTCCGCCGACATCATTGCCGACGGCATACACGTTGCCCCGGCCATGGTCGCGCTCTTCCTGAAAGCCAAAGGCACCTCGCGCGCGGTGCTGATTACCGATGCGATCAGCGCGACCGGAATGCCCGAGGGCCGGTACGCTTTGGGATCGCTCGAAGTCGATGTGAGCGGCGGGAAGTGCTTGTCCGCCGAAGGCAGGCTGGCGGGCAGCGTGCTTACCCTCGAACGCGCTGTGCGCAACGTCATGGACTTTGCCGGTTGGGACTTGCAGGACGCGGTGCGCCTGGCCACCATGAATCCCGCGCACACCGTCGGCCTGGGCTTGCGCCGCGGTACCCTCGTCTCTGGCGCCCGCGGCGACGTGGTCGCCCTCTCGCCGGAAGGCAACGTCGTCCACACCATCGTGTGCGGCCAAAGCCCGTAACACAACTGAATCTTCACGCGCGTGCCGCCAGGCACGCGACGACAATAGCCCAGGACGGCAGTCCTGGGTCCGTGCACGAACCGGCAACCCAGGTCCCGGAGGGACGACCGAAACAACGCCGACCTTTTGTTTATCCCGCGAGGCTTCCCCATGTGTTCTAATGACACCGGAGCCTCTGAATGATTCGACGGCTGATTCTGCTAACTTCCGTGCTGGCCGCTTCCGCCCTCGCGCAGCAGACCCTCGGCGACATCAGCGGCATGTACAGCTTCCTCCAGGAAGGCGAATTCGTGCAGGTCACAGTCGAAGATGGCGGCCGCGTCACTGGCTTCATCTCGCGCTTCGGCGATCTGCCGAGCGACAAAGGCGCGTTCCTCGACCAGTTCTTCAAGAAGGCATCGCTCGACGGCAACAAGCTGACCTTCACTACCGAGCCGGTCCACGGAGTCTGGTACGAGTTCCGTGGCACCGTGGATCGCGGCGAGGGCAAAACACCGGCCGACGAAGCCTATTACGTGCTCAAAGGCAAGCTGACTCAGCACGTCACCGACGCCACGCAAAAAACCTCCTCGCGCTCGCGTCAAGTGCTCCTCAAAAGCTTCCCCCAGGACACTTTCAGCAACACTGAGAAGCGGAACTAGACCAGTCGGCGCGCCGGCCTAATCACCCGATCACCCGATTACCGGATCACTGGATGACCTACCCCGCTTGCTGTTTGCGCCGTTTGCCTTCTCCCAGCAGCGCAGCGCGCAATTGGGCGCATAACCGCATGCTTTCCTCATACGGCGCAACGATGAAGCTGAACAGCGCCGCCCCCCGGCTGTTTAGGTCGCGGTCGGCGGCTTGCGCAATGCGGATAAGATCGTTCATCACCTCGCCGGCATCGATGAGAAGAGGCTGCCGGTCGGCTGTAAACACGCCGTAAACTCCGAACTGCGGCTCGGCGTTCGACAGGATGGAAAATTCGTTGAAGTTGTAAAACGGCGCGTCGTCAGGCCACTCCATTTCGTCTCTCCCCCCAGGGACGAAACAGCAGAACCCAACTACTTAAGAGCAGAAGATTATACGAAGAACTGCATCCCAAGCTGAAGAAACTTGAGGTGCTTTCCACAAACGGAACCGCAACCGCTACGGGTCAGCAGTGAGCACATCAGGTCACCGGGGCATGAATGGCGTACAATACGCAGTTTTGCAGAAGACGACGTTCTGGGTTGCTGAAGGAGATGCGGACAATGCGCAGAATTTCACTTGTAACGAGTATAGCTGTTGTTGTGGTATTTGCCATCGGCGCGGCGGCGCAGGACAAGCCCGCCCTGGCGAGGCCGGCGATGCAAGCCGTCAGTGCGGACCGCATCCGCGCCCACGTGAAGTTCCTGTCCAGCGATCTGCTGGAGGGACGCGGTACCGGCCAGCGCGGCGGTGACATTGCCGCCGAATACATTGCCAGCCAGTTTGAACTGTACGGGCTGAAGCCCGCCGGCGACAACGGCACTTATCTTCAGAAAGTACCGATGGTGGGAATTTCGACCAAGCCGGAAACCAGCGTAACGCTGGCATTCGACCAGGGCCAGTCCAAGGCGCTCAAACTCGGTGGCGAAATCGTGCCGATGGACGAGTCCCAGCAGTCCGCCTCCGATATCGACGCACCCATCGTGTTTGTCGGCTACGGTATCGAGTCGCCCGAGTACAAGTGGAACGACTTCAAGGACACCGATGTGCGCGGCAAGATGTTCTTGATGCTCGTCAACGAGCCCCCGTCCAACGACCCAAACTTCTTCAAGGGCAAGGCGCTTACCTACTACGGCCGCTGGACTTACAAATTCGAGGAAGCGGCCCGCAAAGGTGCCGTGGGTGTGCTGCTCGTCCACAAGACCGAGATGGCCAGCTATGGCTGGAACGTGGTGCAAACCTCCTGGGGCGGCGAGCGCAGTTACCTCCGCGATGACAAGAAGCCGAAGCTGAATCTGGCTTCCTGGATCACCTACGACGTGGCCAGCCAACTCGCCGGCTCGATCGGATCGGACATCGAGAAGCTGATCGCGCTGGCGAATTCGCGCGATTTCCGTCCTGTGCCGCTGCCCGTGCGCGTAAAGGCGCGGATCGAGAGCGCCATCCGCCCATTCGATTCGCACAACGCGGTCGCCATGCTCCCCGGTTCCGATCCTAAGCTCAAGGACGAAGCGGTAGTCTACACTGCCCACTGGGACCACCTGGGCATCCACCCGGACCAGTCCGGCGACAATATCTATAACGGCGCAGTGGACAACGCCACCGGCTGCGGCATACTGCTGGAGATGGCGCACGCATTCGCAACCGCGCCGCAGAAGCCGAAGCGCTCCATCCTGTTCGCCGCGGTAACCGCCGAGGAGCAGGGTCTGCGCGGCTCAGAGTACCTCGGCCAGCATCCCCCGGTGCCAGCGCCCAAGATCACTCTGGCGCTGAACTTCGACGGCATTGCCCCCATTGGAATTCCGGAGGCCCTGGAGGTTACCGGCGCCGAGCGGACCACCTTTTATCCCGTGGTAGAGAAGACCGCCAGGGACTTCAAATTCACCATTGAGCCGGATTCCAATCCAGGCGCAGGTTTCTACTACCGCTCCGACCACTTCAGCCTGGCGCGCGTTGGTGTCCCGGCGTTCTCGGTGAACCAGGGGCCGAAGTTTGAGGGCCGGCCGCGCGACTGGGGCGAGAAGTACGAAAAGGAGTTCACCGCCAAGCACTACCATCAGCCCAGCGACGAGTTCCAGCCAGACTGGGACTTCAAAGGCAACGCCAAAATGGCGCAGTTCGGCATCGCCCTGGGCTGGCAGGCTGCCGACATCTCTGAAACCGTCGCCTGGCTGCCAGGCGATGAGTTTGCCGCAGCCCGCCGCGGCGGAGCGAAATAAACGCATCGCGCGGCCCCTGATCTCGTAATCGCCATGCCCTTCGCATCCTTGGCGCCCTCTGCGTCCTTTGCGTTCGGGGTTTTCCCCACAGAACCTCCGAAGTGACGGCAGTAATGTTGGCCGCCGGGTGGGCTCGTGGTACTCTGCCCGGCACGGCACCCAATGCCCTTCTTCGGCGAACGCGCAAATCTGGCCGACTGCGCCCGCGAGCTTCCGTTGCGCAGCTATGCGCCCGTCCTCACTCTTGAAGGGCTACTGCCGGGCGTGGACAACGTCCGCCACGACGTCTGGCTCAGCGCCCGTTTTGTACGCGTCACGCGCGCGTACCTGGCGCAACTCATCACCGACTATAGCGGTATCAAAGACCTGCTGACCGACCAAAGCTCGCCCTGGCGGCCGCCCTCCGTCATCGTGCGCGGCAATGTACGCGAAAAGGCGCGTACCGGTGAGGCGGGCGAATTCCGGGAAGTCCTGCTGGACTTGCACACTGAGGCGCTGAACCGGGCGAAGGCGGACGGCAACGCCTCGCTCGAACTGCTCTGCCGACTCGCGGTCGTGAAACTGCTGCGGGCGGAGATGACGGCGCAGTTTGCCGCCGCGCTGGAACGCTGCCGCGCGCGGCTGCGCTCGTTTGAAGGCCCCCGCCAGACGCACACGCCGAAAGAACTCCAAACCCGCGAACGCATCGCGCGCTTTCAACTCGCCAAGAAGAGCATCTTGCGCCGCGTCGGGCTGGAGTTGTTCGTAAGTTTCCGCGAACTCGAGAAGACGGCGCTGGTGCGGATGCGGCGTTCGCTGTTTGGCGAGAGCGCGGAAACTGCCGACCTGTTCGTCAACCTGCTGTTGTTCACCGAAGAGGGACGCGACGAGTTCCTCTACGCCGAGCACTACGTGATGCTCGGCAATCGCGACGCCGACGCGGACCGTTTCCAGCGCGTCGAGCAGATCGTCATGAGCTTCCTCAACGCCCTCGGCTACCCCGCAGCCGACCTGGACGCCATACTCAATGAACCCGAGAACGCCCATGTGCTGCTGGGCGGCAATGGCGGTGAACTGCCCGAAACCGCGGTGCGCATGCAAAAAGCGGTACTGAACGCGTGGGTGCAACGGCTCGAAGCCGAGGGCATTCTCGAGTACGTGATAGCCGCCTACGAAGCCGCGCCGCTGCTCTCCGAATACGCCCCGCCCCTCTATCCGCAGCAGATCAAGAACGCGCTCATCTCCCGTCAGGAGCGCAAGCGCGTCAAGGCCTTGCTCGAGGAACAGGGCAAGCTTTCGTCCGACAACTTCGACTCCGCCGTGTGTCGCGTGATGGCGTGCCGCGGCGCGGAGCGGGCCAAGGTGGCGGCGCGCTTGCTGCGCGACTACATGCGTTATCACCGTGACCTGCGCCGGCTGGAAGCGATTGATGCCGCGCTCGACTCGGTCAACCTGATCACCGGCGAAAAGCTGCGCGAGCTTTCCTCCGTAAACCGCACGCTCTACGAGTTTCTCCTCAAGGAGGAACAGAAACCGGCGGAGGAGAGGGTCGTCCACCACATCATCCTCAAGGCGGACATACGCGACTCCACGCGGCTGATCCGCAGCCTGTACGAGCGCGGCTTGAATCCGGCCTCGTACTTCAGCCTCAACTTCTACGGTCCCATAGACAAGCTGCTGCCGAAGTATGGCGCGCAGAAGCTGTTCATCGAAGGCGACGCCATCATCCTCGCACTCTTCGAGAACGAAGGAGCGGCGCAGTTCGGGGTGGCGCGCGCCTGCGTGCTGGCCAAAGAAATCCTGGAAATCGTGCGCGCCTACAACGAGCAGTCGCGCAAATCGGGCCTGCCGGTGCTGGAGTTGGGAATCGGCATCGCCTACCAGGACTCCGCGCCCATGTACCTGATGGACGGCAGCACGCGCATCATGATCTCGCCCGCGCTGAATGCCAGCGACCGCCTGTCATCATGCAGCAGGAGCGCGCGGCGCCTCTGCGCCGACGTGGAAAGCGTGTTCAACGTCTTCACCTTCCAGACGGTGGACGACGACGACACCGCTGGCCAACCCGACGAGTTTCTGATCCGCTACAACATCGGCGGCGCGGTGCTCGATGAAGCCGGCTTCGCCAAGCTCCGCCAGGAGATTTCGTTGACTGCGCGCGAGGTCATGCTGCCCACGCTTTGGAACGAAGGCTCAGTGCAGCTCTACTGCGGCGTCGTTCCCGTCGCGCCCGGCATCTTTCACCAGCTCATCGTCCGCGAAGCGCGCATCCCCCACATCGACGCCCGCGAGTTCCAACTCAAGCACTGGACCGAGCGCCGCTACTACGAGGTGTGTACCAACCCCGCTGTGTACGAACTCGTCCAGGGCCTCGCCTCCGCCGCCGGCGCCTAATCTCGCGTGTAGCGCCGCAGTCCCGGCGGCAGGACCCTTTTTGTTTGCCGTCTCCGCGTCCTCTGTGTCCTTTGCGTCCTTTGCGTTGAGCTTTTGCTGTGCTATGTCATCCCCAGCGGAGCGCGACCGCCTTTGTCGCGCGGAGTCGAGGGACCTTGTGTTTCAGCAAGGGTTCACAGGGATTCACGAGGCAGGCTAACGGCCAACAGCTAAGAGCTAGAAGCTCGCCTTGGCCTTGAACGGAATCTGTATCACCGCTTCCAAATCAATGGCAGCGCCGTTCTTCGTGGCAGGACGGAACTGCCATTTCGTGAGCGCTGCGCTGGCGCTGCTATCCAGACGTGCATCCACGCCACGCAGCACGCGCACCGCAGTCACCGTGCCGTCGGCGCGAATGATCGCATAGAGGACCACCACGCCTTCCAAGCCTTCACGCATCAGCTCCGCGGGATACGCCGGATCAACTTTCACCGTGGCCACAGGTGCAGTGAGTTCGCCCGAAGTATGTGTCACGTTCAACTCGGCGAAGCGGATCACCCAACTGCCTCCGCGCGAGGTCAGGTTGGGCATATTCAGCATCATCGAGTAATACTTCTTCGTTCCGAACACGCCGTCTTCCACTTGCGGTTGCGGCTGTGACGGCGCAGGCCGTGTCTGGCGGGCGATGTCGGCCACTCGCGGCGGCGCCATTGCCGCGAGTAGCGGATTCCTGGGTGCGACGGTAACGGGGGCCTTTAGGCCAGCGGACGCGGAGTTCATGGGTCCGGCAACCGCCACGGGTCCCGGATTCACCGGCCCGGGCGTGACCGTGATTCCCGCCAGCGGAGAGTCGGACGCGCCGTTGCCGCCGCGTCCCCCGGGACCTTTGCCGCCAGCGTGAATATCCGGAGTAGCAGGAGCACCGGGCTTGCCTTCAGGGCCGACTGCGAAAACTCCGCGCCGACTCCCCTGCGGGATCTCAATCGGCCCACGCGGCATAGCCGGACTCACGCCCAACGCGATAATCCGGCCCACTGCCTGGTTCGCGGTTCCACCACCACCCGACGCGGGCAAGGCAGGTGGCGGAGCATCGGTAACGCGTGCAGAGCCTCCCTGTCCTGCGCCGGATTTGATCCACATCGTGCGCTGTTCCACAACCGGTAAATGAGGCGCCGCAACCGTCGGCTGTAGCGTGCCAATATTTAGCTGTCCGAGCGAGCGTGCCCGGTCGGCATCCGGAGGAGGCGCAACCACCGCAGGCATAGATAAGGCCGGGGCTTTCAGGTCAGCGCTGACCGAAGGTGGTGGCGCTACCGGCGCGGCGTGTGCCACTGCCGGCGCGGTCAACTGGGCGCGGGCGACATCGGGCGACGGCGCCACCACCTCGGGCAGCGGCAAGGGCGTAACTTTCGCCGCCACAGGTTCCGGCGGCGGCGCAACGGGGTTCGCTATCGCCGGTGTGTTCAGCTTTAGTGGCAAGTTGCCGACTGCGGCCTCGGGCACAGGAACGGGCACCGGCGTCCACGCGACGATGTTAGGCAACGCAACGTCGTGATGAATGGTGGGCGGCGAAGGCGTGATGATGGTCTGCCGTGAGTTGTCCGGAAGCCGTGGCACGGAAACGATCTTCTGGCGGGCGTATGCTGGCTCGCCCTTCTGCCCGACCTTCGCTGGTTCGCTGTCGGAGTTGTCCACCAGCGGCGGCAGGTACTCGGAGATGGGGTAATAGACCGTCTTGAAATTGGCGAACGGGTTGCGCGGCTCGACGCGCGGCTTCATCAGCCACGTACGCGAGAATCCCCACAGCGCCACGACGATGAACGCGTGGTAGAGCACCGACTGGCGGAACGGCGCTACCGGCAGGCGGCAGTTGACGAAGACGTCGGGCCAGAACGGCGCAGGCTGCGAAGTCACCGCCATCGGTGCTTGCCGGCGGAACGGCCCCAGCAGCAGATCGCGCAGGTTACCGAAAAATACACGCGGCCAGGAAGGCAGCTCGACGACAAACGTCGGAACCCACGAATCCCGCTGGAGCTGAGAAAGAAAAGATATCTGCTCGTCCTGGACAGGAGGCTGCATGTTGGCCCGATGCGGGATTGCTGATTACCTGGATTATAACCCGCCGTGCAGCCCTGATACGCGTTTTCCGTCTTCCGTTGCCCGAGGTCTGTGCCCTGATGTGTGACATACAGCCAGAACGGGAAACGGAAAACGGAGAACGGAAAAACCGGCTCTTCCCGCGGACCGCGGGTCAGTTCAGCGAACCTCAACCTGCCTTCCAGTCCTCGACGTACTCATTGGGCTGGAACAGCGCCGGCCGCTTGCGATTCAGTGCGGCAGCAAGGCGTGAGTTGATGTCGGTGATGTCGGCGCGTACCCAGCCCACGCTGGAAACCGTAATCTCGCCGTCCGGTTCGATATAGAACACGGTCGGCACGTTCGTGAGGCCGTAAGCGTTCGAGACCTTATAGTTGGCGGGATCATCGAGCGTCACCGGGAAGCTGATCCCGAACTGCTTCATGAACGCCAGAGTGTCGTTTAGCGAATTCTGGGAAACGCCCACGATGGTTGCGTTGTGTCCTTTATATGCCTTGTGTATCCGCTCAAGGAAGGGGAAGGCATACTGGCACACCGGACAACTCACCTTGAAAAATGCCACTACGACAGGGCCGCGCTTGAGCGCCTCGGCAAGAGAGAACTGCTTTCCCTCGGTGGTAGGGAGCGTAAACTCGGGAGCGGTAACGCCAGTCGTCAGTGCAGCCATGCATAACTCCAACTAACGGGACAGCGGGTCAGCGGGCCCACCGCCTTCGCTTAATTGTATAGATGTGCTTTCAGTCGGAGTGATTCAGCAGGCCGAAGCGGCGCATCACCTTGCGCGCCAAACCGGTCAGAGGCAGCGCGGCTGCGCGTTGCAGAGGAAACCAGCGGCCGGAAAACTCTGTCGCATGTTCCGGCGGAAGCCGCACGACGGTGACCACGTAGTCGGTGTTCATGATGGAGTGGCGCAGCATAATGGCTGTGTCCTCCGTGTCCCCTGTGGTTAGTCCGTCGGACACCGCAGGCAGTTCCCACAATCCGGGCATCACCGAAGCGCGCGGATCACGCTGCGTCAGGAACACGCGTCCGCTGTCAACAAGCAGGCCGTAGACTACTTTTGACTTGCCTCGCGGCGTCGTGACGGACCGCGGCGGCTTTCCTATATTCGCGCAAGAGCGGCAGAGGCTCGCGATGGGACAGCGGTCGCACACCGGCGCGCGCGGCGTGCAGACAGTCGCGCCCAGTTCCATCATTGCCTGATTGAAATCGCCCGGGCGGGCGCGGCTAAGTAGTTCGTCCGCGACGGCCCACGCGTCGCGCGGCGCGGCGCCGAGCAATCGGGCAAGCACGCGTTTCACGTTGCCGTCCACCACGGCGCAACGTTCGCCGTGGCAGATGCTGGCGATTGCCGCGGCGGTGTAACGTCCGATTCCGGGCAGTCGCTGCCAGCTGGCAGCATCAGCGGGAAAACCGTCGTGAACGATGCGCCGCGACGCCTGGTGCATCAGCCGCGCCCGGCGGTAATAGCCGAGTCCGCTCCAAACAGCCAAAACGCTGGACAGCCGCACGCGAGCCAGCGCCTCGACATTCGGGAAACGCGCCAGGAAACGCTCGTAATGGCCAAGCACCGCGGCCACGCGCGTCTGCTGGAGCATGATTTCGGAAATCCACACACGATACGGGTCGTGGTCCTGCCGCCAGGGAAGGTCGCGGCGCGCCACATCGAACCAACGCAACAGACGCGAACGCAAGCGACGTCGTGCAGCAGGAGCGAAAGCGGGTGAATGATCCAAGTCGAATCCGATCTGGTGGTTTGGTGAAGCTTGATTTGGTGAAGTAAATGACACCCTAACACGCACTTACGCGGATTGGCATAGTTTAGGCAATTTTGATTTGCGAATTTTGATTTTCTTCGTGTGAGCCGACCGGCGAACGAGTGTTGGGGTAGTGTCCGGGATTTTGTGTAAGCGGCGTTCCCGGTGATGTGGTTTCCGAGCAGCCTGTTTTTCCTTTCGCCTTCGCCCGGACAAGGTGGATTATTTGGCCGGCGAGGACCGCAGTCAAGGCCCGCCCATATTATCGAGGAACAAACGCTTACACAGAAATCAGAACACCCTCGGTTTTACTTCGCCAAATCACCCCTCACCAAATCACACTTTTCCTCGCTTTCCACAATTCCCCCGCTTGCCACTGCCGCTGCCGCCGAGTATCTTGCATCGCGGGATGTCTCTCGACCGGGTTCTCGTCGCTGCGGCTGATGGCGCCACCATCATCACGGCCAATGTCCGCACCGAGCGCCGCCTCCACGAGTTGTACGACCAGCGCGCGCGCGCCGCACACCGCGCCTGGGCCACGCCCAGGATTCTCACCTGGGCAGAATGGATCGAGACTCTCTGGCAGGAATACCTGCTGCTGCCGGATATGCATCCGCCGCTGCGGCTCAACCCGCATCAGGCGCAGAGTTTGTGGGAGCGCGCAGTTGCCGCGTCGGGAAAACGGCTGATTGCTCCTTCGGCTGCGGCGCGCCTCGCCGCCGAAGCCTGGAAGCTGCTGCACGAATACTGTGTGGATCGTCGCGAACTGCTCACCGCTACGGCGGAAGGCAGCGCGTTCAAAACGTGGGCCGACTGCTTCGCTGCGACCTGCGCGGACCGCAACTGGATTGATGCTGCGCGGGTCCCTGATCTGCTGCTCAGCGCGGTAGAACGCGCACAACTCGCAATCGCTGGCCGGTTCGTCTTCGTTGGCTTCGACAAGTTCGTGCCGCAGCAGGAGCGCATGATTGTCGCACTGCGCCGCCGCGGATGTAATTGCGAAATCACGGATCTTGCGGAAAGCGCAGAGCTGAATGCCGTATACCGGGTGGCCTTCAGCGACTCCGCATCGGAGATCGAAAGCGCCGCCCGCTGGGCACGCGCGCGATTGGAAGCTGGTCCGGCCGCGTCCATCGGCATCGTCGTCCCAAGCCTCAGCGCCTTACGCGACCGCATCGCGCGCATCTTCGCAGAAGTACTCGCCCCTGCATCACTGCTATCAGGGACAGGCGCGGAACGTGTCTTCGAGTTGTCGCTGGGGTGTCCGCTTTCCGCGTACCCGATCGCGCACGCCGCGCTCGACCTGCTGCGTTGGTTCGCCGCACCGCTGCCCAGTGGTGATGCCGGTGCGCTGGTTCGTTCCGTGTTCCTGCGCGGCGGGTTGTCCGAAGCGAGCCGGCGCACGCTGCTCGATGCCGAAATGCGCCGCCGCTGCGGCACCGAAGTCGCGCTGGACGAAGTTCGCCGCCTGGCGCGCGCCCGCGACAAGGATGGCAATCCGCGTCCGCACCAGTCTCCCGAACTGGCGCAAGTTCTCAGGCGATTGCAGGCGCAGTTCGATCCAAGTCCAAAGCCGCCAAGCGCGTGGTCGCGGCACTTCATCGCGCTGCTCGAAATCGCCGGGTGGCCCGGCGACCGTCCGCTGGACTCGGCTGACTACCAGGCGTGGCAAGCGGTTTACAAGCTCCTGCGCACCTTCGCCACCCTGGACGCGACCCTGCCCGTGCTGTCGGCCGCCGAAGCCGTCGCGCAACTCGCCGCCTGTGCCGGCGCCGAAATTTTCCAGCCGGAGAACATCGGCGCGCCCGTGCAGGTGCTGGGGCATCTGGAAGCCTCCGGCTCGCGCTTCGATCACCTCTGGGTCATGGGCCTGGATGATGAGACCTGGCCGCCGCGCGCCAATCCGCATCCACTGGTGCCGCCGCAATTGCTGAAAGCGTATGCGATGCCGCATTCCTCGCTTGCCGAGGACCTGCAATTTGCGCGAGAGATCACCGAACGCCTGCGCCGCAGCGCGCGCGAGGTGGTGTTCAGCTATCCCTGTATGGATGGCGACCGCCCGCTGCGCCCCAGCCCGCTGCTGGCGGAAATTCCGGAGTGCACGCCCAAGTCGGTCGTTCCACCCACCGCAACCTGGGTCGCTGCCATCCACGCCTGTGCCGATCAGCTCGAGAGTGCGCCCGACGAAGCGCCCGAAGGGCTGGACAACACCAGAACTCGCAGCGCCAACGTCTTCAAACTCCAGGCGCGGTGTCCCTTCAGCGCCTTTGCGCAACTGCGGCTGGGCGCCGTGCCGCTGGAGACGCCCACCGCCGGCCTTGATCCGCGCGAGCGCGGCAAGCTGGTGCATCGTGCCTTGCAACAAATCTGGCTGGAGCTGAAATCCTCGGCGAACCTGAAAGCGCTTTCCGGCGACGCCGAGCGCGACCTGCTTACGCGCTGCGTCGAGCGCGCCATCGCCGATCACCGCATCGCCGCCGGCGGCGTGTGGTCCCAGCGCTTCGCCGCCATCGAAGCCAATCGTCTCGTCGATTTGCTGTCCGTCTGGCTCCAACTCGAAAAGCAGCGCGCCGGTTTTGAAGTCGTGGCGCTCGAGGACAACCGTCAGGCCGAGATCGGTGGCCTGAAGCTGAAGGTCCGCATTGACCGCGTGGACCGCCTCTGCGACGACGGCCGCCAGGTGATCCTCGATTACAAGACCGGCCGCCCCGCTGGGAATTTCGAAGAGTTGTGGGACGCCGAGCGCCCCGAAGATCCGCAGCTTCCGCTCTATGCGGTGATCACGCCGGAAGAGCTCGCCGCGCTGGCCTTCGCGCATCTGCGCGTGGATGCCACCAGGTTTCACGGTCAGGCCGACACCGCCGAGATCCTTCCCAGGGTCAAGGGCCTTGGCGACGGTGCGCTCGCCGAAAAGCGCACGCTGTGGGAAAAGACCCTGACCGAACTCGCCACCGCGTTCTTCGAGGGCGACGCGCGCATGGATCCCAAAGACGGCGACGTTTGCGAGCACTGTCCGTTGCCGCCGCTCTGCCGCAACTTGCCGGCGCACGACGGCAATGACGACGACGCGGAGGCGGCACATGACTAGCGACGTCATCGCCCGCCAGCGGGCGCTCGATGTGCGCCGCTCGTTCATCGTGCAGGCCCCGGCCGGCTCCGGCAAAACCGAGTTGCTCATCCAGCGCTTCCTGGCGCTGCTGGCAAACGTCGAAGAGCCTGAAGCCGTAGTCGCCATCACCTTCACGCGCAAAGCGGCCGGCGAGATGCGCAACCGCATCCTGAAGGCATTCGACGAAGCCGCTGCCGGCGTGCCCGTCACCGAGCCTCATGAGAAGCTCACGCGCGCGCTTGCCGAAAAAGTTCTGGCGCGCGACCGCCAGTGCGGCTGGAACCTGCGCCTGATGCCGGCCCGACTGCGCATTCAGACCATAGACTCGCTCTGCGCCGCTCTCGCCCACGCCGCGCCTTCGCTCTCCGGGTTCGGCGGCATGCCCGACGTCACCGACACGCCTGACGATCTCTACGCCGCCGCCGCACATGCCACCGTGCTGCTGCTGGGCAGCGATTCGCCGGAAGATGAAGCCGCCGTCCGCAGGCTGCTCGAGCATCTCGATAACGATGTCGCGGTTGTCGAAGGGCTGCTTGTGGGCATGTTGCGGCTGCGTGATCAGTGGTTGCGCCACGTGCACGACGGCAGCGATTCGGCCGCCATGCGCCGCAGCCTCGACAACACGCTTGAACGCATCACCTGCCGCTGCCTGAAGCGCCTGCGCGACGCCATGCCTCGCGCCCTGAGCAAGCAACTCGTTGAGCTTGCGCGCTACGCCGCCAGTCAGCGCGATCCTGCATCGCCGGTTGCCGCCTGCCGTGATCTCGCGCGACTGCCGGGGGCCGCCGTTGCCGACCGCGCCGCCTGGGAGGGCATCGCCCGGGTCCTTCTGACGGCCAATCACGAATGGCGTTCGCCGCGCGGCATCAACGCCAGCATGGGATTCCGCGCCGGCACCCCGCAGCGCAAGCAATTACAGGCTCTGCTCGAGGAGTTGCGTGCGCACGACGAATTGCTCGCCGCATTTCAGGAACTCCGCGCACTGCCGCCGGCGCGTTTCGACGACGCGCAGTGGCCCGTCATCGAGGCGCTGTTCCGATTGCTGCCGCGCGCCGTCGAGCAGTTGCAGCAGCTCTTCGCCGAGCGCGGGCAAGTTGACTTCGCCGAAGTCGCGCAAGCCGCATTGCGCGCCGTGGAAGCTTTGCCTGCGGCGGAAGTGTTCACCGCGCAACACCTGCTGGTGGATGAGTACCAGGACACTTCGGTCACGCAGCAAGCGCTACTGGAGCGGCTCACCTCAGGGTGGCGGCCCGGCGACGGGCGCACGCTGTTTCTCGTCGGTGACCCGATGCAGTCCATCTATCGCTTCCGCCAGGCGGAAGTCGGCCTCTTCGTCGAGGCCGCGCAGCAACACCGCATCGGCCGCGTGCCGCTCGAGCCGCTAACGCTGGCGAAAAATTTCCGCTCGCAGAAGGGGATTGTCGAGTGGGTGAATGACGCGTTTGCGCAGGTCTTTCCGCCGCTCGCCGACATCGCACGCAGCGCCGTCAGCTACAGTCCGGCAGTGCCTGTGAAACCCGCGGTTGCCATCCGCGCCGTCGAAGTACATCCGTTCACCGGCCCCAACCGCGACGTTGAAGCGGACGAAGCCGAAAAGATCATCTCGCTGATCGCCGCAGCCCGCGAGCGCAATCCCGACGGCACCATCGCCGTGCTGGTGCGCGCCCGCACTCACCTGCTCGAACTCGTGCCGCGGCTGCGCGAGAAGGCCAGAACCGACCCGCGCTTCCGCTTCCGCGCGGTCGAAATAGACACACTCGGCGAGCGCCAGATTGTGCTCGACCTCGCGTCTCTGACCCGCGCGCTTTTGCAGCTTGCCGACCGCCTCGCCTGGCTCAGCATATTGCGCGCGCCGTGGTGCGGGTTGGGCTTGCGCGACCTGCACGCGCTCTGCGTGGGCGATGAAACCACCTGCGCCATTGACCTGCTCCGCCAACGCCGCGACCGCCTCACGCCCGGCGGACAACAGCGTATCGGACGCGTGCTCCCAGTGCTCGACACTGCACTCGCCGCGCGCGGGCGTCAGTCCCTCGCCGCCTGGGTGCGCGGCACATGGCTTGCGCTCGGCGGTCCCGCCTGCGCCAGCGGCACCGACCTGCAGGATGCGGCGACATTTTTCGATCTCCTCGAAGAACTCGCTTCCGCGGGCGAACTCCGCGACTGGGCGCGTTTTGACCAGCGCATCTCCGAGTTGTTCGCGCATCCTGACGTTGCCGCCGACGGCAAGCTGCAACTGATGACCATCCACAAGGCGAAAGGGCTGGAGTTCGACACCGTCATCGTTCCCGGCCTGGGGCGGCGTCCGCGCCAACCGGAATCGCCCTTGCTGCTTTGGATGGAACGTGCCGTATCCGAAGGCGACACCGAGCTGCTGCTCGCGCCCATCAAGCCCAGGGGTGGCGAGCACGACCCGCTGTACAAATACATACAAAGCGTGCAGCGCGAGCGCGCTCAGGAAGAGCAGAAGCGTCTGCTATACGTGGCCGCCACGCGTGCCCGTACCGAGCTGCACCTGCTGGGAAATGCTGAGGTCGGCGATGCGGGACTGAAGAAGCCGCCCAGCGACTCGCTGCTGGCGCACCTGTGGCCCGTGGTGAAAGCACAGTTCGAGGCCGCGTACCGCGCGTGGAAACCCAAGGAGCAGACTGCGACCGTCGAGCTCGCCGCCGCTGCCGCCGTGCCGCAACTCACGCGCGTTCCGGCGCCATGGGAACCGCCGGCTTGCCCGCCGGCTCTCGCCGCCAGCGTTGACCCTCCTGCCCCTGGTGAGCAGGTCACGTTCGACTGGGCTTCGGACACAGTCCGCCACATCGGTACCGTTACCCATGCGCTGCTGCACAAGATCGCCCGTGACGGCCTCGCGCGCTGGACGCCCGACACCGTGGCGCGCCACGCCGCGGCCATTCGCGCGGCGCTCGCGCAATGCGGCGTCGCGGAATCGGAACTCACCGCCGCGACCGAGCGTGTGCAGCGCGCGCTCCTCAACAGCATCACCGGCGAGAAGGGCCGCTGGTTGCTGGCGCCGCACCGTGACGCCCGCAGCGAGTTCGCCATCAGCGGCATCGGCGAGCGCAGCAAAGTCTGCCACCTGCGACTCGATCGCACTTTCGTGGATGAGTCCGGCGTGCGCTGGATCATTGACTACAAGACCGGCGAACGCGAAGGCGCCGGCCGCGACACCTTCGCCGACCAGGAAGTCGCGCGCTACCGTGAGCAGTTGCAGCAGTACGCGCGCCTCATGGCCCAGTTCGATGACCGCCCCATTCGCCTCGCCCTCTATTTCCCGCTGATGGACGAATGGAGAGAACTGACGAACTGGCGAACTAGCGAACCTGGGAACTGACGGTGCCAGCCGGCTGCACCGCAATCAGCTCAGCATCTTCAGATCACCCGGCAACGTCATCCGATCACTGGATTTCCCGCCGACTCAGCTCGCCAGCTCACCAGTTCGTCAGTCTTTGGATCACCCCATGGCCCGATAGTTCATCTCAGTGTGTAATCACGGCTAAAAGGTGCTCCAATGCGCAGGCTTCATCTTCTCGCGGCAATCCTCGTGTTACTGCCGTGCGCGGCATCTTCCCGGAACCAACTCGCCGGATGTCTTGTCGGCAGTGGCGGCCAGTTCACGCTCGGCGCGGTGCCGTCGGGCTACACCTACCGCCTGCAGGGCGACACCGCGAACCTCTACAAGTACGATCGCTACCTGGTTCGCCTCACCGGCGCCGAGGCTGCGCCGGCCAGCAGCAATCAATTCGGCGCATTCAATGTGCAAAAGATCGAACCGCTGGCCGATACCTGCACGGCGCCCTTGCCGCCGCAAAACCCGCAAGCCATTCGCCCTGCTACCGGCAAAACCTCGGCGCAGGGCGTCGCCGTCAATACCACTACGACTTACACCGCGGGAATAGTGACGCCTGGCGCTTCCACCGAGACCGGAATCTCGCAGCAGCCGGGCGAGTACAAGGAATTTCCGCGCCGCGACTTAATCCGCCCGCGCGAGCGTGGCCTGCTGGAGCCGCCGGTTTGGGGACAGGTCGGCGCTGCCCCGCAGGAAGGAAATCTCGGAGCGCCTGCCGCGGAACGTGCCGAGATGTATCCCGGCCAGACGCTGGGTGTGAGTGCTATGCCGAGCTACGCAAAGCCTGGTGCGTCATCGCAATCGTCAGGCACGCAGAAACCGCCGAAGTAAACCCGTTCTCCGTTTTCCGTTCTCCGTTTTCCGTTTCCCGTTGCCGCGGCTTGAAGTTGTTTGCCGGTGATTGTCATCCCGAGCGAAGCGCGGCTGCTTTTGCCGCGCGCAGTCGAGGGACCTTGTGGTGCCTTCGCCGCGCGGCGCGACGGTTTCCCCGAAAGCAACAAATGTTGAACTGCGAACGGAAAACGGAGAACGGAAAACGGTCTTTCAATATTTCCACCGCTTCACATCCGCGCCCGCAGGCGCTTGCTGCGCGATGTAATCGGCGATCACTGTCACCAGTTCCGAAAGGGTGTACGGGCTCCAGCCATGGCCTTTCACTGGCCGGCCATATTCGAACGTCGCCTTTGCCGCCGGTGATTTCGTGCTCTCCAGGAACTCTTCCATCTGGTACACGGCAAGGTTCAGGTAGAAGTTGTCCATATCGCCGCAGTAGATATGGATTTTGCCGGTCAGTTGCGGCCCGATCTTCTGCCAGTTCTTTTCCAGGTAGGCGCGCAGATCGTAGCCGTGGTCGCGCATGTAGTGGGCCACGTCGCGATCGATTTTTCCCGTCAACTTGTTCCACAGCGGCTTGGGATAGCCGTCCGGCCCAACCGGGCCGTACACCGCTTCCCACGCTTCAATCTGCTGGCCCGAGCGGCCGCGCGCGCCGAGCACTTCTTCCAGTTGGCTCATCTGCTTCATGGTCACCACCACCTGGCCTTCGGCGGTGCGCATCAGCGGACGCTCGCGCGGCACCCACTCGAACCCCGGCGCGTAGAACGCATTCTCGTCCGAGTAAATATCAATGAGCTGATACCGGCGAAAATCTATCGGATCAGGATAGAAAGTGAACGTGCCGCCGAAAAACTCCGGATGGAACACCTGCAACGCCAGCGACTCCCAGCCTCCGGTCGAGCCACCCGTCAGCACCCGCGCCCAGGGTTCGCGGATGATGCGGAAGCGCTCTTCAATGTAGGGAATCAACTCCCGCATTATGGCGTCGCCGTACGGCCCGTTGTTCGCCGAGTTCACCGCATAGGAATCGTCGAAATAAGGTGTCGGATGCTGAAACGTCACGGCGATCACGCGGGGAAAGTTCGGCCCCGTCCAGTCGCGGTAAAGCCGCTCGCGCTGTTCTCCCCAGCGCCCGTTGCCCCGGCCTTCCTGCTCGTCGCGAAACTGCAAGGGGGCGCGCAGCGAAAAATGGTCCTGTTCGTAGATGACCGGGTAGCGCACAGTGGGATGCTGATCGTAGTCCTTGGGCAGCAGCACGGTCGCGCCCAGATAAATGGGCCGTCCCCAGAACTTCGACAGCAGCGCGCTTTGAAACTTGATGCGCTTCACCCACTTCGTGTCGGGCGGCACCTTGACCGGCGGGATCACTTCGGTCAATTGCAGCTTTACGTTGTAACCCGCCGGATCGAGGTGTACCTGCTGCGTCTGGCTGTAGAGATTGCCGGGCGATTCATTGAACTGCTGGCCTTCCCACTGGTCCATGTGCGCCCATATAGTGTGGCCGTCGGCGCGGTGGAACTCGGTGTAAACGTTCATCAGCCCCTGCACGTAATAATCGCCAGCGGGGATGTCCTTGAGGCTGGCCAGCGGATATCCCAGCGTGTTCGCGTCAATGACCGCCGGCTCGCCGGGCTTGAGTTGTGACACGTCGGCGCCGAAGAACGGCGTCTCCTGCGTCCACGAGCCCACCTGAAGGCGCGGCTCCGGCGAACTGCGGCGCGTGATGATCACGTAAACGCGCCCCGTGATCGGCTGCGCATGCGCCGACGCGGCAAACCAAATCTCGAAGCGCGGTGCTGCAGCCGGCGCAGGCGCGACCGCGGTCTGCGCTGCGGCGGTAGCAGCCAGCACCAGCAACACAGCCGCGTACAGGCGATGACGAACCTTCATCAATCCTCCCAATCAACCACACACTTCCAGAGTCACGCGATTTGATGCAGGAGCTCACGCGCCGAGCGTAGCGCCTCCGTCCTGGCGGCGGGCCCAGGATTCCGCCACTGCCCGCGCAACAGCCGCGGAGCGGGGCTGAATCTGGCCCAGGGCGCAGCCCTAAGCTAGCGTGCGCAGCAAACGCGAGCCCGGTAGGGCGACTGAACGATGAATCGAGGTCTCGCCCTGCGTCCTGCGCGCCGACCTACGCGTCCTCTGCGGTGAGCTTCCCTCAGAATTGCAGCAGATAACTGAGCTTCACAAACACCTGCCGCCCGGTGGGTACGGTGGGCGACTTGGTACGTACCATTCGTCCCTCGCGCAGGCTGAGGTTCTCGTACAGGTCGCTATAGCCGACGTAAACCGCCGTCCACGGATTGACCATGTACTTGACCAGCACGTCCCCGGTGAGCCGTTTCGCATTGGCGAGATAGATGAGCGAGGTGTTCGCCAGCACCGCGTTGTAGTCCACGATCGTGCGCACCGACAACCTGCGGCTGAACTGCCAGTTCACTTTGGTGCGCGCAATGTGGTTGGTGAACACGTTCTGATCGCCGCTGATTCCGGGTGCGCTGTCGTCAAGCGTCGCGTCGTGATACCAGAGGTAGCTCTGGCTGAGGTTCACGTTCGATTTTGGACGCAGGATGAATGACGCGCTCACCCATTCGTCCCGCACCGGAAACGGCGCCATCCCCTCCGCCGGGTAGTAATTCACGCCCTGCCCGCGATAGCCCGACAGGCTCAATGTGAGCCATTTCAGCCACGATGTTTCCGCCCAGACCCCGGTCCAGTGCTCGCGAAATCCGATGCCCGCGTACCGCTCGTACCTGTGGTCAATGTCCATGCCAACGTAGGTTTGGCGGGGAAACTCGACTTGCATTTCCGGCTCAAACACCCAGTCCTGGGTGGTGCCCGCGTGGTCCCAGTTGGCCATCGTATAGCCGCTCATGCGATAGCTGAGCAGGAAACCGTTCCTCTTCGGCCGCCAGGTATAGGCGACGTAGTTCGCCACCTTGCGCATGTCGGTGCGCGTGACGAAGCCGAGATCGGTGTGGAAGTTCGGGCTGCGGTCGAGGAATGACGTGTAATAGCTGAAGGTGCGCGACGAGTAGTCCACTCGCGCCGAATACTCCGGCCCGGACGCGGTGGTTCCATCCAGGTACTCGGTATTGCTTCCAATCGCCTGCCCGGTAATGGTCCAGTGCTTGCCTAGCGCGAGGCGCGTATCAATGGCGAACAGCCGGTTGAAACTACCGGCAAAGTCGCGGCTGGTAAACAGCAGCCCGATGCTCGACTGGTTCAAAAACTCCCGCCGGACCCGCGCCACGCCAACCACCGCGCGTTCGTCGCGGCGTGGGTCCGTCTCCGGGAGGCCAGCCATCAATCCGGCGGCGCGATCGTCCATCGCCAGCGCGCCGATCTTCCATCGCCCGATGCTGCCCGTCAGCCGCGTGCCGAACTCCGGGTCCGCGATGCGCCGGGAGAAGAACAGCGTCTCCGGCGTCTTGAAGAAATCTGAGTTCTCGATGAAGAACGGCCGCCGCTCCGGGAAGTAAACCTCGTATCGCCGGTTGATGGTGACCTGCGGCTCGTCCGACTCCACCTGGCTGAAGTCGGGATTCACCGTCACGTCCAGGCTAAGCGCGTTGTGCAGCACGAACTTCGCGTCCACCCCGCCGCGAAAGTCATTTTCGTTGCGGACCGCCGGTGCGTTCGGGTCGAGCGTCCGCGCGCGTGCCGCAAATACATATGGAATGAACTGTACGTTCCGTCCCGGCGTAACATTCTCTACGCCTTCCAGGGTCGCTGCCTGTTGCAGCGTGCCACGAATTCGCCGGGTCAAGTACGGGGCAAACGCCGACTCGTTATTGCGGGTGATGGAGCGCATCAGCAGGATGCCCCACTCCTGCACCGGACGCCGCGCGAAGCGCAGGCTGCGGAAGGGAATCGCCATCCACACGATGTAGCCGTCGTCCGTCAGCCGCCCGTCGGAGTGCCACACGGCGTCGAAGGTGTAGTCGTCGGCCTGGTCTTCGGCAATGATGCTGTCGCTCTGGATGCCCAGCGGATTGGCCCAGAACATATACCCCCGGCGATGGTCGTGGAAGGTGTCCAGGATGATGGCCACTCCATCCTCGCCGCCAGGGTTGTCGCGTCGTGTAAGGTTGGCGCGCACCAGCAACGGATCATCCTTGCAGACGAACACCGCGTACAAATTTTTATCGTCATACGATAGATATACCGTGGTAGTTTGCGAAATCGGCACGCCGTCGCCGGGCTCGCGCTGCCGGAAGTCGGAGACCGCCAGTTCTGCCTCGCGGGGGATGCGGTCGAGGAAGTCCTGCAACACCGGCGCCTTCTGCACCCGGGGGATACGCATGCGCCGTTCTGACAGCGCCACCACCGCGTCGCTGGCCGACAACATGCCTGCGGCGCCGAACAACAGGCACACCATGGCCAGTGCTTTCCCTTTGCGGCGTGCGCCGTGCACGAGGTCCCGGCCTCCTCTGGCAGAATCTGTACTGCGGAAAAGCGGGCAATAGGGTACTGTGACTTCCTCCCGCTGTAAAGCCGTTTTCCCGTTTCCCCGTTCCCCGTTAAGGCGACGACGGATTTAAACGGACTTAGGCGGATCGAAAGAAAGAACTTAATGTCATCTTAAGGGCCCGATCCGTTTCAATCCGTCTAAATCCGTAGTTGGCAGAAAACGGAAAACGCAAAACTGAAACGGGGAACTGAAAACGGGGAACGTTCTGTTCACCGCTCACTCCCGCACGTGACAAATGTCACACCCCGGTTGCCCATGCTGGCGCGATAATCAGAGTGCGCTGGCGGGGTCCACGCCCCCCTTCCCCACAAGCACGGAAGCGAGGCGGTCCGAGGGGATCAGTTCGTGTGCCCTCCGGAACACGGGCAGGAGTGCTTTTCCTTTCATACTCCCCGCAACGCAATTCGCTGGTGCATGCGGCGGCCCGAGCGCCCGTCACCGGAAAGAGGTCGGGATGGCCAAAGGTGTCGTCACCATAGTAGTGGAGCGATGCAAAGCCTGCGGCTTTTGCGTCGAATTCTGTCCGACTAAAGTTCTCGCGCTTTCGCCCGCATTTAATTCCAAAGGCTATCATCCGCCGCAAGCCGTTAACCCGGAGAAGTGCAGCGGTTGCGACCTGTGCGGCATGTACTGTCCTGACTTCGCCATTCACGGTACCCGTGTGGACGGTAAGGTTGCCGCCGGCGCCAAGGAGGGAACGGATGCACGCTGACCCCGCTGGAGTCCTCACTGGAGTACATTTCCTGGATGGCGACCACGCCTGCTGCGAAGGTTGTCTCGCAGCCGGCGCTCGCTTCGCCTCCGGTTACCCCATCACGCCCTCGACCGAAGTGGTGGAGCGCTTCGCTTCGCGCATCCCCACCGTGGGCGGCGTTTTCATCCAGATGGAAGACGAGCTGGCCGCCTCCATCACGCTGCAAGGCGCGGTCTGGGCCGGCGCCAAGGCCTTTACCGTGACCTCCGGCCCCGGCTTTTCCCTGATGATGGAGCACATCGGCTACGCTGCCATGACCGAAACGCCCTGCGTTTTCGTGGACGTGCAGCGCGGCGGCCCCTCCACCGGTCTGCCCACCCTGGCTGCACAGGCCGACATGATGCAGTGCCGCTGGGGCTCGCATGGCGATTACATGATCATCGCCCTCTGCCCCAACTCGCCGCAGGAATGTTTCGACCTTACCGTCAAGGCGTTCAACCTGTCGGAGGCCTATCGCGTTCCCGTCATGGTCATGCTCGACGAAGTCGTCGGCCACATGACGGAAAAAGTTGTCATCCCCGAAGCCGACAAGATCCAGATCACGCCCCGCCGCCACACCACCAAGAAGCCCGGCGACTTCAAGCTTTACGCCACCCCCAACGGCGACATGGTCCCCGACATGGTGCATGCCGGCGAAGGCTACAAGTTCCACATTACCGGCCTGACCCACGATGAGCGCGGCTATCCCAACATGACGCCGCCCGTGCAGGCCAAACTGGTCCGCCGCCTGGTGGACAAGATCAAGCTCAACGCCGACAAGATCATCGAGTACGAGGCGGAAGGTCTGGAAGGCGCCGACGTGGTAGTCGTCAGCTACGGCATCACCTCGCGCGTGGCGCAGCGTGCCATCGACATGGCGCGCGCAAAAGGCTTGAAGGTCGGCAAGTTCCGCCTGATCACGGCCTGGCCCTTCCCCGAAAAGCAGATTCACGAGCTGGCCGGCAAGATCAAGGCCTTCGTCGTTCCTGAACTCAATCTCGGTCAGATGGTGCTGGAAGTGGAGCGCAGCGCGGCGGGCCGGTGCAAGACCATCTCCGTGCCCCACGCCGGCGGCAGCGTCCATAACCCCACCGACATCCTGAAGGCCATCGAGGAGGCGATCCGATGAGCGCGGCTCAACCCACTTTTGCTTGCGAAGCCAATCCGGTCGAACCGTTTCTCCGGATGGACCGCATGCCGCACATCTGGTGCCCCGGTTGCGGCATCGGCACTACCGTTAACTGCTTTACCCGCGCGCTGATCGAGTCCAAGGTGGACCTGAAGAACCTGGCCGTGGTCAGCGGCATCGGCTGCACCGGCCGCGTGGCCGGCTACGTCAACGTGGACTCATTCCACACCACCCACGGCCGCGCCATCCCCTTCGCCACCGGTCTGAAGCTGGCCAACCCCAAGCTGACCGTGGTGGTCTACTCGGGTGACGGCGACCTGTCGGCCATCGGCGGCAACCACCTGATCCATGCCGCCCGCCGCAACGTGGACATCAAGGTGATCTGCGTCAACAACTTGATCTACGGCATGACTGGCGGCCAGACCGCGCCTACCACGCCCAACAAGGTTGTCACCTCGACCAATCCGTACGGCACCTACGATCCCAACTTCAACCTGCCGCACCTGATGGAAGCCGCTGGCGCCTGCTATGTCGCCCGCTGGACCGTCTATCACGTGAAGCAGTTGGCCAAGTCCATGTCGGAAGCCTTTGCCCACAAAGGCTTCAGCTTCATCGAGGTCATCTCGCCCTGCCCGACGCTTTACCAGCGCCGCAACCGCATGGGCGACGGCCTCAACGCTTTGCAGTATTACAAGCAGGCCAGCAAGATCAAGCACGGCTCGCCCACCAGCGAAGCCGGCCTTACCAAGCAGGGCGAAATCGTTGTGGGCAAGTTTGTGGATCGCGTGCGTCCCGACTACCTCGACCTTATGCGCGAGCAGATGCACGAGTCGCTCGGCGACCGTTACATTGACACGCTGCACATGGAAGAGGCGGACGATCACACCTGCGAGGAGGAATGCGGATGCCAAGGCTAACTGAAATTCGTGTCGCCGGTTTCGGCGGACAGGGCGTCATCCTTTCCGCCATGGTCATCGGCAAGGCCTACTCGGTGTTCGAAGGCGGCTTCGCCACGCTCACCCAGAGCTTCGGCCCCGAAGCCCGCGGGGGCGCCTGCTCCGCGCAGGTCATCACCTCCGATCAGCCGATCCTTTACCCCTACGTCACGCGGCCGGACATCCTGGTCGTCATGTCGCAGGAAGCCTTCACCAAGTTTCTTCCCGACCTGAAAGACGGCGGCATGCTCATCATCGAGGAAGACCTGGTGAGCGTGTCGAACCTGAAGCCGGGAACGCGCCTGTTCCGCTGCCCGGCCACGCGCCTCGCCGAAGAACTCGGCAAGCGCATGGTGCTGAATATCGTCATGGTCGGCTTCTTCGCCGCCGTTACGGGGCTCGTAAACTATGAATCGCTGCGCGAAGCCGTGGGCGACAGCGTCCCTGAGCACTTTAAGGACCTGAACCTTAAGGCCTTCGACAAGGGCCTCGAGTACGGCAAACAGAAACTCGCCGCTGCACCCAACGGCGAACCGCTGACCGCAGCCGCCGCAGCCGTGAGGTAGGGCAGTCGGCAAACGCGGTAGCGCCGCCGTCTCGGCTGCCGTCTAGGCGGCGGGCGCAGTGCTTCACCGACATTTGCCCATTTTCGGGAACTCAAAGAATGCCCGGCCGCAAGGCCGGGCATTCTTTCGCACCCCGCCTTTTCACTTCACAAAACTTCCAGGCGTATAATCCTCGCGCGGACCTCTAGCCTCATCACCCTCAGTACTCGGGTGTCATCCTGAGCGCGCACGCTGTTTGCGCGCGAGGGATCTCTGAATTCCAGCAGTCCCGCAGGGACGGCCGAAAATAGCCCAGGACGCTAGTCCTGGGTATTTGATCATTAATGCCACCCAAGTCCCGTAAGGGACGGCCGGGTACCCCAGGTTCGCGCCGCGGCTGTTCGGCGCTAAACTGGGATTCAATTCCCCAGTTTGAGGGCAAGTACCGGCAAGAAGCTCCACTACCTGACAATCGCTATTTGCTATTCCTTACTCGCCCCTCCGATGAGCAGCAGCGGAAATGGACTACTGCGCTCGATCTCGATCCCACTCACGTGTACTACCGGGGTCAGGAACTATCGCGCGGAGTTGTGCCGTTGCACCAACCTACAGCAGCGGATCCAGCGCCGAAACAACCGGCCGTGCTCGACAAGGTGAAGCGCCACTGCTCTGCCCTGCGCGCACCCGATGTCAATTCGAAAATTGCTGAACTCACGAAACTTGCCGATTCCGATGACCCGGTATTGCAGCGTGAAGCCGCCGCCGCTATCAAGGCGCTGCTGGCGAAGCGCAACTAAGCCAACGTGCCCAGGTTCGCGCCGCGCTTCTCGGCGCTAAGCTGGGGACTTACTCAATTATCCAATTACTCAATCACCCAATTACCAAATCACTCGGGTTGCCCCAGCCTTTCGCCCGCGGTTGGCGAAGGGCTGGGATTAGTCGTACAAGACAGACTGTTACGTAACTGGCATCACAGGCTAAAAGTCTCTTTCGCCGATGAAACCGGCTTTAGCCGTTGAGGGCGGGAATTGGCAGCGACACTTTTGTGTTGCACTGATTCCCCCATCCAGAGTACCTTCTTTTCAGGGGCATACCCGCCTCCACCCGGCCGCAGAGTTAAGTCTCTGCGGCTCAATATTTTGACACCTAAGCTCTTGACAACAAGATTTTGTGAGACCCTTCTCCCGGTCGCCCAAACCTGGTTCCGCTAAGTCGTTGATTCCACGATCTCCCGATTTAGCGGGCAAGAGCTAACCTGCGCTGCTGCGATATTTTCCATGTAAGTTACAGCGGCTCAATATCTTGCCGGGATTTTTGGGCTAAGTTGTTGATTCCAGATATTTTGGCTTGGGGAAGGGGGGAGGGTATCCGATCGGCCGGCTCAGGTTCCGGTTTTTGCGCGCGTCATCGCCGTTGTGACAGAATGAGGCCACTTCTCATGGCTGATCCAAACCATCCAGAACTGCCCAACGCGCCCGACGAATCCACTGAGTCGTTCAAGGACATCCTCTCCGAGTACGAGCAAAGCCATCCGCGCCGTGACCAGGAGGGCCGCCGCCAGCTCGAAGGCACGGTCGTCGCCGTGTCCGCCGAGTCGGTGTTTCTCGATATCGGCTACAAGACGGAAGGCATTCTGCCGCTGTCGGTCTTTCAGAACGCTGGCGAGACGGTGAAGCCCGGCGACAAGATTCCTGTGACGGTGAAAGGCCGCGACCCCGAGGGCTACTACGAGCTGTCGCGCGGCCGCGTGGAGCGTCCCCGGGACTGGTCGGCACTGGAGAAGGCCTTCGCCGAGAAATCCGCGATTGCCGGCACGGTCACCGGTGTGGTCAAAGGCGGGCTGACGGTTGATGTAGGCGTGCGCGCGTTCATGCCCGCCTCGCGCAGTGGCGCGCGCGATGCTGCCGAGATGGCAAAGCTTGTCGGCCAAGACATCCGCTGCCGTATCACCAGGCTCGACGTCACCAACGAAGACGTGGTGGTGGACCGCCGCGCGCTCATGGAGGAAGAAGAGCGCGCCGCCAGACAGCAGCGCTACGGCGACCTGAACGAAGGCGATGTGGTCGGCGGCACCGTGCGCAGCCTGACTGACTACGGCGCGTTTGTGGACATCGGCGGTGTTGACGGCCTGCTGCACGTGGGCGAGATTTCCTGGAGCCGCGTCAACAAGCCGTCCGATGTACTTGTGGTCGGACAGGAGATCGAAGCCAAAGTCATCAAGGTCGAGTCCGACAAGCAGCGCATTTCGCTCAGCATCAAGCAGCTTCAGCCGCATCCCTGGGACGCGGCGGCGGAGAAATACAAGACCGGCGAGCGCGTTCGCGGCGCGGTGTCACGCGTGGCCGACTTCGGGGCCTTCGTGGAATTGGAGCCGGGCGTCGAAGGGCTGATCCACATCTCCGAGATGTCGTGGGTGAAGCGCGTGAAGAAGCCCAGCGACGTGGTGAAGCCCGGCGACACTGTCGAAGCCGTGATCCTGGGAGTGAATGCTGCCGAGCGCCGCATTTCGCTCGGACTCAAGCAGGCGCTGGGCGATCCGTGGGCGGACGCGGCGCAGCGCTTCCCTGTCGGCTCGGTCGTTGAAGGACCGGTCATCAGCCTGGCGAAGTTTGGCGCGTTTGTGCAGGTGGCGGACGGCGTCGAAGGGATGATTCACATCGGCGACATAACGGTTGAGAAACGACTTAATCATCCGCAAGAGGTACTGAAGGTTGGGCAGCCGGTGAAGGCGCAGGTGCTGGAAGTGGACACCGAGCGCCGTCGGCTGCGTCTGGGCATGAAACAACTGGTGCCGACCAGCCTCGAGGAATACATCGCCGAACACAAACGCGGCGACATGGTCACGGGACGGGTGGTCGAGGTCACCGGCGGAGAGGCGCTCGTGGAACTCGGCGAAGGCGTGTTCGGTACTTGCCGGATGGCCGCGAGCTCAGCACAGACCGCAGCGCCGGGTGAAACAAAGGCGGATTTGTCGTCGCTCACGTCCATGCTCCAGGCGCGCTGGAAAGGCGGCGCGAGCGGTGCGGCGAAGCGGGAAGAAGTTAGCGCCGGGCAGATCCGCCGGTTCCGCATTGCGAAGCTGGATGCAGCGGCAAAGGCGATTGAGTTGGATCTAGCGGAGTGAGCGACATCGGGTGATCCGGTGATCCGGTGATCTGGTGATTGAACACCCCTCCGGCGGCAACACAGACGACACAGCCGAGTTCCAGCGACTAGGCGGCCGTGAGGAATTCGTACTGTTCCTCGGTGAGCGGGACGACTGAGAGGCGGCCCTGCTTCACCAGCGGTGAGTCGCGGAATTCGCGCCTGGCCTTGATCTCAGACAGCGTGGGTTGCGTCTTGAGAGCAGTGGTAGCCTTGATCCGCACCACTGGCGTTTTGGCATCGCTAGCATCAACGCTCTCCACCGTAGCGGTGCCGACGGCGCGCTTCTCGTCGCCCGTGTGGTAGATGACGAGGCGATCGCCTTTTTTCATGGAACGCAGGTTCTTCACCGCGACAGGATTGGTCACGCCGTCCCACACTGTGGTGTGTTCACGCTGCAGATCGGCGAAGGAGTAAACGGAAGGCTCGGTCTTCAGCAGGTAGAACATAGCGGTTCAGAGTCGCGCAGGGCCGGTGTGGTTGCAGAATTTTGCAGCTTCGGGCGAGAACACGCCCGCGCAGGAACGTGCTCTGGAAAAGTGCTACGCTTCACCTGTTATGAAGCGGAGTACGGTGCTTGCATTAGTTCTGGCGGCTGCGTTGATCCTGCCGGCGTCAGCGCAGATGCGCAGCATGGGCGGACGCGGCGCGTTCCCGGCGCCGGTAAGAATTGGCGTGCCGCCGCCGGGGCGGATGTTTGCGCCGCGCATAGCAACGGTGCCGCGTTTCGTGCCTCGTCACGGCGTGTTTGTCGGTGGGTTTTTTAACCCGTTCTTCCCGCACCCGTTCTTCCACCGGCGCTTCATTGGCAATCCGTTTTTCGGCGGGTTCTTCAATCCGTTTTTTGGTGGGCGCGTGGTGGTGTCGTTTGGCGACCCGCGCTTTAAGGGACGCTTCCATGGGCCGTTCTTCCGCAGCCGGTTCTGCGCATTCAACCCGGGATTCTGCGTTGGCCGTCGCTTTGGGGCCGGCTTCTCTAATCCGGCGTGGGGCTTCGCGCCGTGGGGCTACGGATATGGAGGCGGCTACGCATACAGCGTTCCGTATCCCGTTACGTACCCGGCCGGGGGAACCGAGGACGCGCGGGCCGCGCTCGCTGAGCAGCAGCGTGTGATTGAAGACTTGCAAGCGGAAATCGAGCGCATGAGGGAAGCGGAGGAGGAACGCGAGGCGCCGCCGCCACCCGCGCCTTCTTCGCCTCAGGCGACTGCGCCGCCGGAGCGAGTGGCGCCGACTACGCTCGTGTTCCGCGACGGCCGCCGCTTGGAGGTGACGAACTATGCCGCCGCCGGCGATGTGCTGTACGTCATGGACCCACAGCAGAGCAGGAAGATTTCGCTCTCCGAGCTGGATGTGGCGGCGACCGTGAGGGAGAACCAGGCGCGGGGAGTGAAGTTCCATGCGCCGGGTGAGAGTTGAGCCGCTGATCAACGCTGGCGAACGCTGCTCAATTTTGATTTTTGATTTTTGGGCTCTGAGCAAGAATCTGGAGAACCTTTCAATTTACAAGGGTTTCAGAGTAGC
>JBHGBA010000080.1:0-14529 GCA_041946775.1 Terriglobales bacterium
CGAACCGACGACCTCTTCCATGCCATGGAAGCGCGCTCCCAGCTGCGCCACAGGCCCACATGCCTGTTTATTGTCCCGCACGGCGCGGTGATAGTCAATCACCGCAGATGGCAGCAGATGAGGCACACGCTTTGCCGCTCTACGCCCGCTTTGCGCCAGGCATCTCAGCTAATAAGCAACTCAATTTGAGGGCACGATACCAAAAGGATCCAGCAGGCGCAGCCCAAGTCTGAGCGCTACGCTCATTGTCTCTCTGATTGTCTTAGGGCTGCTGGTCATCATCGGCGTGATGCTTTGGATGATCTGGGGCAGATCGCCGGTCGAGCACAGCCCGGCCGCGGTTTCGCTGCTCCTAGCGCCGGCGGTACACTAGATCTTCTGAGCCGCGAACTTTTGCAACTGCAACACCGGCGGCTTACATCTAGCCAGCTATGCGCAAGGGCGTCATCGTATTCGGCGTAGTTACGCTGGCCCTGGCTGCGGCCGCGCAAGTCACCGCTCCGCCGCCCGCCACTTCGCCGCCTGCCGCTGGTGCCACCCCGCAGGACTTCACCTCCCTGCTCCCGCAACTGCAACAGGCCGCCCAGTCCATCAACCTTGACATTGCCCGCCTGCGCATTGAGAAATGGAAGACCGAAGGCGCCATCAAAGAGCAGGCGCAGCAGAACGCTGATTCCATCTCGCGCAACATCAGTGCCGCACTGCCCGGCATGACCGAGCAGGTGCGCGCCAATCCTCAGAGTTTGGCGGCAGCGGTCAAGCTCTACCGGAACGTCAACGCGCTCTACGACGTCTTCTCGACCCTGGCGGAATCGGCCGGCGCATTCGGTCCCAAGCAGGAGTACGAGACCCTGTCGAGCGACGCCGCCCGCCTCGACAGCGTGCGCCGCACCATGGGAGAACGCCTGGAGGGCATGGCCGCGGCCAACGATGCCGAGCTCGTACGTCTGCGGACGGAGTTGACCCGCGCCACCACACCCCCGCCTCCGCCGATGAAGATCATTATTGACGACGACAAGCCGGCGAAACCTGCCAGGAAGCCGGCGAAGAGGAAGCCTGCCGCGCAGCCCGCGACTCAGCCACCGGGCGCGATGTAAGAGCGGCCCTCATGGCGGCATCGTGTGGTCCCACAGGATCTTCAGCCCGATCACGATCAGGATCACGCCGCCGAGCACCTCGACCCGCCGGCCCCACAGGGCGCCCACGCGGCGCCCCAGGCCCATACCAACGAGCGTAAGGCAGGTGGCCGTCACGCCGATGACCAGCGCTGGGACCGCAATTTCACTGCCGACAATTGCCAGCGAAAGCCCCACCGCCAGGGCATCAATGCTGGTTGCCACCGAGAGCAGAACCAGGTCCCACCCGGACGTCGGATCCGGCGAGCGGCGTTCCTGTTCGCCGCCGAACGCGTCACGAATGATTTTCGCGCCCACCAGTGCGAGCAGCCCGAACGCTACCCAGTGGTCCGCCGCCCCGATGTAGCGATGCACCGCACGGCCGCAAAACCATCCGATAGCGAGCATCATGGCCTGGAAAAGTCCGAAGTGGAAGCCGAGACGGAACAGGTGCCGCTTGGTGAGAATGCGCAAGGTAAGTCCGGTCACGATCGCCACGGCAAAGGCGTCCATGGCCAAAGCGACCGCGATTGCAAGCAGGCTCCACCAGCCCATCGGTATTGGCCTCCCACTGACGACTGCGGTAACGCACATCGCGAGACACAACCGTGGAGTCCGGGTCCGAACGGCCATACCTGCTTGTTTGCGTGAATGCATAATAACCGGTCAGTGCTGGTCCCAGGTGTGACAAAAGACACTGTTACTGAAACCGGCCACCAGCTACCGCCCGCCGCGTAAGCCCGCGCCTTCAATGTTTTCTGTACCCGTTCAATTCCTTCGTCCTGTATGCTTTCAGGTTCTGTCTTCACAACTTGAAAACATAGATCGAGGAACGAACAGCACGATGCCCAAGACACTGCAACGCACCCTTGCAATCATCAAGCCCGACGCGGTGGAGAAGAACGCGAGCGGCGAAATCGTCGCCCTGATTCAGCACAAGGGCTTCCGCATTCTCGGCATGAAAATGCTGCACATCACGAAACACCAGGCGGAAGGCTTTTACGCCGTGCATGCCGGCAAGCCGTTTTTCGAGTCGCTGACCAACTTCATGTCGAGCGGCCCGATTGTGGTAATGGCGCTGGAAAAGGAAAACGCTATTGCCGACTGGCGCGATCTGATGGGCGCCACCGATCCCGCCAAGGCCGCCGAAGGCACTATCCGCAAGAAGTATGCCAGCAACATCGAACGCAACGCCGTCCACGGCAGCGATGCCGACGACACCGCGCGCTTCGAGCTTAGTTACTTTTTCGCCGGATACGAGCTGGCCAGGTAGTGCGCGAAAAATGCCAACCACGGATCAACACGGATTTACACGGATCAGAAAACTGAATCATTGATTCACTGAATAGTGAGTCATTGCGTAATTCCTTCAATGACTCAGTGGCCCAGTGAATCAATGACTCGGCTGCCTAATCCGTGTGAATCCGTGTAAATCCGTGGTCAGGTTTTTACGTTGTCCGTGGTCAGGTTTTACGCCGCGTTCATCTTCGCGTAGAACGCCTTGGCGCGGTCCTCAATCTCCTGCTGGCTCAGGTCTTCCTTGTGGGTGGCAAGTCCCCAAACGTGGCCGAACGGGTCAGTCAGGTTGCCGTAGCGGTCTCCCCAAAACATGTCCGCCACCGGCATCTTCACCTGGCCGCCGGCTTTGATAGCGCGATCAAACGCGGTGTCAACGTCAGAGACATAGAGCATCAGCCCGCCCGTGGTGCCGCCCAAGGTCTGCGGCGCTCGGGAAAAGCCCATATCGCACTCATCATTCAGGAAAATGATGGAGTCGCCAATCTTGATTTCGGCGTGCGCGATCTTGCCGTCCGGCGAGTTCATGCGCATCAACTCCTCGGCGCCGAAAGCCTTCTTGTAGAAATCAATTGCAGCAGCGGCGTTCTTGACGGTAATGGAAGGCGTTACAGTGTGATAGCCCTGGGGGATTCCGGTTTTCGCCATGCTAGTCCTCCTTCGAACTCACCCTGGCGTGTGCTTTGTCGCGCGCCAAGGTCAGAACGCGTTCATGGATGCCCAGAGCCATGCGGCAGTTGCTGATTTTTTTGCCGTAATCCGCAGCGCGCGCGCTCGATTCCGTTCGTTGGTCGGTACGCAGTGAGATCGGCCGCAAACGTGACGCTTCGCGCCCCGGAACCGCATAACGCACGAACACCACGACCGCCGCCATCGCCAACGCTGCAACGGCAAGCTGCAACGCGTGGATGCTGTCGTCAATCAGCAGCGAACCGCTTGGCGGAAGCAGGCAATAGGCGGCGCCCAGCAGGTTAAACATTGCCGCCAGCAGGCCGGCCCTCCATCCGGCGAGCCACGCGCTCATCAACACGGACAAGACATAAAAGACAAAGAAGGGACTCTGATCGACACCCGGCAACACCGCGGTCAGGCCCCATGGCAAACACGCTCGACAGCAGCGGAGTCAGGAATATCGCTGCGCAGGCGAACCGCCGCGGCACCGCTTCGAGTACATAAGTCTCGAATTCGCCCATCCAGCGATATGTGAACTGATATCCGGGCAGCGGCACGACTAGGCCAATGCGAACAGTCCCACTCTCCTTCCCCACCATGTATTGCTTCAGCGCTTCGTAGCGGTGGTTGCCGTCGTAGACGTAATAAGTGCCGCGTTCCATGAGCACTGCAACCGGCGGCGGGATCGGCTTGCCGCATTCCAATGTACGGCCCCAGCCGTCCACCACGTCCGGATCAGTTCTGTATCCGCATGGCTCCAGCCTGCTGAACTCCACGTCGCGAAAGCTGCGGTTTCGCTCCACGCCAGAATCCATTGATTCAATGACTCAGTAAATCAATGGTTCACTCGATAGTATCGAACAGTCCAGTGATGCGCGTCTCCATTAGCCCAATCAGGCCGTTGGTGACGTACCGCTTGTAATGCGGCGAGGCGCGGTGCGCGTCCAGCGCCGCCTGGTCGTCGTACAGTTCGTAGAAAAGGAAGCGGCAGGGGTCTTCGACTGACTGATGCCCGATGTAGTGCCGGCATCCCGGTTCACGCCGGGTGTGCTCTTCCATCTTCCGCACCAGTTCCTTCGTCTTCTCCACATCGTCCTTTCGCACGCTGAAATTCACTAGCAATGCCAGCGCCATCCCTGCCTCCTGCCTTGAAAACTAGGACCACGTAGCTGCATCCCAGGCTGGCTCAACGTTCGTGTTTGTCGTCCCGAGCAGAGCGCGGCCGCTTTTGCCGCGCGACGTCGAGGGACCTTGTGTTTGCATTGATACACTGCCCTGAGCCGCTCGTGCCCCAGATCTGCCCGCCTTTGGCAGATGTGGGCGCGCTATTTCTTCGCCGCTTTTTGTGCTGAGCGTAACGCGGCCCTGAACTCGTCCACCAAGATCGTCTGATCGCGGTCCGGCCCGGTGGAAATCATGCCGATGCGCGCCCCGCTCTCCTTTTCGAGGAACGCCAGGTATTGACGGGCCTTCGCCGGCAGCTTTTCGTAGGCGGTAATCCCGTGTGTGTTCGTCTTCCATCCGGGCAAATTCGTGTACACCGGCTCCAGCCGCTCGTATCCGCTCGCCTGCGCCGGCACTTCCGAGACCTTTTTGCCGTCCACTTTGTACGACGTGCAGACGGAGATCGTCTCCATCTCGTCGAGCACATCGAGCTTGGTGATGACCAGGCGCGAGATGCCGTTGATCATCACCGAGTAGCGCAGCAGCGGCATGTCGAGCCAGCCGCAGCGCCGCGGGCGCCCCGTAACCGCGCCGTATTCACGGCCGCGGTCACGCAGCAGTTGGCCGGTAGTGTCCTTCAGTTCCGTCGGGAACGGCCCTTCGCCTACGCGCGTGCAATATGCCTTGCTGACCCCGATCACGGTGTCAATGGCGGTCGGAGCAACTCCGGTGCCGATCACTGCCCCGCCCGATGTGGCGCTCGACGATGTCACGAACGGATACGTGCCGTGATCAATGTCCAGCATTGTGCCCTGCGCGCCTTCGAACATCACCGATTCCCCGCGCGCAATTGCCTGGTTCAGCAGCAGTGCTGTATCGGTGACGAACGGGCGCACCTGTTCGCTGGCGCGCGCGTACTCGTTATAAATCGCGTCCGGATCGAGCGGCTCCGAGTTGAACAGGCGGTGCGCGATCTCGTTCTTCTCGCGGCAGGCGTTCTCGATGTGCCGTTTCAGCAACTCGAGGTCGAGCAGGTCGGCGACGCGCAATCCGCGGCGGCTGGATTTGTCTTCATACGCCGGGCCAATGCCGCGCGAAGTAGTGCCGATCTTCACCCTGCCGGGTGCGGTTTCGGCCGCCATTTCGATCATGCGGTGGTAGGGCAGGATGACGTGCGCGCGGTTGCTGACGAACAGGTTGCCGTCCACGCTGACGCCGGCATCGCGCAGACGCTGCACTTCGTTGAGAAACGCAATTGGATCCAGCACTACGCCGTTGCCGATCACCCCTTTGCAGCCGGGACGCAGCACGCCACAGGGCACCAGTTGCAGGATGAATTTCTGGGCATTGATGGTGACCGTGTGTCCCGCGTTGTGACCGCCGGCATAACGCGCGACTACCGAAAAATTGTCGGAAAGCACATCAACGATCTTGCCCTTGCCCTCATCGCCCCACTGCGCGCCCACTACCACTGCTGTTCTGAAGCTGTTCAAGTACGCTCACCTCGCTGGCACACACGCCTCCCGCCATCCTGAAAACGCAAGTTGAAGGGGAATCGGCGAGCCGGGTGCCCAATGAATGTTAAATTGTCGCTGCGACTTCCGGCAATGCTGTCATTTGCCGGACCACGGCGGATCGGCGCAGCGCACCCGCAGCATCAGCCGGCCGTTCGCGCCTGCCTTGATGCGGATGTCGCTCAGCGAATCCACCACTGCTTCCGCATCCGAGACCGCCGTGAACGGACACGTGGAGGTCAACGCCAGCGCGCGCATCCCGGCGCCATGCGCCGACTGTATGCCCGGCGGCGTGTCTTCGATCACCACGCATTGCTTCGGCTTCACCCCGAGCTTGGCCGCACCTTGCAGCCACGGCCCCGGATGCGGCTTTCCGAGACTGACATCGTCCGCCGTGATCAGCACCGGAGGTGGCGCCAGCCCGGCAACGCTCAGCCGCGAACACGCCAGCGCGCGTGTGCCCGAGGTCACGATCCCCCAGTTCCGGTTGGGAATTGACGCCAGCAACTCGCGCGCGCCGGGGACCACGTGCAGCCACGGCGTGTCGTCAATCTCCATTTGCTCGACCCGCCGGTTCTCCACCACCGCGTCAACCAACGGCAGCCAATGCCGGATCGTCTCAATCGAGCGCCGTCCGTGCGCGCTGCGGACCACCTGCGCAGCATTCAGCCCATGCTCCGCGGCCCAGCGTCCCCAAACACGGCCCACGGATGCAGTCGAGTCCACCAGGACGCCGTCCAAATCGAACAGGATCGCCCGGCACGTCAATCGTGTAATCGAAGGCACGGCACCACAGTAGCACGGCACGTGATTGTAAACTAACCTCGGAATGCCTGAACTCCCTGAAGTGGAAACCGTACGGCGGGGCTTGGCCGAGCGCGTCATCGGCGATCGCATCGAATCGGTTTGGCTCGGCGAAAAGCCGCAGACGTTCAAATCACCGCCGGCGGAAATCGCCCGCACCCTCGAGGGCGCAAAGATCACTGACGTGCGGCGCATGGGTAAGCACATTGTGATTGATCTCGAGCGAACTCACTCGACCCGTACAAGAGACAAGCACGAGCAGCTCATCATCCATCTCGGCATGACCGGCTCGCTTCAGGTGGCGCGGCCCGACGCCGAAGTGTTGAAACACACTCACGTCGTGCTGGGACTTGCCTCCGGCCGCGAGCTGCGCTTTGTTGACCCGCGGCGCTTCGGCCGCGTGTGGGTGACCAGTGCCTTCGACACTCACGGCCTCGAGCCGCTGCATATTTCGTTTGATGATTTCGCTGCGCTCTTCCGCAAACGCCAGACGCCGATCAAAAGCGCGCTGCTGAACCAGAAGCTGCTTCGCGGCGTCGGCAACATCTACGCCGACGAGTCGCTGGCCCGCGCCGGCGTTCGCCCGCGCCGCCGCGCTGCCACGCTGACCCACAAAGAACTGCGCCGTCTCTACGGCTCCGTCCAGGAAGTCTTGCAGGAAGCCATCGCCGCCGGCGGATCATCTGTGTCCGACTATTTCGATGTCGAAGGCGAGCCGGGGCTGTTTCAAACCAAGCACCGTGTGTACGGCCGCGCCGGCCTGCCCTGCCTCACTTGTAAAACGCCCATCAAACGCATCATCGTCGCCGGCCGCGGCACCCACTACTGCCCCAAATGCCAGAAATAAGGGGAAGGGCAACAACGGATTTAGACGGATACAAACGGATTGCACGGAACCTAGCGACGAACACTCGGGAGTTGTGGGTTCCAGTATGCTGTCCACCTGAGTGGAGAGCGATCTATGGCGCCGGCCGAAATCGACGAACCTTGTGCTTCCGGAGATTGACTCTGATCCGTCTAGATCCGTCTTAATCCGTTGTTTGTTTTCCGCCGTTCGCTCATGTGCCGTTCCAACCGTTACAATCCCAACCGACATCTTTGAACGGAACGATCATGCCATTCGCCATCGGAGTCGATCTCGGCGGGACCAACCTCCGCATCGCTGCGGTAAACGAAAACGGCGACCTGCTGGAAAAGGTCACCACCGGCACCAAGGTCGCCCTCGGACGCGACGCGGTGATTGCCGAGATGACCGAAGCGATCCGCCGCCTGGCCGCCCAGTTCGCTGGCGCCGACCAACTGCTCGGCGTCGGCATCGGAGTGCCCGGCATCATTGACGCCTCCACCGGCATGTTGCGCGAATCGCCCAACCTCCCCGGTTGGAACGACTACCCCGTGCGCGACGAAATCGAGCATCGCCTGAAAGCTCCGGTCATGCTGGAAAACGACGCCAACGCCGCCGCGCTCGGCGAGGCCTGGCTGGGCGCCGCACGCGGCCTGCCCAACATGTGTATGATCACCCTCGGCACCGGCGTGGGCGGCGGCCTGGTGCTCAACCGCCGCGTGTGGCACGGCATGACCGGCATGGCCGGCGAACTCGGTCACATTGTCGTTGATCCCAACGGCCCCAGGTGCGGCTGCGGCGGTCGCGGCTGCATCGAGCAATTCGCTTCTGCCACCGCCGTCGTCCGCATGGCGCGTGAGGCCATCGCCAGCGGCCGTGCTCCCAAACTGGCGCGCGCCGCCAATGCCCCTGACGTCGAGTTCAGCGCCAAGTTGGTGCACAACCTCGCTGTGCAGGGTGACAAGCCCGCGCAGGAGATTTTTGCGAGCGTTGGCCGTTACCTCGGCATCCTGCTGGCCGGCCTGATCAACGCGCTGAATTTGCACATGTACGTGATTGGCGGCGGGGTATCGAGCGCCTGGGGGGCCTTTGCGCCGGCGATGTTTGCCGAAGTGCAGCGGCGCTCGTTTGTCTATGCCGCCACCGCGCCGGACGACGTAGCCGCCGCGGTCGCCGAAGGCGCCTCGGCAACCCTGAAGCCCCTTGCCTCAGGTATGCGTACGATCATCACCGGGGCCCTGCTCGGCAGCGATGCCGGCCTCTACGGCGCCGCTCGTTTACCAATGTTGAAAGAAGAAGTCGCCGTGCACGGGTAGCGCCGCCGTCCCGGTGGCGGGCCCGCTGACGCACTCGCGAACTCACAGGACCACTGCGTGCTCCATCACCCGCTTCAGCACGCTGACGCACTGCTGGTTCTGCTCCGGCGTTCCAATGCTGATGCGGATCGCGTGCGGCGCGCCCCACACTCCGGTCATCGGACGCACGATCACGCCTTCCTGCTGCATGCGGCGCGCCACCAGTGGCGCATCCTCGCCGATCTCAACGAACAGAAAATTGGCCCACGTGGGCACCACGCGCAGCCCCATCTCCGACAACTTCCTGGTCATCCACGCCGCGCCGGCCGCGTTGTTCTCGGCGGTCTTGCGGATGTGCTCCTCGTCGCCGAGCGCCGCAATTGCCGCCGCTTCCGCCAGCGTCGAAATGGAAAACGCGGTGCGCTCGCGCGCGAAATACTGGATCAGCTCCGCCGGCCCGAAACCGTAGCCTACGCGCAACCCGGCCAATCCTTGCGCCTTCGAGAAAGTGCGCAGCACCACCACGTTGCGCTCCTGCCGCACAAACTCCAGCGAATGCGTGTAGTCCACGCCGCGCCGCCGCGCGAAGTACTCGGCAAATTCGTAATAGGCTTCGTCGAGCACCACCAACACGTGCTCCGGAACGCAGTCCAGGAAACGCGAGATCGCCTGCGGATCCAGCAGCGTGCCCGTCGGATTGTTGGGGTTCGCAATGAACACCACGCGCGTCTTGTCGTCAATCGCGTCGAGAATCGCGTCGAGATCAAACGTGTCGCCGCGCATCGGCACCTGCTTGAGCGTGCCCCCGGCGGCCTGAGTGGCGATGGGATAAACGATGAACGAGCGCTCGCTGGTGACCGCGTTCAGCCCGGGCGCGAGCAGCGAATGCACAATGATGTTCAGAAACTGTGTCGAGCCGCCGGTGATCAGCACGTGCTCCGGCCGCATGCTGAAGCGCCCGGCGATCAGCGCGCGCAGTTCGGTCGCGTCGTTGTCGGGATACAGGTGCACCAACGGCGCGGCTTCATGCATGGCGGCAATCGCGCGCGGCGACGGCCCGAACGGGTTCTCGTTCGACGCCATCTTGGTGCACGTGATGCCGCTCTCCCGCTCCGCCTGTTTCAGCGGCTTGCCCGGCGTATAGCCGGCCAGCTTGCGAATGTGTTCTGGTACCAGCTCGTCAAATCGTCCCATTGATTTCTCCGCGAGAGAACGTGAACTTCCTACTGACACCGGCTACTTCGTCCTGGTTCCCTTGCGCGCTCCCTGGGGACGCTGCAACCGCGCGACCTCGTCTCCTGTCAATCGCCGATACTCTCCCGGCGGCACATCCAGTTCCAGCGGTCCATAGCGCACCCGCTTGATCTTCTCGACGTGATGTCCGACCTGCTCGAACATGCGGCGGATCTGCCGGTTGCGTCCCTCGGTCAGCGTGACCTCGTACCACGGATTCTCCGCATCCCGCGCCAGGCTGATACGCGCCGGCGCCGCTTTCACCGCGCGTCCCCCCGGACGGTCCGCACGCAGCAGGATTCCGCCGCGCAAACGCGCAATCGCTTCCTCGCTCGGCTTGCCGCTGACTTTCACCAGGTATGTCTTTGGCACGTGCGACGCCGCTCGCGTCAGTTGTTGCGAAAGCTCGCCGTCATTCGTGAGCAGCAGCAGGCCCTCGCTGGCGTAGTCAAGCCGTCCCACCGGATACAGCCGCGCGCCCTCGCCGCGCACCAGGTCCATCACCGTCGGCCGTCCCTGCGGATCGCTCACCGTGCTGACATATCCTTTCGGCTTATTCAGCAGCAGGTAAACCTTGCGCTCGGCGCCGTGCAGCAGCTTGCCGTCCACCCGGATGTGGTCGCGTTCCGGATCGGCCTTGGCGCCCAGTTCGCTGACCACCTGCCCATTCACGCTGACGCGGCCGGCAGTGATCAGCTCTTCGCTCTTGCGCCGCGAGGCTACGCCGGCTGCCGCCATGATTTTTTGCAGACGTTCGAGCGCCATAGCTTTTTGGATGCCTACCCGAGTTCGTTCGGACCTCCGGGCAAACGCGCCAGCATACAGGAAGCGCCATCCCGCTGCCAATCGCGGCGTTACCTTGGGCGCTGCACCACGGTGAACGCGCGTAACGTTACCCAACCGCCCGTTTCCGATTAAAACTGTATGACTGGCATGGCCGCGAGAAAGAGAACGCTATGGATGCTGAACTTTACGCCCGCCCGGAAATGGACCTGCGCGCTACCCACGCGCAACTGCTGCGGCTCGAACGCGGCGAATGGTTCCGCTGGGGCGCCGCCCTGGTCGTCACGCTGGCACTGACAGCCGGCCTGCTGGTCCTGTCCCTCCCCCGCGCCTCGCGCGACGCTTTCGACCAGGAGCAACTTGCCACCGGCATGCGTTCGTTGCTTGCGCTGGTCCTGCTGTTCGATGTCTTTGTCATATACCAGCAGGCGGTCATTACGCGGCTGCGGCGCCAACTCACCAGCCAACTGGGCCTGATCGCCGCGCTCGACGTGCTCAATGCCCCCGCCGCCGACACCGACAGCCCCTTCGCCGAGCGCCGCCGCCTGCCGCGTTCCCGCTTCGACCAGCAGCTCTGGCTGACAACCGTAGATGGCCGGACAACCAATATTCAGGGCCGTATCCGCGACATCACCGAGCAGGGATTGGGCGCAATTATTCCCGAACCCTTGCAAAGGGATAGCGTCGTCACGCTGAAATTCGCCGTAGATGGCTGTGACCTGGCGATCAAGGCCGTCGTGCGCTATCGCCGCGGCATTCACTACGGGTTTGAATTTATCGGTCTCGCCGATCCCGACGCCGAAGTGCTGCGCCAAATCCGCCTCCGCCAGGCAGCCAAAGCGCAAAGCTAGTGCAAATCGACGGTACCTGTACCGTCTGACTGGCTGCTTTGCCTGTCATCCCGAGCGACGCGCGGCCGCTTTTGCCGCGCCGAGTCGAGCGACCCTGTGTTTGCCGCGGACAAGCGATACACTCGCGAAAGAAAATCGAAAATCAAAATTCAATAATAATCCGCGTCAATCTGCGTTAATCAGCGGCTATTTGGAACCTCGCCGGGTAATGTGCGGTTTGGAAGAATTAGCGTCCCGCCAGGGACGCCGCGAAAATAGCCCAGGGCGCAGTCCTGGGTACACACGCATGTTTGAGGATCAAGTCCTGTCAGGAGCGGCCGACATGACCGGCTGACATTCCGCCGTTCAATCGAAATTCAAAATTCAAAAATAACCAGCGGCCAACCCAATACTTTCGCCCGCAACTCCTTCGGCAACGTCTCGCACGCCGTGCGCAACACCAGCCGCGGCGCCGTCTCCCGGATGCTCATCAGGAACGGCAGCATCGCCTTCGCATCCGCCTTCGTTGCCTCGCGCAACAACCACCCGTACCCTTTCCGCACCATGTCATCCGGATCGCAGAGAATCAGGTCCGCCAAACATTCAACATCCTGATGAAACCTTCCCGCCCGGACGCCGCGAATCAACGCCACCGCCGACGCCCGCCGTAACCACCGGTTCGGCGAATTCGCCCAACGATAAATCCGCCGCACCAAGTAATCGTCGTTGACCAGCATGGGTGCGATCAGGTAGTGCACCAGCGCGTCGTGGTCCGCCCAACTGCTGACCCGTTCCAGCCACCGCTCAAACCGTTTCAACTCCCGCTCCCCGAACTCGCCCACCGACTTCTCCAACAGAAACACAGCGAACACCTTCTCTTCCAGCACTTCTCCGCTGAACAGGTCGTCGGCCACCTCGATGAGAAACTTCAGGCCGGCATCGCGCAGCACCGCCCGCCTCACTCGCCCGGCCACTTTGCGCAGTTCCGCCGTGTACCAGCCGCGCGACTGCACTTCTTCTTTGAAGAAGCGCTGCACCTCGGCCGCATGTGGCGCCGAGCCTCCATCCTTCAACAACCGCCGTACATGGTCGGCAATGTATTTCGGCGACTTCGAAACTGCGATTTGGGATTTCGGATTTCGGATTCTCGATTTCATGTTGGCAGCGCCGCCCCTCGGCGGCGGGCCTAGTTTCCGCTGTGTCCCTTGCGTCTGCGGCAGCGCCGCCGTCTCGGCGGCGGGCCCGGTTTCCTCTGTGTCCCCTGCGTCTGCGGTAGCGCCGCCGTCTCTGCGGCGGGCCCCGATTCCTGTGTCCCCTGCGTCCTCTGCGGTAAACCCCTAAATTTGCTCGCGCAGTCGAGGCGCTTTTCTCAATCGCAGATCCAAAATCCCAGATCCCAAATCCCCCGTCGGCACAAATCGCAGATCGCTAAGTCACAAATCACTCCGCCTTCGCCGTTACCACGGTGGCCGGTTTCGCCTCTGCCGGCAATACAAACCGGTCGTATACCCACAGCAGCACCGCCGTCAGTACGCCCACGCCCGTGATCGCCCACCACATCATTGCGGGCCGCTGGCTCACCTCGCCGAAATGATGCAGCAGCTTGCCCCCCAGCCAGCCGCCGATCAGCGACCCGATCCCGATCGGCAGAAACGCAAACCCCAGGTATGTTCCCTGCTGTTCCGGCGGCGCCAGCCGCGAAATGTACTCGTAATAGCGCGGCGACTGCGTGATCTCGCCCAGCGCGACCACCACCAGCGTGAGGATCACCATCGGGACGGTCGGGTGAAATGCCAGGATCAACCACGCCAGCGCCGAGACCAGCGTGCCCAGCGTGATGGCGCGAAACGCGGCGACTTTCTGCATTACCAGGTTAATCAACACGGTGAAACAAATGACGACCAGCGGCCCGGTCACCAGCAGCAGTTCCGTATCGGCTTTGGGATCAATGTAGCGCACCACGTAGATCGGCAGCGTAATGAACTCCTGCCAGAAGACGACCCAGTATCCGGAAAAAATCAGCAGGAACAGCATGAATCGCGGGTTGGAGATCACCGTCCAGAAGTTGCGCGCCGACTCGCCCAGGCTGGCAGCTTTTGCGCCCGCGCCGTGCCGCGGCTCTTTGAACAGCAGCAGCACCGCAAAGAACATCCCAAACACGCTGAGCGCGGCCATGCGGAAAACATTCTCGACACTCAGGTGGCGATGCACCGCCGAAGCCACGTACGGCCCCGCCGCCCCGCCCACGTTGACCAGCGTGTAGTAGATCGAGTAGCCAATCGAGCGGACGTTCTCGTTCGACGCGCGCGCCGTCGTGCCCACCACGCTCGGCTTCACCAGCGCAATGCCAAGCGCCGGCAATGCCAACACGAACCCCACCAGCACCACCAGCGGCATGGATTCGCGCAGTGGCGCCATCCACGACGTGCTAAGCGATCCCAGCAGAAAATATGCGACGCTCAGGACCAGGTAGGCCAGTGAGAGCGCCCGCCGGAAACCCATGCGGTCTGCCAGCGCCCCGCCAAACGCCGCCAGGAACCACACCAGTCCGCCGAACAACCCGGCCAGGCTGCCGGCGCGGTCCACCGGAAAGTGCAACGACTCGTTCAGGTAGCGCGCCAGCGAAGCAAACGCGGCGTAATACGAAAGCCGCTCAAAAAGCTCGGTGATGTTCGCGACCCAGAAAGGACGTTCAAATCCCTCGCGTATATCGCGCCAGCGCTGCACTAAGCTCAAAATAGTCTCCTCGGCATGTTGCCGAACGTTTGCAGTTTGCAGCTCTTAGCTCTTAGCCTTTAGCTCTTAGCCGCAGCTCTCTGAAGCCGCACGGCCCACCATGAACGTGTCCAGCTAAAGGCCAAGAGCTATTGAGAATCGCATATTATGGTGACACCCGTTGTCCTCTCTTGCGATGCCGTTAACCCCAGCGGATTGTCATTCCGAGCGTCCGCCTTTGGCGCGAGGAACCTGCTGTTTCCC
>JBHGBA010000081.1:0-14511 GCA_041946775.1 Terriglobales bacterium
CCTGTAAAATCGGGGTTTTTTCGAAAAGCGAGATGCTGAGAATTTGGAGAATTTTGTGCAAATGCAGGTCGAGGCCGAGGCGCTGCTTCACGATAGCTACCAGCAAGTAGGCCGACAGCGCCACCCAGACTTGGGTCTTCACCGCATTCTCCGCTCGTTGGCGCCGGCCAGCGTGGCGCGCGCAATCCGGCCGCGAAAGCCCATGTGGTAGAGCTTCGCTTGCTGCGCCCGCAAGCACGCTTCGATGTCCCGCAGGCTTTCGCGATAGGTCAGTTGGGCAAAGGCTAGGCACAGGAACTGACCGATGCAGGAGAAGTTCTTGACGTAGCGATTGCCCTGGTAGCGTCGACGCAGAGTTGGAATTCGTAGCGCGGGAAAAAGTCCATGAGCTGCGAAAAGATGGTTCGTCCAGTGTTCATCTGCTGCCTTGGAGCTGAGTTGAAAGGCAGCAAAATGGTGCCAAAACGGCTGTTTCGAATTGAAATCGAAAGATCGCATGATGGCTCTTTTCAGCAGCGATGTCATAGACTTACAACGATGGCCCGGATTTTCCCCGGACAGTACTGATTCCCAATCCCAAATCGAACGTGCAATCACGAATATCACGAATTACAAATCGCTAAATCACAAATGCTGCAATAATGTCGTGCCATGTGTGCGCCGCAAATGCTGGGCGCCGAATACCGCGACGTGCTGCGCCGGATTTTGCACCGCGCGCTCGAGGATTGTTCGATCGCGAAGGCATTCGCGCGCCAAGTGCAATACGACCGGGGCGTGTTGCGCATAGCCGAGGACCTGTACGGCCTGCCCGGATACGACAAGGTGCTGGCGGTCTCGATCGGCAAGGCGGCGTACACCATGGCGCAGGCGCTGGCGCAGCAGGTGGGCAGAACGGTTCAGGGTGTCGCGGCCGGGCCGACCGACCCGGAAAGAATGCTGCCGCGGTTCGAGTACTTTCGCGGCGGTCACCCGCTGCCGGACGCCGGTTCGATGCGCGCCGCGGAAGGTATCCTGCGGGCGTTGCGGTCTGTCAGCGAACAATCGCTGGTGATTTTTTTGCTGAGCGGCGGCGGATCGGCGGTCGTCGAAAAGCCGTTGTTCGGCATCTCGCTCGACGATCTGATCGCGACTCATCGCGCACTGGTGCACTCGGGCGCGCCGATCGCCGAAATCAACGCCATCCGCAAACATCTTTCCGCTGTAAAAGGCGGACGTCTGGCGCAGGCCGCTGGTGGGGCGCGCCAGGTGTCGGCGATGGTGGTAGACGTCCCCGAGAAAACGCTGGACGCGCTGGCTTCCGGGCCGACCATGCCCGACCGCACCACGGTCGAAGACTGCTACCGGGTTGTGGCGAAGTATGAGTTGTTGCCACAGTTTCCGCCGGCAGTCCGCGATTTGTTTATCCGCCGCGCGCTGGAAGAAACGCCCAAGTCGGACGATCCCGCGTTCACCAATTCGCGCTGGTGGGTGCTGCTGTCGAATGCGAACGCGCTGCGGGCCGCCGGGCAGCGCGCGGCCATGGAGCGGTTCGCCGTCGAGGTGGACAACTCGTGCGACGACTGGGACTACGCCGCCGCGGCCGACTACCTGCTCAATAAGCTGCGGAAGCTGCGCCAGGGGGTGTCGCGCGCTTGCCTGCTGTCGGGCGGCGAGGTCACGGTGAAGGTGACCAACGGCGGCGTCGGCGGGCGCAACCAGCAGTTCGCGCTTTATTGCGCGACGAAAATCGCCGGCGAGAACATCGCAGTGCTCAGCGCCGGAACCGACGGCATTGACGGCAACAGTCCAGCGGCGGGCGCCGTCGTTGACGGCACGACCATGACTCGCGCCCGCGAGCGGGGACTCGATCCTGCGACTGCGCTGGCGAAGTTCGACGCCTTCCCGTTGTTCGACGCCCTGGGCGACGCGATCATCACCGGGCCGACGGGAAATAACGTGCGCGATTTGCGGGTGCTGCTGGCGTGGTGAAGAGTTTGCAGCTAACAGTTTGCAGTTCGCAGCTAACGGTCGGGACAAGAGTATGCTGCGGGCTGGAGGACTGCAGATTCCTCGCTTCGCTCGGAATGACAACACAGGACATCTGTTTATTAGCACAGAATGATTTTTCATCGGGACAGTTGAGCTGCAAACGGCAAACCGTAAACTGCAAACTAAAAGAAATGCGTGACGCCTTCCTGCATCACGATCACGCGGTTTTCGACGGCGTGGCGGCGAGCTTCCTGGGCGAGCAGTTTCAGCGGCTCGTCCATGGGTTCGTGCGACAGGCGGAAGGTGCCGTAGTGCATGGGCGTCATCCATTCGGCGCCGAGGTCGAGAAATGCCTGCACGGCGTCGGCGGGGCTGGCATGCACGTTGCGGAATGAGGGCGGGTTGTAGGCGCCGATGGGCAGCAGCGCGAGCCGGGGATGCAGCTTGCGCCCGATGTCGCGGAAGCCGCTGAAATAGGCGGTGTCGCCGGCGTGATAGACGGATTCGTTGGCGGCGCGCAGCACGTAGCCGCCGAAGCCGCGATGATGGTCCTTGATTACCCGCGCGCCCCAATGGCGCGATGGCGTGTGGGTGATCGCCAAGGCGCCATCGCGCAGCGTCTCCCACCAATCCATCTCGATGACCTCGCTGTAGCCGAGGTCGGAGACGAGATCGGAAACATCGGTCGGCACCACGATAGTCGGCCTGCCGCCCTTGCGGGCGGTGGCCTGGGCGATGGCGCGCAACGAGGGCCGGTGGAGGTGGTCGAAGTGCGCGTGGGTCACTAGCACCAGGTCAATGGCAGGCAAGTCTTTGAGCCGCAGGCCGGGACGGCGCTGGCGTTTGAGCACGAACAGCCAGCGGGCAAAATTGGGATCAATAAGGACCGACTTTCCAGCAGCTTGGAGGAAAAAGCTCGAGTGTCCGATGAAGGTGATGCCCAGCTCCCCGTTGCGCGCCAGCACGGGCGCGTACGTCTGGCCCGCAACCGGTGTGACGGCGGACCTGCGAACCAGCTTGCTGAACTGCCGGGCGCGGCGGCGCAGCCCCGGATCGAGGATTGGGGACATCACGGATTTAGACGCAGCTTGCATGCGGCGCGATGCAGCAACAAGCAACTAACAAGAAGCAGCAAGCAACAAGCAGCAAGAGCCGTTTCAGGATGAGTGTATACCGCCATTCTTTGAAAGGGCACGCCTTCAGGCGTGCCGTACGGGACGGGTACGGACCCGGCTTTGCCCGCTGAAGGACGAGTTTCCCTCAGGGCCTAAAGGCCCTTTTTTTCAGAGAAGCTATTCGGCACGGCTGAAAGCCGTGCCCTTTCAAAGATCGGGAGACACCTTCACTGAAAATGCTGTAGCGTTGAAGGTCTTCAGATCACCCGATCACCGGATCAGCCGATGTTTCGCTAGGTCGGATGGATCAGGCGAGGAACGTCAACCAGGCCCAGCCCACCGCGAGCGTCAGCAGGGTGATAGGCAAACCAACTTTCAGGTAGTCCGTGAAGCTAATGTACACCTCGCCGCGGGCACGCTCGACGACGATGAGGTTGGCGACCGATCCGCTGATGGTCAAGTTGCCGGCCAGCGTGCTCGCCATGGCGAGCAACAGCCAGCCGTCGTGGGCGTTGGGGAACGACGGCACCAGCGACTTCAATAGCATGACCGCCGGAACGTTACTGACCACATTCGATATCAGCGCGGTTGCCACGGTGAACACCGCGGTGTGATTCAGGTTCCAGCGCTGCGCGAATGCCAGCAGTCCGTCGGTAACGCCGGCGTTCTCCGCGCCGCCAACAATCACGAAGAGGCCGACAAAGAAGACCAGCAAGTCCCAGTTGACCTCGTCATAGACTTGCTGCGGATTGCGCGAGCGCGTGATCAGCATGGCGGCTGCTCCAATGGCGGCCATGGTCGCCGGCGCAACCCCAGCCAGGAAACCTGCCAGCACACATGCCATCACAATCACGGGCTTGCGCAAGGCGCGTTTCCGGTTACCCGTTTCCGGTTTCCCGTTCTGCGGTCCCTCCGCTTGGGAAACTTCTTGCAGCTCCTTTACTGGTTCAGCAAGGGGAAATAGGGAACGGGAGACGAAGAAGTGCAGCACCAGCCAATCCAGCAGCAATCCGAGAATTGCGACTGGTCCGAGGTGCACCAGGAAGTCGCGGTAGGAAATGCGCGAAACCGAGCCGATCAGCATGTTCTGCGGGTTGCCGGTAATGGTGGCCACGCCGCCGATGTTCGACGCGGTGGCGATGGCCAGCAGATAAGGGAGTGGTGGCAGCCGCATCTGGCGCGTGGTGGAAAGCACGAAGGGAACCATGACCAGGCAGATGATGTCGTTCACAAAAAACGCGGAAAGCAGACCGGTGGTGAAGATGACGGCCGGCAGCAGCTTCGAGGGCGGCAAATGCCTGGCGACCACGCTGGTAATCCAGTCGAACAGTCCGGCGGTGTGCAGAAAGCCGACCAATAGCATCATGCAAAACAGCAGCACAATGGTGCCGAAATCCACAAAGCGCAGAGCATCGCCCGGACGCACCACGCGCGTGGCTACCATGGCCACAGCGCCGATAATTGCCATTCCCGGGCGGTCGATCTTGAACCCGGGCAGGCGTCCGATGGCAAAAACCAGGTAGCTGGCGGCAAAAATCAGGCAGCCGGCAATCACTCGCCATTCGGCAAGCGACGGCACGGTCAGGCTGGCGAGCAGGTGCATGGATGTGCACAGGCTAAATCGGCGCGCGCGACCGCCACAATAGTAACGAAAGTTCGCATCTTTCCTTGACCCCAGATACGTACCGCGTATCTAATCGCCTTTTATCAGATCACAGCGCGAGGCAAGTTTATGCGGGTGGCATTTCTCGGACTGGGAATTATGGGCGAGCGGATGGCGGCCAACCTGGTGAAGGCAAGCCATGAGGTGGCGACATGGAACCGCACGCCGAAACAGGTGGAAGGCGCGCGTGCCGCAGCCTCCCCGGCCGACGCGGCGAGCGGCGCCGAGGTCGTGTGGTTGTGCGTGGCGGACACGGCTGCCGTGGAGCAAGTGTTGTTTGGCGAGAACGGCGCCGGGCAGTCGCTGGCGCCCGGCATGGTGGTGGTGGACTCCAGCACGATTTCGCCCTCGGCTACAGTCAAGTTCGCGCAGCGCGTACGGGCAAAAGGCGCTGACTACGCGGATGCGCCCGTCACCGGTTCGAAAATTGCCGCCGCCGACGGCACGCTGACCTTCATGGTCGGCGCCAGTGAAGAACTCATCGCACGCGTGCAGCCGCTGTTTGACGCGATGGGGAAGATGGTCGTGCGCATGGGCGACGTCGGCAAGGGCCAGGCCGCAAAGATCGCCATGAACCTGCAAATCGCGCTCATCTTCGAAGGCTTCGCCGAGGGGCTCACGCTGGCTACCAAGCTGGGCGTGGAGCCGGAGCGGATGATCGAGCTGATCAAGGCATCAATGGTGAAATCAGGCGTGGTGGAGTACAAGGCGCCGTTTGTGCTGCGCCACGATTTCACGCCGAACTTCCCCCTCCGCCTGATGCACAAGGACATTCACCTCATGCTGGACGCCGCCAGGGAAATGCGAGTCAAGCTGCCCGCCCTGGAGACGGTTGACGAAATCTACGAGGTTGCGGACGAAGAAGGCCTTAGCGACCTCGATTACGCGGCCACTCTCGAACTGCTGGAGAAATGGGCAGGCGTCGGCGTGAAGGGACACAGCAGCAGGTGAGTCATTGAGCGATTGAGTGATTGAGTGATTACCGGACTTGCGCGCCAAGACTCGCAAGAAATCCGTGTAAATCGTGTTAATCCGTGGTTAGGTTTTATGGCGCCAGCGATGTCGCAAACGCATCCAGTGAGACATTGCGCAGCAGGTTACGCCGCATGCCGGTTTCGACCTCGTTCAAACGCATGGCGGCGGTCGCGATCCAGGTGAAATCGATGTTGACAGCGAGGCGTTGCAGTTCGCCTAGAATGTCGCGGTTGCGCACCAGGTCTGGCGTGCCGGATTTCAGGAAGAGCAGGTCTTCGAGCAAGGAATAGATGGTGCGCAGCAGGCGCTCGGTTTTGTCGCGCCCTTCGGCGCCTGCGCGATAAGTCTCGGTCACGCGAAACAGGCTGGAATGATCGTCACTGCCGGTTGCGGTGCGCAGCAGTACGAGGGCATCGTTGCGCGCGGCGGTGTAGGAAGCCACGTCGAAGGTGAGCGCGCTGCCCACTGCGCCGCCGCTCAAACGCGCCGCCACCGAACGCTGTGCCGCGTTCCACTCGGGCCGACGCGCGGCGAGGAAGCACTCGACCTCTTCGACCGGCAGCGGCGCCAGGGTAAATGTCACGCATCGCGAACGGATGGTGGGCAGCAACTCGCCAGGATTTTCTGTCAGCAGAAAAATGGTGGCGAACTCGGGCGGCTCCTCGAGCACTTTCAGCAGCGCGTTGGCGGCTTCTTTCATGAACGCCGAATCGGTGAAGATGAAGACACGCCGCCCGCCGCTGGTGGGCCGATGGTAGATCGTAGCAGTCACGTGCCGGACCTGATCCACCTTGATCATCATCTGCGGCGGATCGGGCGGAATGATGAGCACGTCGGAATGTGTCTGCACAAAAATGCGCGTTTCCTTGCGGTCGGTTTCGCGCAGCGACTCGCGGGTTTCGACCGCTTCGGCGCAGCGGGCGTCGAGGTCGTCGGCTTCAGTGATGCGCGCGCAGTTCTCGCATTCCCCGCAAAAATCGGGCAGATCCAACGAGGGCTGAGGTGCGAGCAGCATGGGCGCGTCATCGCGGGCAATGCCTGCGCGCCGGCAATTCATGGCCTTCGCCACCATCTGAGCAAGGGTGTACTTGCCGGCTCCGCGCGGCCCCGCGAGGATGATGGAATGGGGAAAGCGGTCGCGCGCCAGCATCTCGCGCAAGCGAAGAACGACATCGGCGTTGCCATTAAAATCAGAAAACATAGCTGTTGGCTCTTAGCCTTTAGCTTAAACCCTCGACCGTATTGGCCAGTGTAGTGCGTCGCGTGGAGACGTTGAAGCGGTGCTGGCCTGGAAGCCGCGCAATCGCCAGGAAGCGGGGCAAGAGGTTTACTGGGCAGGGGCGGCGACGGGTACAGCCGTCAACGCCCAGCTGCACTGTTACCGCGGGCGGAGGCAGATGACGGCGCGCGGCTTGCCGAACATGAAATGTGTCGCCATATCGTGCGCGCTGGCCTACAATGTGATGCACTGCGGCGCGGCACTGCTGAAGGCGGCGAGCTAACCGAGCGCAGGCACGCCGGCTGCAGGACCGCACCACAAGAACGGGTCTGACGGCCAGCGACGCGACCCATGTGAGCGTTCCTCTGCTGCGTGCGCAGCATCGAACCGTTGCCCGCTCGAGCTGAAAGCTGGGTTTGGTCTCAAGCTCTCGGGATGACAATCCGGCGGGATCACTCGACTACGCGGCCGCACCATAACCAAATAACCAAATCATTCAATGACCAAATAAGCTGATGGTTGAGCGCGCAAGCGGAATCCTGTTGCATCCCACGTCGCTGCCCTCGCGGGGCGGTATTGGAGACCTCGGTCCGGCGGCTCACGAGTTCATCGAGTTTCTTGCGGACGCGGGCCAGAAGCTGTGGCAGGTGCTGCCGCTGGCGCCGGCGGCCATCGGGAACTCGCCGTATTCATCTATTTCGGCGTTTGCGGGAAACCCGCTGCTGATCAGCCTGGAGCGGCTAGTGGAGCGCGGGTGGATTGACGCGGGACGCCTGGCGATCCTGCCGGAACGCGATGGCAACGTAAATTTCGAGCGCGTGAAGGCCATTAAGCTCCCGCTGATCTTCGAGGCGGCGGGGAATTTCCTGGATTCCGCAAGCGGCGCCGACCGAGCGCGGTTCGAGCAGTTCTGCCGCGACAACGCGTGGTGGCTGGACGACTTCACCCTGTTCGGCGCGCTGCGGCACCGTTTCCATCACCAGAGCTGGAACCGCTGGCCGAGCGAGCTCGCGCGACGCGATCCAGAGGCGCTCGCGCGGGTGCGGGAAGAAGCGGCGCGCACGATTGACGTGGCGCGCGTCATCCAGTTTGCGTTTTACGAGCAATGGCGCGCGGTGCGGCGGCGCTGCGAGCATCACGGCATCCGCATCATCGGCGATGTCGCCATATTCGTGAACTACGATAGCGCCGACGTGTGGACGCATCCCGACATTTTCCAACTCAAAGATGACTTGGAGCCGGAAGTGGTGGCCGGCGTGCCGCCGGACGCATTCAGCCAAACCGGGCAGCGCTGGGGGAACCCGCTTTACCGCTGGGAGGTGTTGAAACAGCGCGGCTACGACTGGTGGGTGCAGCGGATGCGCTGGGCGGTGACCACGTGCGACATCGTGCGCCTCGACCACTTCCGCGGTTTTGAAAAGTATTGGGAGATTCCCGCGAGCGAGCCGACGGCGGTCAATGGGCGCTGGGTGGAAGGGCCGGGTATCGACCTGTTTGATACGCTGCGGCGGGAGCTCGGCGGACTGCCGTTCATCGCTGAGGATTTGGGGTTCATCACGCAGGAAGTGCACGAGTTGCGCGAGCAGCTCGGCATTCCGGGAATGCGGGTACTGCAGTTCGGCTTCGGGAATCCGGGCGCGCATATTTATCTGCCGCACCGTTACGAGCCGAACACGGTGGTCTATACCGGAACGCACGACAACGACACGACCTGCGGCTGGTGGCATTCGCAGGCTACAGCAGAAGAACGCCGGTACGCGAATGTGTACCTGGGCGCGGACGAGAGCAACGTGAATTGGGCGTTTATGCGGGCGGCGCTGGGATCGGTGGCGCGCTATGCGATTGTGCCGCTTCAGGACGTGCTGGGGCTGGGCAGCGAGGCGCGGATGAACATCCCGAGCCGCACGGACGGCAACTGGGGCTGGCGCTATACGAGCGGCGCACTGTCGCGGGACGCGGCGGAGCGGCTGCGGGTGCTGACCGAAGTGTCGGATCGCTATAAACCCAGCTCAGCGGGTGGCCAGCACGGCTACTGGGAAGCGCGCGAAGATTTCTCGGCATAGCAGCACACTGCCGTTACCGGGCGAAACCGACTCGCCGGTGAGGACGTTGCGCAGGTAGGTGAAACCAGGCGGAATACTGAGTTCTGTATCGCCCCAGGCGTCGCCAATCGGCGGGGCGACCAGGCCGCGCATCAGCGTGTACGCAAACCGCGGCACCACGACGATCACTCCCTGGCGCTCGTACTGGCGAGCGAAGGCGATGACGTGCTGCTGATTCTCTCCTCGGACTCCCAGCGGCGTGTAGTCGCCGAAGCGGAACAGCGGAGCGCGGTCGCGACGGAAGCGCAGGATGTGGAGGGTGGTCCAGAGCTTCAGCCGGCCATCGCGCCAGTTCTCCAGTAATCCCGACAAATAGTCCGCCGGGCTGCCCGCGGGAGCGCAGTCGCCTTCACTGGCAACCACGCCCTGGTTGGTGTCACCCGAGGCACGGAGCACATCCTCCAGCAGTTGCTGCCGCAAATTGAAGTCCACGGGGCGCCGATTGTCGGGATCCACCAGGCTGAAGTCGAAAAGTTCGTTTCCCTGGTAGATGTCGGACACGCCGGGGCAGGTGAGTTTAAGGACGACCTGCGCCAGTGAGTTAATCACGCCGAAATACATGATGGGCGGCAGAAACTGCTCCAAGGCGCGAGCAAAGCCGTTGCCGCGCGGGCCCTCGCCGAGGATGCGAGCGATGAAATCTTCCAGCGCGGCCACGTATTCGGGGTTCTGGTTGACCCAGCTCAGGTTCACCTTGGCCTCGTGCACGGCCTTCATCATGTATTGCTGAATGCGCCGGATAAAAGAGTCGCGCGCCTCGCGGGTCTCGATGCGTAAAGGCCAGGCGCCGACCAGCGTCTGGTAGAGGAAATATTCCTCGTTGAAGTCGGGGACGGCGCGTCCGTCGGGGAGCGTGCGCTTGCGGGTGCGGTTCTGCCGCCGCCAGCGGCCCACCACGGTTGCCCATTCGCGCGGCATTTCAGAGAGCACATTGAGGCGGGCGCGCACGTCTTCGCTGCGTTTGGTGTCGTGCGTGGAGGTGGCCAGCATGGAGAACGGCCAGTGCTCGGCGCGCTCGCGGTTACCGTTGTGGAACTCGTCCAGGCTGATGCCGAATTCCGCTGGGGTGCAACCCACGTCGTTGACCGAGATGAATCGGTTGTACACGTAACAAACGGTGTCCTCGAGGCCCTTGGCCATGACTGGCCCGGTGAGCTGCTGGAACTTCAGGGCGAAGCGGAGCTGTTGCCGTTGCCATTCGGGAGTCGCGGTGCTGTGCGGGGTAAGCAGCAACATGTCGCGGAGCCAGTCGAACAATGCGCCGGTCGTGCCCGCATTGCGGCGTTTGGCAAGCTGGATGGCTTCATTGATGTAAGCGCGGTCGCGCTCGCTGATGTTGCCGCGCTCGTCAATGTAAGTGCGATAGATAGGGAAGCAGGCGATGGTCTCGACGATGGCCACGGTCAGGGCGGCGCGAGTGAAATCGCGGGCGCGGCGATCGGCAGCGCTGATCTCCTCCAGCATGTGGCTAAGCACCGTGACTTCGCTGGAGAGTGCGGTGCGCATGATCTGTTTCTTGCTCTCGTAGATGAGCAGTTGGACGTCCAGCGGGCCACCGATAAAGCGCCGATAGATTTGTGTGAAGGCGCGCGCATTGCGGCGGTCAATAAAGACGCCGTTGACGAGACGCACGAAGTCGTAACCGACGGTGCCGTCCACCGGCCAGTTCAGCGGCAGGGTTTCACCGGGCTCCAGGATTTTTTCGGCGATTACGTAGAGCGGTGCGTTTTCGTTCATCCACTCGCGACGGCCGAAGATTTCCTGCACCGCGACTTCAATGCCGTTTTCGGCGAGCGGGCCCTGCGGCTCCGATCCAAGACACTGGCTGGCGGCGTAGAGCATTTGCACGCGGGTGAAGTATTGCACCGGGTTGAGCAGGCCGTCGGGATGGTCCATGCGCAGGCCGGTCACGCTGCCCTCGGCAAGCAGGCGGCGGACCAGCTTATGGGTGGCGGCGAAGACCCGCGGATTGTCCATGCGCAAGCCGACGAGGTCGTTGATGTCGAAGAAGCGGCGGTAATTGATTTCCTCGGACGAAACACGCCACAGCGCCAGGCGATAGGCCTGGACTTCGAGCAGGCGGTGCAGCGGGTCGAAGCTGCGGGGCTGGCCGGGCGTTCCATTGCACAGGCGAACCGCCTCGTCAACCAGCGCTTTCACTTGAGGCGAACGATCCACCAGTTCGCGGAAGCGGCGCTTCAGCTCGGGAATTTCCCGGCGGCGGCGCTGGGCTATTTCGTCGTTGGTGGTGTTGTGGGGCGGCAAAGCGCGCAGGTTCCAAAGAATGTTTTCCAGCTCACTGCGGTCCTCGGGGCTGGGCGAGATGGCCTCGGGCTGGACGCGCAGGTCGCCGAGGGTCTCAAAGATCATCGGCCAGGTCTGCGGATCCAGGGGGAAGCGCATATCGTAGTAGGCGACCAGAAAGCGCCCGTCTTCGCAGCATAGCTGGAAGTGGCCCTGCTCGAGTTCGTCGCCGTAGAAGGCGCCAAGCACGGGCATGAGCACCTTGTTACGCAACTCGGCTTTGACCGGCTCCCAGTCAATGTCAAAGAAGTCGGCGTACTCGGAGGCGCGGCCGTTCTCGAGCACGTCCTGCCACCAGGGATTGTCGCCGCGGCCAATGCCCATGTGGTTAGGCACGGTATCGAGCAGCAGGCCCATGTTATGCGCCTGCAGTTGCTGGACGAGCGCTTGGAATTCTTCTTCGGTGCCGATCTCGGGATTGAGCTGATTGTGGTCGGTGATGTCGTAGCCATGAGTGCTGCCGGCGCGGGCCTTCAGAATGGGCGATGCATAACAGTGAGTAATGCCCAATTGGGCGAGATAGGGGACGATGCGGCGCGCGTCTTCAAGGCGGAACCCGGCATGGAATTGCAGGCGATAGGTGGAAACCGGCCGGTTGTGGCGCTTCTGCGCGACCATGCGGTCGAGGCATTCCGAGAGGCCGGCGTAATCAGCCACGGGGGCCGTGGAGCTGGAGCGTGTGCTCATAAGTGGCGCGGTGGGTTAGATGCGGCAGCCTTGGCAATTTGCAATTGGTAATAATTGGGGATTTTGGATTTGGGATTCGCATCGCAGGCGGATACGTAAAACCCCCAATCCAAAATCCTGAAATCCCAAATGCTCCACCAAATCCAAAGTCCTCAAATCCCAAATGTGTTTCTGGTCCATGCTTCCACCGCCGCCCGCAGCTCCGCCAGCTTGCCTTCGAAGAAGTGGTCCGCGCCCTCGATGATCACCAACTGCTTCGGTTCGGGCACAGCCGCGACCATTCGCTGTAACTGCTCGCGCGGGGCAAACTGGTCGCGTCCGCCGCTGACGAACAGTTTCGGCTTGGTGCAGCCGGCGAAGAATCCGTAGCCGTATGCGCGATCTTCAACCTCCAACGGAGTTCCCGCGGAGATCAGGCCGGCCACGCGCGGGTCCGGGCAGGCCGCTTTCAGGCCCGTCGCCGCGCCGAAAGAGAATCCGGCGAAGATCATCGGCAGCCGGAACTCCCCATAGAGCCACTCGAGCGCAGTGCGCACGTCGGCCACTTCGCCGCGTCCGAAATCGTGTTCCCCGGCGCTCAGACCAGTTCCGCGAAAGTTGAAGCGCAACACCGGAAAGCCAAAGCCGTTCAGTACCTTCGTCAGGCTGAAGACGACTTTGTTATGCATCGTCCCGCCATAAAGCGGATGCGGATGGCACACCACGGCTGCATGCGTCGCCCGCAGCGCGCCGGTGTGGAGTAATGCCTCCAGCCGCCCGGCAGGACCCTCGAGGAAGAAGGAGCGGACAGCACCAGTGGACGGTAACGTAGTCATCGGAATTCGAACATTTTGGATCTTCGACTTGGGACTTGGTATTACCTTTCCTCAATTCGGCGCGTTTGCGGCGCACAAAATCCCAAATCTAAAATCCTGCAATCCAAAATTGAATTATCCTCTCGCTCATGGATCCGCTCGCTCTCACGCGCCGGCTGGTCGATGTCGAATCTATCACCGGCAATGAAGCCACGGTTGGTGAATTGTTGATACGTGAACTCGGCGCCCTCGGGTTTGACGCGCACAAGATGCCGGTTCCCTTTCCGGCAGAAATTGCGGCTGCCGGGCGCGAGCGCTTCAACGTCTATGCCAGCGGGCGCGTAGACCGGCCCGACATCGTCTTCTCGACCCACATGGACACCGTGCCGCCGTTCATCCCCTCGCGCGAGGACGAAACCCGCATCTACGGCCGCGGTTCCTGTGACGCCAAAGGAATCATGGCCGCGCAGATTGCTGCCGCCGTGCGCCTGCGCGACGAGGGCATGCGCGTCGGCCTGCTGTACGTGGTCGGCGAGGAGCGCGACAGCCTGGGCGCGCAGGTCGCGAACCAGCATTCGCTGCGACCGCGCTTCCTCATCAACGGCGAGCCTACCGACAACCGCCTCGCGCTCGCCTCGAAAGGCTCGTTGCGCCTGCAGTTGACCGCCACCGGACGCATGGCACACTCGGCGTACCCTGAACTGGGCGAATCGGCAATTGACAAGCTGCTCGATGCGCTCCAGGCGCTGCGTTCCATGCCGTTGCCCGTCAATCCTGAAGTCGGGCCGGCCACGCTCAATATCGGACTGATCGAAGGCGGGCGCGCACCCAACGTCGTTCCCGACTCCGCTTCCGCGCAACTTCAGTACCGGCTGGTCGGGCCGTCCGACGGTCTGCGTCGCGACATCGAAACAGCGGTCGCAAGCAAGGCGAAAGCGGAATTCGTGCTGGAGATTCCGTTCGTGAAGCTTCGCACCGTTGACGAGCTGCCGACGATGGTGGCCGCCTATACCACCGACATCCCCAACCTGACAAACTGGGGCGAACCGCTGCTGCTTGGCCCCGGCTCCATCCACGTGGCACACACGGATGGCGAGTACATCGAAAAAGTGCAGTTGCTGGAAGCCGTCGAGCTGTACTGCAGGGTGGCGAGAAAGCTCTTAGCTCTTAGCTCTTAGCTCTTAGCCGTTAGCTCTTAGCCGTTAGCCCTTAGCCTTCAGCTCTTAGCTCGGCCGTGAGTGATGGGAGAATCGTATTCATGTCGAACCCTGGACGGCATCTGATTACGAGCAGACGGAGCGCCGCAGTTGCGCTGCTGATGACCGCATTGATGGCCGCCCTGACGGTGCAAGACACGCTAAGACCGCCGCCACCCCCACTTGAAATACCCACTTTGCTTCCGCTTGATTTCATGCTGCCACATTGAGCGATAGCAGCCGCCAATGTTGGGCTTTACTTGTGGGTCTCCTGGGTTGTCTTCGAGTTCTTGCGCGTCGCAAGAGGAAAAGGGCGCGTAGTTGTTCTGGGCTGGTTCACCAAATTCGTGCTCATGCCCCTGCAGGACAGCAACGCGTATATCCGAATGCAATAAAGTACGTCCAAGCGGCATGTGTGATTGCAGCCCTGGGCGCTTGTGTCTCTCTCCTGCTCACAATTCGAACTAACGACGAAACGCTGAGCTAAG
>JBHGBA010000082.1:0-16113 GCA_041946775.1 Terriglobales bacterium
AGTAGCTTGCGTTAGACCCTTGCCGACCTGCCTTCGTCACTGCCTTGCGGCTCGCAACGCGCGATCTAAGCTCGGGCTCCGGGCTCACCGCCAACCGGGAAAACCGGTCCGAACGCCTCAGGATCCATCCTGCTCTCGACAATCCTCACTGTTCGCCTCACCCAGCGCTTTGCAATTGACCCTCGCCGGCCTTCGGTTGATTCCGGCGGGCAACCGCCTTGCGGCTATCGCCCCCAGTGCCGGCCACCGCGAAGTGGCCACCACTGATCCGGAAGGTTCGCGATCCTTCCGGGCTGTCAACCGCGACCTGGGCTTGAGCCCCGGACTCGGCGCCAACTGGGAAAACATTTGAAGTTGTCAAAGAACGAGTTGCAATCTACTCCGGCTATTGCGCCTGTCAATCTTTTGCGCGGGACTTTATCTGCTCTGGAATCAGCAATATGCGAGCCGTCCACAGGGGTGTGCCGCGGAAATGGTGCAACGAGGGCCGAAAGGGACCTGAGGAGATTGGCTCCAGGCGCGGAATTTGCGGCTTTCAGCGCGGGAGATGCCGCAGTTTTCCCCAAAAAATCTCTTTTCCAATTGTGGGAAAAAGGTCAAGAACTGCGCCAGACAAGGTTTTCGCGCGATCGGCTTTCGACGCGAGTGAAGGGATTCCGCCCCTCAGGGCTAAAGCCCACGTTTCCACAGTCTCAGTGCGCAAGTGATTCACTCCGTCAGGCCATCTCGCGCCGGTTCTTAGTCTCGCCCGGAGTTTTGGCGAAGAGAATCTCCGACACCAGTAACAGCGCGCCCACGACGATGGCGCTGTCGGCGATGTTGAATGCTGGCCAGTGATAGGTGCCGAGGTAGAAGTCGAGGAAGTCAACTACGTGGTGGACCACGACTCGGTCCCAGAGGTTGCCCATGGCGCCGCCCAGCACCAAGGCCAGGCCGACGCCGGTGGCGTTCATGGCGTGGCTGTTCTTCCACAGCAGGGCGGTGACGACCACCATGGCGACGACTGAGAACAGGATGAGCACGCCGATCTTCCATCCGCCGGGGACATCGTCAAACAGCCCGAAGGCGGCGCCGCGGTTCTGCACATGGGTCAGGCGGAAGAAGCCCGGAATCACTACGATACTGTCGTGCAGCGCGATGTGGGACGAGACCAGCCACTTGGAAAACTGGTCGAGCAGCACAATAGCCGCCGCCACCAAGAAATGGTATTTGCGCATTGCGTGTGAGTGCGCCATCTGTTGATAAGCTTAACCCCGCGTGCAAGCGGCCCGGCGGCCCGCGTGCGTTAGTGGATTTGATTCATCCCACGAGCATCGCGCCTTCCGGCAACAAACGAATTCCACTACTTGGTGGCGGTTGTCGCCGCCTATTCCAGCTCGCGCAGCACCGGACTGCACCGTTCACATACCGTGGGATAGTTCGGGTCTTCGCCAACGTGCGTGGAGTAATTCCAGCAGCGCTCGCACTTCTGTCCCGGCGCCTTGCTGACTTCGACTTTGATGCTGCTGCCATCGGGCGGCTGGTCTTTCGCTAATTCCACGTGGGACACGATGAACAGCGCGCGCAACTGGCCGGCATTACGCTCCAGCGCGCTGTACGCCGGATCGGAGGCGGTGATTTTCACCGCCGCTTCCAGACCGCTGCCGATCAGCTTCGCCTGACGCACTTCCTCCAGCGCCTTCAGCACCTCTGGACGCAGCGCCAGCAGCAGGTCCCAGTCGGCCTTGGCTTTTTCCGGCATGACCATGGCGATGTCTTTCGCTGCGGGGAACTCCGCCAGGTGCACGCTTCCCGGACGACCGTCCACCTTCGGCAGGTATTGCCAGACTTCGTCGGCGGTGAAGCTCATGGTGGGCGCCACCAGCCTGACGAGCACCTCGCCGATGAGCCAGATCGCACTTTGCGCCGAACGCCGCGCCTTCGACTTGGGCGCAAAGGTGTACAGCCGGTCCTTCAGCACGTCGAAATAAATGGCGCTCAGATCCACGACGCAGAACTGGTTCAGCCGCTGGTACACCTTGTGGAAGGCGAACTCGTCATACCAGGCGACGACCTGCTTCGACATCTCCCAGGTCTGACCGAGCATGTATTGGTCGAGCGGCTCCATCTCCTGGAACGGCACGGTGTCTTTGGCCGGCTCGAAGCCGTCGAGGTTCCCCAGGATGAAGCGAAAGGTGTTGCGCACCTTGCGGTACATCTCGGCGATGCGCTGCATCAGCTCTTCGCTGCAGGTGACGTCTTCGCGGAAATCCACCGATGCCACCCACAGGCGCACGATCTCGGCGCCCATGCGGTTGGCGATGTCCACGGGATCTACCACGTTGCCGAGCGACTTGGACATGGCGCGGCCCTGAGGATCGAGCGTCCAGCCGCTGGTGGCCACCATGCGATAGGGCGCCTGGTCGCGCCAGCCGACGCCGCACAGCAAAGACGAGTGGAACCAGCCGCGATGCTGGTCGCCGCCTTCCAAGTACAAGTCCGAGGGCCAGGGCAGGTCCGGCTGATGTCCCAACACCGCCGCGTGGCTGGAGCCCGACTCGAACCACACGTCAATTATGTCCATCTCCTTGCGGAACTTGTTGCCGCCGCAATTGGCACACTTCGTCCCGGCGGGCACAATCTCGGAGGCCTCGCGTTGGTACCACGCGTCGGCGCCCTCGCGGCGGAACAAGTCAATTACCGCCTGATTTACTTTGTGGTCCTTCACCAGCTCGCCACACTCGCAGAAAAACACCGCGATGGGCACGCCCCAGAGGCGCTGCCGCGAGATGCACCAGTCCGGGCGCGTGGCGATCATGTTGGAGATGCGCTCTTCGCCCCACGCCGGGTCCCACTTCACCTTCGCGATTTCCTGCAAGGCGCGGCTGCGCAGGGTGCCCTCGACGCGGCCGAGTTGGTCCTTCATCTCGGCTTCCATGGAGATGAACCACTGCTCGGTGGCGCGGAAGATCACCGGGTTGTGACAGCGCCAGCAGTGCGGATACGAGTGCTCGATCTTTTCATGGCGCAGCAGAACGCCGCGGTCCTTCAGCAGTTCGACAATCAGCGGGTTCGCCTTGAATACCGTTTTGCCGTTGTACTCCGGCAAGCCATTGCGCAGGTAGCCGCCCTCGTCCACATTGCAGGTCTGGTCGAGGTTGTATTTCTGCCCGGTGTAGAAGTCGTCGGCGCCGTGCGACGGCGCAGTATGGACCGCGCCAGTACCCTGGTCCATGGTCACGTATTCCGCGAGTACGCCGGGAACCTGGCGATCGAGGAACGGATGCGCAAACGTGGCGTACTCCAGCTTGCGGCCGGGGAAACGCGCGATTTCCTTCATGCCGGTGAGGCCGGTCTTTTCGACCGTCTGCCCCGCGAGCTTTTCCGCGACGATATAAACCTCGCCGTCGTATGCCAGCGCCACGTAGTCCTCGTCGGGGTGAAATGCCACTGCCATCGAGGCCGGCAGCGTCCACGGGGTCGTGGTCCAGATGATGGTGGAAGCGTGCCTGCCCGCCAGCGCGGCGTCGAGCTTCGCAGGATCGCTCGTGAGACGATACTTCACCCAGATGCTCGGGCTGGTGTGGTTCTCGTATTCGACTTCGGCCTCGGCCAGCGCGGTGCGGTCGTGAATGCACCAGTACACCGGCTTCAGGCCCTTATAGACCATGCCCTTTTCGAAGAAGCTGAAGAACAGCTCCATGACGACGGACTCGTACTCGGGGGTCATGGTCGAGTAGGGCTTGTCCCACTGGCCGAGCACGCCGATGCGCTTGAACTGCTCGCGTTGCAGGTCGAGATATTTCTCGGCGTACTTGCGGCACTCGTTGCGCACCTGCATGGGGTGCATGTCCAGCTTCTTGCGCCCCAGCATGTCGTCCACCTTGATCTCGATGGGCAGGCCGTGACAGTCCCAGCCGGGCACGTAAGGTGAGTTGAAGCCGGCCATGGTTTTGGTCTTGACCACGAAGTCCTTGAGGCACTTGTTCAGCGCGTGGCCCAGGTGGATGGGGCCGTTGGCGTAGGGCGGGCCGTCGTGCAGCACGTAGATGGGGGCGCCTTGCCGCGACTCCCGGATGCGCTCGTAGAGCTTCATCTGCTCCCACCGAGCCAACATTTTGGGCTCGTTCTGCGGCAGGTTGGCCTTCATCGGGAAATCGGTTTTGGGCAGGTTCAGCGTGGTCTTAAGTTCTAGCGGCACCCCGACTTATCTCCACAGTTGCAGGTATCTTTTTCATTTTACGGGAGGCGGGAAGCAGGCGTCCATGTGCCCGCAATATACACAGTTGCTTACAACTTTTTACACAACTCGGACATGTACTCCGGGGTCTACATGAGAGTATGGGGGATGTGTAATGATGCACTGCTCGAAATCGTGCTACTCTGAGGATACTGAGCACATTCGAGCAACGTGTGCATCTAAAAGGTGGTATTCGGAGACCCACGTTCAGCATGAGCGTGGTCTCTCACATTTGGGGAGTTTGGAAACAGCATCTTTTCGCAGCGATGCGGAGATGCAACTTGGCATTAAAGATGCAAGCTCCCTGTAGGGCAGGCCATTTTCACAGCCGGCCCGTCGGACCGGAGGAGGGGCCGTACCCGGCATCTCGTATGGCAACTTTTGAGTCACCCATTAACGACCCTGGACTGGATCTACTGTCGGTTCAAGACTTGAGCGACGTTGGGCTTTGGGCCTCGCTCAAGGGCAACTTGCGCGATTTTTTTGCTTCCAAGCAGGCGCCCCTGAGACTCACTTCCCGCCCGCTGACGCCGCAGGAGCTCGCCAGTCCAGGCGCTTTCAATCTTGTGGGCGTGCAGCAGGTGCATGACCAGGGACTGCTGTCGCGGCTGTCCGATGACGTGCGCAACGCGCTCTTCCCGCCCAAGCAGCCGCCACTGCACCTGACCTCCAAACCGGTAAAAGTGCGCGAGATCTGGGGCGAGTACAACCTGTATAAGAAGCAGGGCGCCATCGGCAGCGCTGTAGTTCACGTGCTGATGTTCGGCGCTGTCCTCAGCATGTCGTGGGTAGGCTGGAAGACAACGCGCCAGCACGTTCAGCCGCAGCAAACGTATCAGAACGTCGAACTGGTTCTGCCGTCCGACATCACGTTGCCGGTCTCGAGCAAGAAGAACGATACTCTGGCGGGCGGCGGCGGTGGCGGCGATCGCGACAAGCTGCCCGCGCCCAAAGGCCGGCTGCCTAAGTTCGCGCTGGAGCAGTTCACCCCGCCGGCGGTGGTGATTCGCAACAGCAATCCCAAGCTCCCCATGGAGCCAACGGTGGTCATGCCACCGCAGGTGAAGCTGCCGATCCAGAACAACCTGCCCAATCTCGGTGACCCGCTCTCCAAGGTCGCGCTCAGTGTGCCTTCGAACGGTACCGGCTCGGGTGGCGGCATCGGCTCGGGGCATGGCGGTGGCGTGGGCTCGGGTGAGGGCGGCGGTGTCGGTCCCGGTTCGGGTGGTGGTTTTGGCGGCGGCGTGTTCCGCGTCGGCGGTGGCGTTTCCGCTCCCAGGGTTCTCGACGCCCCCGATCCGGATTACTCGGAGGAGGCGCGCAAAGCCAAGTACCAGGGCACCTGCATCCTGTGGCTGATCGTCGGGCCGGATGGGCGTCCGCGCGACATCAAAATCGCGCGCACGCTCGGCATGGGACTTGACGAGAAGGCGATTGAAGCCGTGCGCCGCTGGAAGTTCGAACCTGCCATGAAGGACGGCCGCCCGGTGGCGGTGCAGATCAACGTGGAAGTGAACTTCCGGCTGTATTAAACGCAATCGAGTTAGAGTGAGACGGGCGAGGCCGTGGCCTCGCCCGTTCTGCGCAGCGCCGCTGTCTCGGCGGCAACCTTTCTGCGTCCCCTGCGTCCTCTGTGGTTCGCTTCCTACTCCCGTTCAGATCGGTCACCCCGTCTAACCACAAGGGACACAGAGGACACAGAAATATACGGCGCGGACAAAAGTGCGGGGACCTACTGCACCAGCCGCTGCACGATCTGGTTGGTTGCCAGCGCCGCCGTGTAGGCGATGATCGTCATGTAGGAGAACTGCAGCGCGGGCCACTTCCAACTGTTCGTCTCTCGTCGCACCACCGCCAGCGTTGACGCACACTGCATAGCAAAGGCGAAGAACACCAGCAGCGCGGCGGCGCCACCGGGCGCCAGGTCCTGGTGGAGGGCCTGCTGCATGGTGGCCCCTTCTGACTCCGGGTCCACGCCGTACAGCATGCCGAGCGTGCTGACGATCACCTCGCGCGCCGCGATTGATGTCACCAGCCCGATGCCGATTTTCCAGTTCAGCCCCAGTGGCTCAATGATGGGCTCGATCAAATGTCCGGCCTTCGCGACCACGCTATTCTGTATCTCCGCCGGACGGCCGTCGTGCAGCGGCAGTATGGTCAGCACCCACAGGATAAGGGAAACGCCCAGGATCACCGTGCCCGCGCGCAACAGGAACGCCTTGGAGCGGTCCAGCAAGCGCAGGCCGAGCGAGCGCACCGTGGGCCAGCGGTACGGCGGCAGCTCCATGATGAAGGGAACGTCCTTGCTCTTCAGGATGGACGATTTCAGCACCCGCGCCGTGGTCACGGCCGCAGTGAAGCCCAGCGCATACAGCCCGAGCATGGCGAGGGCACGCGTCCCCAGCAGATATGGCACCAACTGCCGGTCGGGAATGAAGGCGGCAATCACCAGCGTGTACACCGGCAGCCGCGCCGAGCAGGTCATCAGCGGCGTCACGAGGATGGTCGCGATGCGGTCGCGTTTGTCTTCGATGGTGCGCGTCGCCATGATCGCCGGCACCGCGCAGGCGTAGGCGGACAACAGCGGGATGAACGCCTTGCCGTTCAGTCCCATCTTCGCCATCGTCTTGTCGGCGATTACCGCGGCGCGCGCCAGGTACCCCGAATCTTCCAGAACGCCGATCGCCAGAAACAGTAACAGGATCTGCGGCAGGAACACCAGCACCGAGATTACGCCCTGCCATGCGCCATCCAGCAGCGCCGCGCGCATAAAGCCTTCGGGCAGGGCGGCGGAAAGCACATTGCCCACCTGTTCCAGCCCGCCGCGCAGCAACTCCGACGCGGGCTGTCCGACGGCAAACACGGATTGGAACACGGCGATGACGACGGCGACAAATATCACCGCGCCCCATAGCTTGTGCAGGAAAATTCGATCCAGCCGCCGCGTCCATGCCGGCGGCGCTGGAGGGCGGAAACCTGCCTTACGCTCGATCCGCTTCGCCCAGGCATGACATTCGGGCACGTCCTGGATCACCGGCAATTCCGCCGGTACCGGCGCTGCTGCCGCGCTATCCAGAAATTCGCCGACGACGTGCAGGCCTTCACCGCGGGTGGCGCTCACCAGGGCCACCGGTGTGCCTAATTGCCGCGCCAGCGCCAACACGTCCACCGTGCCGCCCAGACGGTGCAGCGCGTCGGCCATGTTCAGCAGCACCAGTGTAGGCAAGCCCAATGCGACGATTGGGGCCGCGATCACCAGGTGGCGGCTGAGATTCGTTGCGTCGAGGATCAGGATGATGGCGTCCGGCTTCGGCGTGCCCGGCATCTCGCCGCGCAGCACCTTCACGGTCACCATCTCGTCTTCTGACTTGGGCGACAGGCTATAAACGCCGGGCAAGTCAATGAGCGCAACTTCCTCGCCGCGCGGCGACCGCATGGTGCCGATGTGTTGCTCGACGGTGACTCCGGGGAAGTTCGCGACTTTCTGCCGCAGACCCGTCAGGCGGTTGAACAGCGTGGTCTTGCCTGAGTTGGGCGGGCCGACCACCGCGACCGAACGCAATCCCGTGCGGACGGCCTCAGCGGCTTCGGTACAGCAGGTGCTCATGCATTGGTCCTGATGGGTTTGCGAACGAGCATGCGACGCGCCGTGTCACGGCGCAGGGCAAAGGCGGTACCGGAAACGCGATAGACGCGCGGATCTCCGCCCGGACCGGTCTGGCCGGCGGTGATCTCCGCTCCGGGGACGAAGCCCAGCCACATCAAATGCTCGGAGGTACGCGAGGGCAGGTGCAGGTCCGACAGCACGGCGGTCTCGCCCTCGCGCAGGTCGGCGAGCGACGGGACGGGAGACGGGGGCGCAGGTTTCTTCGAATTGAAATTCATTTTCAAAACCAACTCTATTGTCGGCCCTCCCGCGTCGTGAGTCAAACCTTTTCATCACGCTTCAATGTGATGCAGATCACGCGGGCGAGAGCGCACCGGCGGGAGGTCACGAAATAAGAGTAGATAGGTATCCACTTGACTCAGGTAACCCCAACAGGTAGTGCGCTGGCCCATGCTGCAGGTCGTGGAGGACTATCCCAGGACTCTGGCGGAACTGGAAGCTCGGTTCAGCAGCGAGCAGGCCTGCCGGGACTATCTGTTTGGCCTGCGCTGGCCCGAGGGGTTTCGGTGTTTGCGCTGCGGACTCTCAAACACGCTTCGAGAGAGTGCAAACGCCGATCCAATCAGGCCAGACCGAACGAGGAGAAAGACAGCGGCATGGTGTTCGATTGCTTGATCGATGAAGCCGACTGCCATCACTGTTCGGAGCTTATCCGGGTATCCCCGTCGCGAGAGTAACGCTTTAGCCTAGGCAATCGCCTCCTCGCATTTCTTCAGCTCCCCATCCGTCTTCGTATCCAAAAGAGTCCTCCCAAAAAGCTTGTGACTTCTACTGGAATTCTGCCTCATACAGGGCGGTGCATAAAATCGGCCGCTGGTGTGGAACAGGCAATTCTCTGGGCCGAAGTCGTTTCGACGTGGTGATCCCAAAAATCTGCCACACGATCCTCCGTTTTCCGACTCAGAAGTTTTTTTTGTGGGTTTTGGGGGCCGGCCCAGCCTTTCGCTCAACAAATATTTCGGGGCTGCCCGTCCTTAACGCTCCCGATTTTGGAGCGATAGGGCGGGCGGGCTCTCGCGTCGTGAAAGCCTTAATGGCTCACCTGCGCGCTCGTGCTGTCCACCGCGACTCGATTTTGACAGTGCTCTTCGCAGAGGTCCCCAGTGAACGAAGTGGAAACCGGAAATTTCGCCACCCACCCTGTCGTGCCAAAAGCGGGCGCGACACAGGTGGGGCAACCCATCTGAGGGAAATCGGTCTTGGCCTCTTTCTTTCAACAACCATTTCCGGGGTTGCCCTGCCCTTATCGCTCCCGGTTTTGGAGCGATAGGGCGGGTGTACGAGCAATCTTCCTCTCCCCTCCAAGAAAGTTGGGTTGCCCCCAGCCTTTCGCCTGTAAGCACAGCAGGTTTAAGTAGCTGCCGTTCCAATGCCGGTGGCGGTACAATTTGCTGCTGTGATTACGGTTGGAAACGGATCGCCCGCGGGAGGATCGCGGACACATGTACCTGAAAGGCTCAAACCGCCGGGTCTCCACGTTTACACGTCCGCAAGCAGAGCGGCAGAGCGAACCAGCGGCCGAGGCCAGTCATCGCCTGGAGAGTATTCTGGCGAACCCGGCGCTGCGTCCGGTGCTGCGCTGGATGACGTCCAGCAAGGGCAGCGGGAAGTGCTTCTTTCAGCGACTATGCGAGAGCTACGACAACCCCAGCCTGACCGGATGGGAGCGGCACAAATGGGCGCTCCCGACATGGGCCATTAACCGGCTGATCCGGAAGGCGCGTGCCGATCGGGAACTACTTAAGCTGAAGCTGTTCCATCATCCGCCGACGGTGAAGGCGCTGGCCCTGACGGCCCGCAGCATTGGGCGGTACGGACTGATGCAGCCGCAGCGCTTCACCGCGCCGCTGCTGGTGGTCTGGAACATAACCAAGGCGTGTAACCTGAGCTGCAAGCATTGTTACCAAGATGCGCGACATCGTCCTGCCGACGACGAATTAAGCACGGAAGAAAAGCTGAGAGTAGTTGATGACCTGGGGGACGAGCTGGTGCCATTTCTGGCCATCGCCGGCGGAGAACCCCTGATGGCGCGCGACCTGTTCGCGGTGCTCAGGCGATGCGAGGAGCGCGGCATCCACGCCACCTTGGCGACCAACGGCACTCTGCTCACGCCGCAGAAGTGCAGGGAGCTGAAAGCGGCCGGCGTGAAATACGTGGAGATCAGCCTCGACAGCCTGGACGAGCATGAGCACGACCAGTTCCGGCAACAGCAGGGCGCGTGGCGGCGGGCAGTCGAGGGAATCCGCAACTCGGTGGCGGCCGGCATTCGCACGGGCATGGCCTGTTGCCTGACGCGAGCCAACGTACAGACGGCGGAACGGATGATCGAGTTTGCCATCGAACTGGGCTGCAGCACGTTTTCGCACTTCAATTTCATCCCCGCGGGGCGTGGGCGCCAGTACTTTGAGTTCGATTTGCTGCCGGAGCAGCGCGAAGCTCTGTTGTTGGTCCTGCACCGCTACTTACAAGAGGGCCGAATAAGCATCATTTCCACCGCACCGCAGTTCGGCCGGTCGTGCATCATGAACACCGCGGCCGACGGCGTATTCTCGACCGGCCATGCGGGGCAAGGACGGGGCACCAAGGCGTTGGTGCTGGCGCGCTATCTGGGAGGCTGCGGCGCGGGACGGTGCTACTGCTGCATTCAGCCGGATGGTTCGGTAACACCGTGCGTGTATATCTCGTCGCCCGTGGTCGGCAACCTTCGCCAGCAGCGTCTGCGGGAGATGTGGGACAACCAGCTCTTTCGCGTTCTGCAAGACCGCGAAGATCGCGGCGACCACTGCGGCGTGTGCGATTACCGCGTGTATTGCGGGGGGTGCCGGGCCCGCGCGCTGGCATACACGTCCGACATACAAGCTGGCGATCCCGGTTGCCGCTATAACGCGGGTTGCGTGCAGCAAGTCACTCCATTGGTCCAACTTTATTCAAGTTGATACCGAATGGCGGCCTTGCCGCGCTCGCCTTGTTTCTCCGCGCGACTCGTTGAAGGAGTGCAGACTGGAAGCTGACCGAACGGGCAGCAAACCGCACCGTCTCCGGTGCAGGGCGTGCTGCAGAACTGGACAGAACTACACAATTTTGGCGCGGGAGATGACGGGGCGTGACATTCATAGTATTATTCAGCTCTGCCTGCGCCGGACCTTGGGGGAGGGCCGCCGCAGTACAGATGAGAAGTCGGCGTCTCACGGGAGGCGCCGATTTTTTTTGTTGCCGCCGCCGGCACTGCGAAGTTTTTCATTCCACCAATTCGCCGTGCCGCGCACAGATACGGTAAGCTCATGGTTTACTCCACCTTATGACCTTGGCTGATGCGCACTGAGACCCTGGCCGCGGCGTCACAATCGAGCAGGTCGGAGCCGTCTGCGCTGGCGCCGCGTGGCAACAACTTCCCGCTGCGCGCTTCCGCCGCCACGCCGATGGTGGTCTGGGGCTTTCTGCTGCGGATAGCAGGCGTTCTGCTACTACACACCTACCGGGTACACGCCGCGCGCGAGAACTTTGCGTTCGGTTACGAAACCGGCCGTATTGCGCGCGCGCTCGCACTGGGCCAGGGGTTTAGCAATCCCTTTCATGGCACGACCGGGCCTACCGCGTGGGAAGCGCCGGTGTATCCCGCGATGGTGGCGGCGATTTTCAAGCTGACTGGGATTTACACGCCCCTGTCCGCGTTTCTGGTTTTCACGTTCAACAGCTTTTTTTCTGCATTGACGGCGCTGCCGCTGTACCTGATCGCGCGCAAGGTTTTCGGCCCGCGGGTAGCGAAGTGGGCCGCCTGGACGTGGGCGCTGCTGCCGTACACGATGTACTGGGCTGTCCGTTGGGTGTGGGAAACCAGCCTGACGACGTTCCTGCTGACTACCGCCTTCTGGCTGACGCTGGAGATCGCCGACGCGGAAGGCCGCCGCGTGCGCAAGCTGTGGCTGTGGTATGGCGCGTTGTGGGGCGTGATTGCGCTGACCAACCCGTCGTGCCTGACGTTCCTGCCCTTCGCGGGCGTGTGGGCGTGCTGGCAATTGCGGCGGAGCGGGCAAACATGGTTCCTGCCGGCCGTGGCTTCGGGGCTGATCTTCTGTGCGGTGATTGCGCCGTGGGAAGTGCGCAACTATCGCGTGTTCCATCGCGTGCTGCCCGTTCGCAGTAACGGGGGCGCCGAACTGCGCCTGGGCAATGGGCCGGGCGCGGCCGGCCTATGGATGATGTACCAGCACCCCACGCACAACGAACAACAGTTCGCGCTGTACCAGCAACTCGGGGAGATTGATTACGTCCGCATGCGCGGGCAGCAGGCGATCCAGTGGATGCGGGAGAACCCCGGCCAGACCGCCTGGTTGTGGCTGAAGAAGGCCGTTTATTATTGGGCGGGAGCGCCGCGCGCGTCGTCATGGTCGGAGCTGAAGAACTCGCTGTTCCTCGCGTCTTCGGTGCTGGCGTGGCTCGGTCTGGGACTGGCAATGGTTCGCCGCAGGAAAGCCGCGTTTCTGTTCGCTGCGCTGCTGGTGGTGTTTCCGTTTACGTATTACGTAGTCTTTCCGCATCCGCGCTATCGCCACCCGGTGGAGCCGATCATGCTGATTCTGGCGGCGTACTTGATCTCCGAAACGCGCGAGATGCGGCAGCGAGCTTCCGACAACACTGAAATGGCGCACGAGCCCGCTCAACAGCGGCCAACCACGCTCTCCATCGTGATTCCCTGCTACAACGAACGGCAGACGATCCGCAGGGTGATCGAAGCGGTGCTGGACGCCAACGCGTCGGCCATGCAGAAGGAAATCGTGGTTGTGGATGACTGCTCCACCGACGGCACGCGCGACGTGCTGGCGCAGGTGGAAACCGACTATCGCCGCGATCCGCGCGGTACGGTGCGCGTGGCGTACCACGAGCACAACCAGGGCAAAGGCGCGGCGGTGCGTACCGGCTTCAAGCAGGCCGGCGGCGACATCATGCTGGTGCAGGACGCCGATCTGGAATACGATCCGCGCGACTATCCCATCCTGCTCGAGCCGATCCTGGAAGGCCATGCCGATGCTGTGTTCGGCAATCGTTTTCACGGCGGCGCTCACCGCGTGCTCTATTTTTGGCATTTTCAGGCCAATCGCCTGTTGACACTAATTTGCAACATGCTCACCGACCTGAACCTCTCGGACATGGAGGTTGGGTACAAGGTCTTCCGCCGCGAAGTGCTGGAACGACTGACGCTCAAGTCGAACCGTTTTGGCTTCGAACCGGAAGTGACGGTGAAGACCGCGCGGCTGGGCTGCCGCATCTACGAAGTTCCCATCTCGTATCACGGCCGTACTTACGCCGAAGGGAAGAAGATCGGCTGGAAAGACGGCGTGGCCGCGCTGTGGCACATGATCAAGTACCGGTTCTTCGACTGAGTTCCCGCGGTGCGGGCAGGCAAAAAGCGAAACGCAAGGGGCGCAAGGGGCCCCACCCTGTCGCTCCAAAAGCAGTCGCGACAAGGGTGGGGCAACCCCTTCAGAAGGGTCGTGGTTGGAGACGGGGCCCGCCGCCGGGACGGCGGCGCTACACTTTCGAGCCACGCCGCCAAGAGCCCCGAACCGACAACCGAGAGCCGACAGCCGTCAGGGAACTTGCAGACCTCCATCTTCGTATCTCCCTTTGGGCCGGGGAAAAATTGCTAGAGCTTGTTTTCAAAAATGCAAGGGGCCAAAATGCAGATCCTTCGACTCCGGGCCGCGACCCGCGCCAAAAGCGGGCGCGGAAGAACCTGTCGCATCGAGCTGTCGAACCTGAATGGCGATGTGCGCATTACCGCTGCCGACACGAGCGAAGTAAAAATTGACGCGGTCAAACACTCGAGCGACGCCGATCGCGTGCGCGACACTCGTATCGTAGTGGACGCCCGCCCGGATGCCATCATCATCGAAACCAAGACCGACCGCACGAGTTGGTTCGGCAATAACGGTCCCGCTTCGGTGGACTACACCATCCAGGTGCCGCGCACCGCGCGGCTGGACAAGATCGGCCTGGTGAACGGCTCGGTTGCCATCACCGGCGTTACGGGCGGCGTGCGCGCCTCGTCGGTGAACGGCAGCGTCACGGCGGAAAATGTCGGTGGCAATCTCGAGTTGAAGACGGTGAACAGCAGCGCGCGGGCGTCGGTAGCGACTCTCGGCAATACAATTTCTTTGAAGTCGGTGAATGGCCCGGTCTCGCTGACCATTCCTTCCGACAGCAAGGCCGACATAACGGCCAAGAGTGTAAACGGCAGCATCGAGAACGACTTCGGCCTGTACGTGAAGAAAGGCCCGTATGTGGGCCGCAAGCTGTCGGGCCGGCTTGCGTCCGGCGGCACGGAAATCAGCTTGAAGACGGTGAACGGCAGCATCAACATCCGTCACGCCAACGACGGCAGGCCGCTAAGCAAGGCCACAGACTTAATCGAACGCTCCGGCGAGAAGGAACCGTTGTAGATATCCGCCTTGGCGGCGGAGGACAGCGGGTAGTGTGCTCCGCCGCGAGCCACGATGGCTGCGAGTCTCGCCCCAGATTCGCAGCCATTTGCGGTCTCGCGGCGGGATTCGTGAAAGCGCAACGCAGAGGCGCGGAGGAATACGAATCCCAGGTTAGCGCCGAACCACACGGGGCGAACCTGGGGCACCCGGCTCAATTACCCGATTACGCAATTACCCAATTACCGGATTCCTTTACGCCCTCTACGTTCCCTCTTTGAACGGTGCGTACGTTACTTCCGTACTCCCTTCTCACATGCCCCGGTGACAATTCGCACAGCCAACCGCCTGCGCAGGGCATAGCCTCACATGTTAAGGAGGAGGTGTTCTGATGCCAACTCCCTGGGCGCATCGTTATGCGTTCCGCACCCGCAGTGTAACCAGTTCCGCCATCCGCGAACTTCTCAAGCTCACCGAAAAACCCGATGTGATTTCCTTTGCCGGGGGCCTGCCCGCGCCGGAAGTGTTCCCCCTGGACCGTTTCCGCGAATGCTGCGAACGCGTGCTGCTGAAGTCGGGTCCGGCGGCGCTTCAGTACTCGGCAACCGAAGGCTACAAGCCGTTGCGCGAGCTTATCGCAACCAACCTGGAGCGCTACGGCATTCTCGCGACTCCCGACAACGTGCTGATCACCAGCGGTTCGCAACAGGCGCTCGATTTGATCGCCAAGCTGCTGATCAACCGCGGTGACCGCATCCTGGTGGAAGCCCCGACATATCTCGGCGCGTTGCAGGCGTTCAACGTGTTTGGCGCGGACTACGTGTCTACGCCCATCGACGACGACGGCCTGCGCAGCGACCTGCTGGAGAGCGTGCTGCGCTCCGGCCCGAAGTTCATGTATATCCTGCCCAACTTCCAGAACCCGGGCGGGGTAACGATGTCGCTGAAGCGGCGCCAGGAACTGGTGTTTCTGGCCGACAAATACGGCATCCCGATCATCGAAGACGATCCCTACGGCCAGTTGCGCTACGAAGGCGAGCACCTGCCGCCGCTGGTCGTGCTCGACCGCGAGCACAATCGCCGCGACAACGGCTACAAGCTGGGCAACGTCATTTACCTGAGCACGTTTTCCAAAACGCTGGCTCCGGGCCTGCGCCTGGGCTGGATCGTGGCGCCGCAGGAAGTCGTCGCCAAACTGGTGCAACTGAAGCAAGGCGCGGACCTGCACACCAGCACCTTCAACCAGATGGTCGCCTATGAAGTGGCAAAGGATTCGTTCATCGCCGAACACGTGCGCCTGATCCGCAGCGTCTATCGGGAACGGCGCGATGCCATGCTCAACGCGCTGGACGAGTTCTTCCCGCACGAGTGTTCGTGGACGCGGCCCGCCGGCGGCCTGTTCCTGTGGCTCACTTTGCCGGAAGGGATGAACTGCCGCGAACTGTTCAAACAGGCGGTGGAAGAGAACGTAGCGTTCGTGCCCGGCGATTGCTTCTATGCGACGGGCGACGCGATCGGCTGGCGCCAGTTGCGGCTGAATTTTTCTTATGTGAACCCGGAGCGCATCCGCGAAGGCATACGGCGGCTGTCCGTGGCGGTGCGCAAGCAGATGGAGAAACTGGGCATCACGGAGAAGGAATCATTGCTGGCGACGAGACGGTAAGATTGGCCGCTGACTCACGCAGATGAACGCTGATTAATTTTAAATTTCGATTTCCAAGAGCCTGTTACCGTGCTGCCAAATCAAAATTCGGTTCTACACAACAATCTGGAAAAATCTGCATTCTATGCGGCTTTCTGAAGAACGA
>JBHGBA010000083.1:0-13488 GCA_041946775.1 Terriglobales bacterium
TTTTCGAAAAAACCCCGATTTTACAGGGTTTTCTCGAGTTCGACCGTCAACTACCAGAGCCGAATGCTTGCATCCAGTTGCAAATGTTTGACTTATAACCGGACACTACTGATTACCCATTACCAATTTAAGAATACGTCACTTTCCGCTCGCCCTTTACCACCCGCCCGATGGTGTACATCTTTTCCCCGGCCCGTTCAAGGATGGCCAGTGCCTTTTTGAACTTCTTGGGCGGGACAACCAGCACCATGCCGATGCCCAGGTTGAAGGTGCGCAGCATCTCGTCCTGCTCGATGTTGCCGAGCTTTTGGAGGTGCTCGAAGATGGGCTGGATGGGCCACGTTCCGAGTTCGACCACCGCGCCCATGCCGCGCGGCAGAACGCGCGGAACGTTCTCCGTGATGCCGCCGCCGGTAACGTGCGCCATGGCCACTAAGGTGTCGGCGTCGATGAGCTTCTTGATCAGCGGCCAATAGCTGCGGTGGGTGCGCATCAACTCGTTGCCCACTTTGTTCTTCAGCTCATTGACGTAGGTATCGGCCGAGTAGCGCGCCACCTCGAACAGCAGCTTGCGGGCCAGCGAATAGCCGTTGGTGTGCAGGCCGTTGGAGGGCAGCCCGAGGAGCACGTCGCCGACTTCGACTTTCGTCCCGTTGATGATGCGGTCGCGTTCGACTACGCCGACGATGAAGCCGGCCAGATCGTATTCGCCGTCGGGGTAGAAACCGGGCATCTCGGCGGTCTCGCCGCCGATTAAGGCGCAGCCGTTGTGCTTGCAGGCGTCGGCCAGGCCGCTGACCACCTTCTCGGCAATTTCCGGCTCCAGCTTGCCGGTGGCGAAGTAGTCCATAAAGATAAGCGGTGTCGCACCCTGCACGGCGATGTCGTTCACGCAGTGGTTTACCAGGTCGGCGCCGATGGTGTGGTGAACGCCCATTTCGAACGCCACCTTGAGCTTCGTGCCCACGCCGTCAACACTGGAGACCAGCACCGGGTCCTTATACTTCTTCTTGTCGAGGGCAAACATGGCGCCGAAGCCGCCGATCTCGCTGAGCACGCTCTTGGTGAACGTCTTGTGGGCGAGATACTTGATGCGCTGCTTGGTGCGGTTCGCCTGATCGATGTTTACGCCGGCGTCGGCATAGGTGAGGGGCTGCCGTCCGGCTTCGCGCCGTTCCTGGGCTTCGCGGGCGGCAAGTTCGCGTTCGAGACTCGACTCTGCCAAAACGATGTCCTTCGGAGAAAATGGTTGGCCCGTGGCCGAAACACACGGTAACGCCGCGGGTGTTCGCCGGGGATAAGCAGGTTGATTTTACCACTGGATTATGGGTGACACGGCGGCGCGTTGCGCGAAGGGGCATAAGACCGTTAAGCTGCCCGGTTATGGCCGTAACGCTTTCGCTGACCGGGAAGGTCGCTTTGATTACCGGCGGGTCGCGCGGCATCGGCGCAGCCTGCGTGCGTATGTTTGTCGAAGCCGGCGCGCGGGTGGTCTTCAATTACCACAAGGCCCGTGCACAGGCGGAGTCGCTGGTCAACGAGTGCGGACCGCACAAGTGTCATGCAATGCAGGTTGATCTGAAGGGGACGGCCCACGCACGCGACCTGGTGGCGGCCGCGGTCGAGCGCTTCGGCCGGCTCGATCTGCTGGTGGTGAACCACGGCATCTGGGTTCCCGATGAAGTGCCTATTGATCAGATGAGCGAAGACCAGTGGCGGCAGACGCTCGACGTCAATCTAAACAGCGTGTTCGCCCTGGTAAGGCATGCGGTGGCGCAGATGAAGAAGCAGGCGCACCGCGAGCACCGGCCGGCGCCAGCGGATGCCGGGGCGCTGGAGTTGCAAAGCTCACCGCCGGGAGATCCTGTTCCGATACATCCTGCGGCGGGGCGAATTGTGCTCATCAGTTCCACCGCCGGCCAGCGCGGCGAGGCGTATCACTGCGATTATGCCGCCACCAAAGGCGCGGTCATCAGCATGACCAAGGGTCTGTCCACTGAGTTGGCCCCGTACGGCATTTATGTGAACTGCGTCGCCCCGGGTTGGGTGGCGACCGACATGGCGGCGCCCGCGTTACAAGAACCCCGCATGCGGCAAAAGGTATTCCGCTCGATTCCGCTGGGGCGCGTGGCCAGGCCCGAGGAAATCGCCGCCCCGACGCTGTTTCTGTGCACCGAGCATGCGGGATTCATCACCGGCGAAGTCTTCAACGTGAACGGCGGCGCGGTTCTGGTGGGGTAGTTTCTAGGGTGGTTTCACAGAAGCTGCACTCCCTCGTCCGGCGAATTCAACCGATGCACCAACAGCTGCCGCAATCGCGCTCCGCCGGCGGAGGTCCGCACGCGTGGATGACGGGGCGGTGTAAGTGAAGGGCAGCGGCGGACTTGCGGGTGGAGGGATAATTGACTGGTGGGCGATTGCGTCGCGCCGGCCGGCGGGGCATCTTTTCGGCGGAGGCGGTTATGGCGCGCATGAACAGGTCTTGCTTGTACCCGGTCAAAAGGGGCGTGGTTTTGTGTACAGTTGTGCTGCTGGTGACGTCGCTGGCAGCCGCCCGGCAGCAGGTCCCGCCCGCCGATCCGCTGGCGCTGGCCACCGAGCACCTTTACAGTTTGGAGTACGACTCGGCGCTGGCGCTGCTCGGCCCCTATGTCGTGGAAAACCCCAACGACTTGCGCGCGCTCAACTTGCTGGCGGCGACGCTCTTGCGCCAGGAAATGTTCCGCCAGGGGCTGCTTGAGGTCAACCAGTACGGCGACGAAGGCGACGTTTACAAGCCGCAGAAAATGCCGCTGCCGCCCGGCTTCGAGCAGCAGCTCATGTCGGCGCTCGACCGGGTGCAAACAATCACCAGCGAGCGGCTCAAGGCTGATCCGCAAGACCGCGAGGCGCTCTATTGGGCGGGAGTGGCGAGCGGTACGCGCTCCCTGTATCTGTTCACCCTGAAGCGGTCGTACATGGGGGCCCTGCGCGAGTCAAAGAACGCCGCCAAGCTACACCGTGAATTGCTAAAGCTAGAGCCGCAGAACCGTGACGCGCTGCTGGTGCTGGGCGTGCAGGATTACGTGCTGGGTAGCCTGCCGTGGCCGATTAAGATCCTGGTTGCGCTGACCGGCGCGGGCGGCGACAAGAAACGCGGCATACAGCAGTTGGAGCGCTGTGCGGCGCAGGGGCACTTCGCCCGCCAGGATGCGCGCTTCGTGCTGCCGGTGTTGTACATGCGCGAGAAGCGTAGCACAGACGCGCTGGAGACCTTGCAGTCGCTGGCAGCGAACTATCCGCGGAATTACCTCCTGCTGCAGGAGATCGCCAGCGTGCAACGGGTGCAAAAGAACTGGCGCGGCGCGCTTGAGACTTATGAGAGCCTGCTGGCGCGGCATCGCGCCGGCGTCGCGGGCTACCGCCGAATCCCGCTGAGCCGGGTCCTTTACCTGGCGGGGCACTCGGCGGTGCAGATAGGCGAAAATGAGCGGGCTCTGCGCTACTACGAGCAGGCCTCGCAGCTTACGCCGGATGTGTACGCCTCGCGCGCTCAGGCGGCTGCCGCCGACCTGCTGAAGCGCATGAGGCGCGGGTGAAAACCGTTTTCCCGTTTCCCGTTCCTGTGTGCCCTGTATCCTCTGAGGCTGGTTTGTGCGCGGATTCTTGCAACTTCTCCACCACCGAGGACACAGAGGACACAGTTTCCCTCGCTATAATGAACGGCAGCTTCTGGAGAATGGCCAAGGGCTAACGGCTAAGAGCTGGTTACGGAGTCTATTTTGTCCTGCGCAATCTGTGAGACCCGCAAAGAGAAGCGCTTCTGTCCCGCCGTGCATGGGCGCATTTGCCCGACTTGCTGCGGTACCGAACGCGAAGTGACGCTGGATTGCCCGAGCGACTGCGTTTACCTGCAACAGGCACGGCGCTACGAGCGGCCGCGCCAGGTCGCCGACGTCGAGCCGGCGGAACTGTTTGCGCAGGTCAACATCAGCGAAGACCTGCCGTATCGCCGCGAGCCGCTGATTGTCGGGCTCAGCCAGGTGATGGCGGAGATTGCGCGGCGCGACCGCACAATTCGCGACCGTGATCTGATTGCCGCGCTGACGGGACTGGCAAAGTCGTACGAGACGCTGGTGAACGCCGGACTGGTGTACGAGGCGCCCATGGCGAGCCCGGTACAGCACGGGATTGCGGGCGAACTGGACAAGGGTATTCAGGAATACCGCGATCTCGAAGCGAAGCAGGCAGGCCATTCCACCCTGCGCGATTCCGAGGTGCTGCAAGTCGTTGTTTTCCTGCTGCGGCTGGCGCTGTCGCGCAGCAACGGGCGGGCACGCGCGCGTGCGTTCATTGATTTCCTCTTCGCGCAGTTCCCCCAGAAGGAGTCACTGATCACCGGGCCGGAGGAAGCCAGATCGCGATTGATCTTGCCCTGATTCCGCATTGTTGTAACTCCGAACCCGTTAGTTGCGTTTAATGCACAACGGGGACGCGTACTCGATCACTAGCATCGAGGTGTCGAAACCGCGCGAATTTAGAAAAGGGGTCGAGGATGAAATCCGTCAAAGAACTGGTTGCCGAAGCCAGCGCCAAGGTCACGACGCTGACTGCCGCAGATGCACAACCACTGCTGAACGATCCCAACACGGTGTTTGTTGACGTGCGCGACAGCGCCGAGTTGCAGCGCGATGGCAAAATTCCCGGTGCGGTCCACGCCAATCGCGGCATGCTGGAGTTCTATCTTGATCCGGCGAGTCCGGCCCACATGCCGGTGTTCGCCGGCGGAAAGAAGCTGTTGTTTTATTGTGCCGGCGGAGGCCGTTCGGCGCTGGCCGCAGCCACAGCGCAGGCGATGGGTCTGTCCGGGGTGTCGCACCTGCAAGGCGGCTTCAAGGCGTGGAGGGAGAACGGCGGTCCGGTTGAGCCGCTGAAGAGCTAGCCGCGAGGCGCCGGACTTGCTGACTGCCGTGCGGAATCGCATCGCGCAGTTCGCGCATGGTGCGCCGCAGCACGGGATGGCGCACCTCTCCCGCAATTTCTGCCATTGGCTCCAGGACGAAGCGGCGCTCGTGCATGGCGGGATGGGGGATTACCAGTTCGCCGGCGTCCACCACGGCGTGACCGAACAGCAGGATGTCAATATCAATGGTGCGCGGCCCCTTGCGCTGCAAGCGGCGGCGGCCCAGTTCGTGCTCGATCTGCTGAGTGCGTGCCAGTAATTGGCGGGGCATGAGCTCGGTTTCGAGCGCGACGGCGAGGTTGAGGAACCAGGGCTGTGCGCTGAACTCTACCGGCTCGGTCTCCCACACTGACGAGACCGCCGTCACCTTGCCTAGGGCGCGGAGCCGTTCGATGGCCTCGCACAGGTTCTGCTCGCGGTCACCGACATTCGAGCCCAGCGACAAGTAAACCGTCTTCTTCATTCACGTCCTGACCCACACGCTGCCAGCCAGACGCAATTCCTGGGCGCGAAAGGGCCATTACCTTTGTTACTCGCGCACCACTCTCGCCAAGGGTACGATGCGGCTTATGGCTTTGGAAGCTCTTCTGCTCAGCCGCGACCCCGAAGTGCAACGGGTACTGCGCCGCGTAATTCCGGACCTCCCGGCGGAACTGGTGGCGGCAGGCACCGTCAACGACGCGGCCGACAAGCTGCAACGCCGCAAGTTCGATGCCGTCATAATAGACTGCGACGACCTGTCCGGCGCGTCAAAACTGTTGCAGTGGCTGCGGCACGGGAGCTCGAACCGCTCGGCCGTGGTTTTTGCCATCATCAAGGAATCCACCGCGCGCAGCGCCTTCGAGTTGGGCGCGAACTTCGTCATTGACAAGCCGCTTTCGCTGGAGCGCACCGAGCGCAGCTTCCGCGCGGCGCGCGGACTGATGGTGCGCGAACGCCGCCGCTATTTCCGCCATGAGTTGCGCTTTCCCGTGCGCGTCGAAACTTCCGATGGCAAGACGCTGCAGCTAGTGAGCACCAACATCAGCGAGAACGGGATCGCGGTACACGGCCCCGTAAAGCTTCCGAAAGACGCAGGTGTCCGCGTCAGCTTCAGCCTGCTGAACGGGCCGGCGATCGAAGGCAAAGGCCAGGTAGTTTGGAGCGGCGAGAGTGGGCGTGCCGGCATCCGGCTTGATCTGCCGGAAACCATGCAGCGCGCCCTCAACGAGTATCTGGCCTCGCTGTTCGACGTCAAGGCGGAGCGCATACCGGCCGCGTCGGCGGCTGGCCGGCGCAGCGCAATCGCCTAAGTCCGGCTGTCGGCTGTCGGGCCGAAAACCGAGAACCGAGTGCCGAGAGCTGGGGCGAGAGCCTGACCCAAATCCCCAATCCAAAATCCTGCAATCCCAAATGTTAGTCGGCGGGTGCGGCCACGACCGGGGCCTTGTCCTCGGCATGCGGCAGCACGGGGTCGGGAAGGGTTGCCGCCTCGGCGACAGATCCATCGCGCAAGATGCGGGAGACGAGCGCGGTGTGCATGGCATGACCGGCGCGGTCGGCAACGATTCTTCCGAGAACGCGGTGGCCCAGCAGCGCGAGGTCGCCGATCAGGTCCAGCACCTTGTGACGGACAAACTCGTCGGGGAATCGCAACGGAGGGTTGGCTACGCCGTCGTCGGTCAGCACCACGCAGTTCTGCGGCGAGACGCCGCGGATCAGGCCCATGTTGCGCAGTGCACGTTCGTCGCGCAGGAAACCGAACGTGCGGGCAGCGGCGATCTCCTGGCGGTAGGAGCCGTCGGACAGGTCCAGGGTGAACCCCGAGAGCCCGATCAACGGATGCGGGAAGTCAATGGTGTAGCTGACTGAATATCCTTCGCCGGGATAAGCGCCGATGAACTTGTTGCCGTCGCGGACCTCGATCGCTTTCAGGATGCGCAAATAGACTCGCTTGCGCCGCTGGCGCTTGAGGCCGGCGTGCATGACCATATCGACAAACGGCTGGGCGCTGCCATCCAGCAGGGGCACTTCAAGGTTGTCGAGTTCGACGATGGCATTATCCACGCCGCAGCCAATGAACGCCGACAGTAAGTGCTCGGTGGTGGAGATGAGCACCCCCTTTTTCATCAGGCTGGTAGCGTAGCTGACCTTGGCGACGTTGCGGCTGACCGCCTCAACACAGAACCCGTCGAGGTCAACACGGCGGAAGACGATGCCGCTGCCGGCGGGCGCCGGCAGGATGCGCATATTGACGGAAGCGCCGGAGTGCAGCCCGGTTCCGCTGCACGCGACCAATTCCCGGATGGTCTGCTCGTAAACCAAAAAGTAATCTCACCCGCGCTGTGCGGTACGATCTGTCCTTTACGTCGCGCGCGTATGTGATTCCTGGTGAACAGATTACACCGACAGATGCAAGAGCTGCATGTGGCAGTTTTGCCACACTTCGTGTTGCGGCAACCACGGTGGAGCACGTTTTCCGTTCTCGGTTGCCGTGCGCTTTGTCGTGTCATGGAGCAACTTTGCTGTTGCGCCGGGCGGATCGGTTTCAAGTCACCCAAACGAAAGATCGAAAGGCGGAAAACGGAGAACGGAAAACGAAAAACGGAGCCGGGAAACGCGAAAAACCGCTACTTCTTCTGGGTCGCCTCGGCCACTGCCTTGGCGGAGAACACCGTGTCGTCAAGGCCCTGGTTGTACGAGGTCGAGTTGACGAAGCGCTGGCTCACCGCTTCGCCATTGTGGTAGCGGGTCACGCTGAAGGGCGTCATGACGCCCTGCACCGAACGGTAGTTGTCGTAGCCCTCAGCCTCTTCGGCGCGCTCGCGTGTCTTCGGGTCGCGCCAAGTGAAGGTGACCTTCAGGGGTAGGTGCGTGCTGCTGTCCATGAAGATGGTGGCCGAGTCGTTCTGGGCGGTCAGGATGGAAACCTGCTCGGCCGGTTTGCGTTCGGCGATGGCACGGCCTTCGTACAAGAGGATAATGCCGGGCTCCTTCAGCCACTTGCGCAGCACCCAGGGAAGCGAGTGCCGGCGGCGGCGCTGGTAGTCCTGGAGCAGGTCTGAGTCGAGCGCCGCGATGCCGCGAAAGGTGATTTCCTGACCGGCATCGCCCGAGTACACCACGCTGTAGTTGGCCTTGCTGGTGATGTCCACGCCGGGCAGAATTTGCACCCCGCCCAGCCATTCGCGAAAATCCACACGCTCCTTGTCCGGCCACTTCCAATAGCGCGTGAACAAGACACCTGCGCCTTGCGGCTCGCCGTGACGAAAGCCGTAGCTGCGGCCCTGCTGCTTGAGGTCCTGCACGTTCAGGTAGGCCTGGCCGCCGAGCGCGGTGACCATCCTCTCGAGCAACTGCCTGGCTTTTTGCGTGCCGGGATCAGTGGACGGCGGCAGACTTAACAAGCCCGAAGTCTGGGCCGCTAGCGTCCCGCTGAGGAACAAGGTTGCCAATAGGCCAGCGATTCTCATTCGTGTCAATTGTATTAGAACAAACAGCAAACCGCTGGGGCGCAGAGGTTCGCAAGGCAGCGCAGAGGAAGCAACCGGGCCGGCCGCCGGGACGGCGGCGATACGGCCAGCACCCTGGATTTGTGCTACGCTCTTTGCGCCATGTGAGGATGGCACACACTGGGAGCTCCGTCCTGAGCTGCCGGAAGCTGAGTTTTCGCATCTGAGTTCGAGCGAGGGGAATCTACCCTTCCGTCCCTTTCGTCCTCGAGGAGGAACCATGTCTGTTGCCGCGACTACCATGCCACACCCTCGTGTGGCCGGTTTCGTCTCCACCCCTCGTAACATGATGATCAACGGCCGCTGGGTCGAAGCGGCCTCAGGAAGGACCTTCCCCACCTACAATCCCGCAACCGGCGAAGTGCTGGCGCAGGTCGCCGAGGGCGGCTGGGAAGACGTCAACCGTGCGGTGAAGGCCGCACGCAATGCGTTTGAAAGCGGGCCGTGGCGCAAGATGACCGCCTCCGAGCGCGGCCGTCTGATCTGGAAGCTAGCCGACCTGCTGGAAGCCAACCTGGAAGAATTTGCCCAACTTGAATCGCTCGATAACGGCAAGCCTGTGGCGGTGGCGCGGGTGGCCGACGTGCCGCTCGCGGTTGACCTGTTCCGCTACATGGCCGGCTGGGCCACCAAGATCGAAGGCAACACCATTCCCGTCAGCGTGCCGTACACGCCCGGCGCACGCTATCTTTCCTACACCCTGCGGGAACCGGTGGGCGTCGTCGGGCAGATCATCCCCTGGAATTTCCCGCTGCTGATGGCGGCGTGGAAGCTCGGCCCGGCGCTGGCCACCGGCTGTACCGTTGTATTGAAACCGGCTGAGCAGACGCCGCTCTCGGCATTGCGCCTCGGCGAACTGATCCAGGAAGCCGGCTTCCCGGACGGCGTGGTCAACATCGTGCCTGGCTATGGCGAGAGTGCCGGCGCGCCGCTGGCTGCTCATCCCGATGTGGACAAAGTGGCGTTCACCGGCTCGACCGAGGTCGGCAAGCTGATCGTGCAGGCCGCCGCCGGTAACTTGAAGAAAGTGTCCCTGGAACTGGGTGGCAAGTCGCCCAACATCGTGATGAAAGACGCCGACCTGGACGTCGCCATTCCCGGCGCGGCCAGCGCCATCTTCTTCAATCATGGACAGTGCTGCTGCGCGGGCTCGCGCCTCTACGTGGAAAAGTCCATCTTCGACAAGGTGGTGGACGGCATCGCGCAGGAGGCGAAGAAGATTAAGCTGGGTCCGGGACTGTCGCCCGATACCGACATGGGCCCGCTGGTCAGCGAAGAGCAATTGAACCGCGTCACCGGCTACCTGGAAGCGGGCCGCAGCGAAGGCGCGACCGCGGTCTGCGGCGGCGGACGCTACGGCGATAAGGGCTACTTTGTCGAACCGACGGTGCTGGTGAACACCAACGAAAAGATGAAAGTCGTGCAGGAGGAAATCTTCGGGCCGGTGGTGACCGCCATGCCGTTCACCAGCGAAGAAGAACTGGTGCCGCGCGCCAACGACACGCCGTACGGGCTGGCAGCGGCGATTTGGAGCAAAGACATCAGCAAGGCCCACACGCTGGCGGCGGAACTGCGCGCCGGCACAGTGTGGATCAACTGCTACAACATCTTCGACGCGGCGCTGCCTTTCGGCGGGTACAAGCAGTCGGGCTGGGGCCGCGAAATGGGGCACGACGTGCTCGAGATGTACACCGAGACCAAGGCGGTGTGCACGCGGCTGGCATAAGTGACTCCTGTGTCCTCTGTGTCCGCTGTGGTTAAGCAAAAGCCTAAACCACTGGGGACACAGAGGACACAGCCAGCGTATTCCCCTCACCTGCTCCCTCCCATCGTCATGGTGGGCCAAGCCGCTGATTTATACTCGTACACAGTCCTGCGTCATGCCCGTCACATTGGACCAGATCGTGGCGGCCACACGGAAACGTGTCGCCGAGCGCAAGCGTGTTACCGGCGTGGCGGCGCTGCGACGTGAGGCGGCCAGGCACCAGCCGCGCGGTTTCCGCGGCGCGTTGGCCGCCGCGGCGCAAGAGCGAGTGGCAATCATTGCGGAGTTGAAGAAGGCGTCGCCTTCGAAGGGGCTGCTGCGCGAGACGTTTCGTCCGGGGGCCATCGCTTACGAGTACGCACAGGCGGGCGCCACCGCGCTGTCGGTGCTCACGGAGGAAGAGTTTTTCCTGGGCTCACTGGTCAATCTGCGCGAAGCTTCGGCTGCGTGCGGTCTGCCGTGCCTGCGTAAGGACTTCATCGTGGATGAATTCCAGCTCGTCGAGGCGCGGGCGAATTGTGCAGATGCCATCCTGCTGCTGGCTTCTGTGCTGTCGGACCAGGAACTGCAGGTGCTGCAGGAGCGAGCGTGGGAGCTTGAACTGGACGTGCTCTGCGAGGTCCACGATGAAACGGAGTTGCAAAGGGCGATTGACGCAGGCTGCGACATTATCGGCGTGAACAGCCGCGATCTGCGCACGTTCGCCGTGGATTTGAACACTGCGTTGACGCTCGGACCGCAGATCCCCACGGGTGTGCTTAAGGTGGCGGAGAGCGGAATTTCGTCGGGGCGTGATATTGCCCGTTTGCGGCGCGCCGGCTTCGATGCGTTTCTGATAGGCGAATCGCTCATCCGGCAACAGGATCCCGGGAAAGCGCTGTGCATCCTGCTGGCCGAAGCGGTGAATGAAGCAGTGGTCGGTTTGTAGCCAAAGCTCGGCGCAAAGGACGCGAAGGACGCAGAGAACGCAAAGGGGCTAGAAGAAACGGCCCGCCGCCGAGACGGCGGCGCTACGCGACCGGAAACGGGAAACGGAAAACGGCGAACGGAAAGCGGGAAACGGGGAACGGGAAGCGGTCTCATGACTTGGGTCAAGATCTGCGGCACCACGAACCTGCAAGACGCCCGGCTGGCGGTCGAGGCCGGCGCTGATGCCGTCGGGTTCGTGTTCGCGGAAAGTCCCCGGCGGGTCGAGCCGGCGCAGGTTGCCGAGATCACTGCGCAATTGCCCGAGTCAGTAGAGAAAGTTGGGGTATTCGTCAACGAGCGCATGGCGCGCATCCGCGAGATCGTGAAGCAGGCTGGCCTGACCGCGGTGCAACTGCATGGCGACGAAACGGTGGAGTACGCGTCGTTGTTGTTCCCCGATGACGAGGACCGCGCCAAGCTGTACCGCGCGCTCTCGATGAAGACGTTGTTTTCGGCGGCGAACGTGACGGCGTTCCTGCGCGGGCATCGCGTCAAACCGGTGTTTGATGCGGTGCTGGTGGATTCCGGTTCGCCCACGCGCGGCGGAAGCGGCCTGACGTTTGATTGGGAGCGCGCGCGCCCGTTTGTCGAAGGGCTGAAAAAGTCCGGGAAGGTGATCGTCGCCGGCGGACTGACGTCGGAGAACGTCGCCAAGGCCATCGAGATGTTCCGTCCCTGGGGCGTGGATGTGGCGTCGGGCGTGGAACAAGGGCCCGGCCGCAAGGACCCGGCAAAAGTGCGGGCGTTTGTGGCGGCAGCCAAAGGCATCCGGTGATCGGGTGATCCGGTGATCTGAAAAACCTTCACCGCGGAGGGCGCGGAGGTCAGCGCAGAGGTACACAGAGCAAAGCTAGAACGCAGGGGGCACGAAGGTCGCAAGGGACACAGAGGAATCCGCAGTAAGTCGAAAATCAAAATTCAAAATTTAGAATTGAACAGTGGCGGTCAAGGCAAAAGCGGCGGCAAAGAAATCGGCCAGCAGAGGCGCGGCATGCGTCCCCGGGCGCTTCGGGCCGTTTGGCGGGCGTTATGTGCCCGAGACGCTGATGGCGGCGACCGAGGAACTGGAGCGCGCCTACGAGCAGGCGCGCAAGGACCGCCGTTTTCAGGCGCGCTTGCAGTACCTGTTGCGCGAGTATGCGGGGCGTCCCACGCCGCTGTTTTTCGCCCACAGGCTGACCGCCCACCTCGGCGGCGCGCGTATTTATCTGAAGCGCGAAGATCTGCTGCATACCGGCGCGCACAAGATCAACAACTGCCTGGGGCAGGCGCTGCTGGCCGAGCGAATGGGCAAGCATCGCATCATCGCCGAAACCGGCGCCGGCCAGCATGGAGTGGCCACGGCGACCGTATGCGCGCTGCTGGGTTTCGAGTGCGTGGTTTACATGGGCGCCGAAGACATGCGGCGGCAGGAGTTGAACGTCTTCCGCATGCGCCTGCTCGGCGCGGAAGTGCGCGGCGTTGATGCGGGTTCGCGCACACTGAAGGACGCCATCAACGAAGCCATGCGCGACTGGGTAACCAACGTGCGCACCACGCACTATCTGCTGGGCTCGGTGCTGGGCGCGCATCCGTATCCCACCATGGTGCGCGATTTTCAGTCGGTGATCGGGCGCGAGGCGCGGGCCCAGATCATCAAAGCCGAAGGCAAGCTCCCGGCGGCCGTCATTGCCTGCGTCGGCGGCGGGTCAAATGCGATGGGCATCTTCTACGAGTTTGTCCGCAAGAACGACAAGAAGGTGAAGCTGATCGGGGTCGAAGCCGGCGGACGCGGCGCAGCGCTGGGCGAACATGCGGCGCGCTTCAGCGGCGGCTCGCCGGGCGTATTGCAGGGAACGTATTCATATTTGTTGCAGGACGAAGCCGGGCAGATTGCAACCACCCACTCGGTCTCTGCAGGACTGGATTACGCGGGTGTGGGCCCCGAGCACGCCTGGCTGAAGGAGACCGGCCGCGCGGAGTACACCAGCGCCACCGACGACGAAGCGCTGGAAGCGTGCACGCTGCTGGCGCGCATGGAAGGCATCATTCCCGCGCTGGAGTCCGCTCATGCGGTCGCCGAGGTGGTAAAGCGCGCGCCCAATATGAGCAAGAACGAAGCGGTAATCGTGAACATCAGCGGCCGCGGCGACAAGGACATCGGGATTTTGCGCGAAGAGCTGAAGCAGTTGGCGATCGGATGATCGGGTGATCGGGCGGTTGGGTCACTCCTACGGCTGGTTCGTATCAGCGAGACTTCAGTCGTGCCGCAGTTCATGGTTTGTATCAGGGCATGACTTTAGTCGTGCCGAACAGGTTGCCCAGAGGAGACGGCTTTAGCC
>JBHGBA010000084.1:0-12994 GCA_041946775.1 Terriglobales bacterium
TTGAATGTCGTCTGCTAAACAACATCCTAAGGAGCCGCCGCAAGTGGCTCGCGCTTCGCACTCCCCACTTCTCAGCTTTTACAGAAATTTAGGGACTTAATCCAGTCGAATCATGCGCGGCAGAGTAGCACATCAGGAGGAACACGAAGCCAACTTTCGTGTTCAGCGTTTTCGGCAAGGAAAGAATAGGTATTCAGGGCTGAGAGGTTCGCTCCCAGCCCCTTAACGGCGGGCTGCGGAGGGCCAACAAGATCGGCCGATCTCGGTAAAGCCCAGTCCTTCACCGACGGCGGCGATTGCTAGGAGGTCCCTTGGGATCGCCATTTTTCAGTAAGGAGTGGATCGCACTCACCTACCGGGGACACACGGCGGTGCACCACCGAGAGAGGCAGCTCAGAGCCTTCACGCCGCCAAGCTTGCTACAACGAGTCCTGAGAGCCACCCGCACATCCTAGCGACAGGACCTATCAAAAGTGCTTTCAACAAGCACCTCCTGACAGGTGGTCCCCGTCTGCATCAGTATCGCGTTCTGTCAAAACAAAAACAATAAAAAATGTTTACAGGGACCTCGCGTAGGTGCCCCACCCTCGCGGCAAGGGTTCGGCGCTAGGGTGGGTTGCGAAGCTGCTGAAGCTCACGTCTGCGGGCCGTCCATTCCGACTCGATTTCCACGGGCCCGACCTCGCGCAGCGCGTAATGCCGAAAGCTGCTCCACTTCCAGTCTTCCGCGCGCTCGACCAAGCCTCGTCTTACCGGGTTGCGATTGATGTAGCGCAGTTTCTCCACGAACTTTGCGCAGCTGCGGATGTTGTGGTCGTAATACCGTTTGAGCCAGAAACGCTCACCTTCGAAAAGGACCAGTTTGACGACGGAGACCTTCAAGGCCTGCATGGCTGTGGCGAGCGTCTCGCGGTCGGGTTCGCTTACCAGCAGGTGGATGTGTTCGGGCATGACGACATAGCCATACACGCGCATGCCGTATGCCTGGCGCACACGTTCGAGGCTGGCCAGGAAAATATCGCGCCGCGCGGGTCGGTCGAAGAGTGGTTGCCGATGATAGCAACTGCAGGTGATGAAGTGAGACTGCTTGGATTGGTGAAACCGCTTCAAGTGTAGCGGCATGGGGGAAAGGGTATCGCCGAGTGTTGGTGATGTAAACGGTATCGTGTACCCACCCTAGCGCCGAACACCACGGCGCGAGGGTGGGGCGCCAGGTCGTCAACCCACCCTAGCGCCGGACGCCACGGCGCGAGGGTGGGGCGCCAAGTTGGTGTCGTTCCGCCACATGTCATTCGAAATACGTGTCCAACGGCTTTGACGCAGGGGCCAAGGCGAAGCGGCACAAGGAAGTCTTCCCGCAGGACTGCGCGCGCGCCTGTGAATTAGGCGCAAAGCTGGTGGGGGCGGCCAGCCACGGCGCGCGTCAAGCCGGTGTCTAACAGCACAGAACACAATTCCAATCGCAGACAGCCGAGGAGGTCCCGTGAGCAAGGGCCAAGTATTTTCCCAGGAAGAGCTGAAGGCGCTGGAGACACCGTTGGCGGACCAGATCGCCACCGCCATTGATCGCGGGGAATACGACAAGGCGAAGGCACTGGCGCAGCAGATGGAAAAAGAAGCGTCGGTGATCATCTACACGATGGAGGAGTTTGTCACGGCGCTGCTGTCGTACGTGTACCAGACAGAGGGAGACGCCGGCACCGAGAAGGCGCTGCGCTATTCCGCAGGCAAGGTGATGAAGCCTATCTTTGACGGCCTGGGAAGCAAGACTTTCCGCGAGACGGTGGAGGGCTTTGCCAGCTTCTTCCGCGCGCATAGCTGCCGGGGACTGAGGATCGAAGAGGACGACGAAAAGGTCACGCTGGTACTGGATCCGTGCGGGAGCGGCGGGCGCATGGTGCAGGAAGGACATTTCGAGGCGCCGAAGAATCTGCTGCGGATCAAGAAGGCGCAGGCGATTACGTTTTTCCGCGAGGACTTCCCTTCGTATTGCAGCCATTGTGCGGTGTTCCATCACATGATGCCGATCGAGTGGTCGGGGCGGCCGTTCCCGCCGATTGAGTTGGGTAAGGGCCCGGGGGACCCGTGCAAGTGGCATGTGTACAAAGATCAGACCAAAATTCCGGAACGGTATTACGAGCAGGTGGGGAAGTAAACACCTTCACCGCAGAGGGTGCCGAGGTTTCGCAGAGGACGAACCCACCCTAGCGCCGAACGTCGCGGCGCGAGGGTGAGGCACCAAAAGCGTATTCGTTTGTCGGTTGTGCGGGCTGGGTCGTCAACCCACCCTAGCGCCGAACACCACGGCGCGAGGGTGGGGCACCAGCGCTAGCCTTGCGCGGCGGCGGCTTTGGGGGCGGGGCGCAGGCGGGGCGGCGCGAACTCGTCGAGGTAGAGGAAGCCGCGGGAAATGAAGGCAGCGACCAAGGCGGCAAAGCGTTCAGGCGGGGTGTCGGCGGGGATGTTTTTCGTCTGGCGGATAACTTCGCAGAGTTCGTTGATGCTTAGCGTGCCATTGCAGGCAGCGAGCAGCGTGGGCATCCAGGGATCGAGGCTCGCTTCGATGTTGAAGGGATAGTCCACAGCGGCCTTGCAGTCGGCGACGCGCAATTCGCCTTCCTGCATGCGGTGCACGACGGCGACCTGGAGATGTTGCGAGATGCGGGGACGCAGCGGCAACAGGTGCTGATAGACGTGGCCTGAGGCCATGATGCGTTCCCAGTCGAGCAGCCAGTCGGCTTCGCCGGCGGCGGTGTCGGAGCCTCCGGAGCGGCGCAGAGTGAGCGGGACGAGCGCTTCGGCATGACGCCGCAAGGTGATGGACACATCCAGCAGGCGTTCGACGCGCCATTCGGTAAAAAGTTTCTTCCAAGTCTCGAACTCGTCGCCGCCCCCGCCTTTCAGTCCCATTTCAGCGGCGAAGTTGACGGGGTCGAGTTGTTTCCAGACCACGACAAGGATGTCGAAATCGGAATGCGCCTCGCCGAGCCACTCGCGCAGGCGCTCTTCGAGCGGGGCGTCGCGGTCGGTGGCCATAGTGTGGCACTGGAAGACGCCGCCGGGACGCAGCGCCGCAGGCAGACCGCTGATGATGCGGCGGGTGATCTCTTCGCCGTCGCGCCCACCGTCGTGATAGACCCACTTGGGCTGCAACACGGGCACAAAGGGCGGGTGGGCCACGATGCAGTCGAAAGTCTCGCCAGTCAGGGCGTTGTAGACGTCGCTCTGGCGGGCGGTCGTGTTGGTCAGCCCGTTGAGGCGGATATTGAATTCCGTGGCCTGCAAAGAAGGCTCTGCGACATCAGTAGCAATTACCTGCTTGGCATAACTGCCGGCGGCGAGCAATGCCGCCACGCCACTGCCCGTGCACAAGTCGAGCATGCGTTCACACGGACGCTGTGACAGGTTGCGCAGGAAATGCTGCGTGTTGTAGGTCAGCGCGGGATAGACGGCGTCCACCGGAAGCTGCCAGGGATTGCTGTCTGGAGGGCTCCAGCGATCGGAGACCAGATAGAGGTCCTCGATGGGGCACAAGGCCACGGGCGCCCAGACGCGTTCCGGCGCGGGTCCGTACTGCGCGATGAGGCCGAGATGCGCCATGGCAACGCCGGCGTTTTCGGGAACCAGCGCGCCGAGGCTGGCGGCGCTGATGGTTTCGCCGAGAAGAAAAAGGCGTACCAGCAGTTCGAAAAGATCGGCGGGTTCGGTGTCGCCCGGCCCCGGATGCAGGCGGGTGAAGTCGTACGGCAGCGAGATGCGAAGGCGGGCGCAGATGGCCGGCAGGTTGTAGCCGGACTGCGCCAGGAAACTGCGTACGACCGCAAATTCCTCCGGGGTTCCGAGGCGAACCGGCAGCATGGGGGAGCTCCTTGTTACTTCTTCAGCGCAAAAATCAAAATGAGGACCAGGATGATCACGACCAGAATATTGGCGCCGATGATCACCGGAATCCAGTTCATCTTGGCGCCACCGGCAGCGGGCGCCGGCGGCTGCGGTGCGGGCGGCATGGGCACCGGCGGAAACTGCATCTGCGGCATCTGCATCTGCGGCGGAGTCATGCCGGGCATTTGCATCTGAGGTGGCGTTATCCCCGGCATCTGCATTGCCGCTGGCGTCATCCCCGGCATTTGCATTTGCGGTGGAGTCATGCCGGGCATTTGCGTTTGCGGCGGGGTCATGCCGGGCATTTGCACTTGCGGCGGAGTGACCTGGGGCGGCGTCATGCCGGGGAAGCCGGGCGTCGGAGGCGCTGAGGAAGGCGCTGCCGGGGCGGGCGCGGGTGGTTGTTTCGCCTGCTCCATGGCCTGGCGCACCATGCCGCCGGTGATGATCTGAGTGAACGCGCTAGGACCCGAGGGTTCAGCCGGCGGAGGCGGCGCGGCGCCACCTGCGGGACGGTTGAATATCTGCGTGGCTCCGCTGCCCGGTTGCGATCCCATGGGCGGCGTCGCGGAGGGCGTGAAAAGCGAACCGAATTGCTGCTTCTCCTGCGGGCTGGGCGGCGGTTCGGAAGCGCGGGGGAACGACGCGGGCGGCGGAGTCGGCTCGGGCGCGCCGCCGAAAGCTTTCGTAAACGAGCCGGGTTGCGAGGACGGCGAAGCGGGTCCGCTGAACAGCTTGGTGAATGCACCCTGTTCTTTGGGAGCTTCGGGAGGCGGCGATCCGCCGAAAATCTTGGTGAACGAGCCGGCGTCTTTGGCGACAGGCGCGGCACCGCTGGGCACTTCGTGTCCACCTGCGCCGAAGACTTGGGTAAAGGAACCGGGAGCGGGGGCGGGCGCCGCGGGCTTGGTCGCGCCAGGAATACCGCCTCCGAACAATTGCGTGAATTCGCCAGCCGGCTTGGCAGGCTGCGGCGGCGGTTCGTTGGCCGCGGATGAGCTGTCGCGCAGAGGGAAGTTGAACATGCGCGCCATCTCGGGCGTGGCGTCGTCGGCGCGCGCGGGCTTCGCAGGTTCAGCCGGCGGCGCCGGCGGCGCACCGAACAGTTGCGTAAAGCTGCCCGGAGCAGGCGAAGCCGCGGGTTCGCCCTTAGCAGGTGGTTCGAATGATTCTCCCGCAGGTTGCTGGACAGGCGCGCCGAACATGCTGGTAAATTCGCCCGGCTTTGATGCGGCGGGCGGAGTTGGCGCGGCTGGAGACGCTGGCGGTTTGGCGGTGGGCAGCTTCGTTTCGATTGCGACCGGCGTCGGCTTGGGGGGCGCGGCAAACATGTCGGTGAAACTGCCGGGACGAGTGGCGGGCGGCGCCGGTGGTTTTGCGGACGGCGGCCCGGCGGCCTTAGTCACCGGCTTCTGTTCCATGGTGAGCGGCGCGGGCTTGGCTGGCGCGCCAAACATTTCCGTAAAGCTGCCGGGTCGTGGCGCTGGCGATGCTTCTGGAGCTGGCGGCTTTGCGGGCGCCACCGGCGGCTCCGAAGGCGGCGGGACGGCGGTCTTTGCAACCGGCTTCTGCCCGACCGTAGGCGGCGGCGTCTTGGGTGGCGGTCCAAACAACTGAGTGAAACTGCTGGGCGGCGGCGCTGCGGCGGACGGCTCCGGCGGCGGTACGGACGGTTTCGCCGGTTCAGGCGGTGGGGGCTTCTCTTCTGTCTCCGAGGCAGCCTTCGGTGCCGGGCCGAACAATTGCGTAAAACTGGTCGGCGGCGGGGTTTGCGCCCTCGGCTCCGGCGGCGCAGGTTCGGGTGCGGGCGGCGGTGCGGCAACGTCGCCACTGAACATTTCGGTAAAGCTGATCTTCTCGGTTGGGCCGGGCAGCTTGGCCGTCGGCGGCAATGGTTTGGCCGGCTCGGGAACGGGGGTCTGTGGCGAGGCAAACATTTTGGTGAACGCCCCGGGCGCAGCGGGCAGCACTGTAGTGGCCGCATCAGATGGCAGGACGCGCGTGGCACCCAGATCGGGTTCACGCTCAGCGGGCGCAGACGGCTCGGCGGGCATGAAGTCCACTGTGGGCGAAGTCGAGCCTGCCGATTTTATGTCGTTAAACGACATGACCGAAGTGGCGTCGTCTTCCGCCTTTTTCGGTGCGATGAACATTCGGGTGAACGCACCAGGCTGCGAGGCAAAGGTGTCCGGCGCTGCAGGAGCGGCGGGGGCGGGTCCAGAGGGGGCGGGTCCCGGCGCCGACGGCTTGTTGAACATGCGCGTAAACTCGCCCGGCGGGCCGGCGCTGCCGGAAGGGGCGGACTTGAACAGGGCGTCGAAGGAATCCGTGGCCGGCTTCGGCTGGTCCGCGCTGTCCGGCGAAAGCCCATTGTCTTTCTTATCTGGATCGAAGCCGCTCATGGCGCACTCCTGGTGGGTCACCAGCGGGGAGCTTACACCTGAGCGCCGCGCCCTTCAAGAGCAGTGAGGGGAGCTGGACAGTGAGGGGAGCCGGACTTGACAGGGCGCAGCCCGCAACCTACGATGCGCCGGACGCGGTGTGCTCGCGGATTCCGATTTTGTAAGGCTTACCGCAGTCGGACATGGGATGAGAATCCCACCGAGAAAACATGAAAATGGCTCAGTCGCGACAAAGGTGGGACGTCCCTGCAGAGTTGGAGGCTGGGATCGGCATAGGAAGCAGGCACTGCGCGGCGGGTCCCCGCCGCCGGGAGGGCGGCGCTACGCGTTCAAGCGGGGCTGAAGGCAAACGATTTGTGCCGCAAATTGGCGGAACGGGTGGAAAATAGCTCTCCGCGTAGGTTATGCGGCTACCACATCTGCCAAAGGCAGGCAGATGTGGGGTACCAGCACCAGCGGGGCGAGGGGTAGGGTCCAGGGTCCCACGTCTGCCAAAAGCGGGCCGATGTGGGGCACCGGCGCTGGTCAGGAGGCGCTTGGCGCGTATGAAATTTCTCTCCAGCATAGTGTGGTCGGAAGGGATGTATCTGGCGCCACACCACTTTCAGGCACAGAACCGCTATTTCGAAGACTCGGTGCGCTTCGCCACCGAGAGCTTGTGGTTTGAGCCGTATGGCTTCACCGGCTTCCAGATCGATGCAGAGGCACTGCGCAACGGCACAGTGGCGGTGGTGCACGCGCGCGGAGTCTTCGCCGACGGCATGCCGTTTGATATGCCGGAGTGCGATTCCGTTCCGCCGGCGCGCAGCATCGCCGCCTTGTTTCCGCCGACGAACGACCACCTGATTGCCTCGCTCGCCATTCCCAAGCGTCGTGCCGATGGGCAGAACTGCGCCCTGGATGGAGAGCCGAACGGGAACATGCGGTTTGTCGCAACCGCGCGCACAATGTGCGACGAAAATACGGGGCATGATGAGAAGCCGGTCCGGCTGGGGAACAAAAACATCCGCCTGCTGCTGGATACCGAGAACGCCGACGACATGGAGCTGTTGCCGATCGTGCGCATCAAGCGCGATCCTTCGGGACACTTCGTCGCCGACCCGACATTCATTCCGCCGTGCCTGCGGCTGACCTCGAGCGAGCCGCTGATGATGCTGTTGCGGCGGCTGATCGAGATCCTGGAAGAAAAAAGCTCCACGCTGCTGAACACGCGGCCGTCGCAGGGCAGGTTTCAGGCGGGGATGTCGGCGCGGGACGTGGCCAGCTTCTGGTTCCTGCACGCCATCAACGCGGGACTGGCGCCGCTGCGGCATTTGTACCACTCGAAACGGGGGCATCCGGAAGAGCTGTTCCGGGAGATGTCGCGGCTGGGAGGGGCGCTGTGCACGTTCGGCGTGGATTCACATCCGCGCACCCTGCCCGCTTACGACCACCGCAATCTGGACAAGTGCTTCCACGAACTGGATGAGCACATCCGGCGTCACCTGGAGATCATGATCCCCACGCAGGCGATCACGATCCCGCTGTATCCGGCGGAAAGGTATTTCTACGAAGGCTCGGTGGTTGACTCACGCGCGCTGGGGCCGTCGCGCTGGCTGCTGGGCGTGCATTCACCGATCGGAGAAGCCGATCTCATTTCGAAGGTGCCTGTGGTGGTGAAGGTCTGTTCGGCGAAGTTCGTGCCGGAACTGGTGAGGCGTGCGTTGCCGGGAATGAAGCTGACGCATGTGCCCGTGCCGCCCTCGGCGATTGCGGCGAAGGTCGAGTACCAGTACTTTACGCTGAACAAGGCCGGGCCGTGCTGGGAGCACCTGGTACAGACGCGGCAGGTGGGGATTTATGTGCCGGGCGATATTCCGAGTCCGGAGTTGGAGTTGGTGGTGATCACGGAAAGTTAGCTCTGGTGAAGTCAGATTTGGTGAAGTGAATTCGGCGCAGGTTGCGAGAAAGATCGGAACGCAAAGGGCGCAGAGGTCGCAAAGGAACACCAGACGCGAAGGATGCAGAGGACGCAAAGGAACGAAGGACAAATGCGGTGATCACGTGAAGTTACTTCACCGAATTTGACTTCACCAGGTCACCAAACAGAAAGAAGGGGGAGGATGTCCACACAAGCAACTCCCATCGCAAGTTACCGCGGATCGACTGGGCCGGAACAACGCGGCTGGAACCTGGCGCTGGCCTTCCAGGAAGCGCTGACCGCAGTGGTGCGGGTGCGCTTCGGACGACAATCGGTGGCCAATGCCGACATGTTCCGCGCGCACATCAAAGAGTCGCTCAAGGCGGCAGCGCAGGAAGCGATGACGCGCGGCTATTCACCGGAGGACGTGCAATTGGCGCTGTATGCGATTGTCGCGTTCATTGACGAGTCGGTGTTGAACTGCCATCAGCCGGTGTTTGCCGACTGGCCGCGGCTGCCATTGCAGGAGGAACTGTTCGGCGGACATGTGGCCGGCGAGTCGTTCTTCGACAACCTGCAACGGGTGTTGTCGCGCACGGACTTTGTACAGGCGGCCGACCTGCTGGAAATCTTTTATCTGTGCCTGCTGCTCGGCTACAAGGGCCGCTACGCAGTGACCGGGAGCGGCGAACTGGGCGGGATCCTGAACGCGGTGCGCGACAAGATCCAGCGTATCCGCGGCGTATCAGGCGGGCTGTCGCCGCGCTGGACATTGCCGGCGGAGGCGGTGCGCACGGCACAAAGCGATCCGTGGGTGAAGCGCATGGTGTGGACGGCGGTGGGCTGCCTGGTGCTGGCGCTGCTGCTGTGGGGCGGATTCAAGGCGGGCCTGATCTCCGGGGCGTCCGAGCTGCACGCTCTGGCCACGCAAGCGCGGTTCTGAGGGGGCGCGGAAAAGGCGTCAGGGCGAAAGCCCCGACGTTATGAGGAGCGCCATGTGGCACGACTAAAGTCGTGCCCTGATACGAAGCTGATACGAAGTGGACTTCCCCTCAGTCTGCAACAGTTGTGAGCTGATAGAAAGCGATTTGGTCAGCAGGGCCCATAAGGGGGCGCACGATGGTGTACATCTGGGTGGCTGTCGCTCTGGTTCTGTACCTGGTGCTGGCATGGTTCACCGGCACGTGGCTGCACCTGACCGGATCGAGCCTGTGGACCTTGCGCGGATTGCTGGCGCTGGTGGGCTTGGCCGCCGCCGGCCTGTTCGTGTGGTGGTACAGAAAGGTGGCGCGCAAAGGCGGTGCGCTGGCGGCGCAAGCGGAAAGCGGCACCGATGAAATGGACGTGCTCATCCGCGATGCACTGAACCGGCTGCGCAGTTCCAAGCAGGGCGTCAACCTGAAGCAGTTGCCAACGATTTACGTGCTTGGCCCCGGCGGCACAACCAAGACGACCACGATCACCAACTCCGGGCTGGAGCCGGAACTGCTTGCCGGGCAGGTGTACCAGGACAGCAACATCGTGCCGACGCGCTCGGTGAACCTGTGGTACACGCGACAGGCGTTGTTCGTGGAAGCCGCGGGCGGGCTGATGGAACAGCCGCTGCGCTGGATACGCCTGATTCGGAAACTGTCGGCGGGCAAGCTGTCGAGCGCCATGGGCAAGGGCGAACAGGCACCGCGCGCGGCGGTGGTGTGCTTCGACAGCGAAGCGTTCCTGCGTTCGGGAGCGAGCGAGGCGATTCCGGCGATGGCGCGGAACCTGAATGCGCGGTTGCAGGAAGTTTCACAGCAGTTGGGCATCAACTTCCCGGTCTATGTGCTGTTCACCAAGATGGACCGGGTGTCGTTCTTCGCCGACTACGTGCGCAACCTGATGCGCGACGAAGCGACCCAGGTGCTGGGCGCGACGCTGCCGATGCGCAGCGCGCAGTCGGGCATTTACGCGGAAGAAGAAACCAAGCGGCTGACCAAGGCGTTCGACGAACTGTTTTTCGCGCTGGCCGATAAGCGGCTCGACCTGCTGGCGCGAGAAAGCGAACAACAACCGCTGGCCGGGATTTACGAGTTTCCGCGCGAGTGGCGCAAGCTGCGGCAGTTGCTGGTGCAGTTCCTGGTGGACTTGGGGCGTCCCAGCCAGTTGCAGGCCACACCGTTCATCCGCGGCTTTTACTTCTCCGGGGTGCGCGCGGTGATGGTGGACGACTCCGCGCAAGCAGCGATGCAGGCCGCCGCCACCCCGCAGCAGGACGACCTGGGCGGCGGCGCAACACGGATGTTGAGCGTGGCCCAGGTGCGAGCGGCCGCGGCGCAAGCCGCAGCCGCGCCGCGGGCAATTGCTGCGCAGAAGAAAGTGCCGCAGTGGGTCTTCCTGACGCACCTGTTCAATGACGTCATTCTGAAGGACCGCGCCGCGATGGGCGCCAGCGGGTTCAGCTCGAAGGTGAGCGGAATGCGGCGCGTTCTGCTAGGCGCGGCAGCGGTGGTGTGCCTGATGCTGGCGGTGCTGTTTGCGGTGTCCTTTGTTGAGAACCGCAGCCTGGAGTCGGAGGTCACGACGGCAGCGCGGCAACTTGGAACGCTGCAGCTTGCGCCCGGGCAGTTTCCGGCGATTGAAGACCTGCGGCGGCTGGAAGCACTGCGGCAAACGGTGCAACGGCTGAACGAGTACGCGCGGGACGGCGCACCTTGGCACATGCGCTGGGGGCTCTATACCGGTGATACCCTGTTGCCCGATGTGCGCAAGGTGTACTTCGACCGCTTCCACCAGATGATGTTCGGCACGTCGCAGCAGGCGTTGCTGGCGCATTTGCAGAAATTGCCGCTGGCCCCGGAGCCGACAGACGAATACTTCGCTACGTACGCGGCGCTGAAGGCGTACCTGATTACGACTTCGAACCACGACAAGAGCACGGTAATTTTCCTGGCGCCGGTGCTGATGAACCGCTGGCTTGCCGGCCGTCCACTCGATGGCGAGCGGGCGGGGCTGGCGCAGCGGCAGTTCGAGTTCTACGCCAACGAGTTGATTGCGGAGAATCCGTACTCGTCGGAGAACGATGCCGCGGCGGTGGAGCGGGCGCGGGTTTATCTATCGAAGTTCGGGGCCATCGAGCGCATTTACCGCTCCATGCTGGAGGCCGCCAACACCAAGAACCCGTCGATTGTCTTCAGGCGCGTGTTCCCGGCAGCGGCCGAGGCCGTGGTGGACGACAAAGAAGTGGAAGGCGCGTTCACCAAGGACGGGTTCGCCTTTATGCAGGACGCGCTAGCGCACTCGGACCGCTACTTCGCGGGCGAGGAGTGGGTGCTGGGCAAGCAAGCCGCCGCGAACCTGGACCGCGCGGCAATCGAAGCGCAGTTGCGCACGCGTTATCGCACCGACTTTATTGATCAGTGGCGCATGTTTCTCCGTGCAGGACAGGTGTTGAACTACCGAGACGCGGCGGACGCGAGCAACAAGCTGACGGCGCTGAGCGGGCCGCAGTCGCCGCTGTTGGCGCTGTTCTGGCTGGCGGCGACGCACACGGCGGTGAGCGACGCCGATGTTGCCAACGTTTTTCAACCCGTGCAGACCGTAGTGGCCGGGGGCGCCGACCGTTACGTGAACCCAAACAACCAGGGCTATCTGACGGGGCTGTCGTCGCTCCAGGTGTCAATGGCGAAGTTGGCGGAAAATCCTGCCGACAAGGCCGGGGTGGACCAGGTGCGCGGCAGTGCCAGCGCGGCGCTGCAATCGTCGCGGCAGGTGCAGTTAGGGTTCAAGCCGGACACGCTCGGGGTGGCGGTGCGGTCGGCGGAATTGCTGGATGCTCCGATCCGCAACGCAGAGAGGATCGCGGTGCCGAAGCCGCCAGACGGTTCCGGCATTTGCAAGCTGTTCGCGCCGTTGATGAGCAAGTTCCCGTTCAATCCGACCAGCAAGGTTGATGCGAGCCTGGCGGAGGTCGGCCAGGTGTTCGCTCCGGGCGCCGGGGCGGTAGCGCAGTTCCTGGCGCAGAACCAGGCGGTGCTGGTCCGGCAGGGGCCGCAAGTGATGGTGAATCCGACCGCGGGAGTAAAGATCAGCCCGCGGCTGGTTGAGTTCCTGAACCGGGCGGTGGCGTTCACGGACACGGTATATCCGGGCAATTCGCCGACGCCGAACCTGCGCTTCAACCTGAAGCCGTACACGGTGGAGGGTATCCAGGCGCTGACGTTTGATTCCAACGGGCAAAAGCTGGTAGCACCCGGCAGCCCACAGGACTTCACCTGGATCGGGGGAGAGACGGGTCAGGTGAGGATCTCCGGGAAACTGGGCGGGAGCGATGTGACGTTCTTGAACTACGGCGGGACGTGGGCGGTGTTCCACTTCTTCGCCGAAGCGGACCGCTGGCAGACCCAGGGCAACGTGCACATGGTGGAATGGGTGCCGCGCAGCGGGCAGGGCGGCCAGCCAATGATCATCAACAACAAGCCGTTGACGCTGCGCTACGACTTGCAGATGGCAGGTGCGCCGGTGTTCCAGAAGGCGTTCCTGACCAGTTTCCGGTGCGCGCCGTAAGAGGATGAATTTGCATGTTTGGGCCGGGGTGAAACCCGGCCTTTCTTCATTTCTGTGGTCTATCACCCACCATAGCTCCGCGCTGCGCGCGTCGCGAAGGTGGGGCACCCGGCTATCACCCACCTTAGCTCCGCGCTGCGCGCTCCGCGAAGGTGGGGCACCCGCGCTCCGCGAAGGTGGGGCACCCGCGAAGGTGGGGCACCCGGCTATCACCCACCTTAGCTCCGCGCTGCGCGCGTCGCGAAGGTGGGGCACCCGCGAAGGTGGGGCA
>JBHGBA010000085.1:0-25808 GCA_041946775.1 Terriglobales bacterium
TTTAACCTCGTTTCCCACCCTAACCCTCCGCTGCGCTCCGGGTGAGGGTGGGGCACCCTTGCTGGTGAAAGTGATCCGCGATCAGGCAAAATTGAATGACGTTACCCGGCCGCGCGTGCTGAACAGCATCCGGCCATCGGGTGATCCGGTGATCGGGTGATCTGGTGAACCGTTGGATGGTGAACTGGTCCGCGAATGGTGAACGAAAGGGAAAACGGAAAACGGGAAACGGGAAACGGGAAACGAAAAAAGAGGGAGCCCGTTTTCGAGCTCCCCCACAGAAGCGACAGAGGCGATATCGATTGGTATGAATCGTGAGATGCGACTGCGGTTGCCCGCCGGGAAACTTTTCGGACTCCTAAGATGATCCCCCGCTCCCAATCTGAAACCCCGGCGAGCGACACGGCGCAGGAATGCTGGATCAGCGTTGATGGCGTGAGAATTCGCTACCTGCGCCATGCTGCGGAGCAGCGAAGCCGTGAAGCGGCCGTCCTGCTGGTTCACGGCTTGTTGGGCTACTCCTTCTCGTGGCGGCACAACTTGAACGCGCTGGCGCAGCATGCCGCCATTTACGCCCCTGACCTGCCCGGAGTGGGACTTTCCGAGCGCTCGCGCCAACTCGACTGCACCATGGGCGGCCTCGCCCGGGTGCTGCTTCGTTTCATGGACGCGGCCGGGATTGGGACGGCCGATCTGCTGGGCACGTCCCACGGTGGCGCGGTGACGATGATGCTGGCTGCGGCGGCGCCGGAGCGCATCCGGCGAATGGTGCTGGTGGCGCCGGTAAATCCGTGGTCCAGGCATGGGACGTTGTTGCTGCGGTTGCTGGCGGGGACAGCAGGGCCCGCGCTCGTGCGGTCAATCTTTGCGGTGGGCGAACTCGCGCCGCGCACGCTGCTGGCGCGACTGTACGGCGACCCGCGACGGATTCGCCCCGGCACCGTCGAAGCCTACGCGGAAGCTGCTGCCGTCCCCGGCACGCGCGAGCACCTGTTGAGAGTAGTACGCTGCTGGAGCGGCGATCTCCGCGAACTGGAATCGGTGCTGCCGCGCATTGCGCACATTCCCACGCTGCTTGTCTGGGGCGAGCGCGATACGGCGGTACGTCTCGAATCTGCGGAACAATTGCGCCGCAGATTTGCCAGTGCTGAGCTGGTCGTGATGCGCGGAACCGGCCACATGCCGTATGAGGAAGCCCCGGACGAGTTCAACGCCATCGTGCAGAGGTTCCTCAAGTAACGTTATTCCGTTTTCCGTGCTCACCACGCGAAATCATGGGGTTTAAGGTTTCGTTGGGGTCATCCTACTGTTATGTTGGCAAGAAGGCCTTTACCGGTCGAGATCAGGGAGGAGCAAGGAGCAGGCAGTGAAGCGGGCAGTCAAGAAGGCACTGGTGCTGGTGGTCGGATGGCTGTTCATCATCGTGGGCGTCATCGGCCTGTTCGTGCCCGTGTTACAGGGTGTGTTGTTCCTGCTGATTGGACTTGCGATTCTCTCCAGCGAGTATGTCTGGGCCCACAACCTGCTACAAAGACTCAAGCAGCGGTTTCCGAAGATCGCAGAAATGTCGCACCGCGCCCACATCAAGGCAGAGCAATGGCTGCACCGCATTACCGGCCGCGGTAAGCCGCAAACCGACCGGGCGGAGTGACGGATGGCCGGCCACCTGAAGAAGCTGCTCGCCAGCATTGACACGGAAGCGTGGGTGCGTTTTTTCATCGCCATTGGCGGTCTGGTGCTGGCGTTTGCCGCGGCGGTGCTATCTACCGTCACGCGGCAAGCAGGGAACCTGTGGGCGACGGCGCTGCTGGCATCGGCGTCGCTGCTGATCGCGGGCGCAGTCGGGATGACAATCGTGCCGTACCTTGCGCGGCGGGTCGCCGTCGGTTACGTGCGCGAGTTGTTCGACTACGACATCACGCGCGAAGGCCTGGTGTATTTCGCCCTGGTGCTGGTGATTGGCGTGGCGGCGCTGAACACTGGCAACAACATGCTTTTCATCGTGATAGCGGCGATGCTGGGCGCGGTGGTCGTGTCGGGCGTGGCTTCGGCGGCGGTGCTGCGCGGGCTGGAACTGGAGGTCATGATGCCCGCACACGTGTTCGCGGGAACCCCGGTACTGGCGCGGGTCATTCTGCGCAACCCGCGCCGTCTGCCGTCGTTTTCCGTGAGCGTGACGCCGCCGCGTGCGCGGAGAGTGCGACGGCTACGCACGCAGCGCACCACGTTTGCGTTTCCGGCACGGCGGCCGCCAGAGCGGCAGTGGGTGCGGCTGCCGGATGTGCGGCTCACAGTTGCCCGCGACGAAGCGCCGCCGGCCATTTTCAGCGCGCCGGTTTATTTCCCTTACCTGCCGGGAGGGTCCACGGCCACCGCCGAGTTGGAGTTGAACTTTCCCCGACGTGGCCGGTATCAGCAGCGCGGATTCGGGTTGGCGACGCGGTTTCCGTTCTCGTTTCTGCTGAAGACGCGGCGGCTGGAACTGGCCCGCGAACTGATCGTGTATCCGCCGGTGGAGCCGACCGACGCCTCGCTCGAAGTGCTGCCCATGATCACCGGCGAGTTTGAGGCGTTTGTGCGCGGGCGCGGGCACGACCTGTACCGCATCCGCGAATACCAGCCGGAAGATCCGCGGCGTCACGTGGACTGGAAGGCAACGGCCAAGACCGGCGAGCTGAAGGTGCGCGAGTACACGCGCGAAGACGAGCGCAAGTTGCGGGTGGTGTTCGACAACCCGGCGCCCGACCAGATCAGCGAAACGGAGTACGAGGACGCAGTCACGCTGGCAGCGACGCTTGCCTGGCACTTCGCCAACGACAGTACCGATCTTTCGTTTGCCGCCCCAGGGTTCGTGTCCACGGACCTCTACGATTTCCTGCGCTATCTGGCGCTGGTGCAGCCAGAGGCCGGCGAGCCGGTGCTGCACCACATTGACCTGACGGATGATTACAACCTGATCATTACCGCGCAGCCGCGGGGCACGATTCCCACGGCAGTGTGGGCGACGTCGTACATTGTATTCGTGGGCGGCCGTTAAACGATTGTTGCCCAGGCCGGCGGACAGCACGGCTCGAACTGGGTCCTGAGCTGCGGGGCTGTTGCGGAGTTGGCCGCGGGCCACCTCCGGCCGAATCGCTGTCATCATCATTCTGGCGTATACTCGCTGACCGGGGTGGGGCGCGGTCTCGCCTGCCTTTGGGACCTGTGGAGGAGGTCAGAATGGTCGCTTATCAATTGGTGAAGGATCACACCCTTGTCACCGCCGATTATGACGACACGGTGCTGGACGTGGCGAAAAAGATGGTGGATGCCAACATCGGCGCGGTGCCAGTCATGCGCAACGGAGAACTCACCGGGATGTTTTCCGAGCGCGACTTGATGCGCCGCGTGGTGGTGGAGCGACGCGACGCGACCACCACCCGCGTCCATGAAGTGATCAGTCGCAACGTGGTCACGGTGCCCCCCGACGCGCCGCTGGACGTGTGCAGTTATTTGATGAAGCAGCATAATGTTCGCCATCTCCCGATCTGTGACGGCGGCCGGTTGATCGGCTTGATCTCGCTGCGCGACATCCTGGCTTTCCACCTGGCGGAGAAAGAAGGCGAAGTACAGTTCATGCGCGCGTATATTCAGAGCGGGTCGTAGAAAACCAGTACCCAGTAGCCAGTACCCAGTGGCCGCCCGCGGCGAAGTTGAGTCATCGGACCAGGTGCAAGCGCGCATTCTTTCTGTACTTATTACTGAGTACTGGGTACTGAGTACTGAGTAGTGCCTTTCCGGAGATTACATGGCCAGCGCTGCGCCCGCATCGCGCACCTCAGAAATTCCTGAACTGAAGCATTTACTCTCGCGCATCATTGCGCCGGAGCGCGTGCTGACGCGCCCGGTGGAACTGATTGCGTTCGCCTCCGATGCCAGCTTCTACCGCCTGGTGCCGTGCGCGGTGGTGCTGTCGCGCGGAATTGAAGAAATTCGGGCGTTGTTCCGCTTCAGCCATGAGCACCGGATTCCGCTGACGTTTCGGGCGGCAGGGACGAGTTTGTCCGGCCAGGCGGTGACTGACGGCATCCTGGTCGAAGTGGCGCGCTATTGGAAGCAGGTCAAGGTCGAGGACGGCGGCAGGAAAGTGCGGGTGCAGCCCGGCATCATCGGCGCGCACGTCAACATTGCGCTCAAGCCGTACGGGGTGAAGCTGGGGCCGGACCCGGCTTCCATTGGCGCGTGCATGATGGGCGGCATTCTGGCGAACAATTCCAGCGGTATGTGCTGCGGCGTGGCGCAAAATGCCTATCACACGCTGGAATCGCTGACGTTCGTGCTGCCCTCGGGCACGGTGATTGATACGGCGCGGGCGGATGCGGACGAACTCTTCCGCGCGCGCGAGCCGGAACTTGCGCAGGGGCTGCTGGCGCTGAAGCGCGAAATCGAGGAGCGGCCCGCGCTGCGCGAGCGCGTCCGCGCAAAATATCGCACCAAGAACACGACCGGCTATTCACTGAACGCGTTCATTGATTTCGAGCGGCCGGCGGACATCATGCGCCACCTGCTGATCGGGTCGGAAGGCACGCTGGCGTTTGTTGCCGAGGCGGTGCTGAATACCGTGCCCGACCTGCCGGTGAAGTACACCGGGCTGCTGCTGTTTCCCAACCTTCATGCCGCGTGCGCGGCCATCGTGCCGCTGCGCGATGCGGGCGCTGCCGCGCTCGAACTGATGGACCGCGCGTCGCTGCGCTCGGTGGAGAACCAGGTCGGCATCCCGCCGGCGATCAAACGGCTGGCGGAAGGCGCTGCCGGGCTGCTGGTGGAATTCCAGTGTGCGGACTTAAGCGAGCGTGCGCAACTGGAGCAGGTGGCGCAAGGCGCGGTTGCCGGGCTGCAACTAGTCGAACCGCCTCTGTTTACCCCTGAGCCGGCGGAACAGGCAGCGCTGTGGAAGATCCGTGCGGGTATGTTCCCGTCGGTTGGCGCCGTGCGCCGGAGCGGCACGACCGTTGTCATTGAAGATGTAGCGTTCCCCATCGCGCGGCTGGCTGACGCGGCGGTGGACCTCACCGAGCTGTTCAAGAAGCACGGCTACGAAAACGCCATCATCTTCGGCCACGCGAAAGACGGCAACCTGCATTTCGTCCTGACGCAGTCGTTCAACACCCAGCGAGCGATCGAGCAGTACGCGCGGCTGATGGACGACGTCGTCGAATTGGTCGTAAAGCGATATGACGGGGCGCTCAAGGGCGAACACGGCACCGGCCGCAACATGGCGCCGTTTGTCGAGACCGAGTGGGGCCCGGAAGCGTATGCGGTGATGAAACGGCTGAAAGCGCTTGCCGATCCCGAGGGCCTGCTGAATCCGGGCGTCATCATTAGTCCCGATCCGCAGGCGCACCTGCGGGCGCTGAAGCCGCTGCCCACGGTGGAAGAAGAAATTGACAAGTGCATCGAGTGCGGATACTGCGAATCGAAGTGCCCGAGCCGCGACCTGACCACCACGCCGCGCCAGCGCATCGCGCTGCGGCGCGAAATGGTCCGCCTGAAGGCCAGCGGCGAGAACGGCGAGCTGCTCGGGGCGCTGGAAGCCAGCTTTCCCTACATGGCGGTGGATACCTGCGCGGTGGACGGCTTGTGTGCGACGGCGTGTCCTGTTTCGATTGATACCGGGCAGTTGACGAAGCGCCTTCGCAAGCTGGCGCACTCGGAGGCAGCACAGCGGCGTGCGTTGTGGGCGGCGGAACATTACGCATTCGTTGAAACTGCGGCGCGCTGGGGATTGCGCCTGGGGCACCTCAGCCAGGCGGTGCTTGGCCCAGGATTCGTGTGCGGCGTGGCGAGGGCGATATTCGATATTTACTGGACGAAAGACGTTCCGCACGCAGCCAGCGGACGCCTGCCTCGAACCGAGATCGCCGACGCGCAAGCGGTTTATTTTCCGAGCTGCATTTCGCGCGTGATGGGCCGCCTGCCGGGCGAGCCGAAGGACACGTCGCTGATGCAGGTGACGCTCACGGTGGCGCGCCGCGCCGGTGTGCCGCTGTGGATTCCGCCGGACGTGAAGGGCACGTGCTGCGGTATGCCGTTCTCGTCGAAAGGCTACGACCGGGCGCATGTCGCCAGCGTGAACCGCGCCATCGAGCGCTTCTGGCGATGGTCGAAGGAAGGCAAGCTGCCGATCATAGTTGATACCAGCCCGTGTACCTACGGCTTGCGCACCTGCCGCCCATACCTGACCGACGCGAACCAGCAGCGGTTCGATGGCTTGCGCATCCTCGACAGCGTGGAATTCGTGCAGGATGCGCTGCTGCCGAAGTTGCGAATTACGCAAAAGCAGGGACGAGTGGCGCTGCACCCGGTCTGCTCGGTGGTGAAGATGGGCGCCGCGGCGAAGTTGGAGAACATTGCACGCGCCTGCGCCGACGAGATTGCGCTCCCGCAGAGCGCCGGATGTTGCGGATTTGCGGGCGACCGTGGATTCCTGTTTCCCGAACTGACGGAATCGGCCACCCGCGGCGAAGCCGCCGAAGTGCGGGCCGTTCGCTGCGATGCGCACGTGTCCAGCAGCCGCACCTGCGAGATCGGCATGACGCGTGCCACGGGCGAGGTGTACCGGTCATTCATGTATGTGCTGGAGAGGGCGACGCGGATTGAGTGATTGTGTGATTGAGAAATTGGGTGATTTGGTGAAGTGAGAAGTTTGCAGTTTACAGTTTGCGGTTTGCAGCTAGAACGGCCGCCCAGCTGCGAGAGGGTGAAGTTCAAACTGTGAGCTGCGAATACACACAAGGTCCCTCGGCCCGCGCGGCAACGGCGGCCGCGCTTCGCTCGGGGTGACAGTGTTCAGGTTTGGCTGCAAACTGCAAACTGCCACCTGCGAACGGTTCACTTCATTTCATCGCGCCCTTCAGGATCTCCGCCGCTTTCGCCACGTCGGACACGCCGAGGATGATCAGCGCGCGTTCGGCGTCTTTCACGATGGAGCCATAGGCGTAGATGATGTTCACGCCTTTTTCGGCGAGCTTTCGAGTTGCCTTGCCGAGTGCGCCGGGTTTGTCAGTGAGGCGCACCGCGACCACTTGTTCTTCGCTGTAAGGGACCTGGAGGGAATCGAGCACGCGCTTGGCGGTGTCGTGCGGGTGGGCCACCATGCGGATGCCGCCGGCCTCTTGCGGCGCCGCCATGATGGCGATGATGTTCACGGCGAGCTTTGCCATTTCCGAGCAGATTGCAGCCAGCGTGCCGGGCTTGTCCTCGGCCCGGATCATCAGTTGCGTTACTTGCGCCATGCATCCTCCGCGACAGCAGCTTGGCGCATGTACTTACCCCAAGTTGGGCGGGAAATGCAACAAGATCATGGTTGCAAAGTTTCAAGGTTGCAAAGTTTCAAGCTGTGTGTACTGCGCATTCAGTGCTGGCGCGTTTACCCCGCATTTGCACTCAAAAACCTTCCAACCTTGAGACTTTGAAACCGGCCAATCTTAGGCCGCCGACACATCGCTCGGTGCGGCGGGCGCGGTGATGGCGTCGTGCAGCATGCGGCTGAGCGCGTCGGGGTCAGACACCGGCGGCTGGCAGGTGAAGCCGGCACAGACGATAGCGACGGTGCGGCCTTCCTTCACCTCAGGGACGTAGGGGATGGTTTCGCGCAGCGCGGGCGGCAGGTACTGCGGCGCGGCCTCGTTGTCGGCCAGGCAGAGCGCGGTTTTGTTCAGTGCGAACGGCGCTGTGGCAGCGCGATAGAGTTTCTGCGCCGCTTCGTCGCTGCCCACCACTACGGCCTGGACATGCGGCCGCGAATAATGCAGGGCGGCGATTCCGTAGGTCGCGGCGAAGATGCCGAACTGCGCGGCGACTCCGGCAAACACTTCGAGCGTGCCCCGCGCCAGTTCGCGATAGCGCGCCTCGTTGGTGTAGGAATGCAGCCGCAGAAGTGCAATCGCCGAGGCAGAGTTGCCGGCGGGAGTGGGGGCGTCCTGGAACGGCTTGCGGCGTGCCGCCAGTGCGCCGAGCGCCTGCGGTTGCGGCTCGGCGTCGAAAAAGCCCCCGCCCTCGCGATCGTGAAAGCGCGAGATCATCTGGTCGGCAATGCGCACGGCAAAATTGAAATACGTCATGTCCGAGGTGGTTTGGTACGCGTCGAGGCAGGCGAGCGTGGTGAACGCGTAATCGTCAAGCGTGCCCGGAACATCAGCCACGGGAGCGGCCGGATCGGAGTAGGCGATAACGTGCTTCAGCCCGCCTTCCGCGCGCCACGCCTGCTGCAGCACGCGGTCGAGCGAACGCAAGGCGAAGTGGCGCGCATCATCGAGTTCGAGCACGCGTGCCGCGTCCAGATACGCCGAGACGCACAAGGCATTCCATCCGGTGTAGAGCGTCTTATCTATGTAAGGCGTGGGCCGCAGCACGCGCGCGTCGCAGAGTTTGCGGCGCGCGCTGCGCAGCAGTTCGGCGACACGCTCGGGCGAGGCGCCCAGCCGGCGCGCGATTTCCTCGACCGAGGCGCGCTGGTAGAGGACATTCTTGAAATGGTTGTGGTGCATCTCGCCGATTTCGTTGATGTCATAGTGCAGGGCGGCGACTTCCAGTTCCTCGCCGGTCAGCACTTCGCGCGCTTCGGCCAGCGTCCAGGTGAAGTAGTCGCCGTCATCGTGCAGCGAGATGTCGGCATCCTGCGAGGCGAAAAAGCCGCCGTGTTCGCGGTCGCTGAGCCAGGAATCCATCCAACGCACGATGTCGCGCGCCACTTCGGCGAAGAACGTGATGCCGGTGGCCTGATAGGCGTGCACGTAGTTCTTCAACAGCTCCGAGTTGTCGTACGACATTTTCTCGAAGTGCGGCACGATCCAGCGCTCGTCCGTGGAATAGCGATGGAACCCGCCGCCAAGCTGGTCGTAGAGGCCGCCGCGCGCCATCTGGTCGAGCGTGGTGACCGCCATGTTGCGCGCGTCGCGATCGCCGGTGCGCACGTAATGATCGAGCAGCAGGTCAATGACCGCGGGATGAGGAAACTTCGGCGCCGTCGAGAATCCGCCGTGCTCGTGATCGAACTGCGACTGGGCGGAGGCGAGGATGCGCTCGACGATTGCGGGATCGAACTGTCCGCGACGTCCTGCGAACGATTCCGCGCCAATCACGCTCATGACCGACTGCGCCGATTCCAGCACGTCGTCGTGCTTTTCGCGATACGCCTGGGCAATGGCCTGCAACACGCGCTTGAAGCCGGGGCGGCCGAGATGATCGTCGGGCGGGAAGTAGGTGCCGCCGTAAAACGGGCGGCCATCGGGCGTGAGAAACGCCGTGAGCGGCCAGCCACCCTGCCCGCTGATGGCCTGTATGGCCGCCTGGTAACGCGAATCCACGTCGGGGCGCTCGTCGCGATCAACCTTCACGGCGACGAAGTTGTCGTTGATCAGGCGCCCGACCTCGGCGTTCTCGTAGGACTCGCGGTCCATGACGTGACACCAGTGGCACCACACCGCGCCGATGTCGAGCAGGACCGGCTTGTTTTCGCGGCGCGCGGTGGCGAAGGCCTCCTCGCCCCACTGGTTCCAGTGCACCGGCTGATGCATGGCGGAGCGCAGATAAGCGGATGAGGCGTGGGCGAGAGCGTTGGTGGTTTCGTCGGCCATGGCGGATATTAGATGTCGCAAACAAGCCCTTAGCTCTTAGCTTTTAGCCCTTAGCTCAGCGTTTCGTCGTTAGTTCGAATTGTGAGCAGGAGAGAGACACAAGCGCCGCCCGGCGAGGGCCGCAAGGCTTGTTACCGGCAACATGCAGTTCAGTCTGTGCACATTCTGCATCAGCTTGCACTGAAAACTGTTCAGCCGCACCGTCAAGACGGATTCACACCAAATCCGCTTTCCCTTCCACAGGCTTCGCTTCTAGAATCATAAGTTAGCCCTGCACATGCCTGAATTCGTCCATCTGCACCTGCATAGCGAGTACTCCCTGCTGGACGGGGCCAACGACCTGGAAAGGCTCGTCGCCCGCGCCCACCAGCTCGGCATGCCCGCCGTGGCCATGACCGACCACGGCAACATCTTCGGCGCGGTGCATTTCTTCAACTACGCCAAGCAGAAGGGCATCAAGCCGATCCTCGGCTGCGAACTCTACATCTGTCAGAAGGACGACCACTGCGTGGACCGCACGCCGCCCGAAGGCGACCAGTACAACCACCTCGTGGTGCTTGCGGAGAACGAAGAGGGCTACCGGAATCTGGTCAAGATCGTCTCGGAGGCGTCGCTGCGCGGGTTCTACTACAAACCTCGCATCTCCAAGGCATTCCTCGCCGAGCACGCAAAAGGCCTGATCGGGCTTTCCGCGTGCCTGAAAGGCGAAGTCGCCGAGCGGCTGCTAGACAAGAAGTACGAAGAAGCGAAACAGGCCGCGGGCTTGTTCCGCGACATCTTCGGCGAAAAGAATTTCTTCCTCGAGATCCAGTACCAGGGCCTTGAAGCCGAACGGCGCATCAATCCTGACCTGTTCCGGCTCGAGAAGGACACCGGCATCCCGCTGGTCGCCACCAACGACAGCCACTATCTCTGCGAAGACGACGCCCACGCGCATGACGTGCTGCTCTGCGTCCAGACAGGCAAGTCGCTGAACGACCAGGACCGCCTGCGCTTCGAGGGCAACCAGTTCTACGTCAAGAGCGCCGACGAGATGGCGCGCGTCTTCGGCGACTCGCCCGAGGTGCTGGCGCGTACCATGGGAATCGCCGAGCGCTGCAACCTGAAGCTGGAGAAGATCGCCAACCCGTTCCCCGAGTTCCAGGTGCCGCCGGGCTTCACCGTCGAGAGCTATTTCGAGCATGTGGTGCGCGAGGGCTTCAAGCGGCGCATGGAGCAACTGCGTCCGCTGGCCGAAGCGGGCAAGCTGAAACACGCGCTCAGCGAGTACGAGCAGCGGCTCGAATTCGAAATCGAAGTCATCAAGAAGATGAAGTACTCAGGCTATTTCCTGATCGTCTGGGACTTCATCAAGTGGGCCAAGGAGCACGCCATCCCGGTGGGGCCGGGGCGCGGTTCGGCGGCGGGCGCGCTGGTGGGCTATTCGCTACGCATCACCGACATCGATCCGCTCCAGTACGACCTGTTCTTCGAGCGCTTCCTGAATCCCGAGCGCGTGTCCATGCCTGACATTGACGTGGATTTCTGCATGAACCGGCGCGGCGAGGTGATCAACTACGTCACCAGCAAATACGGCCGCGAGAACGTCGCGCAGATCATCACTTTCGGCACCATGGCGGCCAAGGCGGCGATCAAAGACGTCGGCCGCGTGATGGACATGCCGTACCCCGACGTGGACCGCATCGCCAAGATGGTGCCGCAGACGCTGAACATCAAGCTAGCGGACGCGCTTAAGGACTCGCCGCAGCTTCAGCAGGCCTACGAAAACGAGCCGCAGGTGCGGCAGTTGATTGATACGGCGATGAAGCTGGAAGGCGTTGTGCGCAACGTGGGTGTACACGCGGCGGGCGTGGTAATCTCGCCCAAGCCGCTCACCGACCTCGTCCCGTTGCACCGCACCAAGAACGACGAAATCGTGGTCGCCTACGACATGAAGGCCATCGAGAAGATGAACCTTCTCAAGATGGACTTCCTCGGGCTGACCACACTCACCATTCTCGACGACGCGCTCAAGCTGGTCGCGCAGCGCCACGGGCCGATTGATCTCGACAAGATTCCGCTGAATGACCCGGAAACCTACCGCAAGGTCTTCCACAGCGGGTTGACCAGCGGCGTCTTCCAGTTTGAATCGCACGGCATGCGTGACGTGCTGCGCGGCTACAAGCCCGACTCGGTCGAAGACCTGACGGCGTTGAACGCGCTCTATCGCCCCGGCCCCATCCAGGGCGGCATGATTGCCGATTTCATTGACCGCAAGTGGGGGCGCAAGAAGGTCGAATACGAACTGCCCGAGCTGGAGCCGATCCTGAAGGAAACCCTCGGCGTGATCGTGTACCAGGAACAGGTGATGCAAATCGCTCAGCGCCTGGCGGGCTACACGCTGGGCGAAGCCGACCTGCTGCGCCGCGCTATGGGTAAGAAAATCGCAGAAGAGATGGCCAAGCAGCGCGAACGTTTCGTAAGAGGTGGCACCGAGCGCGGCTTCCCCAAGGCGAAAGTCGAGAAGATTTTTGATTTGATGGCGCAGTTCGCCGAATACGGTTTCAACAAGGCGCACTCCGCCGCTTACGCCGTGCTGGCCTATCAGACGGCGTACCTGAAGACGCACTATCCCGTGGAGTTCATGGCGGCGCTGCTGACTTCGGTCACTGGCAATACGGACGATGTCGTGAAGTACATCAACGAGTGCCGCGAAATGGGTATTGCCGTCGAACCGCCGGACATCAACGTCAGCGACGCGAACTTTACCCCGCACGAGCAGGCCATCCGCTTCGGCTTGGCAGCGGTGAAGAACGTTGGCCATAACGCGATTGAGTCCATCGTCGCGGCGCGCAAACAGGTCGGGACGTTCAAGTCAATTTTCGAGTTCTGCGAGAAGGTCGACCTGCGGCTGCTGAACAAGCGCGTGCTGGAGTCGCTGATCAAGGCGGGCGCAATGGACCCTTTCGGCCGGCGGGCGCAGTTGATGGCCGTTCTCGACAAGGCCATCGAGCGCGCACAAAAAGCGCAGCGCGATGCCGAAGCCGGTCAGCATGGACTTTTCGGCATCTTCGCCGATGAAGAAGTTCATCCGTCGGTAAACGACAAGCTGCCCGATGTGCCCGACTGGGACCAGGCGACGCGACTGGCGGCGGAAAAAGAAATATTGGGATTCTTCGTCAGCGGACATCCCCTGGACAAGTACAAGGACAAGCTCCAGGACTTCGGCGCGCACACGGTGGAAGAAATCTGCGCCTTCAAGCAGAGCACGGGGCGGGACGAGAGCATCACAACCGGAGGTATGATCACCGGCCTGCGCGTGCTCAAGTCCAAGAAGGGCGAATTCTACGCGCAGGGTACGCTGGAAGACATGAGTGGCGCGTGCGATCTGCTGGTCTTTCCTGAAGCGTACAGGCGTCTGGCCGACCGCCTGAGGATGGAAGTGCCAGTGCTGATCAAGGGCGGCGTACGCATTGAGGAAGGCGCGAATCCAAAGGTCGCGGTGGCCGAGTTGCAGTCGCTCGAAGAGGCGCAACCCAAGCTGCCGCGGGCATTGCGCATCCGTGTTCCGCTCGAATCCGCAACGGAGGCGACCATTGATGCGCTCCATCAACTTTTTTTGGAACGACAAGGGACAGCGCCGGTGATGTTCGACGTGGAACGCCGGGGCGAGTTCATGGTGGTGATGGAAGCGGAAGGCTATAATGTGCAACCAGACCGCGCGTTCATCAACCGTGTGGAAGAACTCTGCGGGCGTGGAAGCGTCCGGCGAGTGGAGTAAGTGAGAGGCGACTTAAGTGGCTGTTCCGCGCCTTAATCCTGAAGTTGTGCTGCAAAAACGTGGCGAAGTCCTGCTACTCGAGGCAACGGAAATCTACAAAACCATGGACACGGCCGAAAAAGCGCAACAGGAACTGGAACGGATCGAACGCCAGATCCAGCAACTCGAAAGCGTCGCCGGGGAAAACCAGGAAGCCCGGCGCCACCTGCGTCAACTCAACGAACGCGTGCAGGCGCTCCGGGCCCAGGTACAGCAGTACGCCAACGCGTGGCACCGCACGGAACTGGCCCGCCACCCGCAGCGGCCCTACACGCTGGACTTCGTGCAGCACATCTTCACCGACTTCAGCGAAATCCATGGCGACCGGCGGTTTGGCGACGATCCGGCCATCATCTGCGGAATGGCACGCTACCACGGCGAAGAGTGCATGGTGATCGGGCACCAGAAGGGACGCGATACCAAGCAGAAGCTATATCGCAACTTCGCCATGCCGAATCCAGAGGGCTACCGGAAGGCGCTGCGCGCGATGAAGTTCGCGGAAAAGTTCCGGCGGCCGATTTTCACCTTTGTGGATACGCCGGGCGCCTATCCCGGCATGGGGGCCGAAGAACGCGGGCAGGCCGAGGCGATTGCCTATAACCTGCGGGAGATGGCGCGGCTGGAAGTGCCGGTAATCGCCACCGTCACCGGGGAAGGCGGCAGCGGCGGCGCACTGGCGGTGGCGGTGGGAAACCGCGTGCTGATGCTGGAAAACGCCATCTATTCAGTGATCTCGCCCGAGGGGTGCGCGTCCATCATGTGGCGCGACGCCGGCAAGCGGCAGGAGGCGGCGCGGGCCATGCGCATCACGGCGCCCGACTTGAAGCAGTTCAACATCATTGACGACATCGTGCCGGAGCCTGGGGGCGGCGCGCACACCGACCACTCCGCCGCTGCTGCCCTGCTGGATGCTGCGCTGGCGCAGCACCTGGAGCAACTGCGGCGTCTCAGCCCTAAAGAACTGGTCGAACAGCGCTACGAAAAATTCCGCTATATGACCCAATTCTTTGAGGAAACGAAGTAGGTCCACACTGCGGGTGCCCTGCCCTTTCGCCCGCCTTTGGCGAAGGCGGGTGACTGGTAACTGCCAACTGGCAACTGCCAACTGGCAACTAGCAACTGACAACTGGCAACTAGCAACTGACCCCAGTATGCGCCACCTGTACCTGATCGCAATATTGCTGTTGTCCCCCCTCGCCGCGGCACAACAACCCCAGCCCAATCCCGACGCGCCCGGCAACAAGCCAGTGCCGACCGTGACCTTCGATCTGGTGTTTCCGGGAACCAAGCCGGCGCACTACGCGATCTCGGTGGACGCCTTGGGCCGGGCTGCCTATCGCTCGGACAATACCGCGCCTGGAGCGGCCGGCCAGAGCGAGGCCGGCGACCCGTATCTCTTGCGTTTCACCATGTCGGAAGCGACCCGCGACCGCATCTTCAAACTGACGGAAAAAGCCAACTACTTCAAAGGGGACTTCGACTATACGCAGCGCCGCATCGCGAATACCGGCACAAAAACGCTGATCTACAGCGAAGGACCGGAAATCTCATTCGACAAACCGACCACCGGGGTGCGCTCCTCGACGGTGTACAACTGGTCGGAAGACCCCGCCATTCAACAACTCACCGACATTTTCCAGGCGATTTCCAACACCCTTGAACTGGGGCACCGGCTGGAGTTCCTGCGCCGATTCGACCGGCTCGGGCTTGATGCCGACCTGAAGCGTGCCGTGGAACTGGCGAAAGACAACCGCATGATCGAGTTGCAGGCCATCGCCCCGGTGCTCGAGAAAGTCGCCAACGATACCGGCGTGCTGCACATCGCGCGCCAGCGCGCGCAGCAGTTGCTGAAAATGGCGAATTCTTTCCCAGCCTCCGGCCAAACGTCTCAGTAGCGGCCATTCCCGGCCGCGCAACTTCCTTCCAATTAAGGGGTTAGGATTAGTGGGTACCTGTGGTGCAGGTTGGCGTTCTATTCTGCTTGAAACGGCAGCCTGGAACGCGCAATCTAAACCAGCAGTTGCACCGAGGAGCAAAACTTATGTCGCGCAATGCGAAGTGCGCTTTTGTCGCAGCAGTCGCAGCATTCCTGTTGCTGATGACGCTCCCGGTCGTCGCCGATTCTCAGGTACGCATTGTGCGCCTGAGTGCGGTTGAAGGCGACGTGCAGATCGACCGTCACACCGGGCAGGGTTTCGAGCCCGCCATTACCAACATGCCGGTAGTGCAGGCGACGCTGCTGAGGACCGGCGCCGATGGCCGCGCCGAAGTCGAGTTTGAGGATGACACCGTCATCCGCCTGGCGCCCGCTTCGCAGGTAGATTTCCGCGTGCTCAGCCTGCGGGATTCCGGGGCAAAAGTCAGCACCATCGCCGTTGATCAGGGCACGGTGTACTTCACTGTCCAGCACGAGAAGGGTGATGAGTTCACTGCCGAGTTTGCCGGACGCGAAGTGCCGGTCAACAAGTCCGCCCACTTCCGGGTTGATGTCAACCCCGACAATGCCACGCTCGCGGTGTTCAAGGGCAAGCTGTGGGTCGGTGATGAAGAGAACCGCATCGAGGTCAGTAAAGGCGAGTCTCTGACGCTTGCGCTGGACGGCAATGCCGATTACCTGGCAAAGAACATCGAGCCGAACGAATACGACGAGTGGGACAAAGAACGCGGCGAATATCACGAGCGCTACTACGCTGATTCCAGCTATAACTCGTATCCGTATTACGGACGCGGCGACCTGAGCTATTACGGTGGTTGGTACAGCATTCCGGGCCATGGCGTGCTCTGGCAGCCCTACGGAATTGGGCTGGGTTGGGACCCGTACTACAGCGGCTATTGGGCTTGGTACCCCGCATGGGGCTACACTTGGGTCTCCTCATACCCCTGGGGCTGGCTGCCCTACCGCTACGGCTCATGGGTTTGGGTTCCGAACTGGGGCTGGGGGTGGACGCCCGGCAGGTACTGGAGAACGTGGAACCCGCATCCCCGGGTAGTTGATCCTCCTCGTGGGTTCGTCACTCCCATGCCGCCCACCGCTCCGAACCGGCCTACGACCTTGGTTGGAACGAGAATTCCCACGCCTAGCGTGCCGCCGACCCACCGCCGACGCGGGTTTAACACCGGCCCGGACGCGGGCACAGTAAGACCGCCCCGAGTTACTTTCGGCCCCAGCGTGGACATTCCACGTGACCGCCCGACGCGCAGCATCGGCACTACAGTCACGCCGGGTAGCAGCGTAACGACCACGGCGCCGGACACGTTTACGCCTGCACCGCGCCGCGGTCATTTCGGGACCGAGCCGTCAACTCCACCTGCGGCGCCGCCCAGTGCGCCGCGGACGACCGCGCCGACCGCAGATACACCGCGCATACCGCGTTCCACGCCACCGCCGGCGCCCACGACGGTAACGCCTTCGCGTCCGGCGCCGGCGCCGCGGGTGGACACGCCGCGCTCAACGCCCAGGGTGGACACGCCACGTTCGGCCCCACGGATGGACACGCCGCGTTCAACGCCCAGGGTAGACGCGCCGCGTCCCGCTCCGCGGGTTGACGTCCCACGTTCCGCCCCGAGTGCGCCGCCTCCCAGCGCGTCGTCTATGCACATGGGCGGCATGGGACGCTCGATGGGCGCGGCCTCAGCAGTTCGCGCTGAGCAGGGCGGTGGTTCGCGCGGGGGCGCAGGACGGAGACCGCATTAATTTGGTAATTGGGCAATCGGGTAATTGAGTAATTGAACAGCGCGCAATTACCCGATTCTCCGATTACTCGATCACCTAATCACTCAATCATTCAATCACCCAATCACTCAATTCCTTCGCTCCATCTCTCTTTCCAACTCAACCTTCAGCTCCGGGCGGAGCTGCGTGTTCTCCACGATGTCTCGCAGGATGGTCACCGGTAGCGTGCCGGCGAAATAGACGGCGCGCGCCAGCGGCGTGTGCGAATTTCGCACCAGCGCGATCTGCACATCGCGGCGCAGCGACCACTTGGGATGACGGCACACGGCGTGTACCAGCGCCTCGGGCGCGTCGTCCTGCTGCAAGGCGCGAATCACCGCCGCCTCATTGAGGCGCGGATTTTCCAGCGCGGTCTCGCGTACCCGCGCCTCGCGATCGCACAGCAACGCCGCCGCGACTCGCGTGGACGCACGCCGCGCCAGCGTCAGCCGTTCTCCAACCGTGATGGTCTCAAGCCGCGTGACGATCACTTCTTCGGCCATGCGCTTTACGTCGGCCAGCACCGGCGGCGCCAGCGCAATCTGGAGCAGTTCGAAGGTGTACAGATGGCGCGCACGCGGCAGGGAAACATGGCGCGGCGTGTGCGGATGCGCCACGATGGCCCGCAGCACTTTGCGGCCCTTCATTACCGCAGCATTGCGCGCCAGGCATTCGATGGCTTCGGCTGGTAAGTCGCGGCGCTCGAGTAAGCTGAGCGCGAGATCTTCGGTGAGGGCCGCGTCGGCAGCCTGGCGGCAGAGAGCGTCCAGTCCGTCGTCGGTCATTGGCTGCCGCTCTTGCGCGCCAGCGCCAGCGCGCCGATCACGGGCTCCGTAACCGAAAACGAGACCGCTACGTTGCGCCGGCGAGCACGCAGTTCGTGGTAGAAGGCGTGCCTTACAGTCGGGGAGTGGCGGAAGACGCCCCCGGCCAGCGCCACACGCACCCATCGTTCGCGCGGCCAGAGCCGTCCGGCCACAATGGATGCGAGCGACGCAAGTTGCGTGCCCGCGTCGGCGAGCACGCGCACGGCCCAAGGGTCGCCGGCTTTGGCGGCCTCGAGCACCGCGGGTAACAACTGCGCGAAGTCAGGCGGTGGACTGGAGCTTGCCATGCGCAGCAGCTCGGTGCGGCTCAGCACGTGCCACTGCGGGAAAATGGATTTCTCCAGCAGACTTGTTGCGCCTTCATCGGCAGCGCGCAGAATGGCCGCGACCGCGCGCTGTCCGATCCAGTAGCCGGAACCCTCGTCCGAAACCACATGACCCCAGCCCCCGGCGCGCGCGGTACACCCGGCGTCATTGCGGCCGAACGCGATCGAACCCGCGCCCGCGATGACGATCATGCCGGCGGCCTCGCCCAACGCCGCCTCGATCGCGATTTCCATGTCGGCCACGATGGTGATCTGTCCGGCGACAGATTCGCGCAACACGCGCAGCACGGTTTCCCGCACGTGCGGCAAATTGGTACCGGCGATGCCAATGCAGGTGCGCTCGATCGCGGTGGCGTTGACGCCGGCGGCAGCGCAGGCAGCGCGGATGGCGGCCAGCAACGATTCGCGCGAGCGTGCCGCGCTCAGCCGCAGCGGATTGCTGCCTCCCGCCGTCGCCTTCGCCAACACCCCGCGCTCGTCGCCCACGGCGCAGGCCGTCTTCGACCCGCCCGCGTCAATTCCCAGGTAGATGGGCATGAACTTTTCGTCCTAGTTGTACCATGAAACCCGTTTTCCGTTTTCCGTTCTCCGTTTTCGTTTTCCGTTAGTTCTCCGTTGCACGTCGCCTTCGCTCTGAACGGCGGAAGGCGCGTTTCCCGTCCGTTTGCTGATCTCCCCTTGCGAAGTCCAGTCCGAACGGAAAACGGAGAACGGAGAGCGGAGAACGGAAAACGAGTAACGGGAAACGGGGAACGGGAAACGGGGAACGAGTTCTATAATTGCCGTTCCCGTCAACGCACAGGAGGAGCATGGGCCTTAACTATTTTGACTGGACGATCATCGCCCTCTACCTGGCCGGCATCACGGCATTTGGCCTGCGCTTCCGCAAACGCCAGCGCTCGCTGCGCGATTACTTTCTCGCCGACCGCAATATTCCCTGGTGGGCCATCGCGCTCTCCATCGTGGCGGCGGAAACCAGCACGCTGACCATCATCAGCATCCCCGGCCTCGCCTACGACAAGAATTTCGGATTTCTCCAGGTGGTGTTCGGCTACCTGGTCGGGCGCGTAATCATCACCATCCTGCTTATTCCACATTACTTCAAAGGCGACCTGTTTACGGCCTACCAGTTGATCGAGCGCCGCTTCGGCCAGCGTTTGCGTTCGCTCACGGCCGGTCTCTTCCTGATCACCCGCGCTGCGGCCGAGGGCGTTCGCGTATTTGCCGTAGCCATTGTCGTGAAAGTGGCTTTGGGCGCGGCGCTCACCGGACTCACCGATTTTCAGCGCGACCTGGCGGCCATCACCATCGTCACGTTTCTGACGCTGATCTACACCTTCGAAGGCGGAATGACGGCTGTCATTTGGACCGACGTGGTGCAATTGTTCATCTATATCGGCGGCACGCTGGCGGGCTTCTTCACCATCCTGCACCTGGTTCCGGGGGGATGGTCCACGGTACACGCCATTGCGGGCGAGGCGGGCAAGTTTCGCGTGTTCGATTTCACGCCCGACTTTTTCCGCACCTACACCTTCTGGGCGGGTTTGATTGGCGGCGCATTCCTGACCACCGCCAGCCACGGCACCGACCAGTTGATCGTGCAGCGGCTTTTGGCCGCGCGCAGCGAGCGGCAATCGAAAGTGGCGCTGCTGGCCAGCGGCGGCTTTGTGCTCGTGCAGTTTGCGCTCTTCCTGTTCGTGGGCGCCATGCTGTTCGCGTTTTACAAGCTGTATCCGCCGCTGACCGAGTGGGCCAAAACGGACTACATTTTCCCAACCTTTATCACTACGCAAATGCCGCACGTCATCTCCGGCCTGCTGATCGCTGCGATCCTGGCGGCGGCCATGTCGAACCTGAGCGCGGCGCTGAACTCGCTGTCGTCCACCGCGGTGATTGACTTCTACCTGCGTCTGAAACCCGAATTGCCCGAGCAGCGCCGGGTGCTGATCTCACGCGTGATGACCGTTGTTTGGGGACTGGTGCTGTTTGCGCTGGCGATTCTGTCGCGCCAGGGCGGCAAAGTCGTCGAGGTAGGGCTCTCAATCGCTTCGGTCGCTTATGGTGCGCTGCTGGGCGTCTTCCTGTTGGGTGTGCTGACGAAGCGCGCCAACGAAAACGGCGCCATGCTCGGCATGGCGTGCGGTTTCGCGTTCGACATGTTCCTGTGGCAGGGGACAAAGGTGCCGTGGACGTGGTACGTCGCCCTCGGCAGTTGCGTGACGTTCGCAGTCGGATACCTCGGCAGCCTGGCGCTTGCTGCGCGAGAAACCGTGGTTGAAGAGCGCGAGAAGGTACATCATGGCTGAAGCTGCGGTCACCACCGGTGCCCAGCGCGGCCTCGTCCGCGAACTGCGGCTCGCGCACGCGGCGGCCATCGTCGTTGGCTCCATCATCGGCACGGGCATCTTCCTGGTGCCCAGCGAGATGGTGCGCGCCGTGGGCTCGCCGAAACTCGTTTACCTTGCATGGATTGTCGGCGGGATTCTCTCGTTCTTCGGCGCGCTCACCTACGCGGAACTCGGCGCCATGAAGCCGGAAGCGGGCGGCGCCTACGTTTACATCCGCGACGCCTACGGCCCGCTAGGCGGTTTCCTTTTCGGCTGGACGTGGTTTCTGCTTGCCAAGCCCGGCTCGATTGCCACCATCAGCGCGGGCCTGGTGCGCATACTCAGCGGATTCGCCGCACTCGGTTTTCTGGCCCAGCCAATTGGCGGCAGCATCACCTGGGGCACGCTGGTGTCAATCGCGGCGATTCTGCTGATCTCGTTCATAAATTACCTGGGTGTGAAGAAGGCCGGCGATTTTCAGTTCATCTTTACGCTGCTGAAGGTGGCGATCATTGTTTTCATCGCGGTGATCGGCTTCAGCTATGCACAGGGCACCTGGAGCAACTTTGCCGGCGAGTACGGCGGCGCCGTGGGCGGCATGGCAGGCTTCATCGCCGCGCTGGTGGCCGCCTTGTGGGCCTACGATGGATGGGATTTCGTCAGCAGCGTGGCCGGCGAGGTCCATAACCCGCAGCGCAACATTCCGGTGTCGTTGATCGCGGGCGTGGCGATCGTCGCCGCGCTGTATATGCTCGTCAATGCCGCAGTGCAGTACGTCATGCCTGCCGCCCTGGTTGGCGCATCGGCAAGTCCGGCCGCCGATGCGATTGCGCGCGTGCTCGGGTCGGGCGGCGGCGCGCTGGTGTCCGCCGGGATGGCGGTATCGGTATTGGCAACGCTGAACGGCAGCATCATGACCGGCGCGCGCATTCCATTTGCGGTGGCACGCGATGGTTATTTCTTCTCGGCGCTGGCGGAAGTCCACCCGCGCTTCCATACGCCGTCGGTTGCCATTGCGGTGCAGGCGGCGATGGCGATCGTGCTGCTGCTGGTAGGACGCACCTTCCAGGCGCTATTTTCGCTGACGATCTTCGCCGAATTCCTGTTCTACGCGCTGGCCGCCGGCTCGGTGTTCATCTTGCGCCGCCGCGAGCCCGATGCGCCCCGGCCGTATCGCACGTGGGGATATCCGGTGGTGCCGGCGCTGTTCATCGCAATGTCGGCCTTTCTGCTTTACTACACGTTCACGGCGAACGTACGCAACTCAAGCCTCGGCCTGCTGGTGATCGCTGCCGGGGCGCCGGTGTATTTGGCATTTGCACGGCGGAGAAGCGGTAGCAGTGCCCAGCATCCGCATCAATGATCCATTTCAAACTCTCAGCGTGTCGGTCGATCACCGGCGCGCTGGCCTGCGCGCCGCAGAAGCTGTACACGCTAACGACCTGACCGACTTTGTGTCAGTCGATCACCGGCGCGCTGGCCTGCGCGCCCGTAAGGTGCGTCAGGTGCTTGATGAGCAGGTGGCGTGTCAGTCGATCACCGGCGCGCTGGCCTGCGCGCCTTGCCGGTCACGCTCAGTACGTTGCCGTACAGTTGTGTCAGTCGATCACCGGCGCGCTGGCCTGCGCGCCTTCGCTTTGTCGAAGGCCGTGTCCACTGTCACCAGTGTCAGTCGATCACCGGCGCGCTGGCCTGCGCGCCCTGGAGCCGCTGCGGGCGGCGATTGACGGGAGAAAGTGTCAGTCGATCACCGGCGCGCTGGCCTGCGCGCCGTCTCGAGCTGCGGCTACAAGGATACGTGCTAGTCGTGTCAGTCGATCACCGGCGCGCTGGCCTGCGCGCCGGCAAGGTCCACCAGAAGACCAATTGATCCCAAGTGTCAGTCGATCACCGGCGCGCTGGCCTGCGCGCCGTAAACCGCCTGAATCCGCCGCGAAACAGTGGAATGTGTCAGTCGATCACCGGCGCGCTGGCCTGCGCGCCTTGGCCGCGCCGGTCGCATCGCTGTACGGGCCTATGTGTCAGTCGATCACCGGCGCGCTGGCCTGCGCGCCGTCAATCTCCGGTCCATTGGTCGTTGCACTCGACGTGTCAGTCGATCACCGGCGCGCTGGCCTGCGCGCCGGGAAGACGAAGGTGTAGGTGCCGCGCTTCTCGCGGTGTCAGTCGATCACCGGCGCGCTGGCCTGCGCGCCCAAAGAGGGCGTGCGCGAAATCAGCACGTCGGAGCGTGTCAGTCGATCACCGGCGCGCTGGCCTGCGCGCCGTCTGCTTCTGTCTGATTGCAGACGGTGATGCCTTGTGTCAGTCGATCACCGGCGCGCTGGCCTGCGCGCCGGCCGCGCTCGCGGCCCCTTATTTCTCTGAGAGTTGCGCAGGTTTCTACGAGCGCAACCCCGATGCCAAGACTAATTGCAAGCCAGTTCCGCATAGTGCTCGCGTGAAATCCTTCAAATAAACCGAGTTGCGGCAGACGCGAGCACCTCCTGACCCTTCCTTCACCACGTTCGCGCTCGCGCGCAGCGCGCCAGATTGTCAAATACGCTTTAGCTCGCACCTGGGCGCGAGCGATTTGATCGACCGTCGCGCGTCGGTGCCGCCTCCGCAAGTTACCCTGCGAGTATCGGGGAAGGCGCGAACGCCGACCCACGCCAGCACTTCTTGACACTCACACGCGACGACTGCGTGGCAACCAGAATGCCTATAGCACGCTGGCGGGACGGATGCTCATCCCCGTCCTTGCTCCACGGAGCCAAGTATAAGGCCTTCGATACGCGATTCAAGCCCGTTTAGAACGGAATTTCGGCGTCCAGAGCCGCTGCTCGCAAACCGTGAAGACGGCGAAGCTGTGGCAGGAGCTCGCCCTCTAACACTTCAAGAATTTGACGACGTTCAATGTCCGTCTTTTCCCTGAACTCGTTGAAGGCCGCTACCGCCTTATCACCCATGCAAAGCCGCCGATGCAGATTCATCGAAGCATTGTGATCGCTGTTGGAGCGATAGCCGCAACGACAAGCGAAAAGCTTCTCGACTGGACCAAAGTGGATGTCCGGCAGGCGCGTATCCGGATTCCCGCGGATCGAATACCGCCGGCCTAGCGCACCGCATCGGGAGCAAACCTGCGAGGTGCCCACGGGGTTTACGGTCAAGACACGCAGGCCAACATCCTGTGCCATCTCTCTTATTCGATCGACGAGATGGCCGCGATTGAATTCAATCAGGCTACGGTTGATTCCCCTCTCGCGTTCGGCATCGGGCAGCAGTCCTCCCAGTGATTCAATCACCAGCACGTCGGCTCGGGGGAACGATACGCCGCTCTTGTTCTTCTCACCCGCCGCATTCAAAGCGAAGTTTATGATGGCCCGCGCGCCTTTCTTAAAGCGGTCCTCGGCCATGTGAGTGATGTGGTCCTGTAGTTCGACATGTGATTCCTCGCCGTGAACAGGCCGGCCGCGCATCTGCCGTAGCCTGCGGATATGGCGCTTATGCCGAGCGAGGTGAGCGAGATCGGGGCCCAAAGACCAGCGACCAGGATGCGCCCCTTCCTTCTCTTCGTGAGCCAGCCAGATGTTGCGGGATCGAAGAACGCGAGGCTGACCATCCCGGTATTCCGCCAGGGTCGCGAATCCCAGATTGCGAACGCCGAAGTCAACGGCACACGCCACCAAACCGTCTGGAACTGTAATTGTCTTGCGGCGCCTGCCTGATTTCGCAATCGCGTCTCCCTCAACCCACTTGATTCTCTTGGCTGCTTCCGTGGCGGGTACATCGTCGATGTTGCAGGTAAAGACCAGATACGGCACTGCAGAGCGCAACCCGCCGTCATCGTTCAACCGCACACGCTTGAATATCAGCTTCACGCCGCTGATTTGAGCTGGGCGTACGGCATTGATCTGCCGGTCAAGAAACTCGAAGGCTTCTTTCTCCTTGGCCGTTCCCTTGTTCTTACCCGTGCGGAAAACATCGGCTACCTTGCACGGTCGAAAGTCAGCCAAGCGCGGATCGCCTTTGAAACGTACTCTGACCCATTTCCTGGGATAGTCGCCATTCTGCTTGTCTCCGGTTAACAGGAGCAGTTCGACTGTGCCGATATCGTCCGCTCTCCGCGGCAGGCTCAGGTCACGGTAGCCTTGCGGGCTGGTTTGCGGCGCGTTGAAAACAAGCCACCGTGGATGTTTGACCGGGTCTGGTAGGGTGAAGGTGGGCCGCAGCTTGAATCCACGCACCCACTTGTTGTTTCGATTCCGCCGTCGCCGAACGAACTCCCGCTCGTAAGCGACATGGAGCTTATGCAACTCATGCAGCTCCGGATTCAGCTTCCAGAACTCCTCCGCCCGTTTCGTCGCTTGCTTCCAAGGCTTTGCTTTGGCGATCCGGGCCTTCGCCGCCTCGTCCAAAGGTACGATTCCCTTCGCCTGTCCGCGCCACTCTGCAAGGTCCGGATTGCGCTCCAACCAGTCGAGATACGCGTGGTCGCGCTCCGCTCGCTTCGCAAAACGATGACTCTTTCCCGTGACTTCGGCACGCTCCCGCTCGCCTTGTTCAAATCGCGCCCGAAGCTTCATGTATTCCGGATGTTTCGCTTCCCACTCTGCCTTCTTCCTCAGCCATGCTTCGTGCTCGCTCCTCCAGAGATTGCACAACCCCAAATGGCTTCGAATTACCGCGACGGATTCTTCAATGGCCTTCCTTTCCAAGGTATTTGGCAGGTCTGAGAGACTAGCTTTAGCTGGCTCAAGCGGTCTGAATCCGTTTACAAAGTCATCCAAGGCAGCGGCTGCTTCGGCACCGCCGTTCGCTGTCATCAGGGCCTTCGCTGTGGTGTTACGCGCCGAACCGCTGGCGGCCTTTATGAAGACGTCATAGGCGTTTTGAGCATTCAGCTTGAGCAGCGCATTTCCAAAGGCTGACATTCGTCCACGCAGCGCTTGGGTATCGCCGCACCGACCATGGCGCATCTCCAGCAAGGCTGAAATGACCTTTGGCAAGCGTTCGTTGAATACACGATGGGTCCGCCACAGATGTTCGAGGATGCCGCGATCGTCGCACAGCAACTTCGCTTGGATCGCCCGTACTCCCATCGTTAGATCACCACCGTTCCGCCGTTCTGCTTCGGCAAGGATTGTCCTATCGTGGTCGCTGCCTGCCTCGAGGCGGTCTCATCTTCACCTAATTCAAGGATGAAAGCTTGATCTTCTTT
>JBHGBA010000086.1:0-12640 GCA_041946775.1 Terriglobales bacterium
TGCCCCACCTTCGCGGGTGCCCCACCTTCGCGACGCGCGCAGCGCGGAGCTAAGGTGGGAACGAACCTAGTCCGTCTTCGGCCCCCGATGGCACCCCCGCATCAGTGACGAACATTCGCCGGGCTCGGCCAATCCGCCATCCGGCCCAATGCAGGTCTGGGTGTACAGACACCAGAAGTTCCCGTCGCCGCACACCGGAACATCAGGATCGCGCTCGGCGCTGATGAACTGACCTTTCCAGCGCAGCGCCGGACAAAGATCAGGATGGTGGATGTTGAAGCGATCAAACATAAGGAACTCTATCCTTTCGCCGCCGCCAGCAGCGCCCGTTTCACCGCTACGCGCGCCAACTGCACCTTGTAGCCGTTGCGTGATAGCGGCGTGGCCTTCGCAACCGCCGCGTCGGCCGCCGCAACAGCGGTCTGCTCATTCAGCGGTTTGCCCGCCAGCGCCTGCGCGGCCTCTTCCGACACCCACGGCACCGGCGCGACGTGTCCCATGACGACCCGCGCCGACTTCACGTTCCCGCCGTCCATCATCAACGCCACCGCAGCCGTAGCCAGCGGCCAGTCGAACGAATACTTCTGGCGGACCTCATAATTCGCCGCGCGCACGCCACTCGCCGCCGGCAGCAGAATTTCCGTGACGATCTCGTTCGGCGCCAGCGCGTGTTCGCGCTCGCCGTCTTTTTGCGGCGTAACGAAGAATTTCTCCAGCGCAAGCGCGCGCGGCTTACCCTGGCTGTAAATGACCACCTGCGCGCCGTAGGCAATCAGTACAGGCGCAATGCTCGAGGGCGACACGAATTTCGCCGGCCCTTGATTGCCGAAGATCGCAGCATATCGGTTGTCGCCGTCGGCCAGCAGCGACTTGCCCGTTTTCGTATCAACCGCCAGCAGGCCGAAGCGATTGCGGTAGTACCAGTCGCGCGGACGCTGGCACAAATTGCCGCCCATGGTGGCCATGTGGCGAATCTGCGGGCTGGCGGCCTCCCCGCAGGCGTGCGCCAGCGCGGGATAGCTCTTCTGCACCTGCGCGTTATCGGCCACATCCTGGATCAACGTGAGCGCGCCGATGCGCAGGCCGCCTTGCATGGCGCCCGTGGGAATGTTGCGAATGCCGGCCAGGTCCGGCAGCTTCTTGATATTCACCAACCGCTGCGGACGCTCCACATCATCCTTCATCAGCGCGAGCAGATCGGTCCCGCCGGCCAGGATCGCGTTCGCTCCCCACTGGGTGCCCAGCAGTTCGCCGACCTGGTCGAGGGCAGCTGGGCTGGCATATTCAAACGGCCTCATGCGCGCCTCCTTTCGGCGACCGGGGGTTCCCAGCAAGCCCGCATTTGGCTTGCTGGGGTGGAGGCCGGGGTCCCCAGCAAGCCCGCATTTGGCTTGCTGGGGTGGAGTGCGGCCAGCACGCGGTCCGGGGTGAGCGGCAGGAACGGCACCCGCACACCTATGGCGTTCGCCACAGCATTGGAAATTGCCGCCCCCGGCGAGATCACCGGCGGTTCGCCCAAACCGATGACGCCGCGTTCGTCGTAACCTTTGCCGGTCATCATGTGCACCACCAGCTCCGGAATGTCACCGATCCCGGCCAGCCGGTAGAACTCCAGATTCGGGTTCAACATGCGTCCGCTGATTGGGTCCATGACCTTCTCTTCAAACAGCGCATAGCTGATACCCATGATCATGGCGCCGTAGCATTGCGACTCGGCAGTCTTCAGGTCAATGATGAGGCCACAGTCCTGCACTGCGACCATCTTGTTGAGCTTGACGATGCCAGTCTCGGTGTCCACGGTGACGTCGGCCATCTGCACACCGCCTACGCCGCTGTTGGTGAGGTCGGGCGGCTTGCTCCGATCCGGATTCTTCCCGCGCACGGTGAGCGGCATGGCGCCCAGCTTCGCGCAGGCTTGTTTCCAGGTGAGGCTCTTCCCTGCCGCGCCTTTTACCCGCACCATGCCGTCCAGGATTTCCAGCTGCTCGACGGGCGCACCCAAGACAGGCGCCACTTTGGCCAGCAATTCGTCACGCGCGTCCACGGCCGCGCGGCGCACCGAACTGCTGACGCCGCCCACCGTGGTGCTGCCGCCGGACCCGCCCGAAGTCGGATAGCGCGTATCGCCAATCAGCAGGTTGATTTGCGACATTGGCACACCGAGCGTCTCCGCCGCGACCATCGTGATGATCGTGCGCGTTCCGGTGCCCAGGTCCTGCGAACCCATCTTGATCTCGACCGCGCCATCGGGATGGATGGTCAGATCGCAGTTGCTCTCGTGCCCGCGTCCGCCCCAGGTGTGCAGCGAGACGCCTACGCCCCGCTTCATCACCTCGGTCGAACGCGCATTCTCCGCGCGCGGCTTCCACAGCTTCTTCCACCCGATCAGGTCGGCCGCGATGGGTAGTTCGTCGCGATAGAAACGCGCGCGCGGCCCGGTCAGCTCCAGGTTCTTGGTGAACAGGTCAACCGGGTCCATGCCAAGCTTGTCGGCCAGATCGTCCAGCGCCGCCATGGTGATCAGGCACGCCTGCGGATGATTGGGCGCACGCCAGGCGCGCGCTGGTCCGATGTTGTTGACGATTGCCGTGTGCTGCGTGCGGCGGTTGGGAATGTCGAACACATACGGCACCGGTGGCTCGCCGCCGCCACCCGGGCCGCCGGTGCCCCAGCCATCGTGCTGCCAGGCGACAACTGTGCCGTCCTTGCGCGCCCCAACCTTCACCCGCGCGTACGCCGACGGACGCGCGCCGGCGACTTCCAATTCGGCGTCGCGCGGCAGCATCATCTTCACCGGCGCACCGCCGGCCGCCTTCGACAACTGCGCCGCCACGATGGTCCAGCGGTCGGGCGCGAACTTGCTGCCGAACCCGCCGCCGATGTGCTGCTGCACCACGCGCACATTCGACGCCGGCACCTCCAGCGCTTCCGCCATCTGCCCGGGGATGCCGCTGACGTTCTGCGTCGAGATATGCACCAGCAGTTCCTGCGGACTGGTCCACTGCGTCACCGCGCCATGCGACTCCAGGCAGCAGTGGGTGATCACCGGCGTGCCGTACACGCCCTCGCTGACCACCAGGCCGGGTTCCTTGAACGCGGCATCCACATCCCCCTGGGTTTTGGCGGCGGCCTTCTTGTACCAGCGCGAACCGGTGGGAGCTGCCGCGGCGGGTTTGACCTGCGCCTTGGCGATGACGTCGCGCACCGCTGCCGACACCCCGTAACCCTCGAGTTCTTTCAGCAGTTGCGGCGACGGCTGAAAGGTGATGCCGTCGCGCTGTATGCGGGCGATCACTTCGCGGTCCGGCACCTGGTTGGTGAGCATGTCTTCCAGGTCGCTGCCGCTCACCGGGCCCACAGAGACCGCGATGTCCTTCGGCGGTTCGGCGTCGCTGACCAGGAAGTCCAGCGGCTCGTATTCGACCTTGATGGCGCGCACCGCGTCGGCTGCCGTGCTCTCATCCACTGCCGCGACACCGACAATCTCGTCGCCTGCCCAGTGGACCTCTTTGCCGGGACCTTGAATGACCTTCACCGCCTTCACGCCCGGCATTTTCTCGGCCGCCGAAGTATCCACGCTTGTTACCCGCGCGCGCGCATACGGACAGCGCACCATGGCGCCGTACAGCATGCCTTCGGGGGCAACGTCATACGTGTAAATCGCGCGGCCGCTGGCTTTCACCGGACCGTCAATGCGCGACACGCGCTTGCCGATCAGCTTGCGATGTGGGGCATCGGGCCATGCGTAATCAGGCATCGCCGCCTCCTTCCTCGCCGTCGTCGGAACCAGCCTGGGTGCCCCAGGTTCGCGCCATGCTGTTCGGCGCTAACCTGGGAACCCCGTCGCCATCGGTTACGCGCGCCAGCGTGGCCCACTCCGGCGGGACCTGCTGCCCGCCCGCCACCATGACCGCCGCGCGCAGACCGCGATAGGTACCGCAGCGGCACAGGTTGCCGCTCAACCCGTCCAACACCTGTTGCGGTGTTGGCCGCGGATGTCTGTCGAGCACCGCTTTGGCCGCCATCACGAATCCCGGCGTGCAAAAGCCGCACTGCTGCGCGTCGTTGTCCACGAACGCCTGCTGGATGGGATGGAGTTTTTCCGGCGGCAGTCCGGGATTGGCCATCGCGCCGGTGGGCGCCGGTTCGGGCGTGCTCAACAATTCGACCGTCGTGATGGGCACGCCTTGCGCGTCAATCGCCAGCACCTGGCAGGCGTACACCGGGCGGCCATTCATCAGCACCGTGCACGCGCCGCACTCGCCGCGATCGCACACGCGCTTGGCGCCGGTCAGCTTCAGGTGGTCGCGCAAGGCGTCCAGCAGCGTGACCCGCGGCTCCAGTTCAACACCCAGTCTTTTGCCGTTCACGCTCAACGTAATTGGCACCTTGCCGGGGCCGTGAATTTCGACCGGCTTGCCGCCGACCTCGACCACGCGCGGCCCCACCACCATCGGGACGGTAAGCGTGATGCCGCCTAGTTTCAGGAAATCGCGACGAGAAACTCCGGAGTTTTCGTCAACCGGGGGAGAGGGTTTGTCGTCAGCCATGCAAATCCCCATTCGGGCTGGGCCGCGGCAACATCGGCTGTCGCCGGGCGGGGTCTGTCAGGTGGGCCTAACCGAAGCACAGGATGCAAAACCACAGAACCGCGCAGTATACATCCAGGGGCGGTGGCGGTGCGAGTGCGTGGAGAACTCGGTGCGTGGAGAACTCGGCTCTCGGCCGTGGGCAGGCCGAAGCTGGTGCACCAGTATGCGACGAAGCCTGTACAGATGGGTCGCATTACCAGCCTAACGCTGGACGGCGCAACCGCACTTTGCTCGCAGCAATACAAAGTCACTGAATTCCCATTTCTGTCCGCAAGCAGACCAAACGGGAGTGAAGACAAAGTTAATTGTGCTATTAACCCAGTTACACCGTCATGGCGCACGACAGTAGCATCAAACACGTCGTCCACCAACTTGAATGACCTCGCCGTGCCACGTGCAGGTTACTTATCAGTTGCCCAACAGCGTGTTACGTTTTCCGAACACGCCTCAGCTAAGCACTTGACTGGAGTATCGAGCCGGCGACTACTGGTTGATAATTGGGGCTGGAACCACGCTCTCCGGACCTGGGCGGATGCGGGACGAAGATTTGGCCGAACAAAAAGAGTAAACATCTTCAAGGAACCCGGCAAAAGAACCAGAGAAGGGTGGCAGACCGAAGATGGTTACATTTTGGACGAGACCGTTGTTGCGATCAACCGTCGCTTTTATCGTTCTCTCTGCCACCCTCACGGCGTGCACGCGCTATCGCTACGACGCCCCGAAATGGATTCTGGAATCACAGAACGTCCAACTCAGGGGAGTTGTCACTCTGAACTCCAAACCACCATACCGTGTAACTTCGGAAACTCGGCTTAGCGGAAGTAAGCCGGTCGTCGGCCAGCCAACTTCCGTCATCGCATTTGGCAGTACGGAGAATTGGCAGTGGGAGGTGCGGGCGGTTCCTTCGCTGCTCCCTTCTTGGGAAGCTTGGAAGCGGGACAAGAGATTTCAGCAGCGGTCGCAGGGGCAGGATGATTGGAGCCATCCTGTGGCCACTTGGGACCAGGCGTTCAGCCGGGCCTACAAGGTTGCAAGTTACCTTCTGGGTCGGCCCCCGCTGCCCATGAAAGCGACCATCCTGCTTGTGCCGGATGGCAGCAGCTATCACAAGGTCTTTACACAGGGTGGGGATGACTTCGTCCCTCTGACCTTTGCGTTCTATTACCCATCTGCAGACTCGGGAAGCTATGAGCTAACCTCACAGCGATTCTCAGCGCTCGTCGATGCGGTCGCAACAACGCTTTACGAATATCAGCATATTTTGGTCAGCACGAACACCATCGAACCGGTAGGGACGAACACCACTGACAAGACGATAAACGACGAGGGCCGTAGCCACTGCTGGAGGCATTCCGCCGTTCTCGCCCTGACTTCGGGGTCGCATACCAGCCCGAGTTGGGACCCGGCCGCGGCGCGGGCAGCCCTCTTCGCGGACAGCGCCAGCCAGAATATCTCATTGGAAACAGGAGACCAACCCTCTGCTGCAGGGCGCATGGAGGAGAACGCCGGGCGGCGTTACTCCGATGCCCTCTTGTGGGCCAGGGAGTTGGAATTGAAGAGTTTACTTTTGTACCTTGGCGAGCGCGGGATCCGAGAGCCGAAGGTCCAGAGCAACGACCCCGCGGCAATGAATGCGGTGCTTAGTTTCTGCCGCGCCATGACGCAGCGTCCGCATGATCTCACAGTCGGCACATGTCCCCCAGCAGAGGTCGAATACGTGCCATTCTTCCCGCATTCCCTAGCAGCGGACAAGTCGAAGTAGTGGGGTTGCCCCGCCCTTATCGCTCCCGGTTTTGGAGTGATAGGGCCGGTGTGCTATTTTTTTCCTTGCTTTCTTCTCCCGCTTCAGCCAAGCTGATTTCGGGAGCACACCGCTTACCCGAGCCGCAGAACTAAGTCTCTGCGGCTCAAACTTTTGCATTCGAGCTCTTTGATAATCAGGGTGCCTGCGAACAGGTTGGTGCCACACAGCGGCGGGCGCGGGGCGGCAAAATCGGCGAGCTAAGTACTTTGGAATCTATATTTTGGCACTTAACTCCTTTGAACGCAAAGATTTACATGCAACTCACTGCCTAACCTGCTGAAAACAAACAACTGTGGGGGAGGGGGGTACCCCCTCAGATTCCCGTTTTGAACCCGGCATGCCGCTGAAAATCCGGTTCGTATCAGGGCATGACTTCAGTCGTGCCGCAACTGCCTGACATCTGGGGCTTTAGCCCCTGCGGGCCGAAACAGCAGCCGGCTAGCGCGCCGCCTGTCCGCTGGCCTGTTCCTGCTTTTCTTCGTGGTATTCGGCTTCGGTGTTGACCGCCCAGATGTTCGACTTGTCGCACACGCCGGCGATGATGTTGTCCACCGCCACCATCGCCGTCAGCATCGAGTGGTCCTGGTTGTTGTACTTGTGCATGCCGTTGCGGCCGATCAAGTACAGGTTCTCTAAGCTGTCGAGATACTCGCGCACTTCGTTGAACCGTTCGTAGGCGCCAAAGTACGCAGGATAAGTTTTGGGCATGCGCGCCACCGTCCAGTCGAGCACGTGCGCGCGGTCAATGATGTCAATCTTGGCCAGCTCGTCAGCCGCCAGCCGCCCGAGTTGCTCGTCCGTCATGCGCCATAGCTCGTCGGACTCGTAGCAGAAATACTCGGCGCCCAGCCAGACCTTCGACTGGTCCGCCACCAGGAACGGACTCCAGTTGTTGAAGATCTGCAAGCGCCCCACGAGCACATCGGGTTCCTGCACGTAAATCCAGTTGTCGCTGATCAGCTTGCCGAACTTGTCGGCCGGATCCTGGATCTTCAGCTTGTTCAGCAACAGGCCGACAGTGACAAAATCGCGGTATTGCAGTCCTTCGGCGACTTCGCGGACATTGGCCGGAACCTCCGTCCGCAGCGCGCGCACCAGTTCCTGCACCGAGGTCGTGGAGAAGAAAACGTCGCCGGCGAAGCGCCGCTCCTGCCCATCGCGCCCACGCGCCGTCACGGCAATGATGCGGTTGCCTTCCACTTCGACGCCGCTAACGTCCGTCTCGGTGATGATCTCGCCGCCGAGCGCGACCACCTTGCGCGCGACTTCTTCCCACATCTGTCCCGGACCGAGCTTCGGATACAGGAACTGCTCGATCAGCGAGGTCTCGGTGCCCTTCTGCGCGATGCCGCCGTTGCGGTCGCCGAAGCTCTGGCGGACGAAGTGCGCGATGGCCTTGCGAATGGACAGTCCCTTGATGCGCTGCGCGCCCCATTCGGCGCTGATGTGGTCGCAGGGCACGCCCCAAACCTTCTCGGTGTACGACTTGAAGAACGTCAGGTAGAGTTCGCGCCCGAAGCGGTTGATGAAGAACTGTTCCAGGTTGCGCGGGTCCTTGATGGGAAACAGCGCGCTGCGCAGGTAGCTGAAGCCGATGCGCATGGTGCGCCGCAGGCCCAGCTTCAGCAGGGTGTCTTTCGTGAGTTGGATTGGATAGTCGAAGAACTTGCGCAGGAAGTAAATGCGCGACTTGCGTTGCCGTACGAGCATGACCGTATCGCCCGCCGCGGCGCGCGCATCGCTGGGAATGGCAGTCTGGCTTTGCCGGTAGGCGATGGTAGTTCCCGCGGCGTCGGCTTCAGCCAGCGGCATGTGCCGCAGCCACCAGTTCATCACCCGCTCGCTTTTGGAGAAGAAGCGGTGGCCGCCGATGTCCATGCGGTTGCCCTTATAGTTGATGGTCCGCGAGATGCCGCCCATATAAGTGCTGCGCTCGAGCACAATGGGGCGGATGCCGGCGCGCGTTAGCAGTTCATATGCAACCGTGAGTCCGGCCGGGCCGGCGCCAATGATGACTGCGGTCTGGGGCGTGCGCATGTTCACCGGGCAAGAGCGGGAACAAAGGTCCGAAGCAGACGATTGGATGTTAACAGACGGCGAGAGGAGGAGACGGGAGGCCGGGACGGCTTCCGTCCCGGCCAGGTATTCCCCAGGCTACTTCAGCGCCTTGATCTCGGCGACCATCGACTTGATCTGGTCAGCCGTCAGCTTGTCTTTGTAGCCGGGCATCTTGGGGGTGGTATTAGGGGTGCCCTCTTCAATGATCTTGGTCAGTTCGGCGTCGCTCTTGGCGGCAGCCTCCTTCAGCGGCTTCTTGGCGATCTTGCCGCCTTCCCCGGCAGGACCGTGGCAGCCCGCGCATTTGGCCTTGTAGTTGGCGTCGGCGGCAAGGTCGGCCGCGAAAGAGGTGGAGGGCACGACCAGCGCCAGCAACAGGACGGCAAACAGCAGTTTCTTCATCTTGTTCTCCTAACTTTTTATGGTGCGAAATAGCTGAGTTGAACTTTCCCCGTTCCCACATGGCACTCGCGATGCCAAACGGAGGAGTGTTGCCAGGTTACTGAAAGCGAAGGGAATACCCCTTTGTGTGTCGGGAATTGTACCACTACGCTCCGGGGAAAATACATGGAAATCAGCGAAAATTTCAGGCCGCAATAAGTTCCGCAACCGAGCGGAGAATGCGTGCGAAATGCCGCTTAAAAGCGCCATTTTCCTCATTCCAATTCCGTCCAGTGTTGTACAGCGATATCGGTATTGTTGTAAGGTATTGAAAACAATGTCCGGTTCCGATTTCTCCTGCAAGCCAACTTTGGTATGTCGGGTGCCAGAGTATTCATGTGGGAGAGTCTTTCCGTGCACACACTTGTAGTTGTCGGCTTAAGTCACCGGACAGCCACAGCCAGGGTGCGTGATCGATTCTGGATCAGCGAGTCACGGCTGTACGAGGCGCTGACCCAGTTGAAGCGGGCAGACGGCATCGAAGAGGTGGTGATAATTTCGACCGCGGAGCGAACCGAGTTCGTTGTCTGGGCAAGCGACACCACGGCTGCGGCCAACTCTGTCCCGCGCTTTCTGACCCGGGAATTCGGTCTGCGCTTGTGCGAATGGGAGCGTTTCTATCGTAAACTGGACGACGAGGCGGTGGCGCACGTGCTTCGCGTGGTCTGCGGCCTGGATTCGTCCCCAGCGGCGGCGGACGTTGGCGTACAGGTGCGGCGAGCCTGGCAGTTGGCAGAGATGACAGGGGCTGCGGGGGCGTACCTGAGTTCCCTGTTCCAGCGGGCGTTTGCACTCCAACAGGTGGTCGCGGGCAAGGCGCTGCCGGAAGAGATCGAGCAAATGCTCGCGCGAGAGGCGGCGCAGTTCCGCGCAAATTGGGCGGCGCGGCCACTGTCGCGCTCGGTCGCTTTGGAGCAAGTGCTGGAACAGATTGGGCGCGAAGAGGTCCAGGCCATGCGCCAAGAAGTGCCGGAATGGACGCTGGAGCAGCAGCGCGTCTTGCAACGTTTGGCGGCGCGAATTACGCAGAAAGCCGCGCTAGCCTTGGCGCGCGAGAGCGGGAGCGCCGCGCCCGCGGTCCCGGACGCACCGGTTGACGCCTCGCCTTCCCACTTGCTGCCACGGAACGCCGCGACCGCTTCCGTGGGACCAGGCGGCTAATCATCGGAAAAGAGCAAGGAAGCAAGGAGCAGTAGTAGATGTCGAGGCAGGGTACCGCTGCGACCGGCTGGAGCAGCACGCAAGCGTATGTGATGGCAGTGATTTGCCTGCTCATCGGCATGGCCGTGGGTTACTTCCTGCGCGGTTCAGACGCGGCGCGAATGACGCAAACCACGCCGACCGCCGCCCCGGCCAACGTGCCTTTCGGTCAGCAGCAGGTAACGCCCGAGCAATTGAAGCACATGGCCGATAAGCAGGCCGAGCCGCTGCTGACGCGGCTTAAGAGCACGCCAAAAGACCCCGTTCTGCTGGCGAATATTGGTAACGTGTATTACGACGCCCAGCAGTACAACGACGCCATTAATTACTATCAACAGTCGTTACAGTACGCGCCCAACGATCCCAATGTCATCACCGATATGGCGACGTGCTACTGGTATCTCGGCGACGCCGACAAGGCGCTGGCGGGATTCGACCGATCGCTGAAGATCAATCCGACTCATGCCGGCACGCTGTTCAATGTCGGCATAGTGAAGTGGCAGGGCAAAGGGGACATAGACGGCGCGGTGGCGGCCTGGCAAAAATTGCTGGACACTAACCCCGGCTATCCCGACCGCGACCGGGTGAAGGAACTTATTGCCCGCGCCAAGCAGCACGCCAACATACTGCCGGGCCAGAAGACTGATAAGCCGACAATGTAGCCGGCTGATCTGGCGATGGGGCAAATGCCCCGAAGCGGAGCGCCAAGCTACGCAGGCCAGCGTCGCCGACAAGCGGACGGGAAACCATTCGAGCGTAAGTTGCTGGAAACTCGGCGGAAAGTGTTTTGTTGCGGGCCATTCTTTGGCATCGCACCTGCTATCATGAGGTGAGCCACTTCGTCCCTCAAAGGCTGTAGCCCGCTGTGTGTTCGTGAAACCACACGCATGATCCACCGCAGCCGTGACCGTCGTGTCTTACGCCAGGCAAACCTAAGGAATTGGAGCAGTAGAGATGAGTAATGGCAGTCAGAGCAGAGCGAAGTCGAACCCGGGATGGACCCCAACCCAGGCGTATGCAATGGCAGTGATCTGCCTGCTGGTCGGGCTTGCCGTGGGTTACCTTCTGCGCGGATCGGCCACCGATCAGGTTGCAGTTACCAGCCCGGCAGCGCAGGCGTCCGCAGGAGCCGGCATCGGCAGCAACATGCAGGTCACGCCCGAGCAATTGAAGCACATGGCCGACAAGCAGGCCGAGCCGATGTTGCAGCAATTGAAAGCCAGACCTAACGACCCGACGCTGCTCGCCAATCTCGGCAACCTGTACTACGACGCGCAGCAGTTTCAGGATGCGGTCAGCCACTATGAGCGCTCGCTCAAGCTGAATCCGTTGAACACCAATGTGCGCACAGACTTGGGTACCGCGTACTGGTATCTGGGCGACGCAGACCGCGCCATCCAGGAGTTCCAGACTGCGCTTAAGACCGAGCCCAACAAGCCGAACACGCTGATGAACCTGGGCATCGTGCAGTGGCGCGGCAAGTTGGACGCCAAGGCCGCGGTCGCAGCCTGGCAGAAACTGCTGGCAACCAATCCCGGGTTCGAGGGCCGCAGCCAGGTCGAGCAGTTGATAACCGAGGCGAAACGGCACGGCGACATCAAGCCCGGCACCAAGACCGATAAACCTGCGATGTAATTTGGCCGCGGCCAGATCGCGAGGAGATTGCAGATGGAGCCAACCAGCGAGCAGCCAAACTTGTGGAGCAGCACGCAAGCATATGTGTTATCGGTGGTGTGCCTGGTAGTGGGCATCGTCGCCGGATACCTGCTTCACGCGCCCAACCCGGCGGTATCTGATGCGCGGCCGACTGCAGCGCCGCCGGCCGCTGGGGCGGCGCCGCCCGCCCTGCCAACACCCGACCAGATGAGGCACATGGCGGACAAGGCAGTGGAACCGGTGCTGGCCGCGCTCCAGAAAGACCCGAACAACCCGGAGCTTTTGACGCGGGCGGGGAGCATCTTCTTCCGCACGCAGCAATTTCCGCTGGCAGTGGAATATTTTCAGCGGGCAGTGAATGCGAAGCCGACGGCCGAAGCGTACGTCTCTTTGTCGAACTCGTATCACTATGCGGGCTCGGACGACCGTGCGCTGGAGTCGCTCGACCGCGCGTTGCAGATCGATCCTAAGTCGGCCAATGCGCTATTCAACTTGGGCATGTTGCGCTGGCAGGTGAAGAACGATCCTAAGGCGGCCATCGAGGCCTGGCAGCGACTGCTGAAATACAATCCTGACCATCCGCGCCGCAAGCAGGTGGAGAGCCTGATCGCCAAGGCGAAGCAGCACAAGAACCTGCCGGCGCAGGCGAAGACCGACAAGCCGGCGATGTGACGCGGCCGAGCGAAGCGATGCGTGCCGGATACCGGGCGGTCCGCGTGCCTTCAGTCGCGCCGCGCCTCTTGCAGGTGATTCCCTCCTACCACGGCTCGGCACTTCCATCCACCTAAAGCGTTTTCTCAGATGGTGGTGTGTCCCTTTTTCAAGGAATCCAAACACAAGGTCCCTCGACTCCGCGCGGCAAAACCGGCCGCGCGTCGCTCGGGATGAC
>JBHGBA010000087.1:0-12594 GCA_041946775.1 Terriglobales bacterium
AAACAGCAGGTTCCTCGCGCCAAAGGCGGGCGCTCGGAATGACAATCCGCTGGGGTCAATGGCATCGCAAGAGAGTCAACGGGTGTCACTATAATATGCGATTCTCAATAAGAACTGAGTCATTGATTCAGCGAGTCATTGAAAACCCACTGACTCAGTGATTCGGTGAGTCAATGATTTCAGTTGTCCGATCCGTGTGAATCCGTGTAAATCCGTGGTCAGGTTTTACGGATTTCCATCCAGCAACTCGCCTAGCTTCGCCAGCGACCGGCGGACGCCGAGATAGAACGTGCCGAAGCTGGAGTACACGCCGCTCACTTCGTCGTAGCGCATTTCGGCGATCAGCTTCTTGAACACCACGGGGTCGTTGCCGAACAGGTCCACGCCCCACTCCCAGTCGTCGTAGCCGATGGAGCCGGAGATGATCTGCTGCACGCGTCCGGCGTAGCGGCGACCGACCGCACCGTGTTCCTCCATCTGCCGCTTACGGTCCTCGATGGGCAGGGTGTACCAGTTCTTCTCTTCCCCGCGACGGCGGTCCATCGGGTAAAAACAGACGAAATGCGCGCCGGGGATCTTCGGGTAGAGGCGTGGACGCATCGCTTGGCGCTGGCGCTCAAGGGTCTCTTCGATCTCCCGGTTCCATTCGTCGGAATGCGGCGTGACGCCGCGCTCCGCCAGCGAGCGATAGAGCTTCACGGTTGAGTCATACAGTCCCAACTCGACCACGGAGACGTACGACGTGGTTGGCTCCAGGTAATCCTGCAACTGTAGGCGATTGAGCTGAAGCTGGGCGGCGTTCAACCGGTCGCAATCTTCGCGGAAATGGATGAACAGCAGGTCACCCTTGTGCCCCAGCAGCGAGAAGACGGCGCTCTGGCCGTCGGCCTCGGCGGGGGCGAGCGCATCAACCGCTTCGCGAACGATGCTGCTCTTTTCCGCCTCGGGGAGCTTACGCCAGGCGGCCCAGCGGAAACGCATCATCTGGTGCAGCACGCTCGAACCTTCCAGCGTCAGCGGTACTGCGGGCAGTTCCGCCCGCGCAGTCTCAACAGCGACATTTCTTGACGACATCAAACTGCTTCCTCGCAAGCGAGAATCCGAACCTTCTATTGTAATCTGCGGAGACACCCTGAAACGCGGATTTGGCGGATACCGCGGATCGGGCAGATGAAATCTTATTGACGATTGATCCGCGCCATCCGCTGCATCCGTACGATCCGCGCAAATTGGGTCCTTCTGATCCGCGTCCGTTGCGGTTTGCTAAGATTTGCTGTTCTCACATAGCGCATCGCAGCGCAGAAAGAACGCCATGAATCAAAAAGATGGACCGCGCCGGCAGTTTGTCAGCTTTTCCTTCTATCGCGTGCTGCCCGAATGGCGGCGGCTGCCGCTGGAAGAGCGCGAACAGCATCGTCGCGAGTTCGGCGACGTGATCCACAAGTGGAATGTCCCGGAGACCATGAGGGTGTTGTCGTATTCGCTGACGGGCACGCGCGGCGACGCCGACATGATGCTGTGGCGCATCTGCTACTCAGTTTCATGTCTGCAAGAGATGGCGGCCGACCTGTTGCGGACGCGCCTGGGTGGCTACCTCGAGACGCCGTATTCATATCTTGGCATGACACGCCAGTCGGGGTACGTGATCGGCGAGGACGACCGGCAGCACTCGCTGAAGGGCGTGGCGCGGCCGGGTGAATCGCAGTTCCTGTTTATGTATCCGCTGGTGCGCACGCGCGCGTGGTACATGTTGCCCTTCGAGGACCGGCAGCGCATGGTGCGTGAGCTGGTGGACCTGGCGCGCGATTTCGCCGACACTCACCTGCACGTGATCTACTCGTTCGGACTCGACGATCAGGATTTTGTGGTGGCCGTGGAAACCGATCATCCCGAGCGTTACGTGGAGCGCATCATGCGCGGGCGCGAGGTCGAAGCTAGTCCGTACACCCAACGCGACACGCCGATGTTCACCTGCGTGAGGGCCAGCGTGGAGGAGATGCTGGAACGAATCGGGTAATCATCGGTCATCGGGCCAGCGGGTCAACCGGCGGTCTGGTAAACGGGCGAACTGGCCATTGCCTCATCGGGTCATCGGGACATCGGGTCATCTGGGGAACTGACGGACTGGTGAACTGGCCGGCAGGAATCGCCGCTCGCAATTAAGGTCTGCATACCTTTGACGCGCTTGCCTGTCCCGGCAGGGACAGGGCGAAAATAGCCCAGGACGGCAGTCCTGGGTACGCGGCTCGCATATTGACCCCAGTGCCGCAGGCACGGCCGAAAAGAATCCGGTGATCAAGTGATCTGTATTTTCGATTTCCGATTTCCTTACGGACAGGGTGAATCGCCGATGGATTTCAGCGTTTGAAAATCGAAAATCAAAATCGAAAATAGAGTGGAGGATACATGGTCCGTGGAACCATCCCTCGTCAGCCCTCGAAGGCCGGACGGCACGAAGGCGTGAAGCAACAGCCGCGGCGCGCCGAGTCGCGCGGCATCTCGCGGCACCCGAAAACGAAAACTGTGCCGCTGCCGGGGCAAAAGGCCGCTGAAGCGAAACGCGGCGCCGCACCCAAGGGCTACAATCCGCTCGACCCCAAGCGCATTCCAGACATCCTCGCCCGCCTCGACCAAAGGTACCCGGGAGCGACTTGCGCCCTGCATCATCGCAACGCCTGGGAGCTGCTGGTTGCGACCATCCTCTCGGCGCAGTGTACCGATGCGCGCGTGAACATGGTCACGCCCGAACTGTTCCGCAAATATCCCACGCCGCAAGGCATGGCGCGGCTGAAGCCGGAAGAGCTTGAGCCGGACATCAAGTCCACCGGCTTCTTCCGCAACAAGTCGAAGGCCATCGTCGGCGCCGCCAAGGCAATAGTTGAGCAGCACGGTGGGCGCGTGCCGGAAAACATGAACGAGCTGCTGGAACTGCCCGGCGTGGCGCGCAAGACGGCAAACGTGGTGCTCGGCACGTGGTTCGGCAAGGCTGAGGGTGTTGTGGTGGATACGCACGTGCGACGCATTGCGCGGCGGCTGGAGCTGACCAAGGAGACCGACCCGTCGAAGATCGAGCAGGACCTGATGCGCGTAATCCCGCGCGAGAAGTGGATCGTGTTCGCCCACCAGTTGATCCTGCACGGAAGGGCGCTGTGCCTGGCGCGTCAGCCGAAGTGCGCCGATTGCCCACTGGAGAACATCTGCCACGCGGAAGATAAGACGTGGAGCACAGTGACGATGCACAAGGGGGCGCGGTAAGACTTGCCACTTCACCCAGGTTAGCGCTCAAAATCGGGGCGCCAGCTTGGGGCACCCGACTTGACAGGACCGGGACCCGCCGCCGAGATGGCGGCGCTACACCATGACAAAGCTTCGCGTCTGCCGCTATCCTGCTCACATGCGAGTCATCGTCGTCGTTCTTCTCGTTCTGGCGAGCTTTGCCTCAGCACAGACTCCCAACTACATCACCGATCCCCAGCAGATCGTCAGCCGGCAGAAGCTGGATTTGCAGGCGTTCACCGCGGAAAAGCTATTCATGACGCGTGCCATCGGCGAGGCGGCGTGGTCGGCCGACGGCAAGCAGATCGCCTTCATCTCGAACATCAGCGGGCGCAACAACCTGTGGCTCGTCCCTGCCGACGGCGGTTGGCCAACGCAATTCACCGTTAGCGACCAGCGGCAGACGAGCCCGTTGTGGTCGCCCAGCGGCAAGTACATCGCGTACACCAGCGACAAGGATGGCAACGAGCAGTGGGACGTGTACGTGGTCTCGACCTCCAGCGGCGATGTGATCAACCTGAGCAACACGCCGGCGATTGCCGAGGAAGATCCGGCCTGGGCGCCGACCAGCCGCTGGCTGGCATGGGCGGCCAAGCCCAAGACCGGATCGAGCCACGAGATTGAAACGTTCGACCTGTTGTTGCGCAGGCGGCGCACCCTGACCCAGAACACGCCGCCAGACCTGTCGAACTTCCATCCGCTGTGGTCGCCCGACGGCAACTGGATCGCCTACACGCAAGAGCGCGCCGACGGGCACGACGCGAACGTCTTCGTGGTCGAGGTCGCCAGCGGCAAAAGCACGAAGCTGACGCCGCACGAAAGCGACGCGCGCTACTTCGCGGCGGCATGGTCGCCTGACGGGAAAAAGCTGCTGATCGGCTCCAACGCGCAGAACGGATTCACCAACATTGCCCTGCTCGATGTTGCGACGAAGAACATCGAGTGGCTGACGCGCGACAAATGGGAATCGCAGCCGGGCAGTTTCTCGCCCGATGGTCAGCGCATTACCTGGACCACCAACGTGGACGGCAACGTTGAAGTGTTCCTGTACGACACGGCCACAAAACAGGCCAGTACGGTGGACCTGCCGAAGGGCGTCAACGGTCTGGCGGGACGCGAGTCGGCGTTCTCGCCCGATGGCACACGCCTGCTATTGTTTCACGAAGGCCCCAACGCGCCGCGAGATGTGTGGGTGTACGACATCGCCAGCCGCAAAGCGCAGCAGATCACGCATTCGCTGGTCGCGGGCGTGCGCGGCGCCGACATGGTCGAACCCTACCTCGTGCGCTACCCGAGCAGCGACGGCAAGTTCCAGATTTCCGCGTGGGTCTATGCGCCGTACAACCAGATCAAGAACGGGCAGGTACCGGCCATCGTGCTGGTACACGGCGGCCCCGCCTCGCAGACCATGAACGGCTTTCACCGCCTGGTGCAGTTCGTGGTCAACCAGGGGTACTTTGTCATCGCGCCGAATTATCGCGGCTCCACCGGCTACGGCAAAGAGTTCGAACAAGCCAACCGCATGGACATGGGCGGCGGCGATCTGGCCGACGTGCTGGCCGCGGCCGACTGGATCACCAAGACCGGCTACGTGGATGCGCAAAAGCTGGTCGTCATGGGCGGCAGCTACGGCGGCTACATGACGATGATGGCTGTCACAACGGCACCCGAGCGATGGGCCGCGGGCGTGGCGCTGGTTCCATTCGTCAACTGGTTCACCGAGGTGCAGAACGAAGATCCCGCGCTGCGGCAATACGATCTGGCGACCATGGGCGATCCGGTGAAGAACAAGCCGCTGTGGGAAGAGCGGTCGCCCATCAACTTTGTGGATCGCATCAGGGCGCCGCTGCTGCTGATGGCGGGCGGCAACGATCCGCGGTGTCCCAAGACGGAAGCGCAGCAGGTGGCCGATGCGGTGCGCAAGAACGGCGGCAAGGTGGAGTTGAAGATCTACGAGAACGAAGGCCACGGCTTCGCGCGCGTGGAGAACCAGATTGATGCCTATAAGAAAACTGCCGATTTTCTGAAATTCCACGTTCCCGCGCCGGGATGCGGGCAAGCGGCGTGCGAGGTGCAGTAAGACAGCTCTTAGCTATTAGCCGTTAGCTTTGAGCTTGGAGCTTTGAGCTGCTACCGCGTTCCCACTTCGCTTATGAATTGGCATTCCGAGCGAAGCGGGGAATCTGCTTTCGTCGTGACGCAAAGAAACCAGGTTCCTCGCACGCACCAAACTCGGAATGACAAATTCACCGCCGCCGAACGTGGTCGAACTGACAGCTAAGAGCTAAGGGCTAAAAGCTAAGAGCTTGTTTTTTCACGCTGCCGGCGCCAGCGAGCGCTGCGCCGCCTGCTGGATGAAGCGCTTCATCACCGTCGCCCACATCACTTTCTTGCGTACGGCGCTTTCTTTCACGTTGCGTCCCTGGGCGAACATCCCCAGCAGGGCGCGCATTTTCAGCACCCGCAGGATGGCCTGATCGCTGGCGGTAACTGCGTAGGCGTCCAGGAATTCCGTCTGCACGCTGGTGGTGATGTTGCGATTGCAGAATGGATATTTCTCCAGTGCCTCGACCGCGGCCAGGAACTGCGCGACGTCGTAGAACGAAGCCCCGCGCACGCTCATGCGGGCGTAATCGCAGATGCCAATGCCCTGCTCACCGACGATCACGTTCAGGGGGGTGAAATCATGCAACACCGCCGAGCACGGCAGGTTCTTGCGGGGGCGCGCCAGGATGGCCCGCGCGCCGTTCAGGATGGTGCGAATCGCGAGGTCATCCAGTCCTTCGCCCTTGCAGTTCTGGCAAAGTTTTTCCAAATCCTGTAACAGGGCGTCCGGGTTGAACGGCCCAGGCATGTCGGCCGTGACGCGATGGAAAGCGCGCAGCCATTCGCCGGTCTTGCGCGCCGCCGCTTGCAGCGTGCCGCGGTCGGCATAACCCGGCAGCAGTGCGGCTTTCATGATGATGGACTGCAACGGCAACCCGCTGAATTTTTCGGTGACCACGGCGCCGAGTTCGGTGAAGTCGCCGATCGGGCGGGGGACGCCCGTAAGTTGCTTCTTCTCGAAGACGCTAAAAACGCGCTCCAGGTTACCGGCTTCCTGGCGGGCCATTGCGCGGGCGCCATGCGCGCCGCACTTGCTCACCCGGTAGACCTTGGCCGCCAGCCGTTCGCTGGCATTGGCGAAGTCAATGACAATGTCGTAGATGTAATGGTCGATTTTGGGCGTGTGGCCGACGATGCGCACATTGCGCAACTCGCCGTGTTGCGGATAATAACTGCCGCCGGAGTTCTTCAACGCCGCGACGATTGTGTCCATCACGTTTTCCGCCATCTGTACCCCAACTTCGAAAGGCTTGCCGCGAGAGCAGCGTCGCGCGGGTTAGACTTAACAGCGGTCACGTTTGCAGTTTCGGTTCCAGCCCAGAGAGAAATCGTGGCGGGCAAATGGCTGTTTATTCGACAGTTACCCGGCGCGGGCAGAGCGTGGCGGAATCGCAAGCACCGGAATTGGGTACCGCAATGCCCACATGTGGCAGGGGCACGGTGCAGGCAAGGATATTAGTAGAAGAGGTACTTACGCCACTTGTCGTCGGAGTGGCCCATCAGCCGCATCAGGTGGCGGCTGGTGTGCAGGTTGAAGGCGCGGGGCTCACGCAGCAATTTCATCCCTGCTTCGGCAGGCAGACGGTTCCCTTTCTTGCGGTTGCACACGTGGCAGCAGGCCACGAGGTTCTCCCATGTGGAGGCACCGTTGCGCGAGCGGGGCACAACATGGTCCAGCGTCAACTCGCCGGAGGCCAGCACTTGGCCGCAGTACTGGCAGGTGTTGCGGTCGCGCAGCAGGATGTTCTTGCGCGAGAGTGCCCGCGTCTGGTGGGGGATGCGGCGGTACTCCAGCAGACGGATCACCGAGGGAATGCGGATCGCCAGCCGGGTGGAGTGCAGCACATGGCCGTTCACTTCTTCGGTCATGGCGACGCCCTTAAGCACCAGCACAATGGCGCGCCGCGCAGCACATACGTTGATCGGTTCGTAAGATGCGTTGAGCACCAGCACGGGGGCGAGCATGGGCGACCAAGTATTCCCGTGCGGCGCTGGCGTAGCGCTGCTCACCGCCACCGGGTTGTGTCGCATCGGCATAACTCAGGCATGCCCCGCGCGGGCGATGCGTACCGCAGGCTGGGTGTCCTCGGGCGCTTCGCTCGGTGTCACAAAGCTTTCTTCCACTCGCACCACGCGCGCCACCGTAGCGACGAACACGCGGTCGGCGCCGGCACGGCGCAGTACACGGGCGCATTCCGAAGCCGTCGTACCAGTGGTGAGCACATCGTCTATGAGCAGGATCTCTCGACCGGCAACCTCGGTGGGACGCACCACCTCGAAGGCCCCGCGCATGTTCAGCCGCCGCTGCGGACGGCTGAGTCCGGTCTGCGACTGTGTGGCACGCCGGCGCACCAGCGCGGAGTTGTTCACACTCAATCTCTTGTCCAGGACCTTCACGGCGGCGCGGGCGATCAACTCTGATTGGTTGAAACCGCGCTGCGTCAGCTTGGCGGAGTGCAGCGGAACGGGAATGACCAGTGGCCGCTTGGCGCCACAATCACTGACCAGCACCGATGCAGTCTCGGCCAGCATTCGCCCCAGCACGGCTGCCGCTGGGCGTACGCCATGGTACTTCAGCAACAGTATCAGGTCGCGCAGCGCGCCGGTGTAGCTTCCGTAGGCAAGGGCGCGCTCATACGGTGGCTCCACCCTCAGGCATTCTACGCAGCGGCCCACCGCCCAGTCGGGGCTGAGCAAACGTTGCCCGCACACCGTACACACCGGCTCCTGAAACCGGTGAATGTCTTCCAGGCAGGCGTTACAAACGGGGATGCGCGTGATGCGGGCCAGCGGGGCGCCGCAAAAGCGGCACTCGGAAGGGAAGACAGTCGAAAACAGGGTTCCGGCGGCCGCCCCAAGGAACGCCACCACTGATTTCCCCGGGTAGCCGAAAACCTTCGTGCGCCGAGTTAGGTCACCGGTACTGCTGAAGACGACCCTCCTCCTGGGCTCGAACGTTCAACCCAGTGCGGTTCCAGTATAGCGCGGTCGGCAGCCGCTGTGAACCCTTCTTCCGCCTTCAGGAACTCTGCTTCAGCTCGCGCACGGCCGCTTCCAGGCGGTTGACGAAGGCTTGCAGTTCGCGTACCTGCGGGGCCGCTGAAACCTTCTGCACTTGCTCTTCGAACGCCGGCACGAATGCGGGGCGATGTTCGAACATCATCTGCTTGAGCGACTCGATCTGGATTTTCACGTCGCGTATGGCGCGCGTCTGCTCCAGCAACGCTTCGAAAACGACAGCCAGGGTGTCCTGTTCGGTAGGCATGGCACTAGTATAGCGAGTCGGAATTGGAGCGCGTTAAGCTGCAACCTTGCAGTCGCCCAAATGGAGCGGCGAGTCCCGTAGGGACGACACGAGACTACGATTCGCGTTCCGCCGGCACATCCCCTTCACGCGCTTCATGCGCTTCGTTGCCGGGTTCCGCGGATTGCAACTCGGCCGCGGCTTCCTGTCCGGCCTCCTCACTTTCGCGGGATTGGGTGGCCGGACTTGTCTCCGGCGGCGTTGATGGCGCGGCAAACAAGTCGGCGCCCAGCGACTCCGCCGCGAGCTTCTCGAACTCCTCCATGCTGGGCAGCTCGCTCACGTCCTTCAGGCCGAAGCGCAGGAGGAATTCTTTGGTTGTCTTGTACAGGATGGGACGCCCGATCACCTGCTTGCGTCCGGCGGTCGTAATCAGCTTGCGATCGAGCAGCGTGCCCAGTACGCCGCTGCAATCCACGCCGCGAATGTCGCTGATTTCCGGCGCGGTGATCGGCTGTTTGTACGCGATGACGGCGAGCGTCTCCAGGGCCGGCAGCGACAGGCGGATCGGCGGCTTCAGGCCCTTGGCAAAGGCGCGCACCACGTCGTGCTGCTCGGGCTTGGTAGCCATGCGGTAGCCGCCGGCGATTTGGCGGATTTCAATGCCGTGCTCGGGTGAGCTGTATTCACCAATCAGCTCGGCAATTGCCTCACGCACCGCGGATTTCACTTCCGCATCGGCGACCGGTCCGGGTCCATTGGCACGATGCTGCGAGACGGGCTCGGCCGGGGTGTCCAGCAGTTCCGCCGAACGTACGGAATCAGCATCGCTGGGGTAGGCCGAATAGGGCTGAGCTTCTTCTTCGGCCCAGGTGCGCGCGTCTCGGTCAATCAGCGCCGAATCTTCCGCAGCCTGCTCGCGTAGCAATTGCTGCCGCGCGTCGTCTTTCACCAGGGCGAAAATCTGCTCGAACGTGATCGGCTCTTCGGCCGCGTAGATGATGGCTTCGATCTTGGCTTTTATGGACATTGGCAAGTAGTTTTCAGTCGTCAGTTGCCAGTTGTCAGTTGTCCGTGAATGCTTACCGGCAACTGACAACTACCAACTGGCAACTAGCTTTCAGCGCCAGTCGTCCCTGACCGCGGGCGCATCCGCGAACGCTGATTCGAAGTTCTTGTGTTTGCGCATCAGAATATCGCCAAACACCCGGTCCTGGCGCAACTCAACTGCCTGCAAGCGCACCATTTCGAGGACCGCCAGAAAGGCGCACACCAGCGCATGATGAGACTGCAGCGTGCGCAGCACCTGTTTCAGGCGTACCGGACGATCTTCCATGGTGAGCCGCCGCCGCACGTATTCGATCATCTGCGCCACGGTGACCGTTTCCTCGTCCACGGCCAGCACCGGGCGCTGCTTGGCGCGCTCCAGGATGTCGCGGAAGACGCGGACCAGGTCGATAACATCGGCTGCCAACTCCGGCTCAGTCCCTTCGGCGTTACGGAACTCATTCAGCGCCGGGTTGGTCAGCACTGCTTCCTCGATCTGCTGCTTCTGCAACAGCATCTGCGCCGCGGTCTTGAATTTCTCGTGTTCGAGCAGCCGCGTCACCAGTTCGGCGCGCGGATCTTCCTGCTCTTCGGCGGCCACCGTCGGGTCGCGCGGCAGCAACATCTTCGACTTGATGTGAATCAGCACCGACGCCATGTAAATGAAGTCGGCGGCCACATCCACATCGAGTTCCTTCATGCGCTCGATGTACGCCAGATACTGCGCGGTGATGCGCGCAATCGGGATGTCGTAGATGTCAATGTCCTGCTTGCGGATCAGGTCCAGCAGCAGATCGAGTGGGCCATCGTAAATTTCGGCGACCGTAACGGCGAAGGGAAACTCGCTCGCAGGCGGGCCCTTGGCCTGCTGGCCGGCGGCGGATTTGCGCGGCCCGCTCACTCCGCTCCCGCGGTCCTTTCCGGCGGCTCGTAGCCGTGCGACATGTGCATGGCTTCGCGAACTTCGTCCATGGTGGCGCGGGCGATGAAGCGCGCCCTCTCCGAACCGGACTCAAGGATGTCCCAGGCGAGCCGCGGATTGTCCTCGTACTTGCGGCGCCGCTCTTGGATGGGCAGCAACGCCTTCACTACATGGTCCGCCAGCCACTGCTTGCATTCGATGCAGCCAATGCCGGCGGTCTTGCAGCCGGGCCAGACTTTATCAATCGTTGCGCGGTCGCTGAAGATCTTATGCAGGTCGCCGACGGGACAGATTTCCGGATTGCCGGGATCGGTGCGGCGAATGCGCGCCGGATCGGTCACCATGGTTTTCAGCTTCTGCCGCACAACCGGTTCAGGATCGGTCAGCAGGACCGCATTGCCGTAGGACTTTGACATCTTGCGGCCGTCGGTGCCCGGAAGTTTCGCCGCCGGCGTAAGCAACGGCTGCGGCTCGGGAAACACGCTGGCGCTCTCCACCGGCTTCGGCTCCGACCCGGGCCCGCCGCTCACGGCGAAGATGCGCCGCGGCTTAGGCAGCGAATAAAACTGGTTGAAGCGCCGCGCGATCTCGCGGGTCAGCTCGATGTGCGGCACCTGGTCTTCGCCCACCGGGACGTAATGTGCCTGGTAGATGAGGATGTCGGCCGATTGCAGCACCGGGTAGCCGAGAAAGCCGTAGGTGCCGAGGTCTTTGTCCTTGATGTTCTCGCGCTGTTCCTTGTAGGTCGGCACGCGCTCCAGCCAGCCCAGCGGCGTGATCAGCGACAGCAACAGGTGCAGTTCGGCGTGCTCCGGCAGGCGCGACTGCACGAACAGCGTGGACTTCTCCGGATCAAGCCCGGCAGCCAGCCAGTCGAACACCATCTCGATGGAGTTCTGTTTCACCGGCGACGTGTCGGCGTAATCCGTCGTCAGCGCGTGCCAGTCGGCGACGAAAAAGAAGCACTCGTACTTGGATTGCAGGCGTACCCAGTTTTCCAGCGCGCCGACAAAATGACCAAGATGCAGCTTACCGGTTGGCCGCATGCCGCTGAGCACGCGCGCCTGCGGTTGGTTCGAATGATTGGGCATTCGGGACTAAATACCCCCGAGGAATGTGTTGATCAGAAAATTCTGCACTATCTGACTGAAGAAGCGGATCACCGGGCCGCCGGCCACGAACAGCAGAATCAAGCCGAACATGCCAACGGTGTCGTACAAACGGCGTGCCGGCTCCGGCAACAGGTGGCGCAACACATGGCTACCATCCAGCGGCGGCACCGGAACCAGGTTGAACACGGCCAACAGGACGTTGATCCCCATCGAGAGCCACAGCAAAATAGCCAGCGGTTCCGAGATGTTTCGCGCTCCGCCAAACATCGCCAAAACACGCAACAGGATGATTGACACCGTCGCAATCAGAAAATTGCTCACCGGCCCCGCCACCGAGGTCAGAATGTCGTCGCGCATCTGGTGACGAAAATTGCGCGGGTCCACCGGCGTCGGCTTGGCCCAACCGATCATGGGAAAGTGGTAGAACAGCGCGAGCGCCGGCAGCAGCACCGTCCCGATGGGATCAATGTGCTTGATCGGGTTCAACGTCACCCGCCCGAGCATGCGCGCCGTCGGATCGCCCAGCCGCCATGCCGTCCAGGCGTGCGCCGATTCGTGCACGCTGATGGCGAACAGAAAGACAATAATCTGAAAGACGATGGTGACGTGGTCTTGCGTCATGGCGGCTAAAGCTTGATGTTATCACGCAGAGTACGTACGGCTGCCCTGAGTTTGTGCGATTGGCCGCCCCATTGCTGGATCGTTATTGGGTCGTCCTGAGCGACGCGCTCGCCCTGTTGACGGCCCGCTTCTTTTGCGGGTCGGGCGAGCGCGGAGTCCAAGGACCTTTTGTCTGAGATTGTTCGCAGCGCTTCCACGTCGCAAACCGCCACGGTGTTGACCTTGGGTCCGGTGGAACGCTTTCCCCGGGCCAAGCACCTGGCCAG
>JBHGBA010000088.1:0-12462 GCA_041946775.1 Terriglobales bacterium
GGTAGAGCAGTCGATTCGTAATCGACAGGTCATCGGTTCAAATCCGATCGTCGGCTCCAAAATTTTCGCAGGCCGCTCCTCAGGGCGGCCTTCCGAATCTCCGGTGGACGCGTCGCGGGTGCGTGTCCAGTTCCTTCGGGCTTCGTGCCGCCATTCCAGGTCATCCGCCACAAGCATCTGTGCTTTACATCACCGTCACGCGTGCGCCGCTGCGCCACAATGCCACCCACCTGTGGCTGCGCAGTAGAGATGTTGTGCAGGTTGCCGATATCCTTTCTCAAGAAACGCGAGTTCTGAGCATGCTATTCACAGCTACAGCGCGCTGGGACTTCCGCGGTGAAGCTTGGCTGACGCTCGAACTGGAGGCGGCGAGCCTCGATGCCGCGGGCGCGTTGTTCTACTCGATGTTGCCCATCACCTTTTTCCGCGGCAAGAACCGGCTGGTCGCCATTCGGCCGCAGAAGTGGGAAGCCTTCGATCCCCACATGCTTGCCGAGCCGCAGCGCACTGCGTCCTGATCATGCTGATCTCTCTGTCCGAGTGTTGTTAAGTAGCTTTCGGCGGGCGGGCCGTTCCGCTCGCGTCCCTCTTTCTCTTCCTCGCAAGCATTTCATCTTCCTTGAAAGATTCCATTACTTGGACGAACGTCCAGCCGCGGAGCGGCGGGCTGCGTTGGCTCCGGGCGTAATCCCGGGGTGAGAAGGCCTTCCACACGCGAACTCCGGGGGGGGACACACTCATGCGCAACTTCGCTGCTCGCGTTTGGAAATCCGCGCGCAACCGCATCGTCGTCACCTTCCTGCTGCGGCGCGAGTTCGTGCGGTCATGAAAACTTCGGAATGTATCTTGAAAAGTTCCCACAAACGAGAAGGCCGCCCATCACAGGCGACCTTCTCTTCAAGGGAGAATAGTTCCGACGGAGGCTAAACCGTCAAAACTTGATGGCAAAATCATATGAACCGCTACGAGGGGTGTCAAGGAATTTTTCGAAATTAACTCCCTTTAGAATCAACACCTTACAAGATGAGTAAAATCACTCACCCGGTGCCACTTTTTGTCATGCCACGCGCCGCCAAGAACCTAACCTACTGTTCTTTAATGAGTTACCAAGATCTCTCGCCGCCTCCCAAGTTATTTACCTTACGAGCAGTTCTGGAGGGGGGATGTTCATTTGTGGATCCGCAACTGGATGATTTCCATGTCCTCGGTGCGATCAAACACTTTGCCAGGATACAGCTTCTTCACCAGCAAACGCACTCCACCGAACGCCACGCCCACGACCAAAGCGAACGCAATCAGGATGAAGATCAGCAGAATGATATTCACCAGCAGGTTGGCGACGTTGTTCTTCTTGTCGAATGACGTGTTCTCGTTCCAGGTAACGTCGGCGTCGTAGTTGACCGAGGCGAGCAGCGACTTCGCTTCCGCCGGTGAAATCTGTCCTGCCGCTATGGCGACCAGCGGTCCGCTGCGCTTCAGTGTAAAGGGAGCAGCCAAGGTGGTGTCCGCCTGTGGTGTTGGATTCTGGCTGAGCGCTTCCAATGCCCGCAGCCGCTCGCCGGCGATCGCCGGTGTCGGATAGCTTATGAGCATCAGCGTCGCTGTGCCGTTCGAGGTCGAGTACTTCGCCAGCGCAACTTCGGCGCCGCGGGTGAATTGCACCTGGTCGGCCTGCACCGGCGACCCGATCGCGGCCAACGCTGCCGGCCCCATCACGTACTTCGCCGAGTTCTTTACGTAGGCCTGCCTCGGCAGGTACTGCGGCAGGGTGGGCAGGTTGCGCGCCGCGCCCTCCGGCAGCGGGACGTTCTCACCCAGCTCCCGCACTTCGGCCGCCGACATCGCAGTGATCTTGTCGAGTGTCGCCTGGACGAGAACGTTGCCCCGGTAGAACAGCACGCGCTCGTTCAGATACGCGCCCTGGTCTCCCCACTTCTCATTCAGCATCTCCGGGGTCTTATAGAACGTGAACGCGCCATACGCCCCGCTGGCGTCAGCGAAGCGCGCCGCTTTGACGGTCATCCGCCGCCCGTCGCGCTCGTAGGTCGCGCGTTCAAAGTCCTTGAAGCCGTACTCGCGCAGCAGTCCGGCATTTACCGCGTCAGCCGCGGCGGGATCCTGACTGGTGTCCGACGAAACCATCTGCCAGCCCGCGAAAGCTTTGGGCAGAGGGTTAGCGGCTGCAGGTGCTGCCGCTTGAGCAGCCGCGGCGCCCGCCACTACGATCAGCACCGCCACCAACAGCCCAACGCCTTTTACAACACTTCTCATGAGAACAAACAACCCCGGCAAGTCCCCTCACAACTTAGACTACACACCCATTGGCAAAGTTTCCAGCAGGGGCGGTGGGGCTGTCTGGGCCGCGTGGTGTATCCCCTGTGCGCGGCATGCGGCACGAATAAATTCTACCGCTGGGGGCATCCTCCCCACTGGGGTTGCCCGCCCTTATGGGCTCCCGTTTTTGGAGCCATAGGGCGGGAGAGCTAAGTCCTTTTTACTACGCTAACCTGCGCTCTCGCTGGCGCGCCGCAGATTGCGATTCGATTACTGAGCTAAGATGCACGATCCCACCCTGTCGCTCGAACCCCGCGAGCGACAAGGGTGGGGCACCCCAAACGTTATGGGAAGAAGCCTGAGCCGCTGTTTTTGATGGCGTCTCTGTGCCTCTGTGTCTCTGGGGTGGGTTTTACCGCTGCTGCGCCACCTTCACGCCGCTCAGCCCGCTCGCGTACTTGGCTATTCCGCGGTACAGGTACTCGGCTATCTTCTGCCGGTAATCGGGGGTCTGCAACTTACGCTCGTCGGCGGAGTTGGAGAGGAACGAAATCTCCGCCAGAATCGAGGGCATATTGGCGCCGATCAGCACGATAAACGGCGCCTTCTTCACCCCGCGGTTCTTGATGGCCGGGTTCTTGGCGCTGGCGCCCGTCCACAGCGCCTTCTGGACCTCGGCGGCGAACTCGCGCGATTCTTCGATCTTTTCTTTCATCGCGATCTTCTTCACCAGGTCCTGCAACTCGTGAATGGACTTCTCCGACACAGCATTTTCGCGCGCCGCGACCTCCAGCGCATCGGGCGACGAGGTGAAGTTCAGGTAGAAGGTCTCGACGCCCCGCGCCGAGGGATCATCGCTGGAATTGGCGTGAATCGAGATGAACAGGTCGGCCTGGTTCTGGTTGGCGATGGCGGTGCGCGTCTCCAGCGGCACGAACGTATCATCGTCGCGGGTGAAGATCACCTCTGCCCCGAGCTTCGTCTCCAGCAACCTGCCCAGGCGCAGCGCGACGTCCAGCACGAGATCTTTCTCCTGAAGCCCGTTCGGACCGATCGTTCCCGTATCGTGCCCGCCGTGGCCGGCATCAACCACGATACGGCCGATCTTCAGCCCCAGCGCACGAATCAGCGAGTGCTCGCCGTTCGCCCCCGGCCTTGCGGCATGGACCTTCGCTTCCGCCGGTGACCGCCGTTTGCTTCTCGGCAGCGTCTTGCGCGGCGCGACCGATTCAAACGTCGGCGCGCTGGTGGGCTTGGTCGTCAACTCCGGCGGCTCAAGCTTGGCGATGGTCGTGGTCTCAGCGGCATCACTGGCGTTATCGCCCTTCGCTGCGACGCTCTTCGCTTCGACCGAGACCTTGGCAAGCTCCGGCACCGGCTTATCGGTAATCTTCTTGAACGTCGCGTTTGCCGCCCCGTTAGCTGCCTTGAGGTTATCGCCCGTTTTCGCTGGGGCAGCCGACTTCGCCGCAGCCGCGGATCGCGTACTGCCGGCTTCACTGCGACCGCCACCACTCGCCTCCGCCTCGCCCGCCGGCGGACGCGCCCCAAACTTCAGCGGCGTGGTGGTTCCATCGGCCACTTTCGCAGCAAGCGGTGCGGGCGGCTTGGCGTCAGCCGGGCTCGTCTTCGGCACAACCGTGTCAACTACCAGCTTTGACGGCTGTTTTGGCGTGGTGGGCTCCGCTTTGCGGGCAATTTCCTTGCTCGCCGTCTCCGAAGTCTCCGCCGCCGGCTTCTTGCGCGCCTGCAAGACTTGCCGCCCGTGGATGTCAATGATCAGGCGGTAAGGATTCGGCAGCAGAAACGCCGAGTAGTCGGCCAGATCATCCACCTCCAGCACCACGCGCGTGAGTCCGCGCGAGTACTGCGCTACGCGGATCTTGCGCAACAGGCCGTCCTGCACCTCGAAGCTCTTGCCTACCAGCGTCGAGGCCAGCTTCGTATCCAGCAGGTCGAAATAGATGCGCTCGGGATTCGGTACCCGCCCGGTCTGGTACTGGACTTCCGATTCCAGGTCAATGGCGACGCGCGTGTAATCGGGCGTGGACCAATGGCGTATGCCGGTGACCAGCGGCCGTCCGGGACGCGTGCTCTCGCCGTTGCTTTTCAGCTTTTCCGAGACCCGCTCCAGCGGCTTTTGGGCACGCTCCAGTTCGGCTATCGCAGCCTTGGCGTCGGCGGCCAAATGGCTGCGGGGATAGCGTGTCAGGAATTCCTGGAACGCCGCCTTTGCCTGTTCGCGGTCGTTGAGATCGTCCTGGTAGATCTGGCCGATGGTGAACAGCGCGTCCACCCGGTATTTGCTGCCCGGATACTCGCGGCGCAAAAACTCATACTGGCCGATGGCCGCTTGCAGGCTCTTGTTGTCGTTGAAGCGGCGTCCAGTCTCCGCCAGCAGTTCGGCCACGGCGACTACGGCGGCATCCGCTTTGTTGGAACCGGGTGCGGTGTAGTACACCCGGCGATAGGCGTCGGTCACGCGCTGGTAGTCGCGGCGCGAGCGCTCTTCCACCGGACGCCCATTCAGTTCCTCCCGCATGCGCTCGGCGATGGCGAACTGTTCGCGCGCCTGCTGTTTTTTCTGCGCTACGCTCCTCGCCCCCAGGGGCAGCAGAAAAAAGAAACACAGCAGGCCGCTGGCTACTCCCCGCAGCGCACGTCTTGAGAACGGGACGCCCATTTCCCCCTGTACTTCGTACCTGAGTTGGTGCCCTACATCTGCCCGCTTTTGGCAGATGCGGGTACAGCTCTCGGCTGGTACTCTACTCCCCCACAGTGAACCACGAAACTGCCAAGAAACAAAGTGCCCAGCGTGGCGCTCGCTGCGCCGCTAATCGGTGTTGCTCAGCGTCAACACCCCGTCTTCCCCGCGGAATACCTTGATCGGCGCCGCGCCGCTGCGGCCGAGGGTCGCCGCGTCGCCGCTCCAGTACATCTGCGTAATCTGCTTCACGTAATTACGGGTCTCGGCGATTCTTGGCACGCCGTTACTGCGCATCACCGCGCCCTGGCCGGCGTTGTAGGCCGCCAGCGACAGGCGCACATCGCCGCCAAAACTATCCAGCAGTCCTTTGAAGTGGCGGATCCCGGCGTCCACGTTCTCGTGCGGATCAAACGGATTGCCGACGTTTAGGCTGCGCGCGGTCTGGGGCATCAGTTGCATCAGCCCCATCGCGCCCTTGCGCGAGACCGCGCGAGGATTGAAGTTGGATTCCACCTTGACGATGGCGCGCACCAGGTTGGGATCCACCCCATGCCGCGCCGCCGCCTGCTCGATGGCGTTATCCACTGCCTCACTGGTGACCGCCCGCCCCCTGGCGAGACCATAGCTGCGCCCAGTGCCGTTACCGCTTCTCAACCGGTCCAACTCGGCCAAGACTTCACGGTTGTAGGTGCGGCCACCCACTGCGTAGCGCCGCCGTCCCGGCGGCGGGCTCCAGTGTTCCTTCGCGCCCTCTGCGCCCTCTGCCCGGTGCCCCAGGTTCGCGCCGTGCCGTTCGGCGCTAACCTGGGTATCAATCGGCGCCGCCTCGATATAACTCACCACCTCCGCCGCGGCTTTCTGTGCCGCCCGCATCGCGGACGGCGACGGCGGCGGCACCGGCTTCCACCGCTGTTCCTTGTTGCTCCAGTACACCAGCCGGCGTGCGCGAGGCGCGGGCGCGGCTTTCCTTGGCGTCTCTTTCGGCGCGTTCACCCACACCATGCGGCCGTTTTCATCTTTCTGCACCGCGATTCCGTCGAGCCCATCGGGCGGTTCCGCTCCTATCGCCGATGCGCCGAGTACAACCCAGGCTGCCAGAGCGGGCGTGAGTACGTTGGTTGCCAGCTTACTAAACCATCGGGCGGCGATCAGTAGGGTACGGAAAACGGAAAACGGGCAACGGGGAACGGGGAATGGGGAACGGGAAACGTCCTGTCCTTCGGCCATCTGCTGGAGGCGTTCGCTCATACGTCGTCCCGGCGCGCGCAGCGCCCACACCTATCCAAGCTGGGCGGCGACACCTTCGCCCAGAGTGCCCCGATTATAGGTTTGTCCAAAAACCCCCGACAATCAGCGAAATGCGCGGACGAATCACGGAAGTGAAGGGTAGGGGAGCACCATGGTAATCGGTAGGGCAGGTAGCGCCGCCGTCCCGGCGGCGGGCCCCAGCGCCGCCAAAAACCAAACCACGGATCCACACGGATTAACACGGATGGCTCTTTTTTCTGGTCCGTGTTTATCCGTGTAGATCCGTGGCTGACTTTTCGCTATTTCAGCATTTCTTCGACCACTTCATACGCCCCGCTCAACGCGCCATCCAGCGCCTCGGGGTCTTTGCCGCCAGCTTCGGCCAAATCCGGACGCCCGCCGCCTTTGCCGCCCACTCTTTCCGCCACGCGCCCGATCACCTTGCCGGCCGGCACCTTGTCCTTCACGTCGGCGGTAACGCCCACCGTCAGCGCGACCTTGCCGTCGGCCACCGACCCGAGCACCACCACGCCTGAGCCCAGCTTGTTGCGCAGGTTGTCCACCAACGTCCGCATCTGCGAACGCTCCAGGTTGTCCACCCGGTGCGCCAGCACCTTGACGCCCTTGATCTCGCGCACGCGATTCTCGATCGCCGCCGTCGAATCCGCCGCCGACTTCATGCGCGCCTGCTCCAGTTCCTTGCGCAGACGCTTGATCTCTTCCTCGCGACTGTCAATCTCGCGCCGCAGCGCCGCCGCCAGCGACCCCTCGGCCTTATCCGGCCGCACCAGGGTTCGCGCTACGTGCTCCAGTTCGTGGTCGGCGCGGAAATGTTGCAGCGACTCCGTTCCCGCCACGGCCTCCACCCGCCGCACGCCACTCGACACCGACCCTTCGCGCAGGATCTTCACCAGCCCGATCTCGCCCGTAGCGTTGGTGTGCGTGCCCCCGCACAGCTCGGTCGAAAAGTCGCCGATCTTGATGACCCTGACGCGGTCGCCGTACTTCTCGCCGAACAGCGCCATCGCGCCGTACTCGTTGATGGCCGTGTCCAGCGGCACGTCCTCGATCACCTGCACGCGCTCGTTGCGCAGGACTTCCCTGTTCACCAGGTCTTCGATGTCCTGCAACTCCTCGTCTTCCACGCCGGTGAAATGCGAGAAGTCAAACCGCAGATAGCCGGGCGCGACCAGCGATCCTGCCTGCTTCACATGCTTGCCCAGCACCTCGCGCAACGCCGCGTGCAGCAGATGAGTGCCCGTGTGATGCCGCATCGTCTGCTCGCGGGTTTCGGTGTCCACCAGCGCATCTACGCGCTCGCCGATGCGTAAAGGTCTCTTTGCCACCACCTTGTGCGCCCGCACGCCCTGCACCGGGTAATAGCAGCCGCGCACTTCGGCGACCACCGTGCTGCCTTCCTTCAGCCAGCCGACGTCGCCCACCTGGCCGCCCGCCTCGGCATAGAACGGCGTGTGATCGAGCACGACCTCGCCTTCCTGCCCGCTGGCCAGCATCTGCACGCCTTGCCCGGTCTTCGGATCAATGATCGCCAGCACCTCGCAGCCGCGCGCCTCTGTCTGCCGGTAGCCGACGAAGGGAGTATCAGGCAGGCTGAGATAGGCAAGCCATGCAGTCGTTTTTTCAGCACCTTTCCAAGATGCCTTGGCGCGTTGTTGCTCTTGCCGCAGCGCGTCGTCAAAGCCTTCCGAGTCGAATTCCAAACCGCGGTCCCGCACCGCGTCCTCAATGAAATCGCGCGGCAGGCCAAAGGTTTCGTACAGTCGAAATGCGTTGCGTCCGGGATACTTGACGCGAACTCGCGGCTTCTCCCGGCGGTCGTTGGGATTCATCGTAGGAGCAAGTCTGACCAGCGCTTCAGATCGACGAATCTGCTCCTCAATTTCCGTATTACTCCATAGAGAAAAATCAACTGATGACCAATCGATCACGGCGCCTAGCGTGTCTGCAATTCCATCAAGTAAGGGGCGGTGCAGCTGATACTTCGCCATAACATGTGCAGAAAATTTGCCATCGAGTGGAACCAAATACCTTGGCCTACCAGCAGCGCTGATCATTTCGCAAACTTCGTCGTAGAAAAGTCCTACACCCGTCTGAGCCACCTGTTGAAGCTCGACATACGGGAGCAAGTCATCGTCCAGCTTCACAGACCCGATACCGAGCGTATGCGCAAACCGCGTCTCCTCCGTCTGCACCACCTTCGCTACGCGCTCCGCCGAATCATCCAGTTCCGGATAGGCGTCGCGCATCAGGTCGCGGACGGCGTAAACCATCTCGAACAAAAACGGCTTGGTCTGCCCCAGCAGCCGCCCGTGCCGGATCGCCCGCCGGATGATCTTGCGCAACACGTAGCCGCGCCCTTCGTTCGCCGGCATCACGCCGTCGCTGATAAGGAATGTTGCCGCCCGCGCATGATCGGCAATCACTCGCAGCGACGCCGCCGACTTCGACCGCGCCTCTTTTTCCGTTTCCTTCTGAAGCGACGTTCCCGTCAACTCCGCCGCGCGCTTGATCAGCGGCACGAACAGATCGGTCTCGTAATTGGAGATCACGCCCTGGAGCACCGCCGCGATGCGCTCCAGTCCCATGCCGGTATCAATCGAGGGCTTGGGCAGCGGATGCAGTGTGCCGCCGGCGTCGCGGTCGAACTGCATGAACACCAGGTTCCAAATCTCGACGTAGCGCCCGCAGTCGCAGCCGAACTTGCAATCCTTGTGCCCCTCGGTCGAGCCCTCCGGCCCCAAGTCGTAATGCAATTCGCTGCACGGCCCGCACGGCCCGGTGTCGCCCATCTGCCAGAAGTTGTCCTTCAGCCCGAACTCGAAAATGCGCTCCGCCGGCACGCCCTGCTCGCGCCACAACTTGTACGCTTCTTCATCGCGCGGCACGCCGCCTTCACCGTTGAAGATCGTGGCGTAAAGCCGCTCTTTCGGCAGCCCGTACCACTCCGGCGACGTGACCAGCTCCCAGGCGTACTCGACCGCTTCCTTCTTGAAGTAATCGCCGAACGAGAAGTTCCCCAGCATCTCGAAAAAAGTGTGGTGGCGATTGGTAAACCCGACGTTCTCCAGGTCATTGTGCTTGCCGCCCGCGCGCACGCATTTCTGTGAGGTGGTGGCGCGGTTGTAGTCGCGCTTTTCCAGCCCCAGGAACACGTCCTTGAACTGGTTCATGCCGGCGTTGGTGAACAGCAGCGTAGGATCGTTGGCCGGCACCAGCGACGACGAATGCACCTCGCGGTGCCCGCGCTCGACAAAGTAATCCAGGAATTTCCGACGGACTTCGGAACCACTCAGCTTTTTCATGGGGAATCTCACAGCATCCGGCTCGCGCAAGTTGAACGCGCCACACGGCAGCCAAACCTTCATTCTAGCATCGGGGAATTTGGTAATCGGGTAATTGGGTAATTGAGTAATCAGGTAATTGAGTATTCGGCCGCGCGTTGGAGTTCACCGAGATCGCCTCGCGGCCACCGCGGGTGGAACCACCCACCCCGCCGCGCGCCGACCTTGTCCCGGCTCGCCGGGCAAGGTCGCTCCTCCTGCCGCCAATCATCATGGAGACGCGGCTTCTTCAAGAGCACGCAGAATGCAGCACTCTCTCAACCGTGAAAGGGGACCTTTCTAATGGGCACAAGACGGGGACATTTCTAATGTGCTATGACACGCTGTGATTTTTTCTTTGACACCCACCCGCTCTGCTCGCTACTATCTCCGCAATGACTTCGCGGGCACATCGCCACCACCATCATCATCACGCGGCGAGCGTGTCGGCGGAGGTCTCTGGATAGAATCCGAATAGAGACAAAGGTTTTCAAAGCCCGCTGACACCCACAGTCAGCGGGCTTTTCGCATTTGCTACAACGGAGCAGGCAAATGATCAACATCGACTTCGACAAAATGCAGGGTCTTGCCCCCGCCATCGTTCAGGATGCGGACACCGGCGAGGTCCTGATGCTGGGCTTCATGAACCGGGACGCATTGGCCAGGACCCTCGCCACCGGTTACGCAACCTTCTACAGCCGCACGCGCCAGAAGCTCTGGACCAAGGGGGAAACCAGCGGCAACCGCCTCCTAGTGATCTCCGCTACAACCGACTGTGACGTGGACAGCGTGCTGTTGCGCGTCAAGGTCGAAGGCGAAGGCCTGGTCTGTCACGAAGGCACGCGCTCCTGCTTCACCAAGCCTTTACCGATGACCGCGGAGGTGGCGCGATGAAGCTCCGTCTCGGCATTCCCAAGGGCAGCCTCCAGCAGGCCACCATCCAATTGTTCGCCGACGCCGGTTTCAAGATCTACGAAAACGGCCGCTCCTACTTCCCTGGTACCGACGATCCCGAGCTCGATTGCATGTTGATCCGCGCGCAGGAAATGGCGCGCTACGTCGAGCACGGCGTCCTTGATGCCGGCCTCACCGGCCTCGACTGGGTGATGGAGAGCGGTCTCCAGGTGCACACCGTCTCCGATCTCGTCTATGCCAAGCAGAGCCGCGGTAAAGTGCGCTGGGTTCTCGCCGTCCCCGAAGATTCTCCCTTTCAGCGCGCTGAAGATCTCGCCGGCAAGATCATTGCCACCGAACTCGTGAACGTGACCCGCTGCTACTTTGCCAGGAAAGGCGTGCCCGTCAAGAGTGTTGATTTCTCCTGGGGCGCGACCGAGGTCAAACCGCCTGTGCTCGCCGACGCCATCGTGGAAGTTACCGAAACCGGTAGCTCGCTGCGTGCCAACCGCCTGCGCATCATCGAAACCGTCCTGGAATCCAATACCCAGTTGATCGCCAACCTCAATTCCTGGGCGGATGCGTGGAAGCGCCAGAAGATCGAGAACATCGCGCTCATGTTGCAGGGCGCGATGGAGGCGCAGGGCCGGGTAGGCTTGATGCTTAACGTGCGCAAGAACGATCTTGCGTCCGTGCTCGCCGTCCTGCCTGCGTTGCAGCGGCCCACGATTTCCTCGCTCAGTGAGGACGACTGGGTGGCCGTTAACACCGTGATCGAAGAGCGCACGGCGCGCGACATCATTCCCAAGCTGAAAGCGGCCGGCGGCTCCGGTATTGTGGAGTATCCCTTAAATAAGGTGGTGCTGTGATGCGAGTGGTTCAGGGCGACAATGCGCGCGACGCGGTACGCCATCTCGCCGCCCGCGGCGCGGTCAGCCTCGCCGCGGTGGAACCGGCGGTCGTCGGCATTGTCGGCGACGTCCGCCGCCAGGGTGACGCTGCGCTGCGCCGCTATGCGGAGCAGTGGGACGGCCTCATGCCCGGCCAGCCGCTGGCGGTTTCGCGTGAAGAAATTGCCGCCGCGTGGGAGTTGGTTCCGCGCGATTTCCGCGCCGCGCTTGAGCACGCCGCGGCCAACATCCGCCGCTACTGCGAGTGGCAAAAGCCGAAAGAGTGGATGCGCAGCGCCGCGCCCGGCCTGCGTGTCGGCCAACTGGTGCGGCCGCTGCAAGCAGTTGGTTGCTACGTTCCCGGCGGACGCTACCCGCTGCCCTCAACCTTGCTGATGACCGTGATTCCCGCACAGGTCGCCGGTGTCGAACGCATCGTCGTCGTCTCTCCGCGTCCTGCGCCGCAGACGCTCGCCGCCGCCGCGCTGCTCGGCGTTGATAGCGTCTATCGCATCGGCGGCGCGCAAGCCATTGCCGCGCTTGCCTACGGCACCGAGACTATCGCGCGCGTGGACAAGATCGTCGGCCCCGGCAACCTTTACGTCACCGCCGCAAAAAAGCAGGTCGCCTGGGACTGCTCCATTGACTTCCTCGCCGGCCCGACCGAGGTCGTGGTTGTCGCCCACCAGGGCGATCCCGCATTCATCGCCTCAGACCTCGTCGCCCAGGCCGAGCACGACCCCGATGCGAGCGCCGTTTTCGTCACCTGCTCCGCCGATCTCGCGCAGGCGGTGGTACGCGCAGCCGAGCGCCTCAGCGCCGACAATCCTACCGCGCAGAAATCGCTCACCGAGAACGGCCTGATCCTGATTGCCGACTCGTCCGCCGAGGCGATGGAATTCGCCAACCGCATCGCTTCTGAGCACCTGACCGTCTCTCCCTCCGATCTCGATGCGGTGCAGAACGCCGGCTCAGTTTTTGTCGGCGACTATTCGCCGCAGGCTATGGGCGATTACGCCTCTGGTCCCAACCATGTGCTGCCTACCGCCGCCGTGGCGCGCTATCGCGGCGGCCTGAGCGTTCTCGACTATCTGAAGATCATCAGCGT
>JBHGBA010000089.1:0-11686 GCA_041946775.1 Terriglobales bacterium
CAGACGACGGCCTTCACTGGTGTCAGCGGCGTCAGCAGCGTGACTGCGGGTGATGCCTCGATAACTATGGGCGGTACCGCCACTGCGCCCACAGTCCGCGTGAGTGCGAACGGCATCAGCAACTCCCACGTCGCGAACGGCGCGCTCGATCCCGGCAAAGTGACCGGCACCGCCGCGGTACGCACCGGCGCCAACAATTTCACAGGCGATCAGACCATTACCGGCGCGTTCCGCGTGGGCAACAACAGCGGCGTTCCCGCGATATTCAACTACAACGGGGCCGGCACGCAGACCATTCTCAGCCTGCGTACTGGCTACATCGGCTCCGAACTCGAGCGTTTCGGGTTCACCGATGATGGCTTCTTCAAGGTGAACTCGATTGGGACGGCTACGTCCGTCAACACCAGCTACCCCTCTGGTACCGTGGCGTTCACCGCCTCAGCGTGGCAGACCGGCGCCACGCCCGCTGCCAAGAACCACCAATTCCGCATCAAGGCAGAGACAGTCGGGGAGAACACCGCGACCACCTCGGCCAGGCTGCGGTTCTATTACCAGCCGGATGGCGGCAGCGCCACTGTCCCGTTCGAGATCAACAGCACCGGCATCTTGTTCAACAATGATCTCGGCGCGACCGAGCTGAATGTGGACAAGGGTGATACCAATGCCGGCAACCTGACGAGCGGCGCACTCACTTTCGGCGCCGGGGCAACCGGCGAAGGCATCGCCTCGCAGCGGGCTGCGGGGAGCAATCAGAACGGCCTGGATTTCTACACCAATTCCGCGGCGCGATTGTCGATCGCTAACAATGGTTTCGTCGGTATCGGCACGCGCACGCCCGCGTTCCAACTGCACGAAGCGAATAGCGGTAATACCAAGTGGACGCGTGCGCAGTTCGGCCACCGTTATCCCCTGTACCTGATGGAATACGTCCCTGCGGTCGGTTTCAACACGTATTGGGACAGCGCGTATAAGTACGGTAGCACCAATCCCGCCGGCCTGATCGGCTTCGACTGGAGCCCCGTTGGCGGCGGGTTTAATTTCCTTACGGCGCCCTCGGGTACGCAGGGCACGAACGCCACCATGACTTCCCGCATGGTGCTGACGAATGCGGGCAAACTTGGCATCGGGACCACCAGCCCTGCCGAGGCACTCGATGTTGTTGGCAACATCAAGTTCAGCGGCCAACTCATCGGGTCTCTTGGCAACGTGACCGCAAACGGCACCTCGGCCGGGTTGCAGATCACGCAGAGCGGCACCGGCACCGGACTGACGGTAAGCAGCACGACCGCCGACGCGGTGCACGCGAGTGCCAGCAACAACGCGGTTTATGGCGAAAGCACCGCCGCCAATGGTGTGCTCGGCTTCACCTCGGCAACTAACCCCGATTCTGCGGGTGTGTTCGGCTCATCGCACAGCGCGAGCACCGGCGTTTACGGCCAGAACACCTCGACCGGCTACGGCGTGCGCGGTTCGTCGGTCTCGGGCGACGGCGTTCATGGCCACAGCGACAATTCCACCGGCGTTTACGGCGACAGTAATGCAAGCGTGGGCATCCTGGGTTACACGAGCGCCACTGCGGCACCGACTGCCGCGGTCAAAGGTCTGACCCATTCGGGGGCCTACGGCGTATTCGGGCAGAGCACCGGTACCGGCGCCGGTGTGTATGCCGAAAACAGTAACCTGGGTGGCTATGCGTTGTACGCGAAGCATACGAATGCCAGCGGCACGGCCGGGCGCTTCGAGGGCGGAGTCAGCGTGGCCGGTACGATGACTGCATCCACCGTTACCGCCACTGGCGCCGTGCTGGGCGACGGCGGCGGCAGGTTTATCTATAATCCTGCGACCGGGTATGCCGCGTCCGCGGTCTATGCGGTCCAGAACACGGCCGGAAATTACGCTGTGTTTGGCAACGCTGGCATAGCCAATGACACAGCCACTACGACCGGTGTTTACGGCGGGGCTTCGAGCACGTCGGGCCGTGGCGTGGTCGGCAAGATCGACAACATCGCCGCCGGCACCAGCGCCGGGGGGTCCTACGGTGTTTATGGCACGAATACCGCGTTGAACGGCAATGGCGTTGTCGGAGAAGTGACAAACGGCACTTCCGCTTATGCCATCTGGGGCAAGGGCGGACCCGGCTATGCCGGCTACTTCGACGGCAAGGTCCAGATCAACGGTACGCTGTCAAAGTCCGCCGGCAGCTTTAAGATTGACCATCCGCTAGACCCTGCAAACAAGTACCTCTACCACTCCTTCGTGGAAAGTCCGGACATGAAGAACATCTACGATGGCGTGGCGGTACTCGATGCGAACGGCGAGGCGGTGGTGAAACTACCCGAATGGTTCGGCGCGCTGAACGGTGACTTCCGCTATCAGTTGACCGCAATTGGCGCCCCCGGACCGAACCTGTACGTCGCTGAGGAGATCGACAACAACCAGTTCAAGATCGCCGGCGGCAAGCCGAATAGCAAGGTGTCGTGGCTGGTGACGGGTATTCGTCAAGATCCGTACGCCAACGCACATCGAATTCCCGTGGAAGAACAGAAGCCTCGTGCGGAGGCGGGAAGCTATCTGCATCCGGAACTGTTCGGCCAGCCGAAGTCGTCGAGCGTCGAGGAGGCATCCAAGAGCGCAACCAACAACTAACGTGCACACGAACGTTACGGCCCCAGCAGGCGCTCCCCAGGAGCGCCTGCTTCTGTATGCGCACGGGAGTAGGGGCTACACCAGGCTGCGCTCTTTGATTGCCAGGTACTGGTTTAGGAGCGCGGTGGAGAGCTGTGCCGGCATGACTTCCATCGCCAGCGCGCCTTGATCGCGCAGCCGCGCCAGCAGCAGTTCGCGGCGCTGCACCATCTCCTGCGCGGCGACCATTTCATACATTGCCGTGGCCGATTCGGGTCGTTCGGCAGCTTTGTCGCGAAGCTCAGGCTGGCCGATCACCACGAACAGCAGCAGGTTGCGCGCCAGCATCTGCGAGGCGCCTTCGATCACCTCGGGCGTCATGGCGGTTTCCGCCAGATCGGTCAGCCAGACGACCAGCCCACGCCGCTTCTGCAACGCCAGCAGCGTGCCGGCGGCGCGGAGGTGGTCGGCCTCGGGGATTTCAACATCCACGACCGCGAGCGCCTCGACGATCTGCCGCAGATGGACGTTGCCGCGGCCCAGCGGAACCCGCTGCTTGATCCTGCGCCCGTAGGCCAGCAGACCGACGCGGTCGCCCGAATACAGCGCCAGTTGCGCGAGGCTGAGTGCGGCATCCGCGGCGTAATCGAGTTTGCTGAGCGCGCCGACGCGCGTGCGCAGCAGCCGCCCGGTGTCGAGCACGATCCATACCGGCTGGCTGCGCTCGATGGTGTACACCTTGGTGACGAGCTTGCCGCGGCGGGCGGTGGCCGTCCAGCAGATGTCGCGAAAATCGTCCTGCTCCTGGTACTCGCGGAGGCTGTCGAACTCGCGTCCCATGCCGCGCAGCCGCAGGCGGCGCTTTTCCATTTCGATTTGCCGGCTGCGCATCAGGTAGATGGTGTTGCGCTTGGCCGCTTCCAGGTTGGGATAGATCCTGATCTCCTGGGCCAGCGGCGCCCGGTACCAGCGCTCCGCCAGGTCGAACATGGAGCGCACCCGCAGGTGAACGTGGCCGATGCGATGATCGCCGCGCTCCACTGCGCGTAGCTGGTAATGCCCTACAGCCGAGCGCTTCGCGGCCACCACCAACTTGACCACCGGTCCGGCGCTGGGGCGCAAGGCCGCTGGCGGATCGTCTTCCATCCGGCAGTCCAGTGCGCGCGCGCTGCGGTTGGTCAGCTTCAGTATCACCTGCGACTCGCATCCGATGGCGGGAACGCCCGCCCAACTGCGCTCGACCACCAATTCGCCGCTGCGCGGCAGGCGCACGAGGTCCAGCAGCCACCCCAGCAGGAGCACCGCGTCCCAGGCGATGAGCAGATAGAGGAAGCTGCGAATCCAGAACGCCGGAACCACCCACAGCATGCCGAGGGCGAACAGTAGCAGCAGTCGCCGGCCGCAGCCGAACTTCAGCCGCCCCGCGCGGCGGGCTTCGGCGGTAAGCGGCGGCGGCAACAGGTGGTGTTCGTTCAACGCGGGACCTCGACCGCGGCCAGCACATCGCGAATGACCGCGTCAGTATCTATGCCTTCCAACTCCGCTTCCGGTTTCAGCATGACGCGGTGGCGCAGCACCGGCAGCGCGGCTTCCTTCACGTCGTCAGGAATCAGGTAGTCGCGGCCGTCAATCCCCGCCTTCGCCTTGGCCACCAGCAGAAGACTGACCGCCGCGCGCGGGCTCGCTCCCAGGGACAGCGACGGCCAGTCGCGTGTGCGCCGCACAATCTCGCCCAGGTAACGGAACAGCGCCGGTTCGACTTTCACCCCGCGCACTTCGCAGCGGGCGAGGCGCAGCGCATCTTTCGGGATGGGACGGATCTGCAAGCTCTCGAGCTCGCGCGCGTCAAAGCCGTTGTGGTGTTTCTCCAGCATTGCGATCTCGTCGTTGAAGCTGGGATACGTGACCTTGATCTTCAGCAGGAAACGGTCGAGCTGCGCTTCGGGCAACGGATACGTGCCTTCGAACTCGATGGGGTTCTGGGTGGCCAGCACGGTGAAGAACTCGGTGAGCGGGTGGCGCACGCCGTCAATCGTCACCTGGCGTTCTTCCATCGCTTCCAACAGCGCGGCCTGGGTGCGCGGCGGCATGCGGTTGATCTCGTCGGCCAGCAGCAGGTCGGTGAAGAGCGGGCCTTTGTGCAGTGCAAAGGTGGCGGTGGCAGAGTTGAAGACATTGCTGCCGATCACGTCGGCGGGCATCAGGTCCGAAGTACATTGCACGCGCTGAAAGTCCACCTGCAACATGCGCGCCAGCAGCTTCACGGCCAGCGTCTTGGCGATGCCCGGCACGCCCTCGATCAGCGCGTGGCCGCCGCAGAGCACGGCCAGTAGCACTTCGTCAATGAACCGCTGTTGCCCTACGACACCTTTGCCCACTTCCGTGCGGGCGTGCTCCACCACCTGCGGCAGTGCTTGCATCAATGTTTCTCCTCGTTTTTCCGGCGGCCCGCACCCACATCTGCCAAAATCGGGCAGATGTGGGGCGCCAACTTCAGGGCACCAATTTCAGGGCACGCGCATGCCGGTTCAGCTCGCGCACGAGCCGTAATGCTTCCTTATCGTCGAGTTCGGGACCTCGCAGGGCGCTTTCGCATTCGACCAGAGTGCGCAATAGCTCGGCGTCTTTGTGGCCGAGCCGTTCGCGCGCGGCGCGCGCCAGCCGTTCGCTGGGGACATCGCGTTGCAGTCCGAGACGCCGCGTCAGCAGATGGCGAAAGCGTCCGTAAGCCACCTCGACGGCGAATCCCGAGGCGCCCACCCGCTTGTAGAGCCCGCCCAGGGTTTCGACAAACTCCAGCGGCGACAAGCGCGACGTAACGGCCAGCGCATGAATCGGCCCGTTGCGCCGCGAATAGGTAAACACTATCGCCGCGAAAAACGCCGCCGCCTGCCATAGCAGCCACTTGAGCGGCGTATCTGAAACCCGCGCCCACAGCCCGCTACGGCCGACGTGATAGTACTCGTCCCAGTAAACGTGCGTGCTCGGTGGCCCAATGGAGTTCAGCAACAGCTCTAGGTTCCCGCTTTCTTTTATACCCGCGTTGGTGACGGGCGTCTGGTTCAGCCACCAGATCACCTCGCCATGGCCGTGGGAATACGAAATCACTGCCGGCCCGTCCGCCGAGGCGTAATGGACCACGACGCTGGCGTCATCCGGCTTCCAGCGCCAGTATTCGTCGGTCTTGATCGGGCCACCGCGAGTGAGGGCGCTGGGCAGGACTGGCGCAATGTCATGCCATTCCGGCTGCGCCACCTTGAGCGTAGTGATGCTGTCGCGCGGCAGCAACTGGGCAGCGCCCGGGCCGATGGCCAGCACTCGTCCCCCGCTGGTGAGGTAACCCGAAATCGCCTCGCGCTCGCCCGGCTGCGCGTGCATCACCGGATTCGCCAGCACCAGCAGCGTTCCCGCGGCTCTACGCGGCAACTCCTGCGGCGGGCGCGTCCAGCGCTCCACGTTGTAACCGCTCTCCGACAGCAGGACAAACGCAGCTTTAGCGCCGTGCGAGTGCGGCGAATACGTGGACGGAAATCCCGGATCTTCGTCTTTGGCGGGCGTGAGCAGGACGATCAGCACCACCAGCACCGTGACGGCGCAGACCAACACCAGCATCATCTTGCGATCGCCGGGAGCGAGGTCTAGCGGCATCCCAGGCCCTCCACCTGGCGCAGGGCGGCCTGATAATCTTCGGCGCCGGCGGACTGCTGTCCGTACCAGGTACGCTCGAAGCTGCGCGTCAGGTCGTCGAGCGCGGCCTTGCCGGAATTCCTGGGCGAGATCAGCCGCAGGTATTCGCGCGGCGTGCGGGCGCGGTCGGGTACCCACGCGCCGCTGTCCTCAAGGTGGGAGATCGCCGCCCAGTAGGCAAAGTGAATGGCGTCGCGCCAGCGCCCCCGCTCGGCCGCGGCGCGCGCGTCGGCCAGCCAGGCGCGCCAGTGGCGGCCAGAAGGCGCAAAGGGGACCGGCCCGCGCACGACCTCGACCTCGCGCCGCCGCGCCATGCGCTTGATCCAGATCACCAGCACCACGGCGGTGATTGCGATCAGCGTCCACAGCAGGAACTTGTTGCCGCGCTCGCTGCCGCGCACCTTGCCGAATATCCGGTCCAGCACGCGCAGGATCCACGCCGAAATTCGCTCCCGCCAGATTTCCAGCAGAGTCTTCCCACGTACCTGGGCGAATTCGCGGCGCGCCAGGATTTCCTGCAAACGCGCCCGCGCGGCGGTCGCGTCGGAGGTTTGCGTGTACTCGTCCACGCCGCGAAGCATGGCGGCTACGTTCGATTGCATTGATTCGCGTAGCTGCTGCTGGTGTGGTTCGCTGGCGCGGGAGAATCGTTCGAGCGATGTCTTCAGCGGCGCGAGATCCACGATCAGGTGCCGGTTGCCGCCGTCAACGTTGTATTTCTCCGGCAGGGACTCGCGCAGTGCGGCGGCTTCCTCAGTATGTTCTTTCAGCCGCTGAAGCCTGCCAGCGATGGCGCGCAACTCGGCGCGGTATTCGGCCAGATTCACCGGGCGAGGCGCGGGAGAAGGCGCTGCGGCGGCCGTTTCAGCGCCCAGGGCGACCGCCGCGCTTATCAGCACTACCGCCGCCACTTGGAGTGCGCGGTTCATGTCCCTTCGCCGGTTTTCTCCGGCGCGCTTTCGGCGCCCGCGGCGGCAGCGCTGGCTTGTCCTGCCGATTGCGCGGGGAAGAGTGTGTAGGTCGGCGCAGCCGCCGGCGGTGTGATGGATTCCATCATGAGCTGAATGTCGAACGCCTCTTTACGCACGCGCTCGTCGTAATAGACCAGCGCCAGCGCGATGGTGGCGAACGGCCCGACAATGGCGCCCACCGCGAACGAAGTCAGTTGCTGAACAATGACCGCCAGCACGTGCAGCACGGCGCTCTTCACCGCCAGCACCAGGAACTGGATGGGCATAATCACGGCGAAGCTGATGCCCGTGTTGAGCACCGCCACGAGGATGTAAATGGCCACGATCTTCAGCAGGCTGCCCTTGCTCAGCACGGCGCTGCGCTTGAGCGAAGGACCAATCCTCAGGTCTTCCAGCGCGCAGGCGGGAATGGCCAGCGAGTAACGCGCAAACACCAGCAGCGCAACCACCCCAGCCGCGAGCATGGCGAGTATTACCAGCACTCCCATCAAAATCCCGCCCGCCACAGCGCCCGCTCCGCCTCGTACCGCAAATGCTGATGTTAAGACCGCGGCCAGCCCCCCAAGCAGCGCCGCCACCAGGATCAGCAGCATCGCTGCACCGCTAACAATGAGCAGAATGCAGAGAACAAGCAGTACCAGCCGGCCATATTTGCCTTTTACGCGCTGGTAGCTTTCGCGGATGGTGGTGGCGCGGCCAAGGTGTACTGCGGAGACCGCGTAAACGGTCGCGCCTTGCGCAACCGCCCAGCCGACGAGGTAGGCAATGGCGCTGATGATGGCGCCAACGATCGCCGCCACCACTGCGCCGGCGGCCGCCGTGCTGGCGGGCGCACCTGCGCGGGCGGTCGCCAGGTTGGCCCCGGCGACTGCCACCGTCAACAAGCCGGCGACCAGCATCAGCGCCGGAGGGACCGCGGCTATTCCTACGAACAGCCAGAAATTCGCCCGGTACATGTTGAACGTGCGGTCCAGGATTTCGCCCGTGGTCATCGGGCGAAGCACGGTGCTCATTAAATTGGGCCCTCCGGTCAGTGGCAGCAGATTAGCATAGCTGCGGCTCAAAACGAGCGTCCCCGCGTGGGCGTTCCGGATGCGGAACACTGCATCGGCCCTATGGCGAAGTCATTGTTGAACGGGGATGAGGGAGAACTGGTGATCTGGTGATCTGGCGAACTGATGAACCGACGAACCGGTGATCTGCCGGAAGTCTTCTTGTCCCGCCCCCTTTGCGTCCTTTCGGTCCTTTGCCGTCGAGCTTTGCCGTGCTCGTCCTTGCGCCGGACCATCAGTTCGCCAGTTCGTCAGTTCACTTCTGCGCCGCCGCGGTATCGAAGATCCGCAACGGTGGCGGCGCTTGCAGGCGGATCACCGAGGCCGCCGCCATCAGCCGCACCTCGGCACGTTTGTCTTTGAACAGGCGCATCAGCTTGGGGACCGCGCTGGGCGACCCGCTTGCCCCGAGGGCTTGCGCGGCGGCGGCACGCACCGTCCAGTTGCGGTCCTCGAGCGCCTTTTGCAGCACGTTGACCACGCGCTCGTTGGCCGTGTAGCCCAGCGATCCCGCCGACGAGGCGCGCGCGGCCACCGTGTGATCGGTGAACACTTCCTTCATCAGCGCCACCCCAATGGGCGCGAATGGGGCCAGGATAGCTGCCGCCTGGCTCGCGCCTACCCACGCCAGGTTCGTCGGACTGCTGAAATCCTTTACCCATCCCATGCCGCCAGCGCCGCCCGATACGCGGCGCTCGCCGGTGAGCACCTCGACCAGCATGTCGCGCCCGCTGGAATCACCCATTTGCGCCAGTGCGCCGGCGGCGGCAAACGCCACCTCGCCTGACTTGTCGGCCAGCAGAAAGCGCAGCTTCGCAATGGCGCTGCGGTCGCCGACGGCGCCCAAGTTGTTCACCGCCACCAGACGCACGAGCGGTTCGGGATCCTTGAGCGCATCGTGGATCATGGCGAGCGCCCGCGGATTATCGGCAAGCGAGGTGAGCGCATTGACCGCATTGGCCCGGCGAACGGCGTCGCGGCTGGAAGCGGCTTTCACCAGCAGGTCCCAGGCGACGGCCTCGGGTTGCACGCTGGCGGCGCTGCTTACCTCCGCAGCAGGCAAATACTGTCCCGTGGCAGGCATGGCCAGTGCCTGCCCGGCGATCACCACGAACACCGCAAGGCGGGTCCGCAGTCGGTTAGGTTGTGACATTGTGCACCGCAATTCTGGCGGCCGTCCGCCGCGTGACAGGCCGTTCTGGCTTGCTGGATGTCTTGCCCTGTTTGGTGCAAATGGCGGGGGCGAGTTTGCCCCGGAACGTGAGCGCGGGTCGCTTGCTGCCGGCAGCCGAGGACCTAGAGCCGGCAGCTACCAACGGTAGCTACACGACGGTGAGCTGAAACTGTCCCACAATGTTGCCGGAAGTTGCCGTGATCGTGACTGGCGTGGCACTGGCGGCTACCCCGGTCACCAGTCCGGTGGCGCTGATGGTTGCCACCGCGGTGTTCGACGACTGCCATGTCACCTGCGAAGTCACGTCTTTGCTGGTGTTGTCGGCGAAGGTAGCTGTCGCGGTGAGTTGCAGGGTACTTCCGGCGGCGACTGTCTGCACCGAATTTGGCGAGCTGATGGTAATCGAGGTCAGGGGTGAGGTAGTCACGTTCATCGTAGTCTGCCCGGTCAGCGTGTCCGATTGGGCCGTGATGACTGCGGCGCCTGCCGCCACTGCGGTCGCCAGCCCGTTCGCGTCAATCGTCGCTACGCTGTCGGGAGAAGCAGACCAGGTGACGGAACTGACGTTCGTGGTGGACCCATCGTCGTTGACGCCGACCGCGGTGAACTGCTGCGTGCTGCCCACGGCGACGTTCGGATTACTCGGCGTGACGCTGATCGAGGTCAGTATCGGGTCGGTGAAGAAGCCGTGACACGATACCTGCACGAGAACAAGGGCGGTGGCCGTAAGCGACAACCAGCGTGTCCGCAACATAAACATAGAAAAATCTGCCGGCTGAGATGCCCGCAGCACGCGAAGGGATGACTTGCCGGTCTAGTCCACTACATTGTTGTGCACAATCGCGCCGAGCGTAAAATCAAACGCCGCCGACATCGTCTGGCCGGCCTCGGTGGTGTATTGCAGCTTCCAGTGTCCCGGCACCGTGAGGCCGTCAACCGTGCGAAAGTCGCTGAAGGTTTCCTCTACACGGTAACGCATGTCGGTCCGGTCGAGCGCCTGCACGCGGGGACGGCGTCCGTCGCGCGGCGCCATCTCGGGCGGCACGGTGAACGTGTAGATGGTCTTCACGTGACGGAATGTCTCCGGTTCGAAGTAGAGGTGGATTTGCAGATTGCCGTCCGCCCTCTTGGGGAAATACGCCACGCCGTGCAGCTCGTGGTTCTCGATCTTCTTCAGTCCCTGATACTTGAGTTTCGCCTGCCGCGCCCGCTGATCGAGCAGCGCCCAGGAGGTCAGCAGCGTTCCTCCGAGCAGGCTTTCGCGGACCACGGCTTCGCCGCGATAGAGAAAATCGCCCAGCCGGGAACGCGTGTTCGGTCCTGTGAGGGCGATTTTCACCTCTTTGCCGTCGAACACGAACTGTTCGTCGGGATATTGCCGGTCCGGGAACTTGAGCTGCAAGCTAAGCTGCCGTCCTAGCGACACCATCATCGCCGTGCCTTCAGCGTGGGCCGCGCCGCCGACGATCATGTCCATGCGCGTCGCGGCCTGCGCCGTGCGCGACTTGACCGCCGCGCGCGCCGTCGCGGCGCCGATTGACTCCAGGTGGCGCGCCACGACGTCTTCGGCCGTCAATTTCTCCTGTGCAAACAGGCTTACTGCGCACAACACCACCGCACACGAAACCGCCAGGTCTCGCACTCTCATGCACGCACCTCGGGTGAGAAACTGGATGGTACTCTCCCAAGGCCGATTCGGCCAGCGGTTTCAACCGCACCGGCGGTGGGTACAAGAGAAGCGAGAGGTTTCGTTCTTCTGGTATGGCTGGCTGCTATTTCTTGCCCGCAACCGCGTTCAGGCAGCGCCCGTAGAGTTCCAGCAGATGGCCGGCGTAGTCCTCGGCCCTGGCGGTGCCCCCCTGAAAACCCGCGCCCGGCGCACCGCCCTTGCCGTAGCCGGTAGTGATGGCAATGAACTTCATCATGTCGAGCGCGATATCTTCGTTGCGCCGCGATCCGAGCGGAAGCTGGGGGAATTCGTCAGCCATAGTGCCTCCTGAAGGTGAATCGGTGAGTTGGATGCGAAGGCCCCGGCAACCGATTGCGGACATAATCGCCGTGACCTCGGCGGCACAGAAATGGCGCCACGGGTCATCAACGTAAGGCTCGACTCCACTTCACGGACCTCATTGTTTGACCTCACGAATCGTCAGCGCTTTGCTCCACGGACCTCATTG
>JBHGBA010000009.1:0-79638 GCA_041946775.1 Terriglobales bacterium
ACTTCACCGCACGCGCGCCGGAAGCGGTGTCAAGGGCGCCCGTTTTTTGGGCGTTCATCTTGACCCTTGACACCGCTGGAGGCGCACACAATGGGGCCGGGAACGAAGCGCAGCGCAGCCGCTTTCGCTACGCGGAGTCGCGAGACCTTGTGTTTGCACTTGCGCAACCAACTCATGCAACCGCCTTGCCCCGCAACATCCTCACCACCTGCCCCATATCGCCGCGCAACAGCCACCAGCTCGCCACCCCACAGATTGCCGCGCCCACAGCGAGCATCGCGGGTTGCAGCATTTGTGTCGCCGCCAGCGCACATCCGAACATCGCTAGCGCCGCCCCCAACTGTCGCCGCCGCCACGGCAACGCAAACACCCGCTGTGCCAGCAGGTACATGACTGTCGCTTCGATGGCGTACGCCGCCGTCGTCGCCCACGCCGCACCCCACATTCCCCAGTGTGGCGCCAGCAGCAGGTTCAACCCAATGTTCGTCACGCAAGCCACGCCGCTCGCGCACAGCACAAAACCCGGCCGTTTCGCTTGCAGCACCGCCAGATGCAGCAAGCTGAACATCCCGTGCAGCACATACCCGCCGATCACCCACGGGATCAGCCGTGCAGCAGCGGCATATCGGCGGTCAAGACAAAAGTCAACAAATACCGGCGACGCCAGCACTCCCGCAGCGCCAATGACAGCGATCACCGTCATCACCGCCATCGAAGTCCGCGCCAGCACGCGCCTTCCGTCCCTCTCGTTGCGCGCCGTGTCGAAAAAGATGGGCGAGTACGCCTGCATCAGCGACGTCGTGATCACCGCCATCGCCATGCCCAGGCTGTATGCCAGCGAATATGTCCCAATTTCATCCAGCGGGCGGTAGCGCGCCAGGACCAGGCGATCGGCGGCAACCAGGCCGGCAGCCATCAGGTAGTGCGGAACCAGCGGCAGCCCGAGCCCCAGCGTTTCGCGCACGTATCGCCAGTTCCAGCCGCAAGTGAACCAGCGACGCAGCAGCAACCCTGCCGTCGTCGCCGCGCCGAGTGCTCCGAACATTCTGCCCAGCAGCAGTCCTGTGCTTCCCCCCTGCACGCCTGCCACCAGCGCTACGCTGCAAACTGCCGCGAACGTGAAATACCCAACCAACAGCGCGCTGAACGGCTTCGCCTTGCCCTCCATCTGATACAGCACCAGGCGATAATCCAGCAACTGCGCCGTCGCCGCCGTCGTCACCGCCAGCGCCAGGCAGGGATAGAACGGCACCTCCGGCTGCGGAAACAGGTGCGCCATCGCCGACGGCGCCACCGCGAAGACCAGCGCAAGCAGCGCCAGCGCAAAGCCAAACCCGAACCGCAACACGGAACCGAGATAGCGTCCAAGTTCCTCCGGCCGCTCTGCATACTGGAAGTACAGCCGCTGCATGCCCGCCGGCAGCCCCAGTCCCGCGGCAATGCCGGCGACAATCGCAATCGTTTCCGCCAGGCTGACTACACCGTACTCGGCTGGACTGAGAAAATATGCGTACAGCGGCAAAAGCAGGAAGTTCAGCGCCTTGACCGCGAAGTTCGCCGCAGCATAAATCGCCGACGCTTCGATCAGCCGCGTGGCCACGTCACAGGCCGTCACCTGCGGGGCAGTACCGGCGCCGGCCATCACCGCGCGCCTCCCTCGTACGCCGCGCCGACGCCTGCCGCAAACACCCACTCCGGCGCCCGCGGAATCCGCGGGTACAGCGCCGAGCCATCGTGTTCCAGGTACAGTTCAATGCCCGCAGGCTCCAGCACCTGACGCCGCAGTTCCTCCAGCACTACATCAATCGGCGTGTTGCCCCAGCAATAACGCGTCAGCGTTGCGTGCTTCCGCGCGCGCGGAACCAGTTCCACATCCTTGCTCTCGGGATAAAGCTCAGGGTCCTGGTAGTAATACTCGTTCGTCGTCAGGTCAACCCCGCACAGGACGATGCGCTTGTATTGCAACTTCGCACCTAGCGTGACCAACGTGGACAGCGTCGCGCAGTGCTTCAGCAGATAACGAATGCGCGACTCGGGAGCGAATGCCCCGCGCTTCTTCAGCAGCCGCACCACATACCCGAACTCTTCATCGGTCCGCGCGATCGCCGGGATTGTGTACGCAACGTACAGGTTCTCGCGCCACCCCGCCGGCAAGTCATACACGTACTGATAGCCCGGATGGCACAGGTCCATCAGCACCTTGGGAACATTGCGATACTCCTCCGCTCGCGCCGCGGCCATCTTGTGATACGCCTCGCCCTGCGCGTGGTTACGCCCGCTCTCGAAAAAATAAAACGTCGGCACGAACCGGTGATACGGCCAGAAGTTGAACCCCACGCTGTCGTGCCGCGCAATGGCCTCCCACCGTTGCGCGGAAATTCGGTTGATGGACGGCCCACTGCCAAGAACGAAAAGCGTATCGCTCGTTTTGTACCGCCATAAATCCATGCTATCCAGCAGCGGCGCACCCAACCGGCGGCGGCTGGCCTCGTAAACCGGGTAGTAACGGAAGCGCAAGCTGAAGTAGTAAAGCCGGATGAGTAGCGGGAACGGCAAGCGGTCGCGGACAGCGTTCTTGACCACGCTCAACATCGGCTCACGCACCCGCTTTGCCGCACGCCGGTTCAACCATGTCCCACGTCAACGGCGTTCCGCGCTCGATGTCGCAGGCCGCCCGCCGGCCTAACACGTCAGGTAAATGCCGCGGATGCAGCCCATGCGCCGGACGGATCGAGCGCACGTTCGCCGCCGTAAACGTCTCACCACGCTTAACGTCGTCCACCACAAACAATGACCGACGGAGCACGCGGCTGCGCGATTCGCTGGCGCCCGGCCCGGCCGTAGCGCTGCCCAGCGCCTTTTCCGCCGTACGCGCCGCGTTCACCATCGCCTTGAATTCCGCTGGCTCCAGTGAAAACGCACTATCGGGACCACCTTCCGCGCGCGACAGTGTTAAGTGCTTCTCGATCAGGCACGCGCCCAGTGCGACCGCCGCCACTGGCGCCGCAATTCCCAGCGTATGGTCGGAAAGCCCCACCGGCACCCCGAACCGCGTCTGCCACGCCGGTATCGCGCGCAGGTTCATCTCTTCCGCCGGCGCGGGATAAGCACTGTTGCACTTGAGCAACACGATCTCCGTCGCGCCTGCGCCCCGTGCCACCGATAGCGCTTCCTCAATCTCCTCTAAGGTGGCCATGCCCGTGGACATGATGATCGGCTTGCCGGTGCGCGCCATCTTCTCGATCAGCGGAATGTCCACCAACTCGAACGATGCCACCTTGTGGCATGGCACGCCCATCTGCTCGAGAAAATCCACCGCGGTCACGTCGAATGGCGTAGAAAAAAGATCGAGGCCGAAATCGTTCGCCACCTGCTTCAGCTTGGGCTGCCATTCCCACGGCATGTACGCCTCCATGTAGAGGTCATACAGCATGCGCCCGTCCCACAGCGTCCCCCCGCCCACGCGAAAACACTCTTTGTCGCAACGCAGCGTGATGGTATCCGGCGTGTACGTCTGTAGCTTAATTGCATCTGCGCCGGCCTCTTTCGCCGCCTCAATGATCCGCACCGCCTCCTCAAAAAGCTGGTGATGGTTCGCCGAAATCTCCGCCACGATATACACCGGTTCGCGCGCGCCGATGCGCCGTCCGTTAATGCTGACGGTGGCGGACATTATTCCTTTCTCCGCACGCAGTGCAGCGCGCGCTGCCCGCGAATCCACGTGTCGTCCGTTTTCTCATATCCCGCGTGTACAAACGCGCGCAAGGAATCGTCGTTGCCCGGCTTGATGTACGCGTGAATTACCTTCACCTCGCGCGACGCGAACACCTGCTCTGTGGCCATCCTGATCAACTGCACGCCGTAGCCCTTTCCGCGCGCGGCGCGATCCACGCTGATCGAAATCACCGCCTCAACACCTTCAGTCTCAAAACGCACCTGCCCGATCGGCCGATCGGCGCCATCGCGCGCAATCAGCAGCAACGTGTTCCCATCATGCACGCGTTCCGCAAACCACTGCACATGATCGTTCCACGGGATCGGCTCGCTGCTGAATGAGGCGGCCCGCACCCCCGGTTCGTTGGCCAATTCCCACAGCAAGCGGCAATCCGCCTCGCTCGCTCGCTCCAACAGCAAGCCGTCCGAACTCAACATTGCCCGGCACACGCGCTCCGCCCCGTACCCGTCCACCCACTCGCGCCCGCGCCGCCCCATTCCGCTGCGCCTTTCAGCGTCCTCCAACAACCGCGCGACCGCAGCCGCAATCTGACCCGCGGTGATACGGTCGGAATCCATGGCGACCGCCAGGCCGTGCTCACTCAGGGCAGGCGCCGCTGGGCGCTGGTTCTCCGCGATGCTGATAGCGACCATCGGCGTCTGCATGAACAGCAGTTCCCGGCACGTACCGCCCGCAGCGGAAACCGCCAGATCGGCCCGCGCCATCAGTTCAGGCATCCCGGCCGTCGCCGAAACAAGTTCGAAGTTCGCCCCACAGCGCTCAATCTGTTTCCGCAGCGCATCGCGGTTCGGGTTCATGCTGCCGGCCACCACCTTCACCTGCACCGACGCATCCACCACCGACGCCAGCGCCTCCACTACAAGCCCCGTCACGTTGTCGAAATCCGCGCCGCCCAGCGTCACCAGCACGCGCCCGACCTTGGCCGCAAACTCACGTCGCCACTCGCGCCAGCGGCAGAACTCGTGCCGCAACAGCGCGTAGCGCGTGCCCAGCAGCAACCTCGTATGGTCCTCGCGCTGTTGGTACCAGCCGGCATCCGCGCCTATGTTCTGGTTCAGCACAAGGTCTGCCGCGTAACGCCCCGCATGCCCGTAGTCATCGAGAAACAGCAGCTTCGCACCCGACGCCATCACCGCCCGCTGACAGCTTTCGCCGAAGCAATAACTGTCGGCCACCACCCACACCGCGTGTAGATCACGTGCAGCTTCGGCCGTCCGCTTCGCATCCTCCGCGCTGCCCGCCGTGCCCGCAGGGCGGAAAATCTCAAATCCCCCGGCACGAACTCGATCTTCCAGCCCGCGCGCGGCTTCCGCCATCATGAATACCGCACGATGCCCCGCAGCGTACGCCTGCCACGCCTCGGCAAGCGCCAGGCAGCGCATCACGTGGCCCGCTCCGATGCGCGCACCGGCGTCCGCGCGAATGAGCAACACGTTGTCCATGGCTGCGATTTACACCACGGCTTGCGCGATGATTTCCATCGCTGTCCGATATATCCGCAGCGTGTCGTCAACGTCGCCGGTCGCGTGGCTGAAGCACACGTTGTGCTCGCCGCTGAACAGCACGCCCCGCTTCAGGCACTCCTGCTGGAACAGGCGTTTCAGCAGCAGTGATTCGGCGCCGGTCTCGTCGCGGAAGCTGACTCGCGTCCGCGGCGGCAGCCCCCGGCACACGGTGTAGCGCTCCATGGCGTACTCCCGGGCAATCACGTTGTAGCCGTCCTGCAGGCGGCGGCCCACGTCCCACAGATGGGCGACCACGTCGCGCGTCCGCAGTTCACACAGGGTGACGCGCGCGGCAGCCAGCGACGCAGCCTCCGCGCGACAACTTCCCTCAAAGCGCTTCATCAGTTCTCTGGCGCCGCACACCGCGGCCAGCGGCAGGCCGTTGGCCATCGCATTGCCGAAACAGGCAAGATCGGGAACAACCCCGTAATATTCCTGTGCGCCGCCCATGCGCAGCCGCAGGCCGGTCGTGGTCTCGTCGAAAATCAACAACGCACCATCGCGGCTGGCCAATTCGCGCACCGTTTGCAAAAACTCGTTTTCCGGCGCGACCACCACCAGCGGCTCCATCAGGATGGCAGCCACTTTGCCCCGCTGCGCCGACAGGACCTGCTCCAGGCTCTCCGGCCGGTTGTATTTGAATGTTGCCGTCGCTCCCGCAATTCCCGTGAAAGAGCTCCCACAGGACGCCACCACTTCTCTGCCAGTAATTGCGCGCGCCGCACGGATGGCAACTGCAAGGGCATGAGACCTGCTTCGCGCGAAGCGCACCATCTCCGTACAGGGAACAATCTCGGCCAGCATTTCGGCCACTTCCACTTCCGCACGGGTCGGCAGCGCGAAGGCCGTTCCCTGCTGCAACTGCTTTCGCACCGCTTCGGTGACCGCGGGATATTCATGCCCGAGAATCACCGCGCCCCGCGTCATTTCGTAATCCATGTACCGGTTGCCGTCCGCGTCCCACAAATAGCAGCCCTGGCCGCGCTCCACGAACAGCGGAGCCAGACGTTTTGGCTGCCAGCCGGAAATTACCGCATCGGCGCGCGCCTTCAACTCGACGCTGCGCTTGACTGACTGCGACAGCACCGGCGCCGGCGGCTCTTCAGCCAGTGATTTGTAATATCCTTCGCTCGGAATGATGTCGTCGTTCATCTTTGCCAATCCAGGCTCCCGCTCCAGCAATCGGCATACATCCCTGAACCCGAAAGCTGTGCCCTCAAGGCGGGCATACACCGCCCGCACGAATTCCAGGTCTCGCGGCTCGTCCACCGTCCAGCGATAAGCTCGCGCCAGCCGTGGTCCATCGCTCGTAAAGTTTGCCACCCGAAACTTACCTGAATTGCGCAGGTACGGCGTCACATGCTCGCGTTCCGCCGGATACGCCGCACTCTGCCATGCCTCAGCCAACGCTGCATACGTGAACACCTCCACGTCCAGTCCATCGGGATACGTGCGCGGCGCAACGTTACTCGTGTAATCCGCACCGGCCTCGTGGTGCGCCGCGACGGCCTTGTCTATCACCTCGGAATCAATCAGCGGGCAATCGGCCGTGATGCGCACGATCGTCTCGGCCTCAAACTGCTTCGCCGCCTGATAGTACCGGTCCAGCACATCGTTCAAGCTGCCGCGATAGCACGAAATCGCATGCCTTGCGCAGAACGCTTCAATCGGATCGTCGGAACCATCGCTCGAGGTCGCGACCGCTACCTCGCCCACCGCCGATGCCGCCCGCGTACGCTGCACCACGTGCCACAGCATCGGCTGACCCGCGATCTCGGCCAGCACCTTGCCTGGCAGGCGCGCCGAGCTCATGCGCGCCTGAATGATGGCCGTAGCTTTCCGCACCGTCATCATGATCATTCTTCCACAGCGCGGCTCACTGCCCGGATCACGTCATCCACGTCCTGATCGCTCATGCTGTGGAACATCGGCAGGCTGATCAGTTGTTCGTACGCCTGCTCGGCAATCGGATATTCACCGCCCCGGTACCCGAAACGCTGCCGGTAATGAGAGTGCAGGTGTACTGGCTTGTAATGCACGTTTGCGCCTATGTTGCCGGCCCGCAGCGCCCGGAAAATCTCCGCGCGATTACCCTGCACGCGAATGGGGTAAAGATGCCACGCAGGATCAACATCGGCCCGCACCGCCGGCACAATCACACCCGCCAGCCCGGCGAACGCCTGTCTGTACTGCGCCGCAATTGCTCGCCGCCGCGCCAGGTTGTCGTCCAGACGGCGCAGTTGAGACATCCCCAGCGCACACCCGATGTCCGTCAGCCGGTAGTTGTACCCCAGCGTGACCATGTCGTACTGCCACTGCCCTGTCGCCTGCCGCTGCCGCGCATCGCTGTCAATGCCGTGATTGCGGAACCTGCGCAAACGCCGCGCCAGCTCGCCATCGTTGGTGGTAACCATGCCGCCTTCGCCGGTCGTGATGTGCTTCACCGGATGGAAGCTGAACACCGTCATATGCGCCAGCGAGCCGACGCGCCGGCCGCCATACATCGCCCCCAGCGCATGGCATGCATCCTCAATCACCACGGCCCCGGCGCGCTCCGCCAACTCCATGATCTCCGCCATATCCGCAGGATGCCCGGCGTAGTCCACCGGCAGGATCGCCTTCGTTCGCGGCGCAATTCGGCGCGCCACTTCGGCGGGATCAATATTCAACGTGTCCGGACACACATCGGCAAACACCGGCGTCGCGCCCTGGTACAGCACGCAGTTTGCCGTCGCGCAAAATGTCAGGGGTGTCGTAATGGCCTCATCGCCGAGACCAAGGCCGGCGGCGGCTGTGGCAGCATGTAATGCGGCTGTCCCGGAACTGAAGCTGACCGCATGCTTGCACCCGACGTACGCGGCCACCGCTTCCTCGAATTCTCCGACCTTCGGCCCGGTGGTGAGCCAATCCGAGCGCAGCACCTCGACCACCGCCTGCACGTCTTCCTCGGTGATCGACTGGCGCCCGTAGGGAAGCAGCGTCTTGCGCTGCGGTTCCTCAGTCGTTGGCGCCGGCGGCTTTCGCCCGGGTGTGCTCATCCAGCAGGCTCCAGAATTGTTCTGCGCTCAGCCAATCGGAATTGTTGTCGCTGCGGTACGAGGACCCGTCCGGCAATCGCGTTCCACCCGCCCAGTTCTCGGTGCGCCACCACGGATGCGCCGGCTGAATGATGTACATCCCGTCGTACTCCACCGTATGCCGCGCCTCGTCTTCCGAAACCAGCACCTCGTGCAGCTTTTCCCCCGGCCGGATGCCGATGTACCGCACTCTGCACCCCGGCGCCACTGCCCGCGCCAAGTCCGTCAGCTTCATGCTGGGAATCTTGGGGACGAACACTTCGCCCCCATGCATCAGTTCCACGCAGCGCCGCACGAAGTCCACCCCTTGTCCCAGCGTGATCCAGAAACGCGTCATGCGCGCATCCGTGATCGTGACTTCGCCCGTCGCCCGTTGCTTCAGAAACACCGGCACCACGCTCCCACGGCTCCCCAACACGTTGCCATATCGTGCACAACTAAATCGGCATCCGTGTTCGCCCGAGTACGAGTTCGCCTGCACGAACACCTTCTCGGCGCACAGCTTGGTGGCGCCGTACAGGTTCACCGGGTTGACCGCCTTATCGGTGCTGATGGCCAGCACCTTCTTCACGCCGCGATCAATCGCCGCGTCAATTACGTTTTTCGCCCCGAGAATGTTGGTCTGTACCGCCTCGAACGGGTTGTACTCGCACGCCGGCACCTGTTTCAGCGCGGCCGCGTGGATCACGATGTCCACGCCCGCAAACGCCCGCATCAGCCGGTCGCGGTCGCGCACGTCGCCGAGGAAGTACCGGATCGGCGAACTGCCCGCCTCGTCAAACATCCGCCGCATCTCGTGCTGCTTTAATTCGTCACGGCTCAGGATGATCAGCTTGCGCGGTTTTTCCGCCAGGGCGCGCGCCACGAACTCTCTGCCGAATGATCCTGTCCCGCCGGTGATCAGGACAACCTTGTCTGTGAGGTACATGCTCGCGGAAAATCACTTTCGACGCACGGCGGCGTACGCTCTGGCCAACAATGCTTGATTGAAAGCGCCCGTATGTTCCTTCAACCCCCGGCCTTTGTCAACCAGACAACCTGAATCGCCTGCGTCTCGAAAGGGCCGCCCCGTTTGCGGTTTCCCGATGGCGAAGTGTCCGGCGCAGCGAGTGTTAGCGGGAAACGGAAAACGGGGAACGAAAAACGGTTTTCATCACCGCCGTTGATTCAGCAGGTGAATTCGTGTATTAAGGCGTTGAATTCTGCTCACGAAATTTCTAAATGACACTTGTCGCCATGGGCGAGGTTTGCGGCACGGCCAGGGTCCTGCCGCCCACCTGGTCAGACCGCATTGCCGCGGTGGTCACTGTCGGCATCGCCGCCCTGCTGGTATTCGGCCCATTGTCGTTCGGCGCCGTTCAACCGGGATCGCAACTCGTCCTCCAGCTCGGCAGCGTTTTGCTATTCCTCCTATGGGCAATCGGCCAGGCCTTGGACGCCACGCTCGTATGGCACAAGAACCTGCTGCTCGCGCCGATGGCGGCCTTCGCCGTCGTCGTTGCCGCCCAACTGCTGTTCCGCACCACGGCTTACCCCTACGTCACCACGCAGACGCTGACGCAACTCGTCCCCTGCGGCCTGCTGTTTTTCACCGCCAGCCAGGGTTGCCGTACCATAGCCTCGCTGAAATTGCTCGCCGTCAGCTTGGTGACGCTGGGCGTTGCGCTCGCCCTCTTCGCCATGGTCCAGGACTGGACCTTTAACGGCAAGCTCTACTGGTATTTCCCTGTCCGCTCCAACGCCTGGGTGTACGGACCATACGTCAACCACAACCACTTTGCCGGCCTGATGGAGATGCTGTTTCCCATCGCGCTGGTCATGGCTTCGGTGGATTTCATCTGCAGGCGCAAGCGAATCGTACTCGCCACGGCCGCTGTCGTCATCGCAGGAGCCATCTTCACCTCACGCTCGCTGGGCGGCATGGTTGGCTTCGTCGCCGGGCTGGTATTTGTGCTAATCGTGATGGGCAGGAAGCGTGAACGCCGTACCAAAGCTCTGGCCATCGTGCTCGGCTGCGTCGTGCTGGCCGCGTACCTGCTCCTGCTGCAACAACCCGGCCTGATGCAGCGGCTCGGGATGCTGGGCCATCTCTCCGGCTCAGACGGCGCTGCCGAAGGCCGCCTACAGATTGTTCGCGACAGTATCCCCATGTATCGCCAGCGTCCGTTCCTGGGCTGGGGATTGGGCGCATTCCCCGTCGCATTTCCCCGATTTAAGACCTTCTACACCAACTTCGTCATCAACCAGGCGCATAACGACTGGCTCCAGGCACTGGTCGAGATGGGGATCATCGGCTTCATCCCTGTCTGCTGTTTCGCCGTGATGTTGTATTGGATCGCCCTGCGGCGGTTGCGTCATTGGAAATCCGACCCGTTCGCCGCCGCCGCCTTCGCCGGCTTGACCGGATGCACCGCCATCCTGGTACACAGTCTCGCCGACTTCAACCTACGCATCCCGGCCAACGCGGCCCTGTTTTTCGTCATGGCAGCGCTGGCCACGACTGAGCGCAATTCCGCGCGTGTGTCTGGCGACTGGCAATCCGACGCGCAACTCAGGATCAACCCAGCAACCGTAAAACGGGCCCGCAAGGCAGCACCACCATACTTTCGACAGGATTGACGCATGGCAGCAAACCAGTTTGCCGATGAGAGCCGCGCCTTGGGCCCCCCTCGCGTCCCGCAAGACGACCCTGCTGACTTGCTGTTCGCTGCCCGCCACGCACTGCTGCGCCATCATCCCAGCCAACTGCCGCCGCAGGAACCCACGCTCGGCGATTATTGGCGCATCTTGCTCAAGCGCCGCTGGACCATCCTGATCACCGCCGCTGTAGTGCTGCTCGCGGCCACTATCATCTCGTTGCGCATGACCAAGATTTACCGGTCAGCGGCGCGCATCGAGTTGACCCACTCCAGCCCCAACCTGCTGTTGTTCAGCAAGGAGTCGCCCCAGTTGGGCGGCGGCGAGACAATAGACAATCAAACCGGACTCGAAACGCAGGTCAAAGTTCTCCAGGGTGACGCCCTGGCGCTCCAGGTGGGGCGCAAGCTGGAAGCCCGCCTGCTGCCCGCCCCCGTACAGGGCGCCGTCGCCGTTGCCGGTAACGACCGCACGCGTGACGAACGCCTCATCGCCGCCATTCGCGGCGGCCTGCACGTGGCGCAGATCGGCAACACCATGCTGATCGAGTTGCGCTACGACAGTCCTGACCCGCAGTTGGCCGCTGACGTGGTCAACACGCTCGCCAACACCTACATCGAGCAGAGCATCCGCGCCAAGTTCGAAGCCAGCATGCGGGCTGCCGAATGGCTGTCCAAGCAACTGGCCGACATGCAGATCAAGATGGAAACCTCCCAGCAGAAGCTGGTGGATTATCAGAAGCAACACGGCATTGTCGGCATAGACGAGAAACAGAACATCACTACCGCCAAGCTCGACCAACTCAACCGGGAGCTGACCCAGGCGCAAAGCGACCGCATCGCCCGCGAATCCACTCGTCAACTGACGCAACGCGAAACCCCGGAGAACGTAGCCGCCCTCTTTCCCAATGACCTGACGCGCCACTTGCAGCAGCAAGCCGGCGACGTGCAGACCCAGTTGGCCCAGGCCACCACCCAGTTCGGCCCGGCCTATCCCAAGGTCATCGAGCTGCAAAATCGGCTCAAGCACTTGCAGCAACAAATCAGCCGCGAAGGCGAGAAGACCCGCCAGCGAATCGAGAATGACTACGCCGCTTCCCTGCGCCGCGAGCAGATGCTACAGGCCGCACTCGACGTGCAGAAACGCGAAGCCACTGCCCTCAACGAAAGTGCGATTGAATACAAGGTGTTGAAGCAGGAGGCGGAAAGCAACCGCCAGATGTACGAGGGCCTGTTGCAAAAGCTCAAGGAAGCGGGCCTCGCCGCCGGCCTCAGCTCTACCAACATCCGCCTGGTCGAGACCGCGCGCGTGCCGCTATCGCCGACCCGGCCCAACATCCCGCGCAACCTCCAGCTTGCTCTATTGATCGGGCTCGTCGGTGGCGTCGCTTTGGCCTTCGCCCTGGAAGCGCTGGACACCAGCGTGCGCACGCCCGAACAGGCAGAAGAGATCGCCGCCCTCCCGCCTCTGGGGATCATTCCCCTGTTCAGCGCCAACGGCGGACTGGTCCGCCGCCGGCCGTTTGCTCTGAGGAGCGGCGGCAATGGAACCCTCAGCCACAGCCTCGCCATCATCAGCTATACCCAGCCCAAATCGGAAATCGCCGAAGCCTATCGCTCCCTGCGCACCTCCATTCTGCTGTCCGGCATGGGCACACCACCCAGGAGAATCCTGGTCACCAGTTCCCTGCCGCAGGACGGCAAAACCATGACCAGCATCAACACCGCCGTCGTGCTCGCCCAGCAAGGAAAACGCGTCCTGCTGGTGGATGCCGACCTGCGCCGTCCCATGGTGCACTGCATCTTTGCCGTGCCGCCCGCTGTGGGCCTGTCGAATGTCCTTACCGGTGGCGCTGCCTTTGATGAGGTCGTGGTGGCCGCGCCGCAGCCCGGTCTGTTCATCTTGCCCGCCGGACCGGTTCCGCCTCATCCCGCCGAGCTTCTCAGTTCGCCGCGCATGCGCGAACTGCTCCAGCGCTGGTCGGACGAGTTCGATCACGTCATTATCGATTCGCCCCCGGCGCTCACCGTCACCGACGCCGTGTTGCTGTCGGTCGAAGTGGATGCGGTGCTGCTGGTCATACGAGCTGGACAAACGACCTCCAGCGCCCTGCGCCGCACCCGCGATCTGTTGACCCAGGTCAACGCCCGCATCATGGGCGTTGTCATCAATGCCGTCGATCTCAGTTCCCCGGATTATTACCACTACTACTATTCCGGCTCGAAATACGGCCATTACTACCGCAAACGCAATCCGGCGCACTCCAACGATGTCGGAAGCAACGGCGAGAACCGCCAGCTCTAGCAGCGGCGGAAATGGAGAATACGTTGGGCTCTGGGACCTGCTAAAAACCTCCGGTTCGTATCAGGGCACGACTTCAGTCGTGCCGTAAGTGGACGAGAGTACGTTGCGGCTTTGGCCCTGAGGTCCGAAATCTCAACCTCTTAGAACAACATGGCCCTGCCTCTTCACACCCGTACGCGCAAGGCATTGTTTCTTCTCGTGTGTGTGGGGACCATAGGTACCTACGCTAACGTTGCCATCCGCTCCTACGCGGCTTATCATTACTCCACCCGTTCCGCCGACCCCGCAACTTTGCGGCGCGCCGTGCAATTTGCGCCCGGAAATGCTGCCTACCACAACCTCCTCGGCCGCTACCTGTTCTTCGCCCAGCAAGACCCCGAAGCCGCGCTCCCGCATTTCAATCAGGCGGTCGTGCTTAATCCGCATGATTCGGCCCTCTGGCTCGACCTCGCCTCTGCCTGCGGCGCAACCGGCAATTCCAACGAGCAACAACGCGCGCTGGAGACGGCCATCCAGGTTGATCCCACCACCCCCGACGTCGCCTGGAACGCCGCCAACTTCTATTTAGTCCGCCGCGAAAACGACAAGGCGCTCCAGCAGTTTCGCGTTGTCCTCAACAGTGATCCGCAACTCCTCGCCCCTGCCCTGAACCTCTGTTGGCGCATCACCCGCGATCCCGGCCGGGTGCTTCCGCTCTTGCCCAAAAACGCCGATGCCTATCTCACCTTCATTACGCTGTTGAACGACGAAGGCGAATCGCATGCCGCCGCGCAGGTCTGGTCCCGGCTGGTCGAACTGCGCTTGCCGATGCCGGGTCCCAAACCTCTTTCCTATGTGGACCACCTGTTGGCAGCAGGTGCAATCGATCGTGCCCGCGAGGCGTGGGACGATCTCACCTCCATCGAACCATCTCTTGCCTCCTACCGTCGCGGCCAGGCGAACCTCGTGCTCAACGGCAGCTTCGAACACGCTCTTCTGAATGCCGGCTTCGACTGGCGCTATCAGCGTTTGCCGAACATCAGCGTCTCGCTTGACCCCGCCAACTTCCACGGTGGCAGCCGCGCCTTGTGCATCAGCTTTGACGGCAGCACCAGTCGCGATGCCGGCGTGCAGCAACTGGTGCCGGTCTCGCCGGATACCGCGTACCGCCTGATCGCCTCCGTGAAATCGGAGGAGCTGCTCTCGGCGCACCCGCCCGCCGTGGTCGTGGTCGCTCCCGACGGCACCCTGCTCGCCCAGACTCCTGCTGTGACCGGCACCTCCCTCTGGCGCCAGTTCACAGCCGATTTCGCCACTGGACCTAACACCGAACTGGTCGCTGTCAAGGTAGTACGGGCTGCGGGCTCTAAAATCCAGGGAAAGTTCTGGCTCGATGAAGTTAGTATCGTCCGCCCATATTGACTGCACTGTTAAACTCAAAGCCAAGTGCGGCAGTGTGGGAGAAACGCATGGGTGAGGCAGAGCGCCGAATGTTAGACTTACATTCCGTTGTGGTCGCTTCCTCCAATCAACTTTCCAGCATGCTCGGCGACGAGGCCATCATCCTCAACACCCGTACCGGCCGTTACTTCGGCTTGAATCCCGTCGGCGCGCGCGTCTGGCAACTGCTTCAGGAACGCAACCTGACTGTTGGGGAAATTCTCGAATCGCTGCTGGCTGAGTACGAAGTGGAACCTTACCGCTGCCGCCAGGATCTCTTCGACTTGCTCGAACAACTCCAGTCCCAGGGCCTGGTTCAAATCACCTCCGCCAGCTGATGTCATCCCCGAGCGAGGCGCTCGCCTAGGTTTTGCGACCCGCCGCTTTTGCGGGTCGGACGAGCGCGGGCTCGAAGGACCTCGTATCTGGCCCACTCAATTCGCCGCCGCAGCGCTCATTGCACGTCCCTCGCCCGGCGTGAAATTGATCGGCATCGCATTCAAACACGCCCGCACGAGATCATCATCATGCGCTCGCGCGGCCGCTTCCAATGCTGCCAGCGCGTCCTCGAACTGCGGCGCCGGTCCCGGCGCGACGATCTGTAACAGGTGGGAAAAATTGGTGCGTCGTACCTCGGTCGCATTCGTCCACAACTGCTCGTGAATCTTCTCGCCCGGCCGCTTGCCCACCAGGCGAACCTCAATGTCTTCTCCCGGACGCAATCCGGACATCTCGATCAGCTTGCGCGCCAGCTCAGTGATCTTCACCGGATCACCCATGTCCAGCATGTAAATCTCCGCCTCCGAACCTATCGCCGCCGCTTGCAGCACAAGCTGCACGGCTTCCGGGATGGTGATGAAATATCGCGTCATCTCAGCATCAGTGATGGTCACCGGACCACCGTTCGCAATCTGTCGCAGAAACAGCGGCACCACGCTACCACGGCTGCCCAGCACGTTTCCGAACCGCACGCACGCGCAGCGCGTTTGCCGCCCGCCATGCCCCCTCTGCCGCCCCGCCAACTGCTGCACCAGCAGCTCCGCGGTTCGCTTGCTGGCCCCCATCACACTGCTCGGCCTCACCGCCTTGTCGGTGGACACCATCAGCAGGCGCTCCGCGCCAAACTCGATGGCCGTCTCCGCGATAGTTCGCGTCCCAACCACGTTATTTAGCACCGCTTCCGCGCAATTGAACTCCATCACCGGCACGTGCTTGTACGCCGCCGCGTGCAGCACCACATCCGGCTTATATTTCTGAAACACGCTGCGCATCCTCGCGCGGTCGCGTATGTCACCTACCAGCGCCACAAGGCCCGGCGTCACCTTACCGCGCAGCTCCCCCTCGATTTCGAAAATCGCGTTCTCGTCCTGATCCAGCAAAACCAGTGATGCGACCGGCAGTCGCGCCACTTGGCGCGAAATCTCCGCGCCAATCGAACCGCCCGCGCCTGTGACCAACACCACCCTGTCGCCAAAGCTGTCAATTACCAGAGGATGGGCCGGCTCCACATTCGCCGTGTGTTTCAGCGCCAGCTCCGGCTTGGGTTTTGCCGACACCCGCACATCGCCGCGTATGATGTCCGCCGCCGAGGGCAACAGGCGCACTTCCACCCCATACTCCACTGCCGTCGCGACCGACTCCCCGATCGTCTCCACATCTGCATCGGCAATCAGCACGAGGTCAATCGTGCCCGATGCCAACTTTTCCGGTAGCGCCGCGGGCCCATCGGTCACGCTATATCCGGCGATCCGCAACCCGTGCAACTGCTGATCGGCGGCGAGCAGCCCAATCACCTGCACGTCAGGCTGCAAGGATACCTGCCGCAGCGCCACCGCCAGCCCATGCTCGTTCCCCAGGATCAGCGTTCGCAAACGCTTGCCCGGCATCCGCGCCTTCTCGTACAGCAGCCGCCGCATGCCCCGCACCGTGAATGACAACGCTAGAAAAACGCCATAGTCAATCACCACCACGGTCAACGGCAGCGCTGCAGCCCAAAGGGACCGTGCCAGTGTCAGGCGCAGCCCCAGCATCATCATGGTCGGCGGCAGCGCCCCCAGCAGCACGCGAATCGAGTCGCCGATGTTGAAGTACCGCCAGATTCCCGAATATCCCGTCACCAACCACAAGCTCAGCGGACGCACCACCGCCACCAGTGGCACCCACGCGCACATGATCTTCAGGTTTTTGCCAGTGACCTCGAAATCGAAGCGCAATTGGTAGGCGATAAACAGCGAAACGACCGCCAGCACGGCATCTATGCCGATCTGCACCTTTCGGTCGAACACCCACCTCGGCAATCGTTCAACCGCCCGGCCAATGGCACAAAGCACAGACGCCGGCACTTCTGCCCAGAATGAACGCGACATCTCTCCTGTCCGTCGCGGTAAGCAGCCGCCTGTAGGTTGTGGTGAACTTAATGTGAGTTGTCGCGCGCATCATGGCAGAAAAGAAAATGCCTTTCAACGGAAAAACCGCCTCGGTTTTCCTCAGCGCCCTTGGCGCCCTCGGCGTCCTCAGTGCCCCGCCCTTTTGTAGCGTCGCCGTCTCGGCGGCGGGCCCCGGTTTTCCTCAGCCTACTTTGCGCACTTTGCGTCCTGCGTCCTTTGCGTTCGGAGCTTCTTGCTTGCGTCTCCCCCGCCCTTAGCGTACTTTGCCTTCAGCTTTCGCCTGCTACGAGGTGCGCTCACGTCGCCCAGCCTCACCATCGGCCTGCCAGTCTTGAACGCCGCTCCCTACCTCGGCGCCTGTCTGCGCAGCATCTTTGCCCAGACGTTCACCGACTGGGAACTGATCATCGTGGACGACGCCTCCACCGACGGCACCCTCGAACTCCTCAACTCCCTCCGCGACCCTCGCGTGTTGGTGTTCGCCGATGGCCGCCATCTGGGACTCGGCGCGCGTCTAAACGAAATCGTCCGCCGCGCGCGCTCCCCTTACATCGCCCGCATGGACGCCGACGACCTCATGCACCCCGAGCGTCTGCGCAAGCAACTTGAGTTTCTCCGCTCGCAACCCGCCGTGGACGCCGTCGGCTGTAGCATGATTGTCCTGGACTCGGACCTCATGCTTCGAGGCGTCCGCCGAGTTCCTACCGCACACGCCGACATATGCGCCCGGCCGCTGTCCAGCTTTCGCATCGCCCACGCTACCATGCTTGGTAAACGGGATTGGTTCGCCGCTCACCCCTACGACGAGTCCGCGCGCGGCTGCGAGGACTGGCGGCTGCTGCTCGACACCTACGGCCACAGCCAGTTCGCCAACCTCGCCGAGCCTCTGTATTTCTACCGCGAGTACGATTCTTACTCGCTCCGCAAATATCTCGCCGCCAAGCGCAACACCATCGAAGTTCTCTGGCGCGCTCACCACCTTGGATTTCGCCGCCATCGGGTCGCAGCCGCCATTTTCGCGCAATTCGCGCGCATGGCAGTCTATTCGGCCGCCTCGCCCTTTGGCCTTGACCGCACGCTGCTCCAGCGGCGCAGTGCTCCCGCCGATTCGGTAGCCGCCGCCACGCAAGTCATCGCCAATCTAATTTCCGAACCCTGCCCGACGGATGTACACAACCCGACCAAACGCCCGTCTCATGAATTACAGCGAATGGGACAACTTGGTGGGAATGGCCGTTTTGCCGCAAACCTTTGTCAGAAGCAGACGTGCTTGGATCCTGCTCGTATCATTCATGACTTCAGTCGTGCCGCAAGTCGCGCATCAGGGATCGGGCTTTAGTCGCTGCGCAAACGCCGCCTCACGGACGTTTATTCTTGGACTGCGACATCGCTTCTGCCTTGGTACCCCATCCCGCCTGCGTCAGTTCGCGCACCGAGCCATAATCCTTCAGCGCGGGCGCCACATACAATTTTCTGCCCGCACCCTTCTGCTCTTCAGCGTCGTCGCGCCACTCCTGTTCCATCCTCGCTCACCCCAACTTGCCACTGTTTAGCCATGCGCTCAGCACCGCCGTACGCCAGATCGGCCACACCGTGTCCCGTCGATCACCCGCCTCGAACTTGGCGTACACTTCTTTTAGCTGCTCAAGGTTGACGAATTCTGCCATGCATTCCCGCGAACGCGCAATTTCTTTCCTGATGCTCGCCTCTGCCCGCTTCGCCAGCTCCAGCATGAACGCCGTCCCCGGGTGCGCCGACTCCACCCGCCACCTGGCCCCCTCCGGCACAACGCCCCTCATCCCCGCGCGAATCACCATCTTGGGCACGGGGAAGTCAATCTTGCGCTCCAGCGGAAGCGACACAAAAAACTCAACCACGCGCCGATCGGAAAACGGGCTGCGCGTCTCCACGTCTGCCCGCGCTGCCAGCCGATGAAGAATCTCGCAGAAGTAGGCCAGCGTCCCCGACCTGAACGTCCAGGCGTGCAGCGCGTCCGCATCCCGCGCCAGCCTCCACAGCTTCATGCGCCGCTGCCAGCAGCGCTCCACCACCTTTGTCCGCTCGGCCAACCGTGGCGAAATGGGCGGCTCCAGCGGATCAGGCCGGCGTGCCATCGTCCGCAGCCGCAAATAAACTTCCGGCGCGAACGGCACCAGCCCCTGGTAGATCAGCGTGCGCACGCGCCCCGCCCGGCTGTCTTCCAGATACCGCAATTCGCGCGCGACCAAGCCGAGCTTCAGCCTTCGCAGCAGCGTCGCGAGAAAGCTGACCGGCGGCACAATTGCGTCCCCCGCCGCCCCCTCCAGCAGCACGTCCAGTCCGGCCTTCCGCGCCGCCTGAACAACAATGTGGTTGAACGCATAATGCCCAATGTCCCACGGCTCGTCGCTCTCCGCGATCACCTGCTCCAGTTCGCCGCAATAATCTCCCGCCTGGTCGGAGCGAACGAACTTCGGCGCCAGTCCGCCCCCGCACAGCACCTCGCGAATGTACGGTGTCTCGCCGCATTTCGTCTCGTCACCGTCCACCAGCGATACCGTGTGCAGCGGTTCGTTCAGTTCGTCGCCAATCAGTTCGCGTACCGTACACACAATTGACGACGAATCCAGCCCGCCGCTCAGCGTCGCGCCGGTCCGCCCCGCGCTGCGCAGCCGGCAACGCACCGCCTCCACGAATACCTCGCGAAACGCTTCCCCGTACTCCTCCCAGGAGCCGAGCTTCAGCAAGGGCCTGCGCCCAAGCTGCCAATAATCGCGCACCGTCACCCGGTCAGCCGTCACGGTCAACGAATGTCCCGCGGGCAGCCGCAGAATGTCCTGGTAGAAGGTCGCTTCCTGGTCAACCGGAGCGAGTTCGTCCGTGAAGTAGTCGGCTACCCTGCTTTCGTTCAGACGACGTGGGATCTCGCCCATCGCCAGCAGGTCGCGAATCGCGGAGGCAAACGCAAACGATTTGGGAGACAGGTGATAGTAGAATGGCCGCACCCCCACATGGTCCCGAGCGCAAAAGACGCGCCGTTCGCGACCGTCCCAGATAGCAAATGCAAAATCGCCCAGCAGCTTCGCCGGACATTCCTCACCCCAGCACTCGTATGCGCGCAGCAGCAGTTCGCCATCGCAGTCCTGCCGCAACCGCGCGCCCCGCGCGCCAAGCGCATCCCGCAGCTCCTCGCGGTTATCGAACCTCCCGTCCAGCGTCACTATGACGCTTCCATCCTCATTCCCCGATATCTCGAAGCCCCACCCTCGCGACGCGCCCAGCGCGGAGCTAGGGTGGGAAACCTCCACCCGTCTCCCGTCGCGCTGGTAGATGCCGGCAATTCCACTCATCGTATAATTCGGAGGCTACATCATACCTGCCAGTTCAACCCGACTGAATGCGCTACACGATTTGCGGGCTCACCCTCGACAGCGACCTCGAATTTCCGGAGCTACCTCCCGCCCCCGCCGCCTCCTGCGATCTCCGGTTCCGCATGGCAAAAACTCCGCTTGCTGCCGCCATCGAGTGGTATCACCACTGCGACCTCGACGGCCGCCTGTGGCTGCAATTCGGCCGCGTCGGTCCCGACTACCTGCTGCGCTTTCCCGCCGCCGATTTCCTTGTCACCGCCAACGGTGCGCTCACCACGTGCCATCCACGCGCCGATACGCATCCCGACACCATTCGCCACCTCTATCTCGACCAGGTATGTCCCCTCATCTTGAACCAGCGTGGCAAGCTGGCGCTGCACGCCAGCGCCATCGAATTGGATGGCGCGGCCGTCGGCTTCGCCGGCGAGTCGGGGAGCGGCAAATCAACTCTGGCAGCCGCGCTCAGCCAGACCGGCTGCCGCGTCATTGCCGACGACTGCCTGGTACTGGAGTTGCAGCGCGATCAATTCCTCGCCGGTCCCACCTATGGCGGCCTTCGGCTGTGGCCGGATACGGTGACTGAAATCTTTGGACCAACCACCGACACGCGTCCCGTCGCGGACTACACCCGCAAGCGGCGCGTTGCTCTGCCGTTCTCCATCAGCGATAACTTCGTTCCGTTGCACCGGCTTTACTTCCTGGAGCTGGCGCAACAGCCGTCATCATCCATCGAGCCGCTGCTCCCCTCCACTGCCTTCATCGAACTGCTGAAGTACGCCTTTCGCCTCGATGTCCTCGACCACAACCGCCTCGCTGCCGAATTTCCTCACTTCGCCCGGCTTGCCAACTCCGGTGCACTGCGCCGCTTGCGCCTGCATCATGACCTCGCGCAATTGCCCGACTTACGAAACTTCATCCTGCGCGACGCGCAACTCTCCCCCGGCAGTCGTTAGCCTGGTTCGTATCAGCGACGCGGTTTGCATCAGCGACGCAGTTCGTATCGGGGCACGGCATCAGTCGTGCCGCAGGTGACTGAGAATACATCGGGGCTTTGGCCGCTGAGGTCCGCTGCCGCAATCTCCGCCATCAATCCGCTACAATGCCCTCACCGATGAAACGGACAATCCTGTTCGTCACGCTCGCCGCACTGGCGCTGGCTGCCGCCCTCGCCGTCGCTTCGCGCTACGGCGCCGCTATTTCCCCCGGCGTTCTGATTGTCTCCCGCTGGCTCTTTATCGCCGCCCTGTTCGCTTATGGTTTCGTGCGCCGCTCGCTGACCACCTGGATCGTTATCGCCATGATCAGCGGCGCCGAACTCGGCCATGACTGGCCCGCCATCGGCAACCATCTGCGTGTCGTCAGCCAGATCTTCCTGCGCATGATCAAGGTGATCATCGCCCCGCTGCTGTTTGCCACACTGGTCAGCGGCATCGCCGCCCACTCCGACCTCAAGAAGGTCGGCCGCATGGGCCTCAAGTCCATCATCTACTTCGAAATCGTTACCACCATCGCTCTATTCATTGGCCTGGCCGCCATCAACATCAGCAAGGCCGGAGTCGGCGTGAAGCTGCCGCCTCCTGTGCCCGGCGAACAACTTGCGGTCGCGCGCCCCACCGCCAGCGACACCATCCTGCACATCTTCCCTGAGAACATCGCCAAGTCCGTCGCCGAAAATCAGGTGCTGCAAGTCGTGATCTTCAGCATCGTCTTCGGCATCGCGCTCGCCATGGTGGGCGAACAAAAACGCCGCGTGATGCTGAACTTCACCGAGTCGCTCGCCGAGGTGATGTTCAAGTTCACCAACATTGTCATGCTGTTTGCGCCGCTTGGTGTCGGCGGCGCCATGGCCTACACCGTGGCCCACACCGGCCTCGGCGTGCTGGCCAATCTGGCGCAACTGCTGGCCACGCTCTATATTGCGCTTATCGTTTTTCTCGTGGGAGTGTTGTTGCCCGTCGCGTTAATTGCCCGCGTGCCGCTCCGGCGCTTTTTGAAGGCCGTTGCCGAACCGGCATCGATCGCTTTCGGCACCACCAGCTCGGAAGCCGCCCTGCCGCGCGCCATGGAGACCATGGAGGCCATCGGCGCCCCGCGCGATATCGTAGCCTTCGTCATCCCCACCGGCTACAGCTTCAATCTCGACGGCTCGACGCTCTACCTGTCGCTCACCGCGATCTTCGTTGCCCAGGCTGCCGGCGTCCAACTCAGCATCGGCCAGCAATTGCTGTTGATGCTTACCTTGATGCTCACAAGCAAAGGTGTGGCCGGTGTCTCCCGCGCCGCACTCGTTGTCCTGCTCGGCACCGTCGGCTCCTTTGGCTTGCCAACCGAACCGGTGTTCATCCTGCTCGGCATAGACCAGCTAATGGACATGGGCCGCACCGCCGTCAACGTCATCGGCAACTGCCTGGCCACTTGCGTCATCGCCCGCTGGGAAGGCGAGTTCGGCAAAGGCGTCCCCTCCCCCGCCGCCGAAGCCGCCCTCATCGACTGAGACCCGCGATTGTAGGGCGGCCTTCCACGCGTAGCCGTCTCCAGGCGCCCTTTGCGTTCGCAGCTTTCAGCCGGCTCAGCTCACCCGATCACCCGATGGTGTCCACCAGTTGTGCAATCCCGCGCCGCTGGACTATGCTTCCCTCGCGGGAGGGCGACATGAGCACACCAGTTCGCATGCCCGCCGTTGCGGGCCATTTCTATCCCGCCAAGCCCCAGGCACTCGAGCGCGAGATCGCCAACTACACGCACCCTTCCGCCGAGAAACTCTCCGCTCTCGGCTGTATCGTCCCCCACGCCGGATACATGTACTCCGGCCACGTAGCCGGCGCCGTGTATTCCCGCCTCGAACTGCCACGGCGCTACATCATCATGTGCCCCAACCACACCGGCATGGGCGAACCGCTGGCCATCATGAGCGACGGCGATTGGCTCACACCGCTCGGCAAAGCGCGCATTGACCACGACCGCGCCGCATCCCTCAAGCGCCACTGCAACCTGCTCGCCGAAGACGAAGACGCCCATCTCCGTGAACACGCGCTCGAAGTGCAGCTGCCTTTTTTGCAGAAATTAGTGCCTGATTTCTCGTTCGTGCCAATCGCCGTGGGCACCGGCCGCTACGAAGCCCTCGAAGCGCTCGGCGCCGCGATCGCTGAAACCCTCGCCGAGACCGGCGATCGCATCCTGGTCGTCGCCTCCAGCGACATGAATCACTACGAGTCCGACCAGATCACGCGCATCAAGGACCGCCGCGCCCTCGACCGCATCCTTGCCCTCGATCCCCGCGGCCTCTACGACGTGGTCACTACCCAGCACATCACCATGTGCGGCTTCGGCCCCGCTGTCTCCATGCTGACCGCCTGCAAACTGCGCGGCGCCACCCGCGCCGAACTCGTCAAGTACGCCACCTCCGGCGACATCAACAACGACCGCACCGCCGTTGTCGGCTACGCTGGCGTCGCCGTCATGTAGCCCTTTGTTTGCCTCAGTGCACTGTGTCCTCCGCGTCCCCTGTGGTTAGGCTAATTCGATCACCCGATCAACGGATCACCCGATCCCCCGATCACCCGATGAAGTGCTACACTTCGTCGCGTGGGGAAATTACGAGGAGGCACACCATGTACGCCCGCGTGATCGACTGCAAAATCATCCCTGACCGGGAAGCCGAGTTCAACTCCATCTTCCGCAACGAAGTCTTGCCGCTCTTGCAGCAACAGCCCGGCTTCGTCGATCTGCTCGACCTCCACTCCGACACCGAACCCGGCCGGCTCGTCTGCCTCAGCCTGTGGAACACCAAGGCCGACGCTGAGCGCTACGCTCACGACGTCTTCCCGAGCATCGACGCCAAGATGCGCCCCGTCGTCCTGCTCGGCCCCGGCATCCGTACCTTCAACGTTGAGACTTCAACTTTCCACCGCATCGCCGCCGGCAAAGCCGCGTGAGAACAGCGGCTCGATGGCCGCAGTTTGACAACATCAGCCTCCGCTCGCAACAAAGCCTCGGCGCAACCACCGAGGCTTTTTCACCAGATCACAGTTCACCAGTTCGTCAGTTCACCAGTTGTATTTCAATTACCCGATTAAGCAATTACCCAATTACCAGATTAAGGGACCTTCCGTCCCCCTGCGCCCTCTGCGCCAGCCGCCGCGCCCTCTGGGGTGAAGGTCTACCGGAAGAACTGCAATATCGCTTCCGCCTGCTTTCGCGTCACCACTGCCGACAACGCCGCCGCGTCCGCATTGCGCACCGCCTGCAACGACCCAAAATGTTCCAGCAATCTTCGCGTCGTCCGCTCCCCGATTCCGGGGATCTCCCGCAATTCCGTCGCACGGTCGCGCATCTCCCGCCGCTTGCGATGGAACGTGACGGCGAACCTATGCGCCTCGTCGCGGATCATCTGCACCAGGTGCAGCACCGGCGAATGATGATCGAGCACCACCGGATCGTCTTCCTGCCCCAACACATATATGATCTCCTCGCGCTTGGCAATCGCCGCTACCGGCTGGTTGGTGGTCTCCAGCGACTCCAGCGCCTCCGCCGCCGCATGTAGCTGGCCCAACCCGCCGTCAATCAGCACCAGGCTGGGCATCGGCTTGTCTTCTTCCTTCAGCCGCTTGTACCGCCGCGTCACCACCTCGCGCATGGAGGCAAAATCGTCCACGCCCTCCACGGTCTTGATGATGAACTTGCGGTAGTCGCTCTTCTTCATCTGCCCGTCTTCCCACACCACCATGGACGCCACCGTCTCCGCGCCCTGTATGTGGGAAATGTCGAAGCACTCGATCCGGCGTGGCGGCTCCGGCAAGGTCAACGCATCCTGCAGCGCCGATGCGATGATCCGCGCATTCGGCTTCAGCACGCGGAAGCGTTGATCATAGGACTGTTTTGCGTTCTTCGCCGCCAGATCAACCAGCGACCGCTTCTCGCCCCGCTGCGGCGTCACAATATGCACATGCCGCCCGCGCGACTCCGCCAGCAGTTGCTCCAGCGCCGCCCGGTCCTCAAAATCCACCGGCACGTAGATGTTGTGCGGCACGTACTGCTGGTCAATGTATATCTGCTTGAGCAGCGACGAGAGAAACTCGCTCGGCGCAAACTCCGCACCCGGCTCCAGTCCCGGGATGTCCTCCCAGAAGAACTCGCGCCGGTCGAGCACCCGCCCGTTGCGCATGTGGAACAGGTTCACCGCCAGCATGTGGTTTTCGAAGTGATACCCGAAGACGTCCGCATCGTCGCCTTCCGCCATCGCCATGCGCTGCTTGTCGCTCAGTTGCTCGACCGTCGAAATCAGGTCGCGGTACTTCGCCGCCAGCTCAAACTGCTCCTGCTCCGCCGCCCGCTGCATACGCGCCGTCAGCGAACGCACCAAGTCGCCCTGCTTGCCCTCCAGGAACAGCTTCACATCGCGCACCGCCTCGGCGTAAGTCTCGGGTGTAGTCAGGTTTTCCACGCACGGCCCCAGACACCGTCCGATGTAGTACTGCAAGCACGGCCGCGGATGATACCTTCGCAAATCCACGTTGCACGATGGCACCAGAAAATGCCGATGGATCAAATCCACCGCCCGGTAGGCCAGCGACGCCGGCAGATACGGCCCGTAGTACGCGCTGCCATCCTTCTTCAGACGCCGCGTTACGTACACCCGCGGAAACCGCTCCCCCAGCGTAAGTTTCACGTATGGGTACGTCTTATCGTCGCGCAGCAGGATGTTGAAGCGTGGCTTCTTCTGCTTGATCAGGTTGTTCTCAAGCGCCAGCGCCTCTTTTTCGTTGTCCACGACGATGTACTCAACGTCCACCGCCTCGCGCAGCAGCGACCCGGTTTTGGCGTCCTCCGCCGCGCCTTCGAGAAAATACGACCGCACCCGCGCCCGCAGGCTCTTCGCCTTGCCGACGTAGATCACCTCGCCCTCGGCGTTCTTGTACAGGTACACGCCCGGCGCCGCCGGCAGCGTCCGAATTTTGTCGTGCAAATCCATGGAAACTACTGGGTTACCACTATGCTACCACCCTGAATACCGCTCCAAGTGCGGTAGCGCCGCCGTTTCGGGCCCGGTTTTCCTCCGCGTCCCCTGCGGTAACCTCCGCGACCTCCGCGATGATCTTTTGACCTGGTAAATTTTCTACTCCCCGCCCCCGTAATGGCACACCGTTCCCGCATCTCCGTCCAACCACTCACCGTAAACATCGCGTCTTCAGTAACTTCCCGTCTCTAAGATTGGCAGGGCGCGTGCCTGCAACCAAAGTGTAACGGGTGTCCCCGTGTGACCCCTGAAGGAGCGCTCCTCATGAAACGCCTGTCTTTGTTTGCCTTGCTGACACTGTTTGCCTTCGCCTCAGTCGGTTGCGCCACCAAGCGGTACGTCCGTAACGAGACGGCCCCCACCATCAACAAGGTCAACGAGTTAGACGAACTGACCTCGCAGAATTCGCGCAACATTCGCGATGTGGACACCCGCGCACAACAGGGTATCCAGCAGGTGAACACCCGCGCCGGCGAAGCCGACCAGAAGGCGCAAGCTGCTACCCAAACTGCTCAGCAGGCGCAGCAGGCCGCCAACGAGGCCTCAACTGGCATCAGCCATCTGTCGTCCCAGGTCCTGAACCTGGACAACTATCGCCCGGTCGTCGAGACCACCGTCCACTTCGGCTTCGACAAATACAACCTGAGCCGCAAGGCGCGCGAGGCCCTTGACCAGCTTGGCGCCGAGATCGCCAACCAGAAGCATTACATTGTCGTGGTCAATGGCAACACCGATTCCACCGGGCCGGCCGAATACAACTATCTGCTCAGCCAGCGCCGTGCCGACTCGGTCATCAATTATCTGGTCTCCAACTACAACATCCCGGCGCACAAGATTTATGTGATTGGCTTGGGCGAGGACAAACCAGCCACCTCCAACACCAGCGGCAAAGGACGAGCGGAAAATCGCCGCGTAGATGTCCGCCTGATGACCAATGTGATCGAGCCCGCTACCGCGGCCCAGGCCCAGCAGCCTTCGCCCCCACGGCAATAGAGGTCTAAGGTTAAGTCTCGTCTCTTCTCTCTCTCTCTCCGAGGCCGTCCCCAGCGGACGGCCTTATTTTCACTGGACAACGTAGCGCCCCCGCCCCCGGCGCCGGGCCCGGCCTGGCCGGTGCGCCAAGGTTCGCGCAGCGCCGGTGACCCACCGTAGGGTTCCCCCTTGCCGCGACCGGTTTTGGAGCGAAAGGGTGGGGATTCTTGGCCCATGTTCCGCCAAATCCTCTACTCGTTGCCTACGGGCTTGCGTCCCCTGCGCTTTGGGTCCTTCGCGTTCCAGCTTTACGGATTAGAATATCCACGATGAAGCTCCCGGCTCTCATTCTCGTTCTGCTCGCCGCCGCCGCTCTGGCCCAGAACCGACCGCCGCGCTCCGACTCCAGCCCCGGTACCAGCTCGAGCAAACAGACGAAGATTGACCTCTCCCCGCCTCCCGGCGAGCACGGTGTCGCCCCCGGCCGCGAAAACGACGACCGTAACGAACTCACGCCCTGGGACCCGCACAAAGCCGCCAAAGACGTCGAAGTTGGCGAATATTACTACAAGCAGAAGAATTACAAGGCCGCCATCAGCCGCTTCCGCGAAGCCCTCTACTGGAAGCCCCGCGACGCCGTCGCCACCTTCAAACTCGCCCAGGCACTGGAAAAATCCGGCGAACTCGACGAGGCCCGCACGAACTACGAGGACTACCTCAAAATCCTGCCCGACGGCGAGTACGCCGCCCAGGCCCGCAAGGCCCTCGAGCGCCTCGCCGCTCCCCCGCCCTCCTCCACCCGCAAGTAAACTCTGTGTCCTCCGTGTCCCCTGTGGTCACCGCCCGCAGCAAGGCTCTCAGATCATCAGTTATCGCCCAGCGTGCAGCGTTTGATCGGCCCCGAAAGCCCATGTGGTACGCTGGGCGGCGTGCGCCGACAGGCAGGCCTCGACGTCACCAGGCTCTCGCGATAGGTGCGTTGGGTGGAGGCCAAGGCGCGGAACTGTTCGGCACAGAGACTGCGCACGCGATGTCTCCGCCGTAACGTTGCACCAGGAGATGTAAGGTGAACCAGGCCGAAAATCCCTGACTTCGGCGAACAGCGTCTTACGCCGTACATGCGCGCTCCCCGGACTGCTGCGTCCGACGAACATCGCGGCAAAGCGCGTCGCGTTCCAGTCAACACCAGGCTAAAAACGTGCTAGCAGCTCTTCGCACAACCACCTACAACGAACGCTGGCTTCCTTAACGGGACACGAGTGTAGTGACTCCAATGCTAAGTCCTTCACTCGTCCACGTTCGGCAGCCAGCGCAACATGCGGTTTTGAAGCTGGGTAACGAGAACATTCAGCAGGATGCCGATGGTGCCGGCGATCATCACGGCCGCATAGGTTTCGGGAATGCGGTAGGTGGCCTGGTACTCGTAAATGGCGCGTCCCAGGCCGCGCTCGCCGAGGCCGACGAACATCTCCACTGCGACCACCAACACCAGCGAATAGGAGACGGCGGTGCGCAGGCCGTCGAATATGTTGGGCAGCGCCTCATAAAACAAGATGTCGTGGACTGTCTCTGCTGCGCTCAATTCCAGCAGCCGCGCCTGATAGAGCCGCCGCTTATTTGCCAGCACGGCGCCGGTCACGGCGTTGACGAGCATCACCAGCAGGCTGGGATATGCGGCGAGCGCGATGATGGAGGTTTCGCCCACGCCCGCAATGATGAGGAACAATGGAAACAGTGCAGACGCGGGAATGGAGCGCAAGGCATGCAGCGGCGCTTCAACCATCTGGTAGTAGCGGCGGCGGTAGCCGAGGAACAATCCGGCGGGAATACCAATGGCGGACGCAATGGCGAGTGCCGCCAGCACGCGGCCGATCGTCAGCGCGATGTCAGCCCCGAGGCGTTCCCGGAATATTCGCGGGAAAGCGCGCACCACGTCCCAAGGCGCCGGCAGCACAATGGGATCAACCAGGCGAAGACCGGCCACGGCCGCCCAGAGCAGGAGGATGGCGATGACGGGGGTCCAAATTCGTGTTTGCCGCTTCCACACGGTCGCCATCAGACAAGCCCTTCGCGGATGCCGCGCACCAGCGCCGCCTGCATCTCTTCGTATTCGCTGCCGCTGCCGTCGCGCGGATACGGCGAGTGGAATTCCATGTCGGACAGAATGCGCACCGGCCGCTCGCCGACGACCACGCAACGCGACGCGATCGCCAGCGCGTCGGCAATGTTATGGGTGATCAACACCAGAGTCATGCCATCCCTGGCGGCCAGCTCGTGCAACGCTGCCGTGATCTGTTCTTTGACGTGGCGGTCCAGCGCGGAGAACGGCTCATCCAGCACCACCAACTCCGGGCGCCACGAGAGGCAGCGCGCCAGGGCGACACGCTGGAGTTCGCCGCCGGAAATCTGCGCCGGCAGGGCATCGAGCACGCCCTCCAGGCGGAAAAGCGAGACCAGATAACCAATGCGCGCCCGCGCCTCTTCCACTTCCCAGCCCAGCTTCTCCAGGGGATACTCCAGGTTGCGCCGTACGGTGTGCCACGGGAAGACGCTGTTCATGGGGTGCTGATCGATGTACACGACATCGCAGCGCCGGCTATAGGCAGGCGACCAGTCCACCCGACCGGCGGTGGGCCGGAGAATACGGGCAATCAGCTTGCCGAGCGTGCTTTTGCCGCAGCCGCTGGCGCCCATCAGGGCCACCACCGCACCCTGCTCCACATTCAAGGAAAAGTCTTCATAGAGGCGCCCGTTGGCGAGTGGTCCCGCACAGTAGCAGAAATGCACCCCGTGCATGCGCAGGGCATACTCGGTGGCGGTGCTAGCGGGTTTGGTCGGTGAGGCGGTGAGCATCGATCCTCTCGGGAATCTCGCCAATCTGATACAGCATGTCGATGAAGCGCTGAAGGGCGTCAGCATCAACGTCGTTCGATAAAGTGATATCGCTCACGTTCAGGCGTGACACCACGTCGGGCGTCATTTTGGTGAAGCGCGGCAGCAACGCCCGCGCGTGTTCCGGATGCTCGCCCATGTATGTGATGCCCTGCTGCACCGCAGTGACAGCGCGCGCGGCCGGCTCCGGGTGTGCCCGCTCGAACTCGCGCGAGATCACCGAAACACCCAGCGGACACGGCGTAATCAGCTCAGCATAGACCGAGTTGGAAAGCGCGCGGTACGAATCCGGCGCGATCAGCGGCAGCGGATCGTAGGCAAACAGCGCGTCAATGGCGCCCGACTCCAGGCTCGACACGTGCGCCGAAGGCGGCAGTTGCACGTAAGTAATGCGGTCCGCGGCCACCCCCTTGCGCTTCAAAAATTCAGACACCAGCCGGGTCGCCGAAGTACCGGGAAACACGCCCAGCTTATGTCCTTCCAGGTGTTTGAGCGTCCGTAAGGGCGAGCCGCTCTTGACCACAATGCGGTAAGTGGAGTTCTCCGGGCGCATGCGGCTATGGGAGAAAATGCGAATCCGGCCGGGATGCTGGATCTCCAGGTGGATAAGCGGAACCAGCGACACCGCCGGTAACACGTCTACCTGCCCGGCGACGAGGGCGTTCACCATGTCGTTGCTGCTGGTGAACGAGACCGTCTCGGGACGCACGCCCGCTTTCGCCCACAGTTGCTGGTCCTCGGCGACGAACACGGGGAGGCTGGCCATGATGGGCGGATAAGCCACGCGTACCCGCTCGGAGCGGCGCGGCCATAAGCGAACCGCCGCCGCCACCGCCAGCACCACTAACACCGCGGTGATTAAACGGCGCATGCGCAAGCCCCACGAAGAACAGGTTTTTACGATGCTACCGAAAACGGCGGCGAAATGCACGCCCTTCGTCCGCTGTTGGGAGTGTGAGACAAGGAGGAATGCAGCGAAACAAAGCTGCTCAACCGGTACCAGCGGCCGCCCTGACGCGCAAGCTCTGCAACGGCATGAATACCGAGAACACCGTCCCGCTACGGCCCGGCCGCACGCTGCTGCGCACGCGGATGGATCCGCCGTGCTTCTGCACGATCTCGCGCGAGATCCAGAGGCCCAAGCCGTTGCCCTTATTTGTCTTGGTGGTGAAGAACGGTTTGAAGATATCCGGGCGGTGATCGGGGGGAATACCGATACCGTCGTCGGCAACTACCAGGCGGATTCCCGGCCTGCCGCTATGCAGGTCGTGGCAACGCCACGTGTGCAGGCGCACCCGGCCACCTTTGGGCACGGCATCTACGGCATTGATGATCAGGTTGGAAAAGACCTGCCGGAGTTCGGCGGGAACGGTCGCATCCGCGTCAACGTCCTTAGCGACCTGCACGTTGCCCGCCTGGATACGGGGCGCATAAAGGCGCAGGACTTCTTCAATCATCTGGGCAACCGAGGCAGTCGCCTTTTCCGTGCTGACGCGGCTGAACGCCAATGCTTGGCGAACGATTTCGCTAACGCGATCGAGTTCCTGTTCGGCAGTGCTCAGGTAGTCCCGCGCCGTCTGATCCATCTGGCATTGGCCCATGAGGTAGAGCAGATTCGTGACCGCCTCGAGAGGGTTGTTGACTTCGTGGGCAATGCTGGCGGCAAGGCGGCCCAGAGAGGCAAGTTTTTCCGCCGAGCGCAGTGCCTCTTCGGTGCGTTTGCGCTCACGCCGGTATTCGCATTCCTGCAATTCACGCTCGATGGCCGGCACCAATCGTGCGAGTTTCCCTTTCATCAGGTAGTCGTGGGCTCCGGCGCGCATGGCAGCGACCGCGGTGTCCTCGCCGATCGCGCCGGACAGGATGATGAACGGGAGATCCAGCCCGCGCTGCTTCATGATGGCCAGCGCAGCGGGCGCGCTGAAAGTGGGCATCACGTAGTCGGAGACGATGATGTCCCAGGCCTGCCGATCCAGCGCCTTTTCCAGCGCAGCCTGCGTCTCCACCCGCTCGATTTGCACGTCGTAACCCGCACGAGTCAGATGCACGCGCAGCAACTCGCTGTCGTCGTCGCAGTCTTCGATATGCAGTAGCCGGAGGGTCCTCTTCATCCGTTCCCGCCCCTATGGCCAGCCTGACGTGCGATTTTATCCTGAGTAGCGGGATTCGGAAAATCTCGTTTTCCGTTTTGCGTTTTCCGTTTCTCGTTGTGGGAAGTGAACAAACGCGGGCGAATACGCAACGTTTTCCTAAGTGCCGGGCAACCGCTACACCACTGAATCGTTCCCTTCAGTGGACTGAGGCACACCGCAATGAAACGAAGCTATGTCGCTGCCGCCATGCTGGGCGTATTTTGCGCGCTGTCGCATGTGCCCCGCACGTACGCCCAATGGAAACAGGCTCCATCCACCGGCGCTCAGCCGCGATTCCTCGACGATCGCACGACGATCGTCGGCCAGTCTGGGCTTGGACCGATGCTGAAAGCCGACTTGGTTGACGCCAAGGCGAACGCCCGCCAGCGCAAGGCTGTCGTGGACGCAAAAACGGATGGCGTGCAACTCATCGAACCCGCGCCCGCCAATTACGTTACGCGCCTAGACCAGGCACACTTGCAATATCAACTCGATGGGGGCACTGTTATCGACACCGTTTCGACCCGCATGACTTTTAGCGACCTCACACCGGGCAGGCATCACATCACGGTTCGGCTGGCGGACAACGGCAACCATGGCTGGGGCCAGCCGGTCACTCTGACGGTTGACATTCCGCAGTAGCAGTGTTCGTCCGGAGTTGAATCGTAACCGGGGACGAGGGCATCCATAGGGGCTAGCGCGAGTTCGCTGCCGGCCAACTCGCACGAGGTGAATCCCCCGATGGGCGCTGTCTCCTGCCACGTACTTCCCGCCTCCGGTCTCGCGCAACACTACCAGGATGTCCGGCGTACCACAGAAGCGCTCTGTGCGCCGCTGTCCGCCGATGACCAGATGGTGCAATCGACGCCCGAAGCCAGCCCGGTGAAATGGCACCAGGCACACACCACCTGGTTCTTCGAGACCTTCATTCTGGCGCCACACCTGCAGGACTATCGTCCGTTGGATGCGCGCTTCCGCACACTGTTCAATTCGTATTACAAGCAGGTCGGCGAGCATCCGCTGCGAACGATTCGGAATACGTTTTCGCGCCCCACGTTGGAAGAAGTACGCATTTATCGCCACTACGTTGACGAACACATGCTAAAGCTGCTGGCGGAGCGGGGTGACGATCCACAACTGAAGCCACTCGTCGAGCTCGGCTGTAACCACGAACAGCAGCACCAGGAGCTGATCCTGACCGACATCAAACACGCCTTCTGGTCTAATCCTCTGCGCCCCGCATACCCGCACCAGCCGATTGCAGAAACAAGCGGCAACGTGCCGGAAATGGGCTGGTTGAAGTTCGACGGTGGGATTTACGCGATCGGGCACGATGGCCACGGTTTCGCCTTCGACAACGAAGGCCCGCGCCACGAAGTGCTGTTGCGGCCGTTTGTGCTGGCCTCGCGCCTGGTCACCAACCGCGAGTATCTGGAGTTCATGAACGACGGCGGGTACCGGCGCCCTGAACTGTGGCTCTCCGACGGATGGGACGCTGTCCAGGCCAGCCACTGGAATGCGCCGCTTTACTGGGAAGAGCGGGACGGCGGTTGGTTAACCTTCAGCAGCGGTGGGATGCGCGAAGTGCGCCTGGATGAACCGGTCTGCCACGTGAGCTACTACGAGGCGGACGCGTTTGCGCGCTGGGCGGGAGCGCGGCTGGCCACGGAGACTGAATGGGAAATCGCCGCCCGCCCGCTGCCTATTGAAGGAAATCTGCTGGAATCGGGCCGCTTTCATCCCGCGCTGGCGGCGGGCGACAACAATGCACTCCAGCAGATGTTTGGAGACGTGTGGGAGTGGACTGCGAGTCCGTATGTGGCGTATCCCGGGTTCCGAGCCGTCAGTGGAGCCCTGGGCGAATATAACGGCAAGTTTATGTGTAACCAGATGGTGCTGCGTGGCGGGTCGTGCGTGACGCCGATCTCGCACCTGCGCGCAAGCTATCGCAATTTCTTCCCACCAGAAGCGCGGTGGCAGTTTATGGGGATCCGGCTGGCTAATGAGCACCGCTGAATGGCTCCAACCCGTAGTTCCGGACATTGCGGCGGACGTGGCACGCGGCCTGGCGAAGACGCCGAAGTCGCTGCCGCCGCGCCTGTTCTACGATGCCGAAGGCTCGCGCCTGTTCGAGGAGATCACCCGCCTGCCTGAGTATTACCTGACCCGCACCGAGCAGGAGATCCTGCACGAGCACGCGCGCGAGATGGTGGAGCGCGCCGGCCGGAACCTCACGGTGGTGGAATTGGGCGCCGGCACTGCGACGAAAACGGCGGAACTGCTCGGCGCGCTTGCCCGGCGCCAGCTGCAGCTCAGGTTCTATCCCATTGATGTTTGCGCCAGCGCGTTGGAAAATGCGCGGTCGCGGCTGCGCGACCAGTTCCCGAATGTGAGGGTGTATCCCATTCCCGCCGACTTCACTGTGGGCCTTCCTGAGATGCGCAACGGAAGCGGACGGAAGCTGGTGCTGTTCCTGGGGTCCAGCATCGGCAACTTCGAACATGAGGACGCGGTGGCCCTGCTACGCAAGCTGCGCTCGTGGCTCGCCAGGGGCGATTGCCTGCTGCTAGGCGCCGATCTGGTCAAGAGTGCGGCTCTACTGCTGCCCGCTTACATGGACCGTAGTGGCGTGACGGAGCGCTTCAACAAAAACCTGCTGGCGCGAATCAACCGCGAGCTTGGCGGGAATTTCGACCTGCGATGCTTTCGTCATGTGGCGCGCTGGAACCGGCAGCGGTATCGCATGGAGATGTACCTGGAAAGCCGCTGCGAGCAGACCATCACGATCGCAGCGCTCGGCATGCAAGTGCGGTTCGACCGAGGCGAACGCATTCACACGGAAAACAGCTATAAGTACACGCCCGCAGTACTCGCTTCCATGTTGCGGGAAGGCGGCTGGTCGTCGGAGCACACCTGGACGGATGGACGCCGCTGGTTTGCCGAGACCCTCGCCCGGGCCGCATGACTCATCTGCGGGTGTATGGCGATGGAGTAACTCCGGGTTGCACACTCGGGTACCTGCCCCACCGGCACTCTCCCTCCTCTTTTGGCGGCGCTACAATATCCAGTAGCTTGGAACGAGGACACGTTATGAAACGGCTTGCGTTTACGGTGCTGCTGCTGTTCGTTGCCCTTCCAGCGCTCGCACAGGAATCGCTGGGCGATATCGCCCGCCGGGAACGCGCCAACAAGAAGCCTCCAGCCAAGGTCTTCACCAATGACGACTTGGCTGCCCGCACAGGGCCAGTGAATGTGGTAGGGGTGGCGCCCGCGCCGGATGGGGAGCCAAAGGCAGAGGACGAGGAAGAAAAAGCGGCCGAGCCGGAAAAGGACGGAGAACCTGGCAAAGCGGCAAAGGGCGAAAAGGCGGCTGAGGAAAAGTCCAATTACCCGGCCCGCTACCAGGAACAGAAGAACAAAGTTGAATTCCTCCAGCGCGAACTGGACGTGCTGCAGCGGGAGCTTCGGCTGAGCACCGCTGCCTACTACGCCGATGCCGGCGTGCGTTTCCGGGACGAGAAGAACTGGGCCGAACAGAACAGGAAATACCACGCCGACATCGCCGCCAAGCAGAAGGAACTTGCGGATGCACGCGCGGAACTCGAAGACCTGACGGAAGACGCACGCAGGTCCGGCCTGTCCACGGGGGCCCTCGAGCAAGGGCCGCGCCCCGACCAGCCCTAGGACCGTTTCGGTCACTGGGTGCGCACGACTTGAGCGTATTTGAGCACCCGACCACACCATGTCGTGTAGATTAATCGAGGGAGGATGCCATGCAAGCTTCCCATCCCTCGCGCGTCGCCATTGTCGGCACCGGCGCCGTCGGCTCAACTTTCGCCTATGCCCTCCTGCTCAGCGGCCTTGCGCCTGAGATCGTGTTGATTGATATCAACCGCGCGCGGGCCGAAGGCGAATCCATGGACCTCAACCACGCCCTTCCGTTTGCCCATCCCACGCGTATATGGGCAGGCGACTATCCGGATTGCGCGGGGGCGGCTGTCACGGTGATTGCGGCCGGCGTGGCGCAAAAGCCCGGCGAAACCCGGCTGGACCTGGTCAAGCGCAACGCCGAGGTATTTCGCTCGATCATTCCGCAGATCGCCAAACACAATCCTGACGGGGTTCTGCTGATCGCCACCAACCCGGTGGACGTGCTGACTTACGTGTCGTGGAAATTTTCCGGGCTGCCGGAGCAGCACGTGATCGGTTCCGGCACCATCCTGGACACGGCGCGTTTTCGCTACTTGCTGGGCCAGCATTTCGGCGTTGACCCGCGCAGTGTGCATGCGTACATCATCGGCGAGCATGGCGACAGCGAAGTGCCGGTCTGGTCGCTGGCCAATATTGCCGGCATGCGCCTGCCGGTTTACGCCGCGGCAGCAGGAATCGCACGCGACGAGGCTGCGATGGACGAAGTTTTCCGTTGCACCCGCGATGCCGCGTACGAGATCATCCGCCGCAAGGGCGCCACCTACTACGCGGTCGCCACTGGCCTGATGCGCATAGTGGAAGCGATACTGCGCGACCAGCGCACCGTGTTGTCGGTCTCAAGCGTCATTCACGATTATCTCGGGATTGATGACGTTTGCCTCAGCCTGCCCACGGTCGTCCATCGTGACGGCATCGAGCGGGTGCTGCGCCTGGCGCTGGCGCCCGGCGAAGCCGATGCACTGCGCCGCTCCGCCGCCGTGCTCCGCAGGACCATCGATGAACTTGACCTTGCCGGCTCCAAAGAAGCCGCGTGAGAATTGGCGAGTCTTCTGGTTGCTCATCAGTTCGCCAGCTCTCCAGTTCACCAGTTCGTCGATGCTTTACAATCACCGGTTACTCTTATGAAGACCCGCAGCCTGTTGCTCGCTCTTGCCCTGATGTCACTCGTCGCGTGTTCCAGTCAGCCATCCACTCCGGCGCAAAAGCCCGCACCGAAACCGACCGAGACCAGCAGCGGCCGCGAAGTCATGCAGCGGCTCTATGTACAGGCGCGCGGCTGGGCGCCGGATGCGAAACCGGTGCGCCTGGAATCGATTGTCACCAGCGATGCCAGTGGCCAAAATGGCCACGCGGCGGTGTGGCGTGGCTACTTCGCTTCCGTATCGCGACGCGCGATGAAGCCGTATGTCTGGTCCGGTTCAACTGCGGAAGGCGCTCCGGAACGCGGACTCACCCCTGGCGTTGAAGACACCTGGACGGCCACCAACACCTCCACACAGGCGTGGGACCTCGGGTTCCTGAAGGTTGACAGCGACAAGGCCTACCGCGTCGCGCAGGAGCACGGCGGCGAGAAGCTCACCCAAGCGGGCCCTGCACAACCCGTGCAGTACGTGCTGGACTGGAACCCGCGCGAGAGCAACCTCATCTGGCACGTCATTTACGGCACGAACGTGAACGATGCCAAACTCCGAGTGGCGGTGAACGCGTCCGACGGCAAGTTCATCCGCGTGGAGAAGTAGCGGTCATGATCGGCAACACGTCAGGTCGCCGGTTCGCCGGCCCGCCAGTTCAGGAGTGTCGCTCACGATTCCGGCATCCAAGTTTTCGTGGCGACGTGTCGGCAGCAGCGAGTGAGGATTGCGGTGCTGTTCCTAATATTCGCGCTGGCCGCGCTTTACTTAGTGCTGGCCGGCATGCCGGCGCGAGTCCGTCGTCCCGCGTAAGATGCCGGTCAGCAGAAGGTCAACGCAACTTGGGTCAGTGCAAACACAAGGTCCCTCGACTCCGCGCGGCAAAACCGGCCGCGCTCCGCTGGGATGACAAACCTGGGGGGAGCTATGCAAAAAGGGACACAGTTGTCGCCGAATGCTCTAATAGGCCCATCGCAGTAAAGTCGCTCCGCTGGTGAATCCCGCACCCACAGCGGCCAGCAATACGAGGCTGCCCTTTTTCAATTGACCGCGCCTGCGCGCCGTTTCCAGGGCGAGGGGAAGCGTACCGGCAGTCGTGTTGCCGTACTCGTCGATGTTGACGACGACCTTCTCGTTCGGCAACTTCAGACGGTCGCCAGTTGCTTTGATGATGCGCAGGTTGGCCTGGTGCGGCACGAAGCAGTCCACATCCTCGCCGCTGTACCCGTTTCGCTCCAGCAGCTCAAGACAGACCTCGGCCATTTTCCTGACGGCGTACTTAAAGACCTGCTGGCCATCCTGATGAACGAAGTGCATCTTGGGCGTGGTCTCCGGCTTCCAGGCAGGATGCAAACTTCCTCCGCCGGGCCGGCAGAGCCACTGGCCACCCGCGCCCTCGATTTCGTGTGCGAAGTCAATGATGCCGTCCTCGCCTTCTGCCGCGGGTTCCAGCAGGACAGCACCCGCACCGTCACCGAACAACACGCAGGTAGCGCGATCGGTGTAGTCAATCATGGATGAGTTGACGTCAGAGCCGATCACCAGCACCTTCTTGTGAAATCCCGAACACACCAGCGCCGCCCCCGCGGTGAGCGAATAGAGAAACCCCGAGCACCCTGCTGACAGGTCATAGCCCCAGGTCTTGGGAATGCCGAGCTTGTGCTGTACCAGGCAAGCGGTCGAGGGATAGAGCATGTCCGGCGTAACGGTGCCAACGATAACGGCTTCTACTTCCCCGGCGTCAATTCCGCGCTCGGTCAGCGCCCGCCGCGCTGCGCACGTTGCCAGGTCGCTGGCGGCCACACCCGGATCGGCGATATGCCGAACACGAATTCCGGTGCGCGACATAATCCACTCGTCGCTGGTATCAACCATCTTTTCCAGGTCGGCGTTGGTGAGTTCTCGCGGCGGGACATAAGTTCCCAGTGCCGTAATCTTTGCGCGATACGGGGTGTTCAACATTTCTCTCCGAGGATTGTCACGAAACTTGTATTTTCAATGATTGTCGCCGCATTGTCTATGCGGCTCACGCAGAAAGCCGGTCGTGTAAGCTAAGTGGCACGTCTGCGGCACCGAACGGCTTGCATCGGAACAGCGGGTCACCGCGCCATCGGGTCATCTGGCCATCGGGGGCATCGGAAGATCGTGCTTAGGATGCAGCTCGTGTGATGCTGACGCGTTGACCCGATGACCCGATGACCGACAGCTAGACCATATGCCGCCTTAACCTGTACCCTCTTGATTGATACTCGCATTCCGAGGTGACCATGGCTCGCAACGCCGGTACTTACGCGATTTTCGACACCACCGAAGGCACAATCGTTTGCCGCCTGTTTCCCGAAGACGCTCCCAGGACAGTGCAGAACTTTATCGAGCTGGCCGAAGGCAAGCGCGACTGGCAGGACCGCATCAGCAACAAGAAAGGCCCCGCCCCGCTCTATAACGGCACGATCTTCCACCGTGTGATTCCCAATTTCATGGTCCAGGGCGGCGATCCCAGCGGCACCGGCATGGGCGGCCCCGGCTACAAGTTCGAGGACGAGACCAAAGACTCGCGCCACAAGTTCGACAAAGCCGGCAAACTCGCCATGGCCAACGCCGGCCCGAACACCAACGGAAGTCAATTCTTTATCACGGTGGCTGCAACCGAATGGCTGACCGGCCGGCACACGATTTTCGGCGAGGTGGTTGAGGGTCAGGAGGTCGTGGACAAAATTACCAAGGCGCCGCGCAACGCGCAGGACCGGCCGCACAAGGACGTTGTTCTCAACTCCGTACGCATCGAGCGAGTCTGAAGGACAGTGGCTTCACTTTACAAATGATTACCAATTTGTGATTTCCGCCAACACAGTCTGGGTCGTCATTGTCGTAGTACTGGTCGTGTACCTCGTCGCTCGTTGGGTACGGTCGCACACGACAACAGCAGAGGACCCGCAGGTCCGCTATTTCGTGCGCTCCGGTTCCGCGACAGCAGCGCAGGAACTGGGCGCCCGCAGCGGTTTGGTGGTGAGCCGCTATTACTTCCGCCAGACCGACATCGAAACCGGACCAAGCGATGCGGCAGACTTCTACGACGAACTGTTCATTGACCTGCGGGACCCAGACTCCGGGCAAACGTGGCAGAACTCGATTCATGTGGCCACGCCGCGCGCGCTCGATCGCGTGATGCAGGAAGAACAGTGGGACTCGGTGATTGGCACCGAGCTGCTCATCGTGCGCCGTTACGATTTGCAGAAGATCCTGGACGGCGCAATCGAACACTTGCAGCAACTGTACGAAGTTCAGGTGCAACTCACGGGCCGCGGGCCAACGCCACCGGAAGTTGTTGGCTGATGGCCATTAGCGACTAACTTCTCTATTTGCTGATGCATGCCCCGCACGTGTTCAGCCGCCCCTGTCGGGCTCGCGCCCGTCTTACTGCACGCTCCCCCAGGGCTGCCGCCCTGGGCTAAATTCAGCCGCCGCTGCGCGGCTGCGGTTGCAGCCAAAGAAAAACCCCGCCTTCTCGGACGGGGTTCCTGGAGCGCCTTTCCACTGATCTGAGCATTGCCCCCCAGCGGCTAAAACCGCGTGAGTGGCGGCTCCGGGGCGGCACGGCTAAAGCCGTGCCCTTCCCATGAATCATTCTTGAAATAGCCTAGCTGCCAGCCAGTTACCAGCTACTAAACTCCGATTACCGCCACCAACTCCTTCACCGCGCCGGCGCTCTTCTCCAGGGCGGCCTGCTCTTCGGGAGTCAGCTTGATCTGGATGATCTGCTCGATGCCGTTCGATCCCAGCTTGCAGGGGACGCCGACAAACAGACCCTTGATGCCGTACTCGCCTTCCAGGTAGGCGGCACAGGGCAGGATCTTCTTCTTGTCTTTCAGAATCGATTCGGCCATTTCGACGGCCGCGGCTGCCGGAGCATAGAACGCGCTGCCGGTCTTCAGCAGCTTGACGATCTCCGCGCCGCCGTCGCGCGTGCGCTGGACGAGGCGATCGAGCGTGGCCTTGTCCAGCAACTCGGGCAACGGGATGCCGGCGACGGTCGAATAGCGCGGCAGCGGCACCATAGTGTCGCCGTGGCCGCCGAGAACGAAAGCGGTGACGTTCTCAACGCTGACATTCAATTCTTTCGCGATGAAGGCGCGGAAGCGAGCCGAGTCGAGCACGCCGGCCATGCCGATCACCCGGTTGCGCGAGAAGCCGCTCTGCTTGAAGGCGGCCTGCGCCATGGCGTCCAGCGGGTTGGAGACCACGATCAGAATGCTGTTGGGCGAGTACTTCACTACTTTGCCCACCACGTCGGACATGATCTTGTAATTGGTGTTCAGCAGGTCGTCACGGCTCATGCCCGGTTTGCGGGGAATGCCTGCCGTGATGATGACGATGTCGGAATTGGCGGTATCTTCGTACTTCTGCGTGCCGAACACGTCGACGTCCCGCTTGGCGATGGGCATGGCTTCCAGCAGGTCCAGACCCTTGCCTTCCGGTACGCCCTCGATAATGTCAATCAGCACTACGTCGGCCAGTTCAGCCGCCGCCAGCCAGTGGGCGCAAGTGGCGCCCACATTGCCCGCTCCTACCACTGTCACTTTCTTGCGCATGGATTAGTCCTTTCCTGGTGGAATCGCAGAGCGCTTGCATGATTTCGTTCAGAATGCCCAACGGCCAGCATCACGCCCGCCGGGCCCGCGTGCGCCCGCCTCAGCAGTTGCCGTGATGCAGCGCACCCGGTACAGCGACAAACGGACACAACGACTGCGGACCTATAAGCCCGATATGATAACTGGATTTCGGCGATCGTACAGCCTAGCCCCAAACGGCACGAGGACCGCCCTTGCAGGCGATCCTCAATGCCGGTTTTCCTGCTTCGAGTGCCGTGCCGATTGGGTTTTCCAATCACTCGGCCACTCGATTACCCAATCTATCTCGCCCCTGCGGCCAGCGCAGTCATGTTCTCAATGATGTACGTTCCGAACTCGCTGCACTTCACCTTGGTGGCGCCTTCCATCAGACGATGGAAGTCATAGGTGACTTTCTTCTGCTCGATGGTCTTCTTCACGCCGGCTTCGATCAGCGCAGCGGCCTCGTTCCAGCCGAGCAGTTCGAACATCATCACGCCCGACAGAATGACCGAAGTCGGATTGATGACGTCAAGGTCGGCGTACTTCGGGGCCGTGCCGTGCGTGGCTTCGAACATCGCATAGCCGTCGCCGATGTTGGCGCCGGCGGCGATGCCCAGTCCGCCGATCTGTGCAGCGCAAGCATCGGAGATGTAGTCGCCGTTCAGGTTCGGGGTGGCCAGCACTTCGTACTCATCGGCGCGGGTCACAACCTGCTGGAAGATGGAGTCGGCGATGCGGTCGTTGACCATCAGCTTCTGTTTCCACTGGCCCTTGCCGTGGGTCGCGTAGATCGAGTTGAGGCAATCCACCACTTCCTTCTGGACAGCCTTCTGGAATTCCGCCGTCGCGTATTCCAGACCAGGCTCGATCATGTTGGCGTTGGCTTCGACCGACAGGTCAGGATTCTTGTCCTTGTTGTCGATGATCCAGCTCTCGCGCTCGGTCACGATCTGCGGGCGGAATTCTTCGACCGCCAAGTCATAACCCCACTGGCGGAACGCGCCTTCGGTGAACTTCTGGATGTTGCCCTTGTGGACCAGGGTGACCTTCTTGCGGCCATGCTCCAGGGCGTGCTGGATGGCCTTGCGCACCAGGCGCTTGGTGCCGAACACCGAGATCGGCTTAATGCCGATGCCGCTGTCCTCGCGGATCTTCTTGCCCGTGCCGGCCAGCATTTCGTTGTTCAGGAAGTTGATCAGCTTGGCAACCTTGTCGGTGCCCTGCTGCCACTCGATGCCGGCATACACGTCTTCGGTGTTCTCGCGGAAGATGATGACGTTCATGCGCTCGGGGTGCTTCACCGGCGAGGGCGCGCCGTAGTGCTTCACCGGGCGGACACAGGCATACAGATCGAGGATCTGGCGCAGCGCCACGTTCAACGAACGGATGCCGCCGCCCACCGGGGTCGTCAAGGGCCCCTTGATGCCCACGCGGAGGTCCTTCATGGCTTCGATAGTGCCTTCCGGCAGCCACTGGTTGAACTTCGCCATGGGCTTTTCGCCGGCGAAGATCTCGTACCAGACGACTTTCTTCTTGCCCTTGTAGGCCTTTTCTACCGCCGCGTCGAATACGCGCACCGAGGCCTTCCAAATGTCGCGACCAGTGCCGTCACCCTCGATGAAAGGAATGATCGGGTTATCGGGAACGATGTATTTCCCGTTCTTGTATTCGATCCGCGCACCCTTATCCAGGGGCACCGGAATCCCGTTATAAACCGGAACCGCCATCTAACACCTCCGCAATGATTAGCTGGAACTGTTGATTATTCACGACTGCCATTACAGCGCCGTATGACACCCATCACAACCTTGGTGTGACCCTTGCCACAGACGCACACTTTCCTGTGACCGGGGCATACCCCGAACTGACTGGAACGTTGCTCTTGCCCGACTGCTTTTTCGGATATTTACCCGAACTGCTTTTTCGGACCATGGCCCGGCGTTGCCGAGCCGTTAGTCCCGGTTGGCAGGCGCCCCGGACATGTCCAGCGCGCCTGTATCCATCAGGACCCCTTACCAGGACCGGTGGGCAACCCCTCATCCCACGACCCACCGGGTGCTACAAGTAATGCGCGCTTCCGGATTACTGAGTCACTGATTCAGTGACTCAGTCTCGCGGCTTACGCCATTGCCGCTGCTGCTGCCGCGCCCGACTGTCGGATGTAGTTCAGCAACCCGCCAGCCATGAGCAACTGCTTCTGCCGCGCAGTGAATTCATACTTCAACGGGATCTGCTGGCCGCGAGTGACATTCCTCAACACCATCTCGCTGCCCGTCTCCAGCACCTGGCGCACGTTGGCAATTTCCAACTGGTCGCCCTGCTGGATTTTGTCGTAGTCCGCCTCATTGGCGAACGTGAGCGGCATGATGCCGAAGTTCACCAGGTTAGCGCGGTGAATACGCGCGAACGACTTGGCAATGACGGCCTTCACGCCGAGGTACATCGGCGCCAGCGCGGCGTGCTCGCGACTCGAGCCCTGTCCGTAGTTACTGCCGCCAATGATGAAGCTCTGCCCCGCTTCCTTTGCCCGCTTGGCGAATGTCGGGTCCACCCCCTCGTACACGTGCTCCGCGATCTTGGGAATGTTCGAGCGCAGCGGCAGGACCTTGGCGCCCGCCGGCATGATGTGGTCCGTGGTGATATTATCGCCCACTTTCAGCACAGCTGGGGCGCTAATCGTCTCCGCCATCGGCTTATTCACCGGCAGAGGCGCGATATTCGGCCCGCGTACCACCTCGACCTTGCTGCCGTCCTCGGCCGGGGCCAGGACGGAGGTGTCGTCAGTGATGAACTTCGCCGGCATCTTCACCTTCGGATAGGTACCCAGCTTCCGCGGGTCGGTAATCACGCCATACACCGCGGCTGCCGCGCATACTTCGGGGCTGGCCAAATAAATCTTCCCGCTTGGGGTGCCGCTGCGGCCTTCGAAGTTGCGGTTGAAGGAACGGATGCTGACGCCATCGGTCGGCGGCGCCTGTCCCATGCCGATGCAGGGGCCGCAAGCCGACTCGAGGATGCGAACACCCGACGTGACCAGGTCGTTGAGTCCGCCATCGCGCGAGATCATCAGGAACACGTTCTTCGATCCCGGTGCCACGCCCATGCTGACGTTCGGGTGGACGGTCTTGCCCTTGAGCGCCGCCGCAAGCGTCATCAGGTCGGTGTAGGAGGAATTGGTGCAGCTTCCCACCAGCACTTGCTGTACCGGCGTGCCCTCAACATCCTTCACTTTCACGACGTTGTCCGGCATGTGCGGGCAGGCGATGAGTGGTTCCAGCTTGTTCAGGTCAATTTCGATGACTTCGTCGTAGGTCGCGCCGGGATCGGGCCCGAGTTCTTTCCAGTCCTTCTCGCGGCCTTCCGCCTTGAAGAATTTCAGCGTCTGCTCGTCGCTGGGGAACACCGAACTGGTTGCGCCCAGCTCCGCGCCCATGTTGGTAATGGTGCCGCGCTGCGGTACAGTCAGGCTTTTTACGCCGGGGCCGAAGTATTCGATCACCTTACCCACGCCGCCCTTGACGGTCATGATCCGCAGCACTTCGAGGATGATGTCCTTGGCACTGACCCAGGGCTGCAACTTGCCGGTCAGCTTCACGCCGACAACTTTCGGCATAGTCAGGTAGAACGGACCGCCGCCCATTGCTACAGCGACGTCCAGGCCGCCTGCGCCGATCGCCAGCATCGCGGCGCCGCCGCCCGTTGGGGTGTGCGAGTCAGAACCGAGCAGGGTTTCGCCCGGAACGGAGAAGCGCTCCAGGTGCACCTGGTGGCAGATGCCGTTGCCCGGACGCGAAAAGTAAATGCCGTACTTGGAGGCGATGGTCTGAAGGAACCGGTGATCGTCGGCATTTTCGAATCCGGTCTGGAGGGTGTTATGGTCGATATAGGAAACAGAGCGCTTGGTGCGGACGCGCGGGATACCGATAGCTTCAAATTGCAGGTACGACATGGTGCCGGTCGCGTCCTGCGTCAATGTCTGGTCAATGCGAATGGCAATTTCTTTGCCCTGGACTGGCTCACCTTCAACAAGATGGGCCTCGATGATCTTTTGAACAAGGTTCTTCGCCATTATTCCAGTCCTGGTGGATGTATGAAAGGAAGCGATTCAAGTTAACACCAGAACTGGCGTGAGCGCAATCACCTATCATCATGATGTGATCCTGGTCACAACACCTTAGGCCATCGGCGAAAACACCGTAATCACCGGACCAGCCGATCGTAGATTTCCCGGACGCCGGCCAGGGTGAAGCGCAGCGTTATGTCCAGACCTTCCGGGAACTCGCGGCGCAACATGCGGGCCGAAAGCTCCTCGCAGGCCGCGCGCGCCGGCCCTGAGACGGGAAGCGACTTGCGCGTCTTGCCCACCACGAGCCGCACGACATGCTCCAAGGTGCGCAACAGCTCCGCGTGGCGCTGCAAGCGCCGGGCCGTTTCCTTGTCCAGCAGCGCACGCTCCTCCAGGGCCGCGATGCGCTCCCGCAGGTTGCCGCGCGTGGCCCCCACTCCATGGAAAACCAGCAGGTAGCCGGCAATAAAGTCAATGTCATATAGCCCGCCAGCGCCCGCCTTCAGCACGTCATTGCGGTCATTCTTCTCCAGGCGGGCCCGCATCTCGCGAATGCTTGCGGAGAAGTTTGGATCCGCCGCGAACCGCCGCATCGAGGACTCCGTCGCCGCCACCGCCTGCTGAGCTATTTCCGGCGTGCCCACGACGTAGCGCAGCTTGGTGTAGGTGAGCGCCTCCCAGGCTTGGGCCTCACGCGCAAAGTAGGTCTCCAGTTGTCCCGGCGTGACCACCAGTTCGCCTTCGCCGCCGTGCGGACGCAGCCGCGCGTCCACCGCAAACACCGTGCCGTCGCGCGTGTACGCCGAGAGAACTTCCACGATGCGTTCGGCTGTGCGGCGCGCCAGTCCTGCATCGAGTGTGTCTTCGCGGACGAACAGCAGATCGGCATCCGAGAGCAGATCGTGCTCACACGTGCCCAGGCGGCCCAGGGCCAGCACGGCGAAGCCGGCGGGCGCGTCCGCGATGGTCACGGCGGCGGCAATCGCGTCGTCGGCTGCCGCGCTGGTCTCATTCAGCGACTCGTATACCGGCCGAGCCTCCATCACGTCGCGTGCGGCCGACGCGAACACCCGGCTGCGGTAATGCCGTCTTAATAGGGCAAGCTTTTCGCCGTACGTCGCCTCACCCGCCGCCACATAGGCAAACACTGGATCTCGCCCGATGCAGCCCGCCGGACCGTCTCCGAACAACTCGCCCGCGCCTTCGGAACCCCGGACGTGCGCGCCTTTGGCCGATGTGTTCGGGCCTAAGGCTGCGACCTGCTCCGGATGGCGCACCAGCAATTCGGCGAGGTAATCGCTGCGGGCGAAGATGTACAGGGCCCGCTCCACGGCCTCCGGCGCGTGCGCCACCGCAGCGTACCGCTCGGAGGTGGTGAACGCCGCCGCAAGGAAGCGATACAGATTACGCCGCGCATGCGGTTCCAGCTCCGGACGTTGCACCAGTTCGTACAACTCGGGGGAGTCAACCGCCAGCCGTTCCAGGATTTGCCGGTGCGCCTCTTCCCGGCTGTCGCCGAAGCTGCGCAACTGAAACTCCGGCGAGTCGCGATGCTGATGGACCTGCTGCTGGTGAACGATGCGGCTGTAGATGTCCGCTACGGCTGCCATGCGCTTGCGGACCAGGTTCACCAGGTCTAGACCGCTGGCCTCCGGCCCGCGCACCGAGCGGGCAATCACCAGCAACTCCGCCGGTGACTTCGGCAACTCGTGGGTCTGCTGGCCGTGCCGCAGTTGCAGGCGGTGCTCGACGGTCCGCAGGAACTCGTAGGCAGTCGTCAGTTCGTGAAAGTCCTTGCCGCTGATATGTCCCTTGTCGTGCAGCTTCTGGAGCGAGAACAGCGTTCCGCCGGAGCGCAGCCACAGCTCGGTGCCGCCGTACACGCGCTGCAAACACTGCACCAGAAACTCGATATCGCGAATGCCGCCGCGGTCGAGCTTCACGTCAATGCCCTCGGCCTTGCCGGTGGCCAGCGCGATGCGGCGCCGCTGGCGGATTTTTTCCCGCGTCTCCAGCGCCGTCTCGATGGCGGCAAAATTCAATTCCTCGGTGTAAACAAACGGCTGCACCCGGCGAATGAACTCGCGCGCGAGCGCCTGGTTCCCCGCCGAGTGCCGCAGCTTGATCATGGCCTGCAATTCCCAATCGCCTGCGCGAGTGGCGTAATACTCAAGCGCATGCGAGAGGCGCACCGCCGGTTCGCCTTCGCCACCCTGGGGACGCAAACGCAGGTCAATGCGGAACGGTGCGCCTTCCCGCGTCATTCGGGCCAGCACGCCTGTCAACTCCTGCGAGAGGCGAATGAAGTACTCGCGGTTGGAAATGGCCGCGCCCGGCGGTTCCTCGCCATCGCCGTACAGGAAGAGCAAGTCAATGTCGGACGAGTAATTCAGCTCGTTTCCGCCGAGTTTTCCAAGCGATAGCACAGCAAATGGCGTATCCACCAGACGGCCGTCGGCATCGAGGTGCTGCGGCGGGCCGTAGCGGTTGCGCAAGGCCATGTCGGTGGCGCGCAGGGCCTCTTCGATCAGCACGTCCGAGAGCGCCGAGATTTCCGATGTGGTTTCGGCAAGCGTCGCAATCCGAAGCACGTCGCGCAGCATAATGCGCACGTATTCCCGCCGCTTGAACCGCGCCAGCAGCAGTGACGTGTCCGTCTCGAGCGAGCGCGAACGGAAGCGCGCAAAGGCCTCGGCGAATTCGTCGCGCGAGTGGCTAAGCCCCAGACTTTTCCCGCGCAGCAGGGAGTGAAACAGATCGGTGTTCTGGATGAGCGTCTCGCCCAGGTACTGGCTGTGGCCGAAGACAGCGAGCGCGTAGTGCAGCAGGAAGCGGTGCCGCTCAAAAAGGCGGAAGACTTCGCTCGACGCCAGTTCGCTCAGGCGCTCGAAGAGGTTCAGCGCGGCATCGGGATCGGGTGATTCCAACAGCAGTTGCAGCAACGGATGGAGCAAAGATTCGGGCACACGTGCGCGCACCCGCGCCAGGTTCTGCGCGGCCCCGTCCGCGTCGCGAAACGCGATTCCGCTCAGCTTGACCGAACTAGCCTCAGCCACAATGTCTTTTTGAGCATAGCACGCGAAACATCCGGTGATCCGGTGATCCGCAATCGGGTGATACGAATCAAGACCTTCTTGTCTTTTCGCGGCTTGTGAATCCCGCGCACCCTGTTGTGAAGCTTTTCCGATGACCAGTTCGCCAGTTCGTCAGTTCGCCAGTTGGCAGATCACCCGATCACCGGCTCACCCGGTCACCGGATCGCCCGATCACCCGATGTATAATGCCTGTCTCGCATTACAGCCCTCATTCATCGGAGCGCACTATGGCAACTACCGCCGAGAAGCCGTCTACCCGCATTGAATCCGACAGCATGGGCAAGATCGAAGTGCCCTCGAACGTGTACTGGGGCGCGCAGACGCAGCGCTCGCTGCTCCATTTCAACATCGGCCGCGACACCATGCCGCCCGAGCTTGTCCGCGCGTTTGGCATCCTGAAAAAGGCCGCAGCTTTGGTGAACCAGGACCTTGGGAAGCTGCCAGCCGACAAAGCGAAGCTGATCGTCCAGGCCGCGGACGAAGTGATCTCCGGCAAGCTGAATGATCAATTCCCGCTGCGCATCTGGCAAACCGGCAGCGGCACACAAACCAACATGAACGTCAATGAGGTCATCTCCAACCGCGCCATCGAGATCGCGGGCGGTGTCCTCGGTTCCAAGCAGCCCATCCATCCGAACGACCATGTGAACATGTCGCAATCGTCAAACGACACGTTCCCGGCGGCCATGCACATCGCCGCTGCCGAGCGCATTCACAACGCGCTCATTCCAGCCGTCAAGAGCGTGCAGACGGCGCTCGAAAAGAAGCAGAAGGAATTTCAGGACGTCGTCAAGATCGGTCGCACCCACTTGCAGGACGCCGTGCCGCTGACCGTTGGCCAGGAATTTTCCGGCTGGGCCTCGATGCTTCAGCGCAACATTAAGCGGCTGAACGAGGTTCTCGACGACCTTTATGATCTCGCCATCGGCGGCACCGCCGTCGGCACCGGGCTCAATACGCATCCGGAATTCGCCGAGCGCGCCGCGAAGAAGATCGCCGAACTCACCGGCCTGCCGTTCCGCTCGCATCCCAACAAGTTCGCCGCGCTGGCTTCGCACGACGAACTGGTGTTCGCGCAGGGCGCGCTGGCGTCGCTGGCTGCGTCGTTCATGAAGATCTCCAACGACATTCGCTGGCTGGCGAGCGGCCCGCGCTGCGGTCTCGGCGAACTCATCATCCCGGAGAACGAGCCTGGCTCCTCCATCATGCCCGGCAAGGTGAACCCGACGCAGTGCGAAGCCATGACCATGGTGTGCGTGCAGGTGCATGGCGCAACTGCGGCCGTGGGCTTCGCCGGCTCGCAGGGCAACTTTGAGCTCAACGTCTTCAAGCCGGTTATGATCTACAACTTCTTGCACTCGGTCACGCTGATCACCGACGCGTGCCACGGCTTCGTCGAGTACATGATCAACGGCATCGAGTTGAACCGTGAACGCATTGACTGGTACGTGAAAAACTCGCTCATGCTGGTCACCGCGCTGGCGCCCAAGATCGGCTACGACAAGGCCGCCAGGGTGGCGCATACAGCACACGTGGAGCACAGCAGCCTGCGCGAGGCCGCGCTGAAGCTGGGCTACCTGACCGCCGAGGAGTTTGACGCCACCGTGCGTCCGGAGAAGATGACGCACCCGTAAAAAGTCGTTGCAATGGGTGGCGTCGTTTGGGGCGGCACGGCGGAAGCCGTGCCGCTTGCTTATTTAGCCGACGCGTTCTCGTTGCTGCATGCGGGAGACTCCCTGCAGACCGGGCGTGGAGCCGGCTTCGCGCTCCTCGCGAATATCGAGTGTCCAGTCGCGCACGCCCCGCGTTTGTGACAAGTGATCTTCAATGTGTTTGCGTTCTCCTACGAGTACCGGGCCGCGGATGGTGACGTGGCCATCGCGGGCGGCCACCTCCAGCGGTCCCGGATGCGACACGACATGGCCGATCTGCGCGCGCACGCGTTCTTCGAGGCGGCGGTCTTCGATCCGCCCTTCGGTTATGTTTGCCCGCAGTTCGGACACTTCGCCTCGCAGGTTGAAAAGCGCATTGCGCACCTGCTTGTTGGCCCACCAGCGGGCATCGTGCACGGCGCGCACCATCTTGTCGCGGATCAGCGCCCGCCGGTGGCGGCCCATGTCCGGGTCGACGAGGTACATCATGCCGGCGCCATACGCGATTCCCGTAAGCAGTGCAAATCCACGTCCTGTCCTGTCCTTTGCCATCGCGGCCCCTCCGCGTAATTAGTTGTCGGTTGGCAGTTGCCAGTTGTCAGTCACTGGCGTGAGGGCGCTGTGTCCTTGACAGTTTGCCTGTGGCTGCTCACACTCTTGAGTTCGCAGCTCCCCGCAAAGGAGACCGGCCCCCGCGCGCTTGCCGTCCGGCGCGGCACAACGCTATGAACTTTACCCCTCTCGACTGGTCTGCCGTAGTTGCGTATCTGACGATTACCCTCCTGCTGGGGCTCTACTTTCGCAGCCGCAGCGCCAAGAGCGTGGACGAGTACTTCGTTTCCGGGCGTAACGTGAGCTGGTGGCTGGCGGGCACCTCGATGGTGGCCACCACGTTTGCCGCCGACACTCCGCTGGTCGTTACCGGGCTGGTGTACCGGCAAGGAATCGCCGGCAATTGGCTGTGGTGGAGTTTTCTGCCTTCCGGCATGATGACGGTTTTTCTGTTCGCCCGGTTGTGGCGGCGCAGTGGACTGCTCACCGACGTGCAGTTCGCCGAGCTACGCTACTCAGGCAAGCCGGCGGCGTTCCTGCGCGGCTTTCGTGCGCTCTACCTCGGCCTGCTGATGAATTGCCTGATCCTGGGCTGGGTAGCCAAAGCGATGATCAGCATCATCCACGACCTGTTCGGGCTGAGCAATTTCGAGGCGACCGCCGTCACGGTGCTGGCGCTGATTCCTTTCACCGGTTTTTATGTTGCACTCGGCGGACTATGGGGCGTGCTCTGGACGGACTTGTTCCAGTTTGTCCTGAAGATGGGAATCGTGATCGGCGTCGCATACTACTCGGTGCGCGCGGCCGGCGGCATGAGCGCGTTGATTGAGAGGCTGCACGCCATGCGCGCCGCCAATCCCGGCTCAGGCGATGCCCTGTCCTTCTTCCCCAATTTCTCGCGTGGCTTTACGGCAGAAGTGCTGTGGACGCTCCCGGCGATCACGTTCCTGGTTCACATTGCGATGCAGTGGTGGTCGGCGTGGTACCCGGGCGCCGAGCCGGGCGGCGGCGGCTATATTGCACAGCGCATTTTCAGCGCACGCAACGAAAAAGAGGGCCTGCTGAGCGTGCTGTGGTTCAACATCGCACATTACGCGCTGCGTCCCTGGCCCTGGATTCTCACCGGGCTTGCCGCTATCGTGCTCTTCCCTGACCTGGGCAAAGAGGCGGAGTCCGGTTATATGCTGGTCGTGCGCAATCACGTGCCCCACGCGCTGGTCGGCATCATCGTCGCGGGATTTCTCGCCGCATTCATGTCCACCGTCGCCACACAGTTGAACTGGGGCGCGTCGTACCTGATCGCAGATTTCTACCGCCGTTTCGTGCACAAAGAAGCCAGCGAACCGCATTACGTCATGGCGTCGCGGCTGGCGACGGTGCTGCTGGTGGCTATCTCGGCGGTGATCGCGTGGAACCTGGAATCCATCGGTAGCGCCTGGCGCATTGTGCTCGAGCTGGGCGCGGGCACCGGCGCAGTGTACATCCTGCGCTGGTACTGGTGGCGAATCAATGCGTGGAGCGAGATCACGGCAATGACCTCGGCACTGGTGGTTGCGCTCTTGCTTCGGTGGCCGTGGCTGTGGCTGACCATCACGAATGGCGAACGCACGGCGCCGTTTGTCGGCCGCGAATCCGTGGTATTCGCTAAGACTGCGCTGATGACGACGATCCTCACCACCATCGCCTGGGTCATGGTTACGCTGCTGACGAAGCCCGAGTCGGAAGCAGTGCTTGTGAAGTTCTACCGCAAGGTGCGTCCGGACGTGCGCGGCTGGGGGCCAGTTGCGCGGCTCGCGCATGACGTGGCGCCTACGCGCGATCTTGGCGTCAACCTCGTGGACTGGCTGCTCGGCTGCGCGCTGGTGTATTTCGCGCTGTTCGGCGCCGGGAAGCTTCTGCTGGGACAGCCTGGACTCGGCGCGCTGTTGCTGCTGGGTGCTTTTGTCGCGGCTGGGTTGCTGTACCGCGACATCAGCCGTCGCTGGGCGAGCGACGCGGCCCAGGAACCGGTTGCGGCAGGCGCCACGACGAGGGAGAGCTGACATGATGGATTTTCCCGCCCTAGCGCAGCACGTCATCGCCGGCCGTGCCGATGAAGTCGGCACTCTCACACGTCAGGCGCTGGACGAAGGCGTGCCCGCACAGGACATCCTGGAGCGCGGCCTGATTGCCGGGATGCAGGTGATCGGCGCCCGTTTCCGCGCCAACGAGATCTTCCTTCCCGAAGTGCTGATCGCGGCACGCGCCATGAAGGCCGGAATGGCCCACCTGGAACCGGTGATGGCGGCGTGCGGCATCGCACCCATTGGTAAGTTCCTGATCGGGACTGTCAAAGGCGACATTCACGACATAGGCAAGAACTTGGTGGCGGCCATGATGCGGGGCGCTGGCTTTCAGGTGATTGATCTCGGGATTGACGTGCCGGTGGACAAGTTCGTCAAGGCCATCGAGCAGCATCGGCCGGACATCGTCGGCATGTCCGCCCTGCTGACCACGACCATGCGCCAAATGCAGGTGAACATGAAAGCGTTTCGGGACCGCGGGCTGCTCGAGCGTGTGCACGTCATGATCGGCGGACCTACCATCACCAAAGAATGGGCTGCGTCAATCGGCGCAACCTACGCGCGCGACGCGATGACGGCGGTCCAACTGGCCCAGGAAATGTTGCAGGAGAAGAAGGCGGCGGGCGTGTAAACACGTTTCCCGTTACCCGTTATCCGTTTCCGGTTCAAGGTTGTCGGCTGCCGGCCCTCACCGCGCAGACAGTATCGGCAAACGGGGGGCGGAAATCAGGTAACGGGCAACGGGGAACGGGAGACGGGCAACGGGGAACGGAAAACGTGACCAGCAAAGAACGCATGCAGATTGCGATGCGCCTGGGACAACCGGACCGCGTGCCGGTCATGTGCCAGTTGGCGCTGGGTCACTATTTCCTGCATTCCGGGCTGGACCCGATCGACATATGGCACTCCAGTGAAGGCTTCGGCGAGGCGCTGATTGCGTTGCAGCGGCGTTATGGCTTTGACGGCATTCTGGTCAACCTGCCTGGCCGCGGTCCGGAGTGGCGCAGCTATGTCCGCGAGATCGAAGCGCGGGACAGCGAGCGCGTTATTCACTGGAAGAACGGTTGGACGACAGTCGTCCCGCCGGACGATTTGCCCCACGTCTATCGCGGAAACGGCGAGAAATTTCACGCGCGTTTCGAGGATGTTGATCCTGATCAGCTCTTTTATGTTGAACCGTATGATCTGCTCGGCTTGACGTATCCCTACAGTTCACGGCTGGACGGCGAGCCTGCGCCACGTGGCCGCGACTTTTTCCCGCACTGGCAGTTCGACACGCTGAAATACGTACTGAAGCGGGTGGGCGGCGAGGTTTCGATTCATGCGGAAATCTTCTCGCCGTTTTCGCAATTGATGGAGCTGCTTGATTACAGCAATGCGCTGATGGCCTTGATGGACGATCCCGGGAAAACAAGAGCATGTCTCGATTCGCTGGCCGAAGGCGCCATTGCGCTGGGCTGCGGCCAGGCCGCGGCAGGCGCGGACGCGATTCTGATTTCCTCGGCCTTCGCGGGCGCCGGATTTATTTCCCGCCAGCACTACGCCGAGTTCGCGTTGCCCTTCGAACGCAAGGTGATCTCCGGTATCAAGTCGCAATACGACATTCCGATCTACACGCATACTTGCGGCGCAATCGGCGACCGGCTCGACCTGATGGAACAGACCGGCACCAACGGCATTGATACCCTCGATCCGCCACCGCTGGGGACGGTTGAACTCGCGGAAGCGAAGCGCCAGATCGGCGGCCGCATGTTCATTCGCGGGAACGTCGATCCCGTAAATGTGGTACTGATGGGCACGCCCGAAGAGGTGCTCGCTGCCGCGCGGCACTGCATTGAAGTTGCGGCTCCGGGTGGCGGTTACATTCTGAGCACTGCCTGCTCGGTGTCGCCTCACGCACCTGTGAAGAACATCTTGCAATTGCGGGAGGCGGTCGAGCGGTTTGGTAGGTATCCGCTGGCGGTTAACGCTGGGTGAGTTGGGATTTGGGATTTTGGGATTTGGGATTTTGGGATTTGGGATTGCAGGTGTATTTGAATAAGCCAAAAGCTAAGAGCTAAGCCATGCGCACTCCACTGAGAGCAGTTCTCGCCTCACGTCGCCTGCTCATCAGCGATGGCGGCAATGGTACGGAACTGCAAAAGATAGGGCTGGAGCCCGGAGGCTGCGGCGAGAGCTGGAACGTTCTTCACCCCGAGCGCGTCCGCACCGTGCACGCGTCGTATCTGAACGCCGGGTCTGAGATCATCACCACCAATTCTTTCAACGGAAACGCGTTTGCCCTGGGCCGCTGGGACATGCCGGGCCGCGTGCGCGAGTTCGCGGTGGCCGCCGCACGGATCGCCCGGGGGGTCGCGGGCGACAACCGCTACGTAATGGGCAGCGTCGGCCCATGCGGCGGATTTCTGGAACCGTTGGGCGACATTACCGTCGGCGACCTTGAGGCCTCGCTGCGCGAGCAAATCGGCGGACTGCTCGAAGGCGGCGTGGACGCCATCAATTTCGAGACTTATACCGCGCTGGATGAACTCGCAGTGTGCCTGCGCGTGGCTCGCCAACTGAATGCGCCGGTCGTCATTGTCTCGCTCGCTTATGACTGTTTATCGGTGGGGTTTCGCACCATGATGGGCGTGTCGCCGGCGCAAGCCGCGGCATTCGCCGTCGAGCAGGGCGCCGATGCTGTCGGGGCGAACTGCGGGACCAGTGTCCCGCCGCAACAATTCCATTTACTGATTCGCGAATATCGCGCGGCCACAACGCTGCCACTGATCGCGCAGCCGAATGGCGGCACACCGCGTCTGGAAGACGATGTGATTGTGTATCCGACATCGCCCGACGAAATGGCAGATTCGCTGGTAAAGCTTGCGGCTGATGCGCAGATCGTGGGTGGGTGCTGCGGCTGCGGTCCCGAGCACATTGCGGCGTTTGTGAGGAAGCAGCAAGCAGCTAGCGGCTAACCGTTGTCAGTTGTCAGTCCAGTTGCTGCTTTGCGGCAAAGTGCTATAGTGCAGCTTCCCGCGTGACCAACATGTACTCCGCATCGGCTGTCTCCACGAACCCGGCCCCGCGTTTGACCGTGCCGCCGCAGCCCACAGCCGCCACGCGCCTCATTTCGCTCGATGCATTCCGCGGACTGACGATCGCGGGCATGGTCCTGGTCAACAATCCCGGAACCTGGAGCGCGGTTTACTGGCCGCTGCGCCACGCCGACTGGCATGGGTGGACGCCGACTGACCTGGTGTTTCCCTGGTTTCTGTTCATCGTCGGCGTGTCCATGTCGTTCTCGTTCGCTAAACGCTTGCAGCAGGGCGACCAGATGCGCCTGTTCCGCCACGTGCTCTACCGCAGCGTGATCATCTGGGCAATCGGCTTCTTCCTGGTGATATATCCGTACTTCCGGTTCCAGACGGTGCGCATTCCCGGCGTGCTGGCGCGCATCGCGGTGTGCTACTTATTTGGCTCGATCATTTATCTCTGGACTGGCCGCCGCGGACGCGTGATGGCCCTCGCGGCGTTGCTGATCGGCTACTGGGCGCTGATGCGTTTCGTACCCGTACCGGGATATGGCGCTGCAAGCTGGACACCTGACGGCAATCTCGCCGCCTACATTGATCGAGCGCTGCTTGGCGGTCATCTCTGGAAGCCCACGTGGGACCCCGAAGGCCTGCTCAGCACGTTGCCGGCAATTGGGACGGTATTGTTCGGCACGCTCTGCGGTGACTGGCTGCGTTCCGATCACAGCATGCGGAAGAAGGTCGTGGGCATGCTCGTGGCCGGCGCGATCGGGCTGGCTGTCGGGCGGGCGCTCCACCCGTTCTTTCCCATTAACAAAAACCTCTGGACAAGCACTTACGCGATATTCACCGCGGGCTTCGGCTCGGTCGGACTGGCAATTTGCTGCTGGCTGATTGATGTCAAAGGATGGCGAACCTGGGCCAAGCCGCTGCTTGTGTTCGGCACTAACCCGATCCTGGCGTATGCACTGTCAACGTTCATGACCAAGAACCTGGTGATCAACCGGGTTCCGCTCAACGGACGTGCCACTACGGTTTATAACTACATTTTCGTGACCGTTTTCGCGCCGCTGGCGAGCCCGATCAATGCTTCGCTGATGTTCTCGATCAGCTACGTCCTGCTGTGGATGGCGATCATGACGTTCTTCTATCGGAAGAAGATATTCGTGAAGATATGAAGTGCTGCGAAATGCAGGTTCGATACTGTTGACCGCTTATGACCCCTGGCGAGTTTGTGATCGGCGTTGACATCGGAGGGACCAAAGTCGCCGCCGGCATAGTCAATCCCGAAGGTCAGATCCTGGCGTCGACGCGTGCTCCGATGGTGGCGCGCAAAACGGCCGAAGATGGGCTGGCCGCCGTGCGCAGCGCTATTGATGCGCTCCGCGAAGGCGCTCCCAACCTGAAGCCTGCGGCAATCGGAATCAGCACGCCTGGTTGGGTGGACGCGCACACGGGCACCGTCCTGAAGGCCAGCAATCTTCCCTGCTGGCAGGAATACCCGCTGGGCAAGGTGATCGCCGCGCATTACCGCTTGCCCGCGCGCGTGGAAAACGACGCCAACTGTGCTGCCCTGGCCGAAGCCGTTTGGGGCGCTGGCGCCGATTACCGCAATGTGTTTTATGTCAGCCTGGGCACAGGCATTGGTACCGGCATGGTGAACGCCCAGCGCGTGTATTCGGGCCGTACCGGCATGGCGGGCGAAGGCGGGCACATGACCATTGACTACGCCGGCCCAAAGTGCCCCTGCGGAAAACAGGGATGCATCGAGATGTACGCCTCTGGCCCCGCCATTGGGGCGCGCGCGCGCGCCGTACTGACGCGCAGTTCGCGGTCGCTGATGCTGGAACTCGCTGACGGCAAGGTCTCCGCGGTTTCGGCCCATACGGTCGGCAAAGCGGCGCTCAACGGCGACCCGCTGGCAGTCAAGGTCTTGCAGGAAGCGGCCGATTACCTGGCCATCTGGCTAGGCAACATCATTGACTTGCTGGAGCCGGACGTAATCGTGGTGGGCGGCGGACTGGGCCACCTGATGGCCTCTTTTTTCAGCTACATACGCGGCCGCCTGACCCGCTGGTCCATCAACCCCCGCGCGCAGCAGTTGCCGATTGTCAGCGCTCTCTACGGTGCGGAATCGGGCATCGCTGGGTCTGCCGCGCTGTGGCTTCAGCCGACCGCTTCCGAACCCGCTCGCGCCAAAAGAAGCACCAGCGTGTAGCGCCCAACCCTGTCGGAAGCGCTTTTCCGGGCCTCAGTGGAAATCGTAATTGACAGCCCGTACTGAGCTTTCTACGATTGGTGTTCCCTAAACTGCTTCTGACCGGGAACGCCCGCCTATCCTCACCGGGCGAGCGAGTCGTGATTGACAACTAATGCTGTTCACGAGTTTGCACTGATTAGGGTACACATCATGGAAGACGTTTGCCTGGAGGCGATATGCGACTAAAAGAATGTTGGGCCGTACTCCTCTGCCTGCTGCTGCTGATCACCGTCGCAGCCTGGGCGCAGGAGATTACCGGCAGTATCGCCGGCATCGTCAGAGACCCGTCAGGAGCGGTACTGCCGGGTGCGACGGTGACGGTGAAGAATACTGACCAGAACATTGTCATTCGCACGCTGAAAACCGACGCGCGCGGGGAATACCTTGCCACCTACTTGCCGATCGGCAAGTACTCCATCACTGTCCAAGCGGAAGGCTTCAAGAAGTTCGTCAAGAGCGGCATCGAACTTAACGTCAACGACAAGCTAATGGTCAGCGCCGACATGGAGGTCGGCGCAGCCACCCAGACGGTCGAAGTCCAGGCGAACCCGCTGGAAGTCGAACTGCGTTCAGCGGAAACCGCGGGCCTGGTCACCGGTACGCAAATCCGCGAGTTAGCGCTCAACAATCGCAACTACACCCAGTTGGTCACCTTGATGCCGGGGGTTTCGAACACCGGCTCGGAGGAGTTTTACGTCGGCTTCAGCAACCCGATTACGGGCGGCGTGAACGTCCTCGGCATCTCGGTCAACGGCCAGCGCACGAGTTCCAATAACTGGACCATCGACGGCGCCGATAACGTGGACCGCGGCTCCAGCCTCGGCCTGCTGATTACGCCTTCCGTAGATGCGATTGCTGAATTCAAAGTGCTAAAATCCAACTACAATGCCGAATTCGGCCGCAGCGGCGCGGCGCAAGTCAATGTCATCACTCGCTCGGGCACGAGCACGTTCCACGGCGGAGCCTACGAATTCTGGCGCAACGAAAACCTCAACGCGGATACCTATTCCACGAAGGAAAACTTCCGCTACTGGACCCCGACCGCGGCTTGCCGAGAGAAGTACTCTGATGTCTATGCCGCTACCGGCGACACGCCGGATTGCGATACCCGCAAGCCCATGCGGTACCACAATTTCGGCTGGAACATCGGCGGTCCCGTCACCATCCCCGGACTCTACAACAAGAACAAAGACAAGACGTTCTTCTTCTTCTCGCAGGAATTCCGCCGGGTCATCACATACACAACCGGCAGCACTGCCTATCTGCCCACGCAGGCCGAAATGGCGGGGAACATGGAAGCGCCGGTTTGCGTGAGCTTCAATCCTGATGGCACTTGCGCGCCGGGTGGATATTCGACCACGGTGACGGCTGCTAATGCGGTTTCGGCGGATGCTTGGGCGATTTCACAAGGATACATCAAGAACATCTGGGGCAAGGTACCAGGCAGCCTGCCGACCGATCCGCTTAACCGCGGCCAGGCATTTGGCACGTTCCGCAACGTGAGCAACTACCGCGAAGAACTGGTCAAGGTGGATCACGTGTTTGGGCCGCGGCTCTCGGTCTACGGCCGCTACACTCACGACTCCATCCCGACTATTGAACCCCAGGGCCTGTTTGGGCCGTACACCCCGATCCCGGGCGTTTCCACAACTTCAACCAATGCTCCGGGATGGGGCTTCGTCGGGCGCGCAACGGCGACGTTCTCGCCCACGACTTTGCTCGAGGCTGGTTACAATTTCAGCTACGGCGCGATCATCAGCGATCCGACCGGGACGATGGCGGCCAGCAACTCGCCTGACGTGAAATATGCGAGCGTGTTCCCGATTGCCAGCTATTTGAACACGCTGCCGACCATCAACTACAACGGTTACTTCAGCAACCTCAGCACACACCCGTACTACGAAGACTTCAACCGTAACCATCAGGTCTTCGCCAATCTGACCAAGATCATCGGCAGCCACACGCTGAAGTTCGGCGGCACCTACTACCACTATCAGAAGGCCGAGAACTTTGCCGGCGGCAACGTGCCGACATTCTATTTTCACCGGTACGGCGCCTACGATCCCACGGCGACAAACCCGCCCGCCATCCCGGGCGGGACAATCGTCCCCTGCCCGACGGGCACAGCCCAGTGCCTGAGCTACAACGGCAAGATCTACACGCAGTACAACCTGCGCGAACTGCAAACTTGGGCCAACTTCATGATGGGCCGCGGCAACCGGTACGTGCAGTCCTCGGTGGATCTGTACCCCGATGTGCGTGCCAATCAGTTCGAGTTCTTCGCGCAGGACGAGTGGCGCCTGCGTCCAAACCTGACCCTCACCGTTGGTTTGCGGTACTCGAATTTCCGTCAGCCGACCGATGCCAACGGTATGCTGACCAATTTCGATCCGCGGCTCTACGATCCTGCCAAGGCGCCGCAGATCAATCCCGCAAACGGCAATATCATCAATCCTGCAACCGCGAACCTGCTGAATGGTGTGGTTCCGACGGACGCGGCATTGAAGACCTGCCAGAAGATGCTGGCCGCCAATCAGGTCCTGTATTGCTGGCCTGAGGGAACGGTGGCGCCTTACGGCAGCAAGGCCGGCAACGAGTACAACAAGGCCTTCGCTCCTCGTATTGGCATCGCCTGGGACCCATTTGGCGACGGCAAGACGTCCGTTCGTGCCGGCTATGCCATCTTCTACGATTCCGGTTTGGTCGGGATCTTCGAACAGAACATCTTCTACAATCCGCCCTTCGTACAAAGCATAGACTTGGGCGGATCCAGCAGCAGTCTGGTTCCATTGGATAACCCCGCGGGAACCCTTTCAATCGCAGCGGCGCCGAAGCGGGTGGACAGCCGTGTTGATCCGAACTTCCACACTCCGTACAACCAGATGTGGAACCTGACTGTGCAGCAGCAGATTACGCCGACGCTGCTGGTTGATGTCGGCTACGTGGGTAGCCGCGCCAATCACCTGCTGGGCATTCTCGATATCAACCAGCCGTACGTGGGCGACTACCTCAACTATCCGGTGCTGGGCAACGCACAGGACATCCTGGGCGCCACGGCCAACTGTACGAACCTGGCTGCCGCGCAGGCTGGCAATTACAGCTCCTGTACGACGAACTTCACAAAGCTCAACTACATCCGTCCGTACAAGGGATGGGGACCGATTAACGCTATCCGCACGTACGCGATGGCCAACTACCACTCACTACAGGCGATGGTGCAGAAGCGGTTTGCAGGTTCCTCACTGGTGTCTTTCTCCTACACCTGGTCGAAGGCCCTCACCGACAACCAGACGGACCGCAGCACGGCTCCGCCGAACAGCTACGATCCACACAGCTACTACGGCCCCACGCAGCAGGACCGCCGGCACATCATCAGCGCGAACTTCGTCTACGAGTTCCCGTGGATGAAGAACCAGCAGGGAATTCTAGGCAAGTTGATCGGCGGGTGGGAGCTTTCCGGCATCACCACTCTCCAGAGCGGCACGCCGTACACGGTGACGGAGGGCTACTATTCGTGGGATTTCGCCGGCCAAGGCTGCCGGCTGAGCTCCACAGTTTGCGGCATCCGTCCTGACATTATCGGCGACCCAACCGCCTCGGCAAACTGGACGCAAACAGCCAATGTGACGACGGGAACGAGGGTGTTCGGGCCAACCCTCAACACCACGAGTTGGGGATGGTTTAACCCGTTCGCGTTCACCAGTGTGAACTTCCCTCTGAATGGCAAGATCCGACCGGGCACGTCGGGACCTGGCGTAGTTTATGGCCCCGGCATGTACCGCCAGGACCTCTCGTTGTTTAAGAACATCCACATCACCGAACGCGTGAAAAGCCAACTGCGTTTCGAGGCCTTCAACGTGTTCAACCACACCAATCCGGCCTCGATTACTACGGCTTGGGCCAACTTCAACGAGACCTCGACCAACAAGTTCGGTCAGGTTGCATTTAATGGCGATGCGAACTTCAAGATCAATCGAATCCTTCAACTTGGTCTGAAGATCAACTTCTAAAATCCACACTCGGCGCAATGAACCTCAACAACGGGCCTGCCACAGGGCAGGCCCGTTTTTTGTTCTCAGACATGGTCGCGCTTTAGGGTTCGGCGATACGGTGCATCGCCTCCCTCTCAGCCCGCAGCATCCACGCCGCAATCGCGCAATTAAGCAAGGCCCCGGCGAGCGGTACGAGCATCCCAAACCGCACCGCTGTACCGCCGTATGCCGCCTCGTAGCTTTGGGAAATGTGGCCGACCGCCCAGGGCGACAGCATCCCTCCCAGCAGCGCCACGGCGAACAACATGCCGAACACGCTGCCCACCGAGTGCGGATAGCGGTCGCCCGCCACGCCCAGCGCACACGTGAAGATCGGCGCAAACGATAACCCGGTCACGACCGTCGCCAGCGCGAACACCGGGGTCGAGTTCCCCAAGACCAGCAGTGCGCAGCCCAATACCCCACCCGCCGCGCTGCCCATGATCATCTGCTGCTTGGTGAAGCGCCGCAACAGAGGCGCAGCCATCACGCGCCCCGCCATCAGCGACGCCCAATAGCACGCCAGTACGAGGGTTGCGGCGCGCGGCGGCACTCCCACGGCGCCAACGTAACGCGAAGTCCATCCGCCGATCACCGCCTCGTTGCCGGATTCGAAGAACAGCAAAATGGCAAGTACACCGACTCCGGGAAACTGCAGCGCGCGAACGGTGTCGAGAAAGGCGGTCTTTCCACCTCGTCTTCCCAGGGGGAACGCCAGCGCACCGTAGGCGACCGCACAAACCAGCGGCAACGCCGCCGCCCCGAGCAGCAGTTGCGGGACGGTGGTCCAGCGCGTCAGGCTGGCGGCCAGCAGCGGCACAAACAGCGCGCCAAATCCGAAAAACACGCCCAGCAGGTTGAGCATGGCGCCGCGGTTCTCGCCGTAGATGTCGCTGACCAGCGCATTGGTGGAAGTGTTCAAGCCGCCACCACCGAATCCCAGCAGGAAGCCGGAGGCGGCCGCCGCGGCGAACGAATGGGAGCCGGCGAATCCCGCCAAGCCCGCCGCGACGAGCAACGATGAGACCAGCAGCACCCATTTGTTCCCGATGGAATCAATCAGCGGCCCGGCCACGAAGTTCGACAGGAAGATACCGAGATAAAGCAACAGGAACAGATTTCCCTGCTGCGCCAGGTCTGCGTGCAGGCGCGCGCGCATCTCCGGCATACCGAACGCCGTTCCCAGTACCGCCAGCACAATGCCGAAGACGAACATGCCGGCCGCGGCGCTGATGAACAGAGGTTTCGTCCGTAAGTTTGCTGTCAATCGAATTTCATTTACTTGCTGACTGCTCACCATTGTTCCCCACAGTGAAACGCTCGCTCGCCAGTGTACCGCGTCTGGAAGTGAGTCTCCGCTTCCACTGGTCCTTCGTTTTGCTTTATAACTGCATCTTTGCTATGAAACCTCTAATCCTGTCTTGTCTGCTGGTGTTGTTTTCGGCCGCTTGCGCTCTGGGCCAAAACCCCGAACTTGCCCGCAAGGCCCGCCAAGTCCACAACTCCGCCCTGGTGGTTGATACGCACGCGGACACTCCGGGGCGCTTCGTTGATGAGGGCTACGACATTGCCAGGCCGCGCGGCAACGGCCACATTGACTTGGCGGCCATCAAGGCAGGCAACTTGGGCGCGGAGTTTTTCTCGGTCTGGGTGAACCCGTTCAAGTACAAGGCCAATGGCGTTCATCGCGCCCTCGCCATGATTGATTCCGTGCACGAGCAGGTGCGCCGGCATCCCGACCAGATGATGATGGCCTGCAGCGTTGCGGACATCCGGCGCGCGCATCGCCTGCGCAAGCTGGCCGCACTGATCGGCGTTGAAGGCGGGCACGCCATCGAGAACGACCTGAGCATTCTGCGCAATTACTACCGTCTGGGCGCGCGCTACATGACGCTGACCTGGATGAATACCAACGAGTGGGCCGATGCCTCCGGCGACATTGATAAGCCCGACGTCCAACATCACAACGGCCTCACCGATTTCGGCAAACAGGTTGTGCTGGAAATGAACCGGCTGGGCATGATGGTGGACGTCTCGCATGTGGCCGACAAGACCTTCTGGGACGTCATCGAGACGACCAAGGCGCCAATCATCGCGTCGCACTCGTCGGCGCGCGCGCTGACCGACCACTACCGCAACATGACTGACGAGATGCTCAGGGCGGTGGCGAAGAATGGCGGCGTGGTGCAGGTGAATTTTGCCAGCTTCTTCGTGGACGATAATTTCCGAAGAGCCTATGCGGCCATGGAAGCCGAGCGGCGCGCCGGCATCAAGGCCGTTGATGAGAAGTACAAGGACGCGGACAGCGCCACGCGCGCCCGCGAGCACGCCCGCGCGGAAGAGGAATGGGCGAAGAAGATCCCGCGTCCGCCCCTGTCCTCGTTGATTGACCACATTGACCACGTGGCCAAGGTCGCCGGTATTGATCATGTCGGGCTGGGCTCGGACTTCGACGGCATCGACTCGGCGCCGGAGGGAATCGATTCCGCCGCCGATTTGCCGAAGATCACCGAGATGCTGATGGCCCGCGGGTACTCGGCGGCAGACATGCGGAAGATCCTTGGCGAAAACCTGCTGCGCGTCTTTGCGGAAGTCGAACGCGTGTCCCGGCAGATGCAGGGCCGCTGATTAACGCTGCGCCTCTGCGGCAAAGGTTTGCAGGCATACAATACGAAAGCACATCGGTGTTCTTGAGGAGCGACAATGAAGCAAATCAGCTTGATGTTGGTTCTTGTTCTCGCTGCGACCGCGGCCCTCGCGCAGGGCAAGCCCGCAGGCAAAGCCGCGCAACCCAAAGCGATCATTGACACGACCGCCGGAAAGATCAACTGTACCCTGCTACCCGACAAGGCGCCCAAGAGCGTTGAGAACTTCATCGGTCTCGCCGAGGGCACGAAGGAATGGACCAGTCCCATTACGCGCGCGAAAAAGCGTGGCGTTCCCCTCTACGATGGCACCATCTTCCATCGCGTGATCCCCGGCTTCATGATCCAGGGCGGCGATCCCAAAGGTGACGGCACCGGCGATGCGGGCTATGGCTTCGGTCTGGAGGTCTCGCCCGACTTGAAGTTCGACCGTCCCGGCCGCTTGGCCTATGCCAGAACTGCCGATCCCAATACCAATAGCGCGCAGTTCTTCATCACCGCCGCGCCGTATCCTTCGTTGAACAACCAGTACACGATCTTCGGGCAGTGCGAAAACCAGGAGGTAGTGCAGAAGATCATCAATGCGCCGACTGGCCCCAATGACCGGCCTAAGAACCCGACCAAGATCAACCACATCACGATTGTCAGGCCGGAGGGAGCGACGAAGTAGGGCGTTTCCGTTTGAGCATTGCGAGGCGTGGGGATTGCCGCAAAAAGAAGAAGCTGAACACCGGCGTCCCCACTGCACACGCACTGGCCCGTTACCGTTGCTTCCTTCCGGATCTGGCGGGGTTGGCGGGATTGCGTCGCGCGGGACCGATGTCCAGCACCTTCATATTATCAGATGAGCAACACCGCATAAGGGGTACGGGGCAGACGGTAGAAACCAGGGTCCGTACTTACCGCATACAATTCTCCCATGCCGGCTGCAACCAGTCTCGACGCGGTTGAGCGCTACTTTCAGCTCTCGCTCTACCTGCTGATCACCGCCGGTTTCGCCACGGTGGTCAGTACCGGCAAGCTCGACCTGCTGACCATTCTGCTGGTTACCGCCGCGTTGCTGGTGCGCGGCTACCTCCTGGTCGGTGGCCGCGAGTTCGCGCTGGAGGAACGCTGGACTGCTCCGCTCACGCTCGTTTACGTTCTCTTCTACGCCATTGATTACTTCCTGATTTCGCGCGAATTCGTCGCTGCCACGGTCCACCTGGTTTTGTTCGTGATGGTGGTGAAAATCTTTTCCGTCCAGCGCGACCGGGATTATCTCTATCTTGCGGTGCTCGCGTTTCTGGAAGTCCTTGCAGCTTCGGTGCTCACGGTTGACGCTGTATTTCTAGCCGTATTCGCCATATTTGTCCTGTTGGCCGTAAACACCTGCATCGCGCTGGAGATTCGGCGCTCTGCCCGCAGCGCCCTCGCGCGTTCGCGCGATTCGGCGGGTCATGCGCGCCGCCTGCCGCGCTCACTATTCGGAGTGGCGCTGGCGCTGGTGACTGGCATTCTCGTGACCGGCGCCGCATTGTTCTTCGTCCTGCCGCGCGTAACCGCCGGATACCTGAGCACCCTGGCGCCACGCCACAGTGACATCGTCAGCGGGTTCAGCAACAGCGTGAACCTGGGCAACATCGGCCAGATCCAGCAACTCGACGCTGTCGTGATGCACGTCCAACCCGAACGCGGAAACGGCCCTACCCACGACCTGCTGCTGCGCGGCGTGTCGCTGGGGCTATTTGACGGCAAGCGCTGGACGAATCCGATTGATGAACCTGTGCGGCTGCAATCGCGCACCGGCGAGTTCAACCTGTTTCCGTTGTATGCAACCTGGCAGGACACGCCGGTCGCGGGTGGCCCAGTAAAGTCGCTGCGGTATCGCGTGCTCATGGAGCCGATCGGTTCCAACGTGTTCTTCGTCGCTCCGAAACCGGCGTTCCTGCTGGGCAATTATCGCGAGATCACCGCCGACAGGGGCGGCGCGCTCTACAACTCCGACGTGCAGCGCAGCGTGGGATTGTACGAGTTTGTCTCCGCGGAAACACGCCGCCGGCCACAGGAGTTGCGCACGGCAACGGCGGAATATCCACCTGGCGTCGAACTTCGCTACCTGCAACTGCCGCAGCAATTTGATGAACGCGTGCAAGCGCTTGCCGAACAGGTCACGGCGCGCTTTGCCGACAATTACGACAAGGCTGCGGCGATCGAGTCGTACCTGAGTACGACGTTCGGCTATACGCTTCAGCTCCCTGCCCGGACCCCGGCGGACCCGATAGCGGATTTTCTGTTTACGCGCAAGCAGGGGCACTGCGAGTACTTCGCCTCGGCGATGGCGATCATGCTGCGCACTATCGGGATTCCCTCGCGCGTGGTGAACGGCTTTCGCGGAGGCGAGTTCAACCCAATCTCCGGCAGCTACATCGTGCGCGCGCGCGATGCCCACAGTTGGGTGGAGGCCTACTTCCCCCCTGCGGGTTGGGTCACGTTTGATCCCACTCCGGCAGGTGCAGCGCCTGCCACCGCTGGTCTATGGAGCCGTTTCCAGCTCTACCTCGATGCGGGGCGCGAGTTCTGGCGCGAATGGGTCATCAACTACGACTTCAGCCACCAACGCAGCCTCAGTATGGCGGCGGTCATCCGAGGACGACGGACCGGCGAACGGTTGCGCGACTGGGTGCGCGAAAGGTACGCGGCGGTGTTGCGCGTCGCCATACGTGGGCAAGAAAGTTTGCAGCGGTCGCCCCAGGCCTGGGCAGGCGTGACAGTCGCAAGCGTGGCGCTGCTCGTGGTTGCACTGAACCTTCGCCGCTTCCGTCGCGCCCTCGTGCGATTTCAGCTCACGCGCCATCCGGCGTCCGCCCCGCCATCAGCGGCGGGCCTGTGGTACGCACGCCTGTTGCGGGTGCTCGCGCGCCGCGGCTGGCACAAGCCGCCCAGCAAGACGCCCGCGGAATTTCTCGCCGCCATTGATGATCCGGCAGTACGGCGCGCGGTCGCCGATTTCACCGTCCATTACGAGCGCGCCCGGTTCGGCAATTCGGCAGCCGACGCGCAACGATTGCCGGAACTGTTTGAGACGGTGAGAAGGTCATAGGCCGGCCAGGTCCCGGGCGCCTCGCACTTCCACTCCTATAAAGGGAAAACGGACAAAGGAAAGAACGGAGAACGTGTTGCTGCTGTTAGAATTGCCTGAGTACAGATGTCAGTCGAAACTCCTACTCTTCCTCAGCAAATCACGAGCGGTTCAGCCCAGCCGGCCAAGGTGGGCTTCGTGTCGCTCGGCTGCCCTAAGAACCTGGTGGACAGCGAAGTGATGATGGGTCTGCTGGCGCACGCCGGCGCGGAAATCACGCCCCGCGCCGAAGACGCCGACGTGATCGTCGTGAACACGTGCTCGTTCATTGACACGGCGAAGCAGGAGTCGGTGGACGCGATTCTCGAGATGGCGCGTTACAAGACCGAGGGCCGCGCGCGCAAGCTGATCGTGGCCGGCTGCCTTGTGGAACGTTATCGCAACGAGATCCAGAAGGAAATTCCGGAAGTCGATGCCGTAGTCGGCACCGGAGAACTCGAGCACATCCTGGCGGCGGCCGGAGTGGCGACAACTCCGCAGAGTTCGCCGTTTGCGATTCTCGGCGGCCGTCCTGAAGCCAAAGCTCGCGAGGAGCAGGGCCGTTTTTCGCGTAGTGAATGGGATGGCGCCATTGCCGACCTGCCGAATTACCTTTACGACGAGAACACGCCGCGGCTGCTGGCCACGCCGCGCCATCTTGCCTACATCAAGGTCGCCGAGGGCTGCGATCATCCCTGCACGTTCTGCGTGGTTCCTCAGTTGCGCGGCAAGTTCCGCTCGCGGCGCTTCGAGTCGGTGATCGCCGAGGCCGAGCGCCTGGCACAAAGCGGAGTGCGCGAGATCACGCTGATCGGGCAGGACACCACCTGCTACGGCGAAGACTTCGGGCTGAAAGACGGCCTGGCGCTGCTGCTGGAAAAACTCGCAGGGATCGAAGAGCTGCACTGGGTGCGGTTCCTTTACGCATATCCCAACAAGATTACCGGCCGTCTGCTGGAGACAATTGCAGCGCATCCGAAGATTTGTTCGTACATTGATGTTCCGCTGCAACATGCATCGGCGGCGGTGCTGAAACGCATGAAGCGCGGCGGCAGTGGTGATATCTACCTGCGGCAGATCGAGCGCATGCGCCGCACAATCCGCGACGTGACGCTGCGCACGTCGTTCATCGTCGGCTTCCCCGGCGAGACCGAAGGCGACTTCAACGAACTATGCGAGTTCGTGCGCGCCGCCGAGTTTGATTGGATGGGCGTGTTCGCCTACTCCGACGAGAAAGGCTCGCGCGCGCACTCGCTGGACGGCAAATTGCCGGCGCGCGAGATCGAGCGTCGCCGCAGGAAGCTGATGCAGATTCAGCAGCGCATTGGCCGTTGGCGGAAGCAGGCGCTGGTGGGGCGCGAGTTCGACGTGGTGCTCGAGGGGCCGTCGTCGGAAACCGAGCTTTTGTGGGAAGGCCGCACCGAGATGCACGCCCCGGAAATCGACGGCAAACTGTTCATCAATGACTTTGGACCGCACGGGCCTCGTCCGGGCGAGTTCCATCGCTGCGAGATCACGGAAGCGCACGATTACGATTTGGTCGCGCGGCTAGTTTGAACCCGGGAACGCGGGTGACGCGGATTTTGCCGATTCGACTGATTGGAACGGCAGTTTCCAATTTCTAGTTTCTGGTTTCTAGACTGAACCGGTAGCGCATCAACTAGAAACTGGAAAACTCGTTCTTGTTACCTCTAATAACCTCCAAGCGGGAGACGGCAGTGACCATCGCCGAAAAGATCACCAAGCTGGTGGGCAAGGCGATTGCCGAGTTCGACATGATCCATGCCGGCGACCGTATCGCCGTGGGCCTGTCCGGCGGCAAGGATTCAATGGCGCTGCTGCATGCGCTGCTTGCCCTCAAAGCGCGCGCCCCCATCAGCTTCGAGCTGTGCGCGTTCACCATTCAGCAAGGTAAATTCATGGCGCCGCTCGATGGATTGCGTTCGCATCTGGCCGAGATCGGCGTGGCTTGGGAAGTGGTTGAGGACAAACCTTCCGTTCGCCTGGTGCAGGAAGGTGTGGTGCACGGCTGCGACATTTGCTCGCGCTATCGCCGCCGCGCGGTGTACGAGACTGCGCGCCGGCTCGGCTGCAAGGTGATCGCGTTTGGCCATACCGCCGACGATTTTGCCGAGGCCATGGTGCGCAACCTGCTCTTCACCGGACGAGTAAAGCCGCTGCCGCCGGTTGCGATGTCCTCGCAAAATGAGTTCCGCCTCATCCGGCCGCTTATGTACGTCAAGGAAGACCTGGTCCGCTCGCAGGCAACGGCGCAGGCCTTCCCGATCGTGCCCTGCGCCTGTTCGCTCAAGGAGGGCGCGCGCCAGGCGGTGCGCGGATTTCTGTGCCAGGTTTCGACAGACAATCCGCACATCTACTCGAACATCATTGCCGCGGGCGTGCGGACGTGGCAGAAGAACCGCGCCAGCGCCAACGAGGCCGGAGACGAGATTCCCATCCAGCATACGCCGCATCTGTAAGCCGCGTGCGTTGTGCTGCCTGATGTGCTACATTCGCGGAAAATCAACTTGGGGTGGAACAATGCTCGAACCTGGCGCTACCGCCGAAGCCTCGTACATCGCAGCCGACAGCGACATGGCCAGTGCCCTGCCGATTTCCAATGAGGACGCGTTTCCGGAAGTCTTTTCCACTTCGCGCATGATCGCCCTGATGGAAATCGCTGCGTCGCGTGTCATGAAGCCCTTGCTCCAACCCGGCCAACTTTCAGTCGGCGTGACGGTCAACATCAAGCATCTGGCGGCCACGCCCAATCACACGCGCGTCTCCGCCAAGGCGACGTTTCTCGGGATGGATGGCAAGCTCTATAAGTTTCGCGTGGAAGCGTTCGATCCCGGCGGCAAGATTGGCGAAGGCGAGCACAGCCGCGCGATCGTCACCACGGAGCGGCTGGTGCAAGGGGCGAAAGCGAGAGTGGATGGAAGAAGCTCTTAGCTCTTAGCTCTTAGCTCTTAGCTCTTAGCTCTTGGCTTTTAGCTCTTAGCTTTTAGCGCGGCACTTCCACTGAACCGAACCGTCACGCCACTGAAAACGCAAGTGGGAGCCCCACAAGCAGCAGCTAAGAACTAAAGCCAAGAGCTAATGGCTCAGAGCTAGAAGCTACTCAATCCCCAACTCCTTCCAGCGCGCCGTCACCCGCGCCTTCACTTCATCAGTCATTCTGATCTCGTCCGGCCAGGGACGCGTGAAGCCTTCGCTGGGCCATTTGCGCGTGGCGTCAATGCCCATCTTGCTGCCGAAATCGGGCAGGCGCGAGGCGTGATCGAGTGAATCAACCGGCCCGAGGGTGAACTGGATGTCCCGCTCCGGATCAATGTTGTTCGTGACGCGCAACACCACCTCGCGCAAGTCCTGCACATCGCAGTCTTCGTCCACCACTACTACGCACTTGGTGAACATCGCTTGCCCCATGGCCCAAATGCCGCCCATCACCTTGCGCGCCTGCCCCGGATACGACTTGCGGATGGAGACGATCATTAGGTTGTGGAACACGGCTTCGACCGGCAGGTTGACGTCCACAATCTCCGGCAGCGCAAGCTTCATCAGCGGCAGAAAGATGCGCTCCACGGCCTTGCCCATCCACGCGTCTTCCATCGGCGGCTTGCCCACGATGGTGGTCGCGTATATTGGGTCCTTGCGATGCGTGATGCAGGTGACGTGAAACACCGGGTAGAGGTCTTCAAGTGAATAAAAGCCGGTGTGGTCGCCGAACGGGCCCTCGGTGCGGAGTTCGTCGAGATTGACGTAGCCTTCCAGCACGATCTCTGCCGTGGCGGGAACTTCAAGATCCACGGTCTCGCACTTCACCAACTCAACCGGACGTTCGCGCAGGAAACCGGCGATGAGGAACTCCTCGATGTCGGGCGGAGCGGGGACGATGGCGGCAAAGGTCAGCGTGGGATCGGTGCCGATAGCGACCGCCACTTCCATCTTCCCTGCCGGACGTTCACCCTCTGCGATGCGCGTCCCGCCGGAGGAGCGCGCCATGATGTCAACAGCCCGAGCAGGGTCAACGAGGCCCGCCGCCGGTACGGCGGCGCTACTTGCGGCTGCGCGCAGGCGTTCACGATAGTGCTCTGCGCCCTGTTTCTGCCGCTGCCAGTGCATGCCGGTGGTGCGCGCATCGTAAACCTGCATACGATACATGCCGACGTTGCGCTTGCCGGTGCGTGGGTCGCGCGAGATGACGCACGGCAGCGTGATGAAGCGCCCGGCATCCTGGGGCCAGCATTGCAGCACCGGAAAGTCCAGCAGTGAGAAGTTGTCGCGCTTGATCACTTCTTTGCATGGTCCGCTGGAGACCGTCTTTGGGAAAAACTTGCCCACATCGGCCAGCATCGGCAGCATCTTGAGCTTGTCAAGCAAGCCATGCGGCGATTTCACGTCCATAAACTGGCGCAACCGGTCGGCGACTTCGTCGAGCGAACGGACGCCGAGCGCCATGTTCATGCGCCGCGCCGAGCCAAACTGATTGATCAGCACCGGTATGCCGCGATGGCCCTTGACGTTCTCGAACAGCAGGGCCGGCCCGCCGGCGCCGTGGCGTGAACTGCTGCCCAGCTTGGAACAGCGGTCGGCAATCTCGGTGATCTCCAGGACCGGATCGACTTCCGCCCGGATGCGTTTCAATTCACCGGCGCGTTCCAGCGCCGCGATCCACTCGCGCAGGTCGTTGTAGGCCAAGTGCAGGCTCCTTAATGTAATCAGCGATTATAGACAGTAGCTAGTGGCTGATGGCTAATGCTTACTGGTGAAGGATTCTCGTCCGACCTCGACCGCAACTACACTTCTGAGAGTAGGTGGGATTCTTCTCAACTGATCAACACAAGCCTCCATAAGAGTAGCTCCCCAGAACTAACCAGGAACCACCAGCCACTAGCCACTGTTTTCCAGCGAACTCCGCCTCAGTCGCTCTCATCCAACTGGGCGGCAAGTATTCCACCGAAGTGAGGGCCAGGCATCTTGGCTAGCGCCGTTCCCTGCGAAAAAGAACATCTGGATGCACTTTCGCTGCTGACGATTGCGCCCGCGAATGCCGCTGGGGCGGTCGCCCATATCGCCGGTCTTGATGCGCAACAGCGTTCCGACTTCCTCGAACTAGCGGACTCAAACCATGTGGTCGTGCGCTCACTGCTGTCGTTGCAGGAACTTGCTCGCGACAAAAATGGCCTGGACCACTGGATCAACGCCAATCTGGCGAACGAATACGCGCGCATCCAGAATGCGCTGGAGCACCTTGACCGCGTCCTGCGGGAACTGGAGGCCGCCGGCTGTCCCACCGTGGTGATGAAGTCGCTCGACCACTGGCCCGATTTCGGCAATGACCTCGACCTTTACACTACGGCCGAGGGCAACAAAGTTCGAGACATCTTCGTCCAGCGGCTGAACGCGCGCATCGAGCCGCGCAGTTGGGGGGACCGCCTGGCGCATAAGTGGAACTTTGCCCTGCCCGGCCTGCGCGAATCGGTGGAAGTCCACGCGAAGCGCCTGGGGCAGACCGGAGAACACATCACCATGGCCCGCCGCTTTGTCGAGCGCCGCGTCGAGATGCGCGTCCGGCAGTACACGTTTTATGCTCCGGCGCCGGAAGAGCGCATCGTGGTCGCCACCCTGCAACGCATGTATCGCCACTTCTACTTCCGCGTCTGTGACATCCTGAACAGCGCGGCGCTGGTGGAATCGGGCGCGATTGACTTTGCAGAACTACGCCGCTCGGCCGATCTCGGCGGCATCTGGCCCGGAGTGGCCACGTACCTGAAGATTGTCTCGGACTACATCAACCAGTACCGCGGCAGGCCCGTGGCATTGCCCAAAGAGGTGCTGGCGGCGGCGCGCTTCGGCGGCGAGAAACTGACGGTACAGCGGCGCTTCCTGCGTATTCCGCTGATGCCGGAAGGCGCCGGTTTCTACACGACGCAGGTGGCCAGCGCCGCGCGGCGCGGCGACGTGCCGGCAACCTTCCGCCTATCGCTGCTGCCGCCACTGGCCGCAACTGCGGCCGTGGCATTCAAGATTACGGGAAGCGATAAAGGAATCTGGTAGGTTCCGTTTCTCGTTTTCCGTTTTCCGTTCTCTGCGATGCAGTTGTTCCTCGCAGGATGGGATGTCCATCTGGTCCGGGACCGTCCGTAGGAGCTGTATCTCAGAGCTGAGGACTACCTCCCGATTCCAGCAGGACTTCCACGCGGTAGCCGGCGTCGGCGGCGACCTGAATGCGTTGGTGCAACTGTCGTTCGAGCTGGCGAACGGCATTCGGGTCGGGCCGCGGGTGCTCCAGAAGCGTCAGCAGAGAACGAAGCGACATCCACCACAGCAAAGACTCGAAGGGCTCTTTGACGAAGTAGCTGATGCCTTCGTACACATGGACGCCGATCAGCCAGGCCACATCGGGATCATGTAACCAGCGGAACGGCGCTGCGCCGATCGCAGGCATGGTGGCCGGTCCGGGCGTCCAGGCGACGTCGGCAAAGGCTGCACGCACCCGCGCCGCGGCACGCCAGCGCTCTTCGCCTTCCATGCCGAAGACCTCGAATATCTCGGCCAAGACGTAACGCAGGCGAAGGGCGTCGAACAATTCGGTGGCCGCGGCGTCGCAGTCGGCGGGATCGCGGATGGTGCCGAGCGCCTCGATGGCGCAGCAGGCGATCACCGTACTCCAGATCGCCGAGGCGGCGTCTCCGTCGGCCCTGCGGCTGGGAAGCACAGCACGAGCAGTTTCGGGCCAGGTCGCCGAGAAGCAGCGTTCTATGCCAGGCAGGCGCAGAGCGGCGGTAAAGCGCCGCACAAACTGGCTGGTGGCCTGCTCAACGGTGCCGCGCCATTCGCTGGATGGAGTCAGGCCGGCACTCTCGCCGTCGGCCGTCGTGGCAAAGTGGCGCGCCGCATCCAGCAGCACCCGCAAGCGCTCTCGCGCGGTTTCGACCAGCGGCTTGGGCGCTCCGTCCGACGGCTGGGCGTTTGCCGTGGAGGCCACCTCCTGGAGGAACTCGGGTTCAAGCAGCGCGCGCATGGCGTCGTGGACGGGGTTGAGCGCCAGCGCGTGCAGGGCGTCTTCCAGGCTGGGGACACCCGCACCGGCCAGCGCGTTGCAGAGCTCGCTCCACGGCCGGCGGCCATCGTCGTAGATATCGCGCCAATCCAAGAATACATGGAACTTATAGGCGCCAAGTTCGATGTGGAGCCCCTTCGATGCCAGATCGGCGGCGCGGTGCAGATACTCCAGGCCGCTGACGGAATCCCGGAAGCTCACGAACATCTTGGGATCGCCACTCAGGCCAAAGCTCTCGCAGAGGCTGCACTGCCGGACGCGCTTGCCTTCTGGCGTTTTCTCGGCAAAGCCGCAGGAGGTGCGAATCCAGCCGGCCGTACTGGCGTAACGGTTGTGATAGACCACAAGCGCGCGCTCGTCGCCGAGCCGATTGGAGTAAGCGAACACGTCTTCGTTGACCCAGCCCTGGTCGGTGTAGAAGTCGTAGAGCAAGAAGTTGCTGACTTCGGCGAAGAGGGGGCGCCGATGCAGCAGCGGTGAGATTTCGCGTTCATGGCGCGCCACCAACCAGGTGTCGGGCGACTCGTCCCTGTAGGCGCGGCGATATTCCATTCCGTAGCGCTCGGTATAACCTTCGAGCTGCCCGTGGCCGAACATCGGCAGGCCCGGCAGTGTGGCCATCATGGTGCACACACCGAAATACTTATCGCCCTTGCCGAACTGGTCCACCGCAGTGCGCTCGTCGGGGTTGTTCATGAAATTCACGTAGCGCTTCAGCACCTCGGGATCAAACTCCAGCGTGTTCTTGATCACGCTGCGGTAGTTGGCGTTTTCCTCGTCGCGCAGCATGTTCATGAAGGCGCTGTTATAGACGCGGTGCATGCCGAGAGTGCGGACAAAGTAGCCCTCCAGCAGCCAGAAGGCCTCGGCGAGCAACAGGGTGCCGGGGACCTCCGCGGCAACACGGTCCACCACTTCGCGCCAGAATTCGTTGGGCATGGCGCGATCGAACTCTTGTTTGGTCATGCCATGCTCGGCGCGCGAGGGAATGGCGCCGCCGGTGCCCGGCGCGGGGAACCATAACCGCTGATAGTGCTGTTTGGTGAGCGTCATGGCCGCGTCGAAGCGAATGATCGGGAAGAGCCGCGCGACGTGCAGAATGGTCTGGATCACGGCCTCGCGCACTTCGGGGTTCAGGTAATTCAACTGCGCCGTGTCGTTCCAGGGATAACTGGTGCCGTCGTTGCCGTGGTAGATGTAGCGGGTGTCGCCTGTCCATCGGTCCAGGCGGCGGAAGACCACCGCGGCATCCGTGCGGTTGTAGTAGTGGTCGTCAATCTTGATTTCCACCCGTCCGTCGCTGGACAGGTCGGGGCCATTAAACGAGTAGGATGGGAACGGGCTGTAGGGCAACGACAGGAACCAGTCGGGATGCTCAATGACCCAGCGCGAATCAATGCCCATGTGGTTGGGGACCATGTCGCTGGCCAGGCGGATACCGCGCGCCCAGGCACGATCGCGCAGGTTGTTGTAAGCCGGCTCGCCGCCCAGATCATCGGCGATGCGATATGCCTCCAGCGAATAGGCTGAAGCCGCCGCGTCCGGGTTCCCGGTCAACTGCTTGATGCGCTGCGAGGCCTTGCTGCGCTGCCAGACACCGATGAGCCACAGCGCGTTGAAACCGCGGCGACGCAGGAGGTCGAGTTCCTCGTCGGGTACCTGGTCGAGAGTATGAATGCCGCGCCGGTAGGTCTTTGATAGCTGGTCGAGCCAGACGTACACGCTTTTGGCGATCATGACCGTCTTGGGCATCCATTCCACGTCGGCGCTGAAGCGCTCGTACTCGTGCTCGCGGAAGCCGAAGCGCGGAATGGCAGCGGCGCTGGAATCGCCCACCGTCTGCATGCCGCCGAAATGCGCGCCCGGAGGGTGGAAGCGCATCCAGATGGCCAGTTCTTCTTCCTTGAGTACATCGAGGGCGGTCAGAAGGCGGCGGAGGAAATCGCCCAGCAGGTCGGCCCAGCGCTCGCGGATGTAGGCGAGCTGTCCAGCGAGCGAATCGGGCGAAGCCAGCGCCGGGGCGCGCAGCATGTCAAAGAGGTTCTCGTTCTGCGGGCCGAAGCGCGGACGAGTTTCGAAGTAATCGCGCAGCGCTGAAGTAATCTGCGGATAGCTGGTGGCTTTAGCAAGCTCGTCATCATCGAACAGCTCGCCAAAGGTTGAAAATGCCGGGTTGGCATTCGCCAGCCAAAGCATCATCAGCTCTTCGAGCGCCACCGCGCGGTGAGGGACTCCGCCACTGGAATCGGCCAGCCATTCGGCCGCGCTGCGCTGGCCCCGGTACACCTCGACGGCCGGGAACTCGTCGGCGAAACGAGTGAGGGCGCCGTCAAGCGCTTCCCTGCCCAGGCGCGATTCGAACCAGCCGAGCGCGTCGGTCATCACCTTGGGATCGCGCTGCCCGCGATAATGGGCGACCAGGACGTGCAGGGTTTCGTCAATCAGGCCCATGGCATTGAGCGCACCGGGATGTACGGCGCGCTCGGGATGCAGGGCTGCCTGGCGCACTTCATTCATGCGCTGCGCGAAGCGCCGCACGGCGCCGAGATTGGCGAAAACCAGGTTGCCGCTGATGGAGAACAGCTTTTCATCGAAGCGATAACGGTCGCGTGCGGCGCGAGAAACGTGGAACTCGTAGGTAGGTAGCTTGCTCATGCGTTTAGCAATTTTCGCAGACCGTGAAACTGATTATGAACTAAATGGGCAAATCCGTGTTGGCCGGGGACGCAATGCAAAATGCTGCGGCTGGGGAGCGTCATAGTATCCTTTTGCATATGGCAGCCCAGTTAATGTACGGCAAGCCCGTTGCCGCCGAGATCCATCAGCGCGTGGCCGCCGGGGTGGACGCGCTGAAGCAGAAGCATGGCGTGGTCCCGCGCCTCGATGTCGTGCTGGTGGGCAAAAGCCCGGCGTCACAGAAGTACGTGCAAAAGAAGCTGGAAGCCTGCCAGCGGCTCGGAATGCGCGCCTGTCTCCACACGTTCGACGATAACGTCACGGCCGTCCAACTGCGCGACCATGTGGCACGCCTGAGCGCCAATCGTGAGGTGCACGGCATCCTGGTGCAACTTCCGCTGCCCATGAAGATCGAGGAGCCCGCGCCGGGCGAGATCGGTAAGTTCGATATTTTCGACGCGATCGCCGCGGAAAAGGACGTGGACGGCGTGGCGCGGCATACGGTCCCGGAACTCTACCGCGCGTTGCAGGAACGCATGTTATTTCTGCCGGCGACGGCGCTGGCGGTCCGCCGCATGTTGGCGTTCTTCAAGATCGAAACCGAGGGCAAGACCGCGGTGGTTGTGGGGCGCAATGACATTACGGCGAAGCCTGTCCACCACATGCTGGGCGGGCGCATGTGCAACGCCACTGCCATCTGGGTACACCGCTATACGCCGAAGGAACTCCACGACCAGTTCATGCGTATGGCCGACATCATCGTGACCTCGGTAGGGAGCGAGAAATACCTCCTGACTGGGGATATCGTGAAACCCGGCGCGGTGGTCATTGACATCGGCACACGCGTCGGCCCCGATGCCAAACTTCAGGGCGATACCGATTCGGCGACCGTGAGCGCGGTTGCCTCATATCTGACGCCGGTGCCGGGTGGTGTGGGACCGGTGACCGTCGCCGCTCTCACAGAGAATGTGCTGCGGGCGGCACAGTTCGCTGCCGGTGTGGGCGAGCGGGGATATACCTTCTGACGTGTCGTAAGCAACCTTTTCAGCAGCACTCAACTCGGAAGACGAGCGGGAGGTTTTCCCTTTTAGCTCGTCCACCCATTCTAAGGGTCACAGTACCGAATACGTTCAAGGGCGAGCTTCCGCCCGAATTAACGAGAGTCCCACAATTGCACGTGTCAGTAGAGGCGTATGACAAACCAATTGGGCCAAGAGCAGCAGAGGAGCCCAAACGGTAAGGTGCCGGGTTACAAGTGATGAGTCTTATCGGAATTGAACACGTCGCAAGGTCACTCAACTACTCAACTTGACACTCCGGCGCGTGCAGCAACTCATTGCCACCACACCAATCGCGTTTTGTCTGGGCAGGAAGTCGATACTGAGGGACTTGAGAGGAGGCGCGTGGTCATAGCGCTGGGTCTGTTTGTTCACTGTTTATATAAAGGCGCAGGGCGGCTTCCGGGAATCTTGGCGTCCCCGGCGGGATTTGAACCCGCGTTACCGCCGTGAAAGGGCGATGTCCTAGGCCGGGCTAGACG
>JBHGBA010000090.1:0-11630 GCA_041946775.1 Terriglobales bacterium
CTTCGCTCGGAATGACAATCCACTTGGCTGTCACAATATTCTGCGAACCTCAATAGGTCCGTGTGAATCCGTGTAACTCCATGGTCAGGTTTTACTTCACCAAATCACACGTCACCAAATGCATTGACCCCGCCGCGCTGCGCCGCTACCCTGAAGCTATGGCCGTGAAGTCCATCCAACCGGGGCAGGTGTGGCGCAACGACGCGACCGGGCAGACGTTCCTGGTTACCAAGCTGTACAACGAGGTGTTCACCGAATTCGTCATCCTGCGCCATGCCGATGCCGATGCCGCCTCCGCGCAGACGCTCCGCCTGAAGGTCGTCAAGACCGCGGAAGGCGCCACGCTGCCCGGATACACTTTCACCCAGGACACACAGGAATTCTGACGAAGTTGCCAGTTGGCAGTTGTCAGTTGCAAGCACGCTCGGAAGTCGTAACTGGCAACTGACAACCGGCAACTGGCAACTTCACTGACAACCGGGAACTGACAACTGACAACTTCATGATCGCCAAAATCATCGCCGCGCTCAGCGCGTTTATCGTTCAAGTCATCGGCGGAGGCGGCTATCTCGGCATTGTCGCCCTGATGGCCATCGAGTCGGCCTGCATTCCGCTGCCATCGGAAATCATCATGCCGTTCTCGGGCTACAACGTTTACATCGGCGCAGTGGATCCGATCCTGGGCGTGCCGTTTTCGCTGTGGCTAGTAGCTACCGCCGGAGCGATCGGCTGCAATCTGGGCTCGCTGGTCGCGTACGAAGTCGGCGCCTACGGCGGGCGGCCGCTGATCGAGCGCTACGGCTCATATGTCCTGCTCAGCCGCCGGGAACTCGACCTGGCTGACCATTTTTTCGCGCGCTACGGCGACATCACCGTCTTCGTCAGCCGGTTGCTGCCGGTGGTGCGCACATTCATTGCGCTGCCCGCGGGTATCGCGCGCATGCCGCGCCTGCGCTTCCACATCTACACGTTTGTCGGCTCGTGGCCGTGGTGTTTGGGCCTTGCCTGGGTCGGCCTGAAACTCGGCGAAAAGTGGGACAGCGACCCCCGTCTGAAAATGTGGTTTCACCGCTTCGACGCGGTCATCGGCGGCCTTCTGCTGGTCGGCGTAGTCTGGTTCATCTGGTCGCGCTGGCAGCACCGCATTAAGACTGAAACGGCAATGGCTGATGAGCGCCCGGTTTCGAAGTCATCGGAGATCTAAGCTGCTGATCTATACTTGAGGTTGACAGGCGACGAAGTACCCAAGTTACAACCCCGGTTGGCTGCCGGGGTTTTTTCATTTACAGCACAACGCAGGCCCGGCCACATGGCGCAGTTCAGAAACCAACGCCGTCACTTGCCTGTTTTATTTGCAATCGTCTACTCCAGTGCGAGAAGATAACCAGTCCTAATCCCAAAGAATATCCTGGAGCATTGGTCTGATGACCTCGCGGCAGAAGAACGTGCAGTTGGGCACTGAAACCTCCCCCCGGCAGAGCGATATCGCCCCCGCCAAAGGCAAACTCGGAGTCATGATTCCTGGCATGGGCGCGGTGGCGACCACGTTTGTCGCCGGCGTCGAAGCCGTCCGTAAGCAGCTCGCTAAACCCATCGGCTCACTCACCCAGATGGGCACCGTCCGCCTCGGCAAGCGCACTGAGGGCCGTTCGCCCAAGATCAAGGAATTCGTGCCCCTGGCCGGCCTCAATGACCTGGTGTTCACCGGCTGGGACATTTTCGAAGACGACATGTACGCCGCCGCCTGCAAAGCCGGCGTGCTGGAACGCTCGCTGCTCGACCAGGTCAGGCCGTTTCTCGAGACCGTCAAGCCGCGCAAGGCAGTGTTCGATCGCAATTACGTCAAGAAGCTCGACGGCCCCAATGTGAAGAAAGGCTCGAGCAAGATGGACCTCGCCGAGCAGGTGCGCGCCGACATCCGCGATTTCAAAAAGACCAGCGGCGCCGAGCGGCTGGTGATGATCTGGTGTGGCTCGACCGAGGTCTTCCTTAAGCCCGGCGCGGTGCACGCCACCGTCAAGGCGTTCGAAAAGGGCCTGACCAGCAACGACGAGAACATCGCGCCCTCGATGATTTACGCCTACGCGGCGCTGATGGAGGGCGTGCCTTACGCCAACGGCGCGCCGAACCTGACCGTTGACATCCCGGCCATGCACGAGCTTTCGCGCCGCAACCAGGCCCCCATCTGCGGCAAGGACTACAAAACCGGCCAGACGCTAATGAAGACCATCCTCGCTCCCGGCTTCAAGGCGCGCATGCTCGGCCTGAGCGGCTGGTTCTCTACCAACATTCTGGGCAATCGCGACGGCGAAGTGCTCGACGATCCCGGCTCGTTCAAGACCAAGGAAGAATCCAAGCTCTCGGTGCTCGACACCATCCTCCAGCCGCAGCTCTATCCCGAGCTTTACGACAAGATCTGCCACAAGGTGCGGATCAATTACTACCCGCCGCGCGGCGACAACAAGGAAGGCTGGGACAACATAGACATCTTCGGCTGGCTCGGCTATCCGATGCAGATCAAGGTGGATTTCCTCTGCCGCGATTCGATCCTGGCCGCGCCCATTGTGCTCGACCTGGTGCTGTTCCTCGACCTCGCCCAGCGCACCCCAGAACTGAAGGGCCTGGGCATCCAGGAGTGGCTCAGTTTCTACTTCAAGTCGCCGATGACCGCGCCCGGCCTGTATCCTGAGCACGACCTGTTCATCCAGTTGATGAAGCTCAAGAACACCCTGCGTTTCCTCAAGGGCGAAGAGCTGATCACGCACCTTGGGTTGGAATATTACGATTAGTTCTGTTGAGCAATCATGGACTTCTTCAACCTCATCACCACCCGCCAATCCGTCCGCAAGTACAGCGCTCGCGCCGTCGAGCCGGACAAGCTGAACTGCATCCTCGAGGCCGCCGACCGCGCGCCGTCTGCCGGCAACTACCAGGCATTCGAAATTTATGTCGTGCGCGGCAGCAAGCGGCAGCAGGAGCTCGCGGCGGCGAGCTTCAGCCAGGACTTCATCGCGCAAGCGCCGCTCTCTCTGGTCTTCTGCATCAACCCGGCGCGCTGCCAATACTCGCCGCCGGAGACTTGGGCGCTCGTGGACGCCACCATCGCCTGTACTTTCGCCATGCTGGCCGCCACTGCCGTCGGCCTCGCCACCTGCTGGATCGGCGCCTTCAGCCCGGAGAAAGTCGCGCAGGTGATTGGCTGTCCTGCCGGCATAGTTCCGGTTGCCGTGCTGCCGGCCGGTTACGCCGATGAGCAGCCCGAGCGCACTACCCGCCGGCCGCTGAGCGACCTGGTACACGAGGTTTAGCAGAGCCATACCTCGCGGCCGCTGGCGTTCGCATCCAACTCGCGCATGAACGGGGTTATGCGTCGGCTGGGCAGCGCCGCCGCCGTATTGTTGTTCTCAATTGTTTCCGTCGCCGGGACCCCCGGTACCTTCCGCGGCTACCTCGTTGAAAGTGCCGATGTCCGTCACGGCTGGATGTACGTCCAAGGCAAAAAGGACACCGTGCGGCTGGTGAAGCTTTCTGGCGCGATGGTGACTTACGGTGAGGAAATTCCGCAGGATATGCGGCAGCCCGACCCCCGCAACTCCCTCCAGCCCGGCACCGAGGTCAGGGTGACGGCGGAGCAGGTCGGCCGTGGCCACTGGCGCGCCCAGCACATCGAGATCCTCCGGTTGGCGCCTACCCGCCGCGCCGGCAGGTGACCTGCCTCCAAGTCCGCAACTCTTCTTCTGTTCTGGTGTCTATTCCATTCGGGAAACGGGAAGGGCCCGGCAGCGGCTGCACGAGTATAACCCAGGCTGTTGCCGGGCGTATAATGGCCAGAGAACCGGATTTTGGGGGTTGATTAATATGAAACCGCGTGCGTTTATGCCCATGATCGCGCTCTTGGCGGTGTGCTTGCTCGTGGCGCCGGCCTGGGCGCAGGACGGTGGAACGCAGCCCTCGCCCCAGCCGTCCGCAGATCAGCAGGCGCCCCCCGCCCCGGCCACGTCCCCGGAATATGTTCCGCAGAGCGCCAACCCTGACAAGTTGAAGCACGACCGCAGCAAGAAAGACATTGACGCCATCGGCAACCGCAAGGTTGGCGGCGGCAAGGGTCTCGGCAACTGGTACTCGCTCGAGAAAGAGATCCTGATGGGCAAGCAGTATGCCCAGGAAGTCGAATCCAGTTCCAAGCTGGTGCAGGATCCCGTGGTTAACGAGTACGTCAACCGCATCGGGCAGAACCTGGTGCGCAACTCCGACGCCAAGGTGCCCTTCACCATCAAGGTCATCGATTCCGACGAGGTCAACGCCTTTGCGCTGCCCGGCGGGTTCTTCTACGTCAACAGTGGCCTGATTCTCGCCGCCGAGGAAGAAGCCGAACTGGCCGGCGTCATGGCGCACGAAATCGCCCACGTGGCCGCCCGCCACGCTACCCGCCAAATGACTCGTAGCCAGCTTGCGAACATCGCCTCTATTCCGTTGATCTTCGTCGGTGGCGGCATTGGCTATGCGGTCCGTAGCGCCGCCGGATTGGGGCTGCCGCTGACGTTTTTGACGTTCTCGCGTGGCTTTGAGTCGGAAGCTGATGAACTCGGCGTGCAATACATGTACAAGACCGGTTACGACCCGCAGTCCTACATCAGTTTCTTCGAGAAGATCCAGGCAAGGGAAAAAAAGAAACCCGGCTCGCTCGCCAAGGCGTTCTCCACCCATCCGCAAACGCCTGACCGCATCGAGAAGACGCAGCAGGAAATCGCTCACGTGCTGCCGGCGCGCGACACCTATATCGTCAACACATCGGAGTTTGACGAGGTCAAGGCCCGGTTGGCCGCGTTCGAAAACCGCCGCAAGATCACCGACCCGAGAGACAGCGCTGCGCCGACGCTGCGACGTGCGCAACAAGACAAGAAGAAGGCCGGCGATCCCGAGTCCGAGGATGATCGCCCCACGCTACAGCGCCGCGACGACCACTAAATGGTTCTGTTATATAGTTTCAGGAAAAACCGGCGGCCTCAGCCGCCGGTTCAATTTTTCCGCCGACCGGGCATGCGCAGTTAGCCGCAGCACCACTACGATGAGGCGCTTGCAACACTATCGCTCACTTTCTGCAACAAAAAAACCAACAACATGGGGGAGGAGAAATGTTGTCTATGCGGCCCGCTTAACGGCCTCTGCGGGCTCAGCCAGCGCTGCTGGCCGCTCCACTGGCGACGAGATTACCTTCATCTGCCGCCAGTCGTACGGGAACTCACGGCCGCACTCGAGGCACACGACGTATGTGCCCGTAACCATCGCCGCCTGTGAACGCCGCTGTCCCGGCCGTGTACTTATCGGAAACGTGTAGCGCTTGTGGGTACAGCCGAACAGAACATCCAGCAGCTTGAACATGGGCCACCCCCCTGGCGGGGCGCCGAGAATCTGGGAACAAGTCAATCCGGGGTCTGCGACACCCTCCAGACACTTAGATTGTACTCCCGAACAAAAGGTTCGTTTCCCATAAGAGTTTAAGTGCAACAGCAGCAGCAGTTTAGGAAGAAGGCGCAACTTGGCCACAATACCACCCAGATTTCCACAGAAACCAAAGAGAACAGAGGGAACGGGACCGGGGAAGAGGGGAACTGCGGCTACACGCTCTGGGGTCCGATCTTGCCTTTTTTACTCGCCTGGCACTTGCTCATGATCGCGCTTCGCAACTTCATACGCAGTTCGTCAGGTAGCTCGTACAGTTCGGAATCGCGGTAAATCTCAATCGTCTTCTTGGTGGTGTTGCAAACTACAAAGCAGTCGTGGCACCAGGCGAGGTGTTCGTCGAGTTCGGCCCTGGTTCGATCGTCAATCGCACCATCAAGGTAATCGGTCAGTTCCTTCAGAAAGTCAGAGCAGTTCACCGGTTTGAGTCTCCGTTCTTCCGCCGCTTGAAGTACTTGCTCAGTCGTTCACGCAACTGAAGCCGCGCGCGCAGCAATCGCGATTTCACCGCCGGAATGCTCAATCCCAGTGCCTCGGCGGTTTCCTCGGTCGAGAGCCCCTCTACGTCGCGCAGCACGAACACCGTGCGAAAGCTGGCCGGCAAACCCTGGATCGTCTTACTCAGGATGTCCCGCAACTCCGACTGGCTGTATTGCTGCTCTGGATTCGGCGACCAGTCCGCGACCTCGCGCGGCATGGTGTCCTCTTCCGTCTGCACTTCCTGGTCCAGCGACACCATCCGTTCCGGACGGCGCCGCCGCAGCTTCATCAGCGCCTCGTTGACCGCGATACGCACCAGCCAGGTATAAAACTTGCTCTGCTCCTGGAACTGCTCCAGGTTGCCGTAGGCCTTCAGAAATGCGTCCTGCACCACATCTTCCGCATCCTCGCGGTTCTGCGTAATGTGCTGAGCGATGCGGAACACGTTCCGGTCGTATCGCTTCACGAGCTCTTCGAAAGCCCCGATATTCCCGGCTTTCGCGGCCCGTACGAGTGCCAGTTCATCACTGGCCGGCTCACTCACTTTGGTTTGGATGTTACCCATGTAGCCGTCGATTCAGATTCTGCGGTTGCGGTGAGGTCAAAACACCAGTTGAGACCGGAAAACTATTGTACTCCGTGGACAGGATTTTCCCGAGTTCCAACTTGGTCCGCCACCCCCGCCGATGTGGACCGCGCGAACCCAAGTTGTTACCGGTGCAGCACAAACGTAACTTGCGTGCCCAGGTTGCTCGATTGACAGTGGAACGTTGCGCCCTATAATCCAGACCAGTTGCGCCATGTCCGAGGCTGCCCGAATTCGCGAGATCGTTGAGCGAGTCGTCGCGGAGGTGTTTGCCGCCGACATGCCGCGCGTGCAGGCGGAAGTCGTGCAACGCGTGCTACAGGAATTGCAACCCCTGCTGGCGCCTTCGCCCCAGGCCTCGCCCACTGGCCGCCTGAAGACTGCCATCTCCTCCATCCACCAGGCCACGGCGCAGAGCGACATTCTGCGCGCGCTGCTCGATGCCGCTGTCTCATTCAGCGGGCGTGCCGCCATCTTCGTGGTCCGCGGCAACAGCGCCATGGGATGGCAGGGACGCGGCTTCCGCGACAACGATGCCATTCGTCTGCTGGCGCTGGATCTCAACATTGGTCTGGCCGGCCGCGCCTATCAGCAGCACGTCGCCATCGCCGGCCCGGTGGCGCAGTTCGAGGCACGCTTTATGGCCGGCTTCGGCGCGCCTGTTGATGGCAATTGCCTCGTGCTGCCACTGCTGATTCGCGAACGTGTGACCGCGTTGCTCTACGCCGATGCCGGCACGCAGCCCGGCAATAAGCCGGACGTCGCCGCTCTGGAACTGCTAGTGCGCACGGCGGGCCTGTGGATCGAGTTGGTGGCCATGCGCAAGGCCGGAGCGCCGGCTGCCCTCACGTCCCAGCACACGGCTGCATCCGGCGGCGCTGCGGCGCGGTCTCCCGCTGCTGTTCCGATACCAGAGGTTGCGCCCGCCGTCCCCAGCGTCGCGCCGCCAGCCGCCCCGCTGCCCCCCGAGGCTGTGCCGACCGTCGTAATGCCGGCCCCCAAACCTGAGAGCACCGTTGGGCCGGACGACGATCTCCACCGCAAAGCCCAACGGTTCGCCCGCTTGCTGGTGGACGAGATCAAGCTCTACAACCAGGCCAAAGTGAACGAAGGCAAGCAGAACCGCGACCTCTATGACCGCCTGAAAGACGACATTGAGAAGAGCCGCGCCACCTATGACAAGCGTTATGCCCAGACCCCCGTCGCTGCGGCCGACTACTTCAGCCGCGAACTGGTCCGCATCCTCGCCGACAACGATCCTGCTCTTCTGGGCATCAACTTTCCGCGATAGACTAGCAGTACGGCCGTGAAACTCTCAGGTTCGATTCTCGTCATCCTCAGTCTGCTGCTGGCTGGTTTCGGTTCCGCGCAGCCCGCCAAGGAAAGCATCACCGAGCGCGCATCCGCCAAGCGCGTTGCCGGAACTTCGTCGCGCTCCGGGAAGGCCACTGCGGCGAAGTCCCCCGGTCGCCGCACCACCGCTAAGAAGACGGTAACAAGGAAGAAGAAAAAGTCACGAGCGGTGATCGCACGCCACGTGCGTCGGTTGCGGCGTGCATTCGTTGCCTCCAGCGACCTGAAACCGATGGCGCGGCAACTGCTCGGGGACCGCACCAAAGCTGCCTACGCGGGCGTCGAGGCGTACGCGCGCAAGCACGCCCGTGACGATGCGGGTGCGCTGGCCTGGCTTGTCCTCGGCTACGCGCACACGCTTGATCGCGATTACCCCGCCGCCATCGTTGCGCTCAAGCGTGCGCAAGCGCACGCCGGCGACCTCGGCGATTACGTCGCTTATTTCCTCGGCTTGGCTTACAGCGCCACCGGCAATGCCGCTGCAGCGGTGGCTACGCTGCGCGACTTCGAGGCGAAATATCCTGATTCGCTCTTCCTGCGCGATGCCATCCACACCTACGGCAATGCGCTCGTCGCCTCCGATCGGCCCGCGGAAGCCGCGCGCGTGATGGAAAAATATCGGCTCCCCGCGCGCTCCGGCTACGAACTCGCCATCGGCCGCGCCTATGAGCAATCGGGCCAGTACCGTCTGGCTGCCGAGGCGTACAAGCGCGTTTACTGCGCATTTCCCACTTCCGTGGAAGCTACCGATGCGCTTACCGCGCTCAACCGCATCACCGGCCAGGAAGAGGTCACGCCCGCCACATTTTCTGAGCGCAAATCGCGCGCCGACCTGCTGGCCCAGGCCCGCCGCAATGCCGACGCCGCTCGCGAGTACCGCGTCCTGCTGAGCGAAGCTCCTGAGTCTGATCGCACCGTCCTGCAAATCGCCCTTGGCATCGCGCTGCACCGCAGCGGCAACGATCGCGAAGCTCGCAGTCTGCTGGAAAGCGTTCCCGAAACTCCCGGCGAAAACAACGCAAAGCGCTTGCTCGCGCTCGCCGAAATCGCCCGCTCCGACGATGACGCGGGCCGCTTTGCCGAAATCATCGGCCGCATGCGCCAGACCGCCGCGACCAGCGAATCCTTTGAAGAAGCCCTGCTGGCCGGCGGCAACCTGCACCTTCTGAAGAAGGATTACGATAAGGCCATCGACTACTACCGCGAGTTGCAGCAGCGTTTCCCGGCTGGCCGGCGTGCTTCTTACGCTCACTGGAAGGCCGCCTGGCTCTCGTTGCGCCAGGGACGCCGCGAAGAAGCCCGCAAAGGGTTTGAAGAACAGGTCGCGAAGTTCCCCAGGTCGCCGGAAGTCTCGGCCGCCCTCTACTGGCGCGCCCGTCTTGCCGAGGAGGATGGCGATCTCCCCCGTGCCCGCGCCTGGTACGCAAAGCTGGTTGACCGCTTCCAGAACTACTATTACGCCGACCTCGGACGCGCACGGCTGAAGGCCCTGGCCGCGCCCGTGACTGCGTTTTCCGATCCGCTGCTCGACCGCATTACCGCTTCCAAGCTCCCGGAGGTGGCCAACACTCCGCCTCCCGCCGACGACATTCGCGTGCAGAAGGCCATGCTGTTGCACAATGGTGGGCTCACCGAATTTGCCGTAAACGAGCTCCGCGCGGCGGCGGCGGACGGCGCTTCCTGGGCCAGCATCGAAGTGGCACGCCTCTACCTTGATGGTGGCCGCTATGATCGTGCCTTGCAAACTCTGAAGCGCGCCGTTCCCAGCTACTACGAGTTGCCGATTACAGCCCTGCCGCGTCCCTACTGGGAAGCGCTTTTCCCGCGCGCCTACTGGCCGGAGTTGAAACGCTACGCCGCGGCCAACGATCTCGATCCCTACTTGGTGGCGTCGCTGATTCGCCAGGAATCGGAGTTTGACCCCGCCGCCGTGTCGCGCGCCGAAGCGCTCGGCCTGATGCAGCTCCTGCCCGCCACCGGTCAAAAAGTCGCACGCGAACTCAAGGTCCGGCGCTACTCCCACCCCCAACTGCTGACGCCGAATTTCAACTTGCAGCTTGGCACGCGCTACTTCCGCAACATGGTGGACCAGTTCGGCGGGCGAGTTGAATTCGCATTGGCGGCGTATAATGCCGGCCCCCACCGCGTCGAGGACTGGCTGGCGGAAGGAAAGTACCGAGATACTGAAGAGTTCGTAGAATCGATCCCGTTTACCGAGACGCGTGAATACGTGCAGGCCATCATGCGCAACACTTCCGTCTATAAACGCCTGTACGCGACCCCGTAATCACAAAGGTTTCAAAGTTTCAAGGTTTCAAGGTAATGGAGGTTGCGAGTATCGGTGGCCGCGCGCGGATTCTTGAAACCTCGCAACTCTGACTTGAAACCTCGCAACTCTGAAGCCTTGAAACTCTGAAACCCGCTGCAACCGTGCAACCTTTACTACGGCCTCGACGGACTCGGATTTGCTGCCGCCGTAGTTGCCCGCCGCCCGCCCGGCGTCATCGTCTGCCAGACCAGGTCCGCGCCAGCGCCAAACAGCGTGCCCCCCAGCAGCCCGTCATTACAGCCGCACACCGTCCAGCCAATGCCCGCGCCCAGCGCGGTGTGCGATGCCAGATATTGCCACGGCCGCAGCCTGCCGCCCGTGCGGCGGTGTGAGTGCAAGTACATCGACGACGCGCCGCCGCCGCCAATCAGCAGGCCCTTCGTGATGTCGTTGCCGCCACCCAGAATTGCGCCAATACCGGCGCCGATCGCCGCCCCACCGATCGTGGAAAACAGGTATGGATGACGTTTGGGGCTCGCCTTCGCAAGTTCCTGTTTCGCGTCGGCGGTCCAGGTCTGTGCGAAAACCGGCGTCGCCAGCCACAGCGCCAGCACCAGGCACAGCGCCAGCCCGAGCAATTTCTTGCCTCCCATGGTGTACTCCCCGTCAGAATATGTGCATTTCGAGGGAACCCCTCGCTTGAGCCTTTGGATGGCACTGTCCAACGGCAAGTTCACCCGTTTGCGCCGCAGCATACGAAAACCCGAAGACGCGAAGACCCGCTCCAGACGCGGTTCTCAGGCGCATTTGGACGCAAGCCGCAGGTCAGGGTCAGGTTGAATTCTGGCGCTCTCGCATCCGCTCTGGATTCATGCCATTAATTGTGTGGGGTTTCCGATCACGTTTGGAGCGTGGACGGATTGGTTCGGTTGCAATGTCTTTGGATACTGCGGTTTTGCTGTGTAGCTGAGCAGGCGTGTATTGCTTTCTAATTCCTTCTCAGCCCATTCGCGGTGTTCTGCTGGAACGATGCAGATGGCCTCCGTCCACGCGCCGAATGGCTTGGTTCAGGGTCTGTGGGATTCGGGAAAGGGTTTGTGGAACGAGAACTTGAAGTGTGAAACCTCTGAAATGGCCTTGTTAGGGCGTGGTGACGTTTCTTTTAGTCAAGTGCCTTTGCCACGGCAACTTCCATTTTCGATGCTCCCTAATAAATGGCGGATTTGCACCGGCGCCAATCCGACTAGTGGTGACAAACTGCCTGCCATCGACATCCGAATACGATGCTGTAAGCTCCACTTGCACTGCGGAGTCAGACAGCAGGTCTGTAACAATGCGGTGAAGACCCAAATCTGGGTGGCGCTGTCGACCTACCTGCTGGAGCTATCGTGAAGCAGCGCCTCGGCCTCGACCTGCATTCGCACAAAATTCTCCAAATTCTCAGCATCTCGCTTTTCGAAAAAACCCCGATTTTACAGG
>JBHGBA010000091.1:0-11295 GCA_041946775.1 Terriglobales bacterium
CTGCCTCACACATAAGTACCTGATGTGAGGCCGAACCTATTTTTGAAACACGCTGTAGTCACTATTCGTCAGACAGGGAGACCGACCTGGCTGGTGCGCTGATATTGACCTTGCTGGTTATCGCTGCTGTTATCATCACATGGCTCGATCGCGTAACGCGTATTCTCTGGCAGAAATTCTACGTAGCATGGAGGCCAGTGGTAGTCCACGACGGAGCTCAACTCGAACTGCTACCGGGCGACCCGGAGCAGCAGACTGCCGAGCATGGGAGGGCGGCAGCGTTGCGGATTGTGTGGGCCTTGTTATACTGGGTCGTGATAATCCCTTTATTTTTCCTGCAAGGCACAATCGCGGTATTGTGCTTAGGTTGGACAATACGCAGAATCCAGTAGGGGATTGGTGCATCAACATAGTGGTGGAATTGACGCATCAATTTGTGTAAATTGAGCATCTCTCCTAGTGAAGGCCATATTCGGGCAAGCAGGTGACTTATGACTTGGCTGGTGCTAGAAGTTATCGGTGCCGCATACTTGCTCGCATGCGTGGCTGGTTTCGTCATGGCGCGAGCAGCAATAAGGGATCGCCATTTTAGGCGTATTTTCACGATACTGGCCATGCTCTTGCCGTTCCTGTCGGTTTGGGCAACGATTAAGAGCCTTGCGCATAGGAGACCGTTGCGGTACAATGAAGAACTGGCCGAGACGGAGGACAAGATCGAGCGTGAACGCGTCGCGTTGTTCGGCGGTGCCCCGCTTCGTCCATCCTTGGCCGAGACTTGGCAGCGAACTTGGTTGGCGCACTTGGAGAACGCCGCGCTAGACACGGCGAGGCATCTTAACGTCGGCAGAGACATCGTAGCAAGTTGCGCGCGTTAACTCGAATAACTTACCTGGATCAGCCTCGCGGTTATCGCGAGGCTGATTTGTTCTTGGCGTGCGCATAAACTAAAGACGCTTAACCTGATCACAAACTCATGAACATTAAGAAGAAGTTGCGCGGCGCGTGGCGCCGAGTGCGCGGCGGTGTGTCCGCCGCAGACAACAACAAGGGCGCGCTGGCGGCGGGCGCGGGCGAGCGGCGGCGGACGCAGCCGCTGCCGTCCATCCTCAACAGCTATTCGCCGCGCAGCGACGCGCTGCCCAAGCCGACGGCGCAGAACCTGCGGCGGTTTGCCGAGACGCCGATTGCGCGCAAGGCGATCAACACGATCAAAGATCGCATTGCGGGCATGCGGTGGCGGGTGCAGGTGAAGGCGGGAAACACAAGGTCCCTCGACTCCGCGCGGCAAAACCAGCCGCGCTCCGCTCAGGATGACAGTTCGAAAGGGTTGGCGACCGAGGAGCGGGTGCGGATCCTGACGGCGAACCTGGAGGCGCCGAATGAAGACGACAGCTTCCGGTCGTTTGCTGAGCAGGTGCTGGAGGACGTGATCGTCGGCGGGTTCGGCGCGGCCGAGGTGCAGTTGACGGGCGATGCGGCGCGTCCGCTGGCACTGTGGCCGGTGGATGGCGCGACGATCCGCATGCGCGCGGACTGGGACGGGCGTCCGGATTCGGCGCGCTACGTGCAGGTCACGGGGCGGTTCGGGCCCGAGGGGAAGATCGCGCTCAACGATGAAGAGCTGATGTACATCCGGCTGAACCCGCGCACGCATACGCCGTTCGGGCTGGGGCGGCTGGAGGTGGCGTTTGAGACCATCAACGAGTTCCTGGGCGCGCACCGCTACGCCGCGCGGCTGGCGTCGAACTCGGTGGTGCAGTACGCACTGTGGCTGAAGGACCTGAGCCCGGCGCACCACGAACGGCTGATCCGCTGGTGGCAGGACGAGATCGAGGGGACAGGTCGTGTCCCGATACTTTCGGTGGAGTCGCGGCCGGAGGTGTTGCGCTTCGGCGGAGGCACGGACAGCGACCTGCGGCTGCAATGGCAGGAGTTCCTGGTGCGGGTGATCGGCTGCGCGTTCGACTTGCCGCCGCTGTTTCTCGGTCTGGAACGCGACGTGAACCGCTCGACCGCCGATGAGTTGAGCGATGTGGCGTTCCGCTCGGCGATTGTCCCGACGGCGCGGCTGCTGGCGGAGCACATCACGCGCGATGTGATAGCCAAGCGGCTGGGATGGGACGACCTGGAATTCGTGTTCTGCGACCTGGAGTCGCGGAACGAACTGGAGGAGGCGCAGATACAGGAGATCCTGCTGCGGAACGGAGTGGTGAGCGTGGAGGAAGTGAGGAGGATGAGAGGGCTCATCGGGTGATTTGGCGGTCCGGTGATCGGGTGATCTGGAAAGCGGGAACGCAGAGGGCGCAAAAGGGCGCAAAGGAACCACAGGGTCCCCTTCGGCTTCGCTCAGGGCAGGCTCTCGACTCGGGATGACAAAACAAAGGACCCACCACAGAGGACGCGGGGGACACAGAGGAAGAACACAGATGCAACTGGAATTGCAGAGCATGGCGATTGCAATGCCGCGGGTGGCGGCGCATCCGAACCGGGCGGAGTTTCGCGGCGTGCTGACGCTGGTGGGCGTGCCGAGCGACAAGCCGCCGGCGGGGGCGCGCGGGCATCGGGTGATGCTGACGCGAGAGGCGACGGAGCGCGCGTTGCCGTCGCTGCTGGGCATGGGGCTGGACTACGCGCCGTCGCTCGACCGGCACGACGCGCGGCGCAAGGTGGGCGTGATTACCGAAGCGGAGTTGAACGGCGCGGGGCCCGCCGCCGGGACGGCGGCGCTACACAACCGGCCGCTCGGCGACGGCGGGGCCACGCTTGAGGTCAGCGGGTTTTTGTACGCCAAGGACTTTCCTGATGTCATGCGCGAGCTGCGGTCGGGGGGCGGGCGCATGCTGGGGATGTCGTACGAGATCGCGGATGCGCGCGTGGCCGAGGTGAACGCCGTGGTGTGGGAGATTACGGAGTTTACGTTCACCGGCGCGGCGCTGCTGCGGAAGGACAAGGCGGCGTATCGCGGGACGTGGATCGAGCTCATCCGGTGATCGGGTGATCCGGTGATCGGGTGATCCGGTGATCGGGTGATCTGAAAAGCGGGAACGCAGAGGACGAAAAAAGGCGCGAAGGAAACACAAGGTCCCTCGACTCGCGGCAACAACAGCCGCTCGCTCGGGGGGGACAGTCGTGGAGCGATGATAGTTCTGGGGCCCGCCGCCGGGACGGCGGCGCTACGAATACTTCAGAGGACAACGGAATGGACGAGGAGATGACGAATCAGTTTGCGGACACGGCCGGGCGGCTGGCGGCAGCGGCCGAGGCGTTGGAGAAAGCGCTGGGGCGGCTGGAAGCGCAGCAGCAGGCGATGGAGCAGAAGGTGCAACGCATTGTGGCGGCCATTGACGAGCGCGCCGCCGAGTATCAGGCCGAAGAAACCAGGCGTTTGCAGCAGCGGGTGGCCGAACTGGAACGCGAAAACGGCGAGCTGCGCGCCAGCGTCAGCCAGGCACGGGCAACGCGCAAGACGCTGTCGCCGCTCGTGTCCACGCTGCTCACCAAGAGCTGCGGATACGAGGAAGGCACGCGCATGGATGCCGGCGCGCTGGAGAAGGCGCTCGCGTCGTTGAGCCTGGAGCAGCGCATCGCGGTCAAGGCGGAAATGGCGCGGGCAGGGATGATCGAGTGATTTTCGAATTTCGAATTTCGATTGAGTTGCAGCTCGTTATTTGGGATTTGGGACCGGGGATTTGGGATTGAGGAACTCGCCACGGATTTGCACGGATGGACCAATTTTGATTTGCGAATTTTGATTTTCTAGCCGTACGCCTTGCGGGCGAATGGGGAAATCAAAATTCAAAATTGGTCCATCCCTGCGAAGCCCTGGCTGATTTCGACAGCGGCCGCCGCGAGGCGGCCTTTTCCTTTCGAGAGGACGAATGAACGCACAATTCATGGATTTGCGCGCGGCGGCCGATTTCCTGGGGCCGGGCGCAGTGGAAGTGAACCGCTACCAGAGCGAGATCACGGACATCGTGCGGCGGCGCGGCGTGTTCGGGCAGCGCATCAAGCAGGTGCCGGCAACGGGGCATCCGTCGCGCTTCTTCGAGCAGACGGCGATCGTGTCCCCCGCGGCGGCGAACGCGTTCGTGGACCCGCGCAACATCGTGGCCACCGTCGGCTCGCCGACGCGCGTCGAGCGCTCGGTGCCGCTGAAAGCGCTGGTCTCGCAGATCAACTACAACCTGTTCGACCTGGAAGTCGGACAGCAGCAGAGCCAGTTCGCGTTCCTCCAGGCGAAAGACCTGGCCGACGCGGTGGACGGCCTCATGCGCACGCATGACGTGGCGCTGTGGAACGGCAACGACACGTCTCTGAGCGCGCCGACCACGACGCAGTATTACGGCGCGGCGGCGCAAATCGCCGATGGCGGCAACGTGGCGACGATCGCGACGACCGACAGCATCGTTGACGGGCTGAAGGCGACGATTGCGGCGATGGTGGCCAACTCCAGCTACGAGGTGCGTCCGACGGCGATTTACGCCAACCCGGTGCTGCTGGACCTGATTGACCGCGAGATGAAGTCGGACTTCAACGTGGTGCTGAGCACGACGGAGATCGCGGCCGGAGTGCGCGTGAAGGCGCTCTCCACGCAGGCGGGCGAGCTGCCGCTGATTCCCGAATGGTCGCTGGGTTACACCGGCACGCCGGGCAGCGGCACGGCGCAGTTGCCGTGCTACATCGTCAGCGAAGACCTGATCGAGTACCACTGGCTGACCGATCCGAACCCGCGCGTCTTTCAACTCGGGATGACCGGGTCGCTCGCGCACCAGATGGTGGTGGTGAAGTTCGGCGCGATCGTGGTGAAAGGCGCCGGCCATGCGCACCACAAGGTGATCGTGGAGCGGTAAACAATTCGCCGAACGCCGGGCGCAAATCTTGACCACGGATTTACACGAATTCTTCGGACCAGCCAATTTTGATTTGCGAATTTTGAATTTCGATTTGCAGCACCTGAGTGTTGGCGCCTGGAGCGCCGGCGCAATCAAAATTCAAAATTCACAATTCTTTCTTGTCCGCTCCCGTGTGAATCCGTGGTTTCTTTTGCGCCTGGCGGCTGGCGGCGGCGGTGACCGATGAAGATGGTTTATCTGGACGTTTCGCAGTACGGGAAGTATGGGCTGGAGCCGAACACTCCGGCAGCGTGGGTGGCAGCGGCTTCAACGCTGATTGACGCGCATTGCCGGCGTCCGACGCTGGGCGTGGAGCAGTACACGGAACGATTGCGCCTGCGGCGGGGGCAGAAGACGGTGCGGGTCACGTATTTGCCGCTGCAGGCGAAAGAGCCGGCGACCACGCCGCTGGTGAAGGTGCGCGGGCGGTACGCGGCGGCCACGGCGACGGCAATGGGCGTTGAAGAGAGCGCCGGGGAAATCGTGCAGGTATTCGCGCTGGCTGGAACATGGGCGGAGCTGGATGTGAGCGCCGTCGAATATTGCAGCGAGACGGGCGAGATCACGTTGCCGATGAACGCGCTGGGGCTGGAGTTCACCGAGGCGGAGGTCACGTACACGGCGGGGCTGGCGGCCATACCAGACGAGGTGAAGTTCGCGTGCGTGCAGATCGTGCGCAACGGACTGGCGACGCCGGCGTTGAACTTGCGCGCGAGCACGCTCGACCGCTTGCACCTGGAATATTTCGCCGACACGTTGGTGGACGCGGATGTGCGGGTGCTGCTGGCGCCGTGGGTGGCGCAGAAGTTGTGAGGCGTTTCCCGTTCCCCGTTTCCGGTTTCCCGTTCTTCCTGCAGGTGCATGGGGAGATGAAGCGGGGACGGGGAACGGGGAACAGGAAACGGGAAACGGATGATGAGTGATGAATGAGTCCACAGATGTTGCCGCGGTGCGCGGGCTGGCGATGGCGCGCGCGGCGGAAGCGATGTTGCGCACGCTGGGCGGGCGAGAGGTGCGTCTGGTGTTGCCAGGGGCGGGTGGAGCAGATACCAACGCGCGGCAGTTGGGGATGGACAATCCGGCGGTGGAGACGGTGACACTCGCACCGGTCGTAGTCAGGCGTGGCGAGCGCGGGCGCTACGAATTGCTGCTCGCCGCAGCGACGCTGGAGCGTGAAAGCGAGGCACGGCAGGTCGTGGCGCCGGCTCTGCTGAAGTCAGCGGTACGAATCGAGGCAGGCGACCTAAAGCTACGCCCCGAATACGTGGCCGCCGCTTGCTTCGGCGGCGCGGCCTACTTGTACCGCGTCACGGCGACGGAGGTGTAGCGGTGCAGGCGGCGAAGGACAGCTTCTACATTGCTCTGCGCGACCGGCTGGCGGCGCTGAATCCGCAACGCACGATCACGCTGGCGGGCGACACCCGGCCGGCCATCGTGGTGGTCGAGAACACTGGCCTGGGCGCGACAGAGGTCGCACAGAAGGCGCCGGTGGCGGATTGTTTTTGCCTTCGCTTCGGCGCGGTGCGTCAGGTGGACGGGTTTGCAGGTGTGCGGCGGCCGCTGATGACGATGGAGTGTGCGATCGCGTATCGCACGAGCGGACCGGCCAGTGACGCGAGCGATCGCGGGCGGGCGCTGGCGGCGTTGTCCGGTGAGTTGATGGCGATCTGCGCGCCTCCGGCAACACCCAAGCTCGACTACACGCAAACGCCGGTGGTGGAACTCGGCAGCACGGTGTCCTGGGAGGCGCCGCAGTTTGGCGCAGTTGATGACGCGGGCAACAGCATCGGGTGCGAGGCGCGAATGACGTTGTTCTTTTTCCCCGAGGTGAACGGATGAGCACGCAGACGAACCGGGCGGCGATGCTGCTGCTGGCGCGGCGGGCACGCGCGTACTTTGCGCCGGTGAACCGAGGCAGCGGAGCAGCCGCGGCGCTCGATGCGGCCGCTGTGGCGAGCTTTGCGGTGGATGCGCCGCCCGCGCCATGGACCGACCTGGGCTGGATCAGGAACCTGAAACGCACCGCAGGCACGCGCATTGAAGCCGTCAGGGCTGGGGCGCGCGGCGCGGCGCTGGCGCAGTTTCGCGCGGCGCTGGATGCGCGAGTGGAGTTCGACTTCGCCGAATGGGGCAAGTTGCAAATGGCGCTGGCCTGCGGTGGCGAACAGCAGAACGCGCTCGCCGGCGCCGCAGTTACAGTGCTTGCCGGCCCGACCGCGAGCGAGTTGTTGTTGGAAGGCGAGCATGGGTTCCAAAACGGCGACCTGATCGCGGTGGATGTGGATTACAGCGGACAAACGGGGTACATCGGCACAGGCGTTGCCGCCGCGTATGTCAAAACCGCAGTCACCGGTGATCCCGACCTGGTGCGGCGGATGACGTTGAACGTGGCGCGGGTGATGAACGTGACCGGAACTACGGTTGGGTTGCAACAGCCGCTTGCGGGAGGGGCGCCGGCCACGGGCGCACGCGCGCAAAAGGTCACGGCATTCATGGAGCGCGAGGGCGGCAGCTTCTTCCAGGAGTGGTCGGCGTTGTTCGTCATCGAGAGCGAGAGTGGCGGACGGTTGGCGATCAATTATCCGCGATTGCAGGTTGCGGCGCCGGCGCAGGATGCGGCGTTCGAGATCGGGGAGTCGCTCGAGGCGATGATGTTACACGCGAGCTTCATTGCGTTGCCGCACGCAGACGCGCGCGATGGCGAGCCGGTGTTGTGCTATCGGGTGTGGGCGCCGGCGGCGGGTAGCGCGGTGTACTGAGGGAAAACCGAACCACGGACCAACACGGATCAACACGGACCAGGAAACTGAGTCATTGATTCACTGAGTCAGTGAGTCATTACCCAGCCGAGACCGAATGACTCAGTGACTCACTGAATAAAGCATTCGGTGACTCAATCCGTGAAAATCCGTGTGAATCCGTGGTTCGGGTTTTTCACTTGGGCTGGAGGAATTTCAGCAGCTCAGTGAAGTCGGGTTCCATGTCCTGGATGGCGTCGCGGAGTTCGTCGAGGTCGCGCTTGATGTGAGTGGCGACGCCGGCGAGCGCTTCCTTGTGGGCGGGCGAAAGTTCCAGCAGCAGGGGCACGGAATGCCCGGCGAGATCTTCGGCAAGCGCAGCGATCTGGGCAAGATGGTGGACGACGTTATCGGCGTGCAGGCCGGAAAAACCGAGCTCCGCCATGCGAATTCGCAGGCGGTTGTGCAGGTCCATCATGCGCTCGGTGGTGAGGTCCGACATAAATCAACAGCAACCAGCAACAAGCAAGCAGCTCCTGGCTTCAGCCCTTAGCCTTTAGCTCTTAGCTTTTGGCCTCCTGAAGATTCTATATGCGATTGACGATCGGTGATCGGGAGTACACGTGTGCGCTGGACACGAGTGTTGCGCCGCGGGTGCGACGGCGGCTGAACCGGCCCGCCGAGCTGCAACTGGCGCTGGTGGCAGACGGCGCCGATTTTACGGCGCCTGCCGAAGGAGCGCGCGTCGTGTGGCAGCGCGAAGATGGCACGAAGCTGTTCACCGGCTACGTTAGCGCGGCGCCCGAGGCGGAGTACCTGGGGTGGGGCGAACGCGGGAATATCTATCGTTATCGGGTCACGGCGCTCGGTGATGAATGGCTGCTCGACCTGAAGCGTTTGCCTTCGCGCGCGGCGTTCGTGGCGCGCAGCGCGGGGGAGATCCTGAAGGAACTGACGCGCGCGCTGCTACCGGCCCTCAACACCGACCAGGTGGAGGACGTTGCGAGTCCGACGGCGTACGCCGGCGATGGCGGGCGAAGGTGGTCGGAACACGCGGCGGCGATCGCGTTGCGCGCGCGGGGCTGTTATCGCGCGCACGATGGCGCGGTTGCGCTGCGGCCTGCCGGGGCGGAAGAGTTCGCGCTTGACGAAGCGGATGCGGCGTTTTCGCCCGATGGGCTCAAGCTGATGCAGCCGGCGGGCTTGCTGAACGACGTGACCATGATCGGACGGGTCGAGCCGCGCGTGCACGTCAAGGACTACTTCCTCGGCGACGGCATGACGCTGGACTTCAGCCTGTCGCACCAGCCGTTTGCGCGGGCGTTGAGCACGTTCGTCGAAGAGGAATTTCGCGGGACGGCGCTGGACCCGCTGTGGTGGGCAGTTTCGGGCGAGGCCGCCGCGCTGTCGGTCAGTGGCGGGAAACTGCAAATCGCAGGCGGCCCGGTCTCGGTCAGGCTGGTGGAGCAGGTCGAGTTGGGAGGCGGGCTGCTGTTGCAGCACGGCGAAGTGGAATTCACCGCAGCATCCACGGGATTGCTGGGCGGGCTGTTCAGTGGCGGCACGGACGCAGCACATGCGGTGGCGGCGTTTCGTGTCGAGCCGTCAGGCGGGGCGTGTGCGATTTCGGCGGTCATCAACGGCGCGGCCGCGGGCACGAGCATCACGACCGTTGCCGGACGTCGGTATGCGCTGACGACGCGGATGTATACGACCGAAGTCTATCGGCGCGAGCAGACGTTCCATTCATCGGTGCATCCGGCGGGCAACGGACGCGGCGGTGCAATCGTGCCCGCGAACGCGCACCTGGTGCTCGAGGTGCACGAAATTGACCCGGGAAATCCGGCGTCGCTGGCGACGGCGTCCATCGTGCTGTACGACGGCGTGGTGACGGATGTACCTGCGTTTTGTGACTACCTGCTGGTGAATGCGACGGCCATGCAGTGTGCCATCGGGTGCACGCGGTTGGTGCGCGGTGGCGATGTTGAAGTCGCCAGCACCATGCCAAACCAGCCGTCGCGCGTGCGCCTGACCGGACCGGTGGCGGAAGGCGGCGAGTGCCGCGTCAACGATTACGCGGTGTTTTTTTATCCCGCGTCGGTGCCGGTGCCGCAGGAGGCGGTGCGCGTGAGCTATCGCAGCGCGGGGCGGGCGATGGCGCGCGTAACGGACCCGGCGAGCGCGGCGGCGAGAGCGCGCGGCGACGATGACGGCGCGCGCAGCGCGGTGTGGGAAGTCGCGCAGCCGCCAGCGCGCACTTCGCAGGAATGCGCCCATGCTGCGCTGGCAATGCTTGACGACGCGACGCAGCCGGCGTGGGCGGGCGAGTACCGCACGTGGAGCGATTTTCTGCCGAAGACGAGCGGCGGTGCGCCCGCGCCGGATGTCTGGCCGGGAGATTCGCTGCACGTCGCAGTGCCATCGCGTGCGGCGGAGTTTCGCGCCATCGTGCGTGAGGTGGAGATTGAGACAGTTGCTTTGGCGGACGACCGCAGCCGTTACCGGTTGGTGTTCGCCAACGAGGCAGCCGATCCGCTGGCGCTGGCAACCGAGGGAGCGGCGCTGCGCGAGTTGCCGGATGTGACCGTCGCGGATGCGGTGTTTCCGGCGGACCTGACTGGCGCCGAGGTGACCGGGATCACGTCAACGACGGTCACGATTGACACCGGTTGCAATGCACCGGCGGGCGGCGGGTTCGAGGTGCGGCGCAGCGACTACGGATGGAGCGCCGAACATGACCGCAACCTGGTGGGGCGGTTCACGGCGCGCAGCTTCACCGTGGCGCGGCTGACGCGCGTGGAGACGTGGTACGTGCGGCAATACGACGCCGCCGGGGCGTATTCACGGCACTCGTGCGCGCTGCATGTGGATTATCCGTTCTGAGACCGGGTCATGAGCAGGCACGAATGCCGCCCACCCTGTCGCTCCGAAACCCGTCGCGACAAGGGTGGGGCAACCCCGTCGAAAGCATGGATCCTTGGCGCGCCAAAAGCGGGCGCGCCCAAACAGACAAACGCAAGGGCCACAGGAGACGAGCTAGAACTTGTGCAAAACCGCTCTAAACACGAACGCGGCGGTATGACATGAACGACTTTGAAAAGCAGGTGCTGTCGGATTTGGCAGAACTGAAGACGCAAATGAGGGCACTGCTTGGCAACGGGAGCCCGGGGCGGATGCGGCAACTGGAAGAGCGGGTGGAGCGGCACGAACAGTTCGTGCAGCGCAGCGGCGGCATCGGCGCGGCGCTGGCGACGTTGTTGACGCTGGTGCACGTGGCCATTGACTGGCTGCGGATCAAGTGACAGCGGGTCAACGGGTCAACTGGTGAACTGGCGAACGGAGGAGGAGAGGCGGATGAACTTCCTGGCGAAGTTGTTGCGGGGGATTGCGTTTATCCCGGCGGTGGTGCATGGGATTGAAGCACTGTTCGGGGGCAAGACAGGCGGCGACAAGAAGGAAGCGGCGCTGTCGTTTGTGGCGGCGGCGCTGAGCATGACGGAAGCGATCAGCCAGAAGGACATCGTGGACGAAGAGAAGTTCCGCGATGGCCTGGGCAAGATCATTGACGGCACGGTGCAGTGCCTGAATGCGAGTGTGTGGGCGAGAGCGAGGGTGTGAAGATCCGTTTCCCACGTTAGCTCCGCGCTGGCGCGCTCCGCGAACGT
>JBHGBA010000092.1:0-10129 GCA_041946775.1 Terriglobales bacterium
CGTCCCCGACCCGTAAGGCACGGGAGTGCGTTCCCGCCAATTCGGAAACGGCTCCCGGCTCGACGTGCGGAACGCCTCGATCAACTCCCGCACGCCCGTCCGCCGCCGAAACAATTCCTCCACCAGCCGCGCCATCTCGTCCATATCGCCGTACCACTCCACCGGCACCGTGTCGGCCAGCGCGCCGATCGTGGATTCGCTCATCTGCTCGATCCGCGTCAGCCACGGCTCAAACGAATCCCACCCGGTTATGCCGGTGTACACATGGTTGCGCGCGTAAACGCCCCGCAGCGGCGCGTCCGGAAATGTCCACTCCCCGGCGTTGAAACAATACCCCTGATCAATGAACGTGACCGTATATTTCTTGTCCCGCGCCTGTTTCCAGTACATCGCCTGCCGCCCGTTGGCGTTGCACGTCCACTTGTCGAACGCCAGCACGCCCGCGAATTCCGCCAGGTTCTTCACCCGGTCGCTCATGGTCTCCGGCAAAAAGTCGAGCACCTGCGCCGCTTCCGCCATTGGGTCCACCACGTAGCGCGAACCGAACTGCATCCCCGGCTCGCAGGGCAGCGAATGGCCCGCCAGTTGGATCGTCAAGTCGGGCGTGTTGCGCACCAGCCAGCTATCCACCAGCACGATCTCGGCGGGCGCCATCGTGAGGCCGATGTCCAGCGCCAGGCGCGTGGCCAGCAACTCGTTCGCCAGCACGCGCCGGTGCTGCGGATTGTTCTGGAACTTGACGACGTAGAAGAAGCCGTCGTTGGCGCGCATCAGGTGCGACTGCGCCCCGCCGCGCATACGCCGCACGTGCTGCACCGCCTGGATTACGCCGCCGCGGCCCACTACCGTGGAGTCCGCAAGACCTTCGCGCAGTTCCCCCAACCGGCCCCCTCCAGCCCAAGTTGCGAGCCACTATATTCCCGGAACGACCGAATCGCGCCACCTCCCTCGATTTGTTCTGAAATCGGAACAGGCGCCCTCGGCCGCCGGGTGCCCCACGTTCGCAGGGCCGGGTGCCCCACGTTCGCGGAGCGCGCAGCGCGGAGCTAACGTGGGCAACCCTTTGCGCCCTTTGCGTCCTCTGCGTTCCCTGCTTTTTTCCTCTGCGCTCCTCTGCGAAACCTCCGCGCCCTCTGCGGTGATCTTCCTACAAACTCGCGAACCGGCACTCCCTCTTCGTCTCCATCTGCTCCGCTCGCACCGCCAGCGCAATCGCCATCGCCATCAGGCGGTCGTCATGCGCGCCGCTGGCCGCCGACGTCGTCCCGTCCGCATGACGTACATATTCCCGGCATTCCTCCAGCAGCCCCAGGCTTTGGAACAGGCCCGCATCTCCTGCCAACGCCGCCGCCAGGTCGGCAATCATGCGCGGCTTGCTGACGCTGTTCGTCAGCCACCCAGCCTGCCCGTTCTGCTCGTAAATGTTCGGATAGCGATCGCTCACGCCCAAGTACGCCAGCACGCCGTGGCCGTGATTGTTGCGTTCCACTGCCACCAACGCGCCGTTATACTCCCGCGCCAGCGCCGCCACCTTCTGCGCCAGTTCCGCCGGACCGAAGTGGCCATGCAACTCGGCGCACTGCATCGCCGTCGTCCGTTCCACCACCTGCGCGCACGCGTAATCGCCCTCGGTGCCGCCGCCCGCCGGGTCCACCCCGATGATGTACGCCGCCCCTGCGCGCGGCGGGAAGAAGACCAGCAGGTCCCCGTTATCGCGACGCTCCGCCACGCCGCCTTCCTGCTGCCGCCCGGCTTCTTCCCGCCGCCTCTCGATCGCCGCCTGGTCAAACACGCAACGGCTGGTCCGCAGGAAACACGCCTCGGCATGTTCCACGAATTCCTCCGGCGCATACTCCCCAAACTGCTCGCGCACTTCGCGCCGGAAAGCCACCTGTGCGTCCGTCAGGTGCGCCGACGCAACCAGCGCCTCTTCCTCCGCCGTCAGCGGCCGCACCGGCACGCCCGGACGCGCGTACGCCGCCTCATACCACCAGGGGAAAAAGTGCCGCGTGTAGCCGTTGTACTTCGCCCGTTTCCACTCCTGGTAGAAACATCCCGCCGCGCCCGCCGGCGTGGATTCCAGCACGACCTCGCCTTCCGCCGGCACCGCCGCGCGCAACGACGCCAGCGTCGCCGCCGCCTCGCCGGGCCAGCGGGCCACCTCCGAACAATGCAAATTCTGGATGGTCAGTCCGCGCCCGGCGCTCGGGTCCGCCGCGGTCTCCACGCGGTATTCACTGTCCAACCGCGGAAACACGATCTGGCGGACGTTGGCGCGCGAAGTTGTCAGCGCGCCCATGCGCAATCCTTCCGGCAGGTTCTCCAGGAAGCGGTGCACAATGCGAAAAATCTGTTCCGCCGAGCGCTGGTCGTGCGCCACCTGCACGGTCAGCGTTCCCGGCCGCGTGATCGTCTGGATAAAAAATCGTGCCGCGATATAGGTCGTCATGCCCAACTGCCGCGCTTTGAGCACGATGTTGCGCCGCGTACACTTGCGCGCGTACTCCCGCTGCGCGCGGTTGGGCACGAGCGAGACCAGCCGGCCCTGCTTGTCGCGGATCTTCAGCAGCGCCCGGATCAGGAGGTCCCCCAGCGTTTCCCCGTCCGCGACCAGGCCGGCCGGCCTCGCCTGCAACCCCTCTCCGCACCTCAGCAGCACATTCAAATCCAGCTCGGCAAACAATGAAATGTCCTCTATCGGTGCCAGCCGGCTGCCCCAGGTTCGCGCCCCGCCTTTGGGCGCTAACCTGGGAGACGCACCGGAGTCCCGCCGGCAGGCCCCAGTCTCATCCATCACATTAATGCCGGGGTTGCCCCACCCTTGTCGCTCGCGCTTTTCGAGCGACAGGGTGGGATTTATGGTGTCCTCTGCGACCGCTGCGTCCTTTGCGTTCCCGGCTTTCCGATCGCCAGTTCGTCAGTTCGCCAGTTGCGCGCGTTAGTTGTACACCACTGTCCCGCGCACTGACGCGCACGTCTCCGTCGCCTGCTTGGGCGACACCCGCACCGAGAACGTCTGTCCCTGCGTCGCTGCCACCGTATGCGTGTTGTCGCACACCGCTGTCGTGCCCGTACCCACATTGACGGTCAACGTGGTGGCCGCACCATCCACGTACAGCGTCACGTCCGCTCCCGTGGTACATGCCGTCGCTGTCCGCGCACACAGCTTGCTGAACGTGCCATCGAACGCCACCGGTATTTCGAAAACGTTGCCCACCACGCCGACGTTGCAGTTGGTGTTGGCCGCGCCGCCCAGCGTGGTCGCATACCAGTTCCCGCTGGTAGTGCCAAGCGTCCCCGAACAGACAAACGGCATCATGGCAAGCCCGCCGCCACCACCCGCCGTATCAGTGCCGCACGCCAGCGCGTTCGTGCTCTGGTCATAAATCACCTTGCTGGTGCTCGGGTCGTGGCAGTCGCCCACCGGCTTCAGCGGGAAATCGGCAGCGTGCTTTCCGTCCACCGTATCGGCATTCAGGCTCCCGGACGCATCCGTCAGCGGCACCGCCGCCCACGTCCCCGGCGTCCCATCTGTCGTTGCGATCCACGCAAACGTACCGCCGGCGGTCGGATTCAGGTTGAACACCACATCGCCTTTGCGCCAGGTGCCAGTCGTGGGCGCGGCATTGTTCACCTGCGAGAAACGGTTGCGCTTGGTGCTGCCACCCTCGTATCCCAGGTAGAAGCCGTTGGGCATCCAGAATTTCGGCTTTGAGCAATCCGGCTGGGTCTCACCAACACCACAGGAAGTCGCGTTGTCGGCGATGCCCCACAGGTGCGAGTAGTTGAAGAACCCCGAGTAGTCGTAGTTCAGGTACGTGCGGTAGCCGAACCACACGTTGTTCGTCGCGCCCTCGGTGATCTTGCGCAGCTCGCTGGCGTGCCGCATCAGCAGCCCGCTGCCGGTGGTGGACAACATGCCGAAGCTGTTGTTCTGCTCGGTCGCCGTCAGCCCCGCGCCCCACGTCGTGCGATTGTCACCGTAGCCGCTAGCGGTGAAATTCTTGAAGCCCAGTTTGCCCACGAACACCGCGCCGCTGGTGTCGGTCGTCAGCAGTCCCGCCGGATAATTCCCGCCCGCTACGTCGTAGCCCGTGCTCGAGGCCGGCCCAATCACCAGCGAGTTTGTCGGACCCATCTTCGACGCGCCGCCTGTGGTCGCGCCCGTGCCGTTGTCCGCCTCCGAATACGCCCCCACGTGTACCGAAGTGACCGCGCCCGCGTTGTTCTTAGTGGAGCCGCCGTCCACCCCCGCCGCCAGCCACGCCTCGTCGCACGAAGCCAGCCGCACCGTGCCTGTCGCTTCCGCCGGCGTCACCGGGTTCTGCACCGACGCAACATGGCCCACCGGGCTCGCACCGGCCGGGAACTGCTGATCGGCGCCAGGACTTTGCAGGTAGCGGAAATGCGTGCTGTCCGGGATGTCGTAGATCACCGCCTTACAGCCGGAGGGCCGCGGGACCGCGCCGCCGCAATCGTTGCTTCCGTTGTACGGGATCCCGTAGGTCTGCCCGCTGACCCCGGAAATGGCTGCCTGGTTCCCCGCCGTGTAGTGGTGATCAGTGTAGGTCTCAATCGTCACCACACCGTACAGCGTGCCGCCGATGTTCTGGTTATCAACGTGGGCGATGGACTTGATCGGCAAGCCCAAGGTCTTGAGCGCGTAATCATTCGTCTCCGGATCCTTGCCGATCACGGCATAGCTGCCGTTCCAGTTGGTGGTACCGGCCACCACGACAATGTTGCCGTCGCCCACCTCGGGAATGGCCTGGGCCGTAGTCATAAAGACCGTCTGTGTGCCATCGCCGCTGATGCTGGCCACGTTCACCGGTGGGCCTGCGCTGGTGAACTGCGCGTGGTTGCTGTGGTCCTCGCGGGCCAGCGTGGTGGTGCCCAGGAAGCTGTAGAGTTCGTGGCCCCAGAGCTGGTTGCTGTAGGCGCGGGTCTGCGTGAGGTGTCCGCCGTTGGAGTCGGCCCCGCTGACGAAGTACCCGCTGCCGCGATTGCCGTAGGCGATGGTGTTCTCGATGGCCGCGTTATCGCACCAGCCGCCACCAGCGCCGCCCGTCGAGTTGCCGTTGCAGCGCAGACCGTAGCGCGCAAACCCGCCGCTCCACACGTTGCGCACGGTCACGAAATTCGAATTGATGGTGACACCGTCGGTCAGGTCGCCCGAAGCCGCCAGTCCGTTGCCGTAGGCCAGCCCGCGCCCGTCCGTCGCCGGAATCACGCACTCCGCCGCGCTGTTGCCGGTGTAAATCTTCGGCCCGACGAAGTTGAGGTCTTCCAGCGTGCACGCCTGGCAGTCGTTCTGCGGACTCGAGCCCGCGTTCTGCGTGCCGATCTTCCAGCCGGCCCCCGGAGCGAACTTGATGGTCGTGCCGCTGAACGTGGTGTTGCTGGCGTTCATGCCGCTGCCGCGCGCAATCGTGCCGTGCCCCAGTTGCACGATGTTGGACGCCGCGTAATAATCCGCCGTGCTCGAGCCGAATGCCGCCCGCTTGGGGAAGAAAATCGTTTTGCCCTTGTGATTGGCAAAACAGGCGTTGATCGCCGCCGAATCGTCGGTCACGCCGTCGCCTGCCGCGCCGCAATCGGCGACCACATCCACCACGTCGCTGCGATTACGGTACGCAATGGCCGAAATCCCGCCGGTGAAAGTCTTTTCGCCGGCGATGGTCTCGTCGCCCGTCTTGTGCACCAGGGTGGCGTCGCCGGGCGGTTCCCACTGCACCAGCACGTCGTTCACCGTGGTATCCACGTAGCGCTTGGTGGCCGCCTGCACGGGGTCAATGGGATCGGCGCTCAGCGCCAGCGGCCCGGTCATGGTGTCGCCCGCGCGCCGCACCGCCTGCGCCATCAAGCCGTCCACGTATTGCTTGGTAACGCCCTGCACTGGCGCCACCGGCGCGAGGTTCGTCCGTATCTGGCTCAGCGTGACCGGCCCGCCCGCGGGAACTTCCCAGTATTCCGTGCTGCTCGCGCCGTCGTCCTGCTTGATGAGCACCTTGTACAACGTGCCTTCCGGCGTGGCCCCCGTGTTCGGCGCCAGTTCCAGACTGATCGCCCCGCCTGCCGGGATCGTGTAGCTCATCGCACCCGCCGCGACTGCTTTCTGGTTCGCGGTGATGAACGAAGGCCACGAGATCACCAGCACGCCGCTCGCCGGAACGCCATCGGCGCGGTACATGGTGTCGCTGATGAGCGTCTTGGCTGGCCCGGCCTGCGTTCTCCCCACGGCCGCCATCAGCAGCAGGGAAATCAGGCAATAAAAAAGCCGCCTCCATGGGCGGCGCGTCTCCAACATTTTCGCCTCTTTGTCAGCAGCTAGCAGCAAGCAACTAGCAGCAAGCAACTAGCAGCAGTTTGCAGTTCGCAGTTTGCGGCTAGAGCACTTTCACAATTCCTGTACTCCTCTCACCGCTGTCATCCCGAGCGGAGCGCGGCCGCTTTTGCCGCGCGGAGTCGAGGGACCTTGTGTTTGAAATTGCTTGCGTATACGGTCACCCGATCACCAGATCGTCAGTTCACCAGTTCGCCAGTCCAGATCACCGGTTCACCCGATCGCCAGTTCGCCAGTTGTCCCGCTGACCCGCTGATCAGATCACCTTCGCGTCCTTTGCGCCCTTCGCGCCCTCTGCGTTCCTGCTTTTCAGATCACCCCGATCACCGGTTCGCCCGATCACCCGATAGTTCGTACTCGCGCATAAAATCTTCCACGCTGCGCACGTACACGTCGGCAAAATCCACCACCGGACGCCGCTTCTCGATCAACTGCATGGCATCGTTCAGCGACCATCCCATGGAGCGCAACACCGCCAGCGTCATCATCGGCGCGCGATGCACTCCGGCGGCGCAATGGATGTACAGCCGCGACGCGGGGTCCTCCAGCGCCTGTTGCGCGAACTCCACCCCGCGCTGGAACACGGCGGGAGGCTTGGGCTGAAAATCGTCGTCCACCGGGTTCCACAGTACCTGGATGCCGAACGGCTGCGCCAGCTCGGTGTCGTTGAACTCCACCTGCATGTCAATGATGTGAGTGACGCCTCGCCGCGCCACCTCCGCCATCTTGTCTTCCGTCCAGATACCGCCGCCGACCGCCAGCCGGTCCGTCAGCCAGGTCATGTCCATGCAAAACCCACCTAATTTGGTTATTTGGTCATTATGGTTATTTGGTTATTTCACGTAGAGCGTGCGCGCCTTCGCTTACCGAGACGCTCACCCTCAGTGCCAGACGTGCGCCTTCGGGTTTGCCCGAGACGCTCAACCCGGCGGCAAATAACCTAACCAAATGACCAAATCACCAAATCTACAAAGACTTTAACAGATTCACTCTATGCGCCGGATGTTTGCTTTTGCGCCTCAGGCTGTTTCTGCACCGCATCCAGCAGAATCTCCGTGAGCGACTTCACGCGCGCCATGGCTGCCTCGTTGGTTTCCGGCTGCGGCTCGGCCAGCCCGGCAAACTCGAACAGGTACTTGGCCGGCAGATAATTGCCTTTCATGGCTTCATCAATCACCTTCCTGATGATGTCCTTCCCATTGCGCAGCACCAGGTTGACCATCTCCTCGCGCAGATTGCCTTTCTCCGGCGTGCGGCCGCCCTTGAGCCGATTGCTGTTCTTGGTGCTCTTGTTGTGCTTGCGCGTCGTGCTTGTTCTCGCCTTTTTGCTCGCCATAAACACGACGGCGCGGCCACCGTCGCCGGCGCCGCGCCTGTTTTTTCTCACTTTCAATTTCAGAATAGCACATCGAAGGGGGTAAATGAGACATCGCTCCGGCAAAAATATTTCTCCCGCAATCAAGCGCTTGCGGAGATTTCCACTGTTTGGGGGGCTTGACAAGCCAGAATACGCGCCCCGGGTTTGCGCAGCGCCCGCGCATCCGCCGTAGCGTCCAGCAAGCCCGCATTCAGCAGGACTGCACTCAGTTCGTCCAACGCTTCGGGAAGAACTCGCACCACGTGACGCCGCGTGATTTGCAACTGATCGGCTACTTCCTCCTCGGTGTGGCCCTGCAGCACTCTCCGGGCGATCACCTCGCGCCCAAGCGGTTGCAGCCGCTCCAGGCAGCGCTCCATGTCGTGCACGAAGATCACCGTGTCCTCGAAGCTGTGCACTTTGTAGGAGGTCACGCGCGTGCGGAAGAACTCCCGCCCCAGCAGCGAGGGCAAGCGCCCCGTCTCCAGCGCCAGCACGAAGTAGCGGCGCAGCATCGCCAAGGTGCGTGCGCGATACAAAGGCAGTTGCGCTTCATTGACCACCGTGGGCAGTGGCCGTCCTCTCTGCGGCGCCAGTGTGCTCATGCCCACCCCCTGGCCTCCGCCGCCTCGATCCGCGGCAGCCACCCAGACACAGCCGCTTCCACTTCGTCGCCGGCCTTTTCCCCCGCTGGTGCTGCGGGCTGCGGACGGAGTCGCAAGTGCTTCGGCGGCCGCGGCGGCGCCAGCTTTTCCATGCGCACGCGGCACGTGCCGCAGTACACCGCTCCAGTTCCGACCGGCCGCAGCAACAAGCCGCCGCAGCATTCGCAATATTTCAGTTCCACCCGCGCCTGCTCCCTCTCCATCGTCTCCTCCGAATAAAAAGGCCCTGCCTCCGGAGCAGTTGCCGGCTCCGGGACAGGGCTCGTTGACTTTACGAAGACCTGCTTCGGCTATTTAGTTTTGCTGAGGATCAGAGTTGCCCGTTTTGGTTGTGCGAGGCCGCCGGTGTTTCCACCAGGCGCGATTGCCGGTAGCTGAAATAGCCTTCCTCGTAACCTGACTTCAGCACCCGGCCGTTCTGGACGACCACGCTCAGCCGTCCGCTGAATTGCAGTATTCTCAACAACCGCTCCACCGCAGAGGACAGCAGCTCGGACTGCTGGACCTTGCGGCGCAGCTCAATAAATGAATGCTCCTGCGCGGTCCCATTGACCATGGCCAATGCACCTCGATCTGTATTCGCCTTTTTTTCGGTGCAAGCGAGCATCGTCCAGCCGGTCGCCGATAGTCAAGACCCAAGATATAGTGGTATAGCTCAGAGATAACATCATCCCGCAGCAGCGGAAGCTCCTGCCGCCGGCGCTGGTGGAAGGCGCTCCGTATGGGCCATAAACACCCGCTTTATGGCCACCCGATCCAACTTAGCGTCCAGTTATTGCCATACGCCAAGTTACGCCAATCCTATGGCTTTGCGTCGAGGTAACTTGCGTGGGCAATAGCGCATTGTTATATTCGCGCCATGAAGTTCCAGCAGCTCCAGGACAACCTGCGCCGCGTCCTTTTAGAGCGCATCGAGGCCGGCCAGCTCACCGGACTCAAGCTCGCCCACGAAACCGGTTTCCAGCAGGCGCACATTTCCAACTTCCTCAACCGCAAGCGGGGCCTGAGCCTGGAGGGCATGGACAAGGTGATGGTCTCGCAGAAGCTCTCGGTGCTCGACCTGCTGGACCGCGCCGAGATCAATAAACGCGCCAGCATTCCGCCGCCGCCCGAAGAAGGTTTCGAGAACGTGCTGCTGGTTGATTTTGCCACCGCCGCCAACGACGTCGTCATCACCAACGAGAAAGTGCGCGACATCCTGAAGTTCAAGCACGCCTTCCTGCGCCGTCTGAAGTCCGACATGCAGACGCCACGCGAGCAGTGGACGCGTTTCGTGCTGGCGCGCATCGGCAACGACACCAGCATGGCCCCGCGCATTCTGCCCGGCGCGACGATCCTGATTGACCGGCACTATAACTCGCTGAAGCCGTATCGCAAGGGCGAGCCCAACATGTACGCCGTGCGCAAAGACGGCGTCTGCACCCTGAAGTACGTCGAACTGACGGGCAGCACGCTGATCCTGCGCCCGCATAACCAGGCGCATCCGGTGGACATCATCACCGTCGAAGCGGGCAAGAACTGTGCCGACTACATCGTCGGCCGCATCTGCTACATTGCCGTGGAGACATGAGGCGCAGATGGTCCTCGAGATCGAGCAACACCGCGAGCAGATCACCGAACTCGTGCCACCGCGATCACGTGCGTGAATTCAGCGTGGTCGCCTCCGCCGTGCGCACGACCGCCGAGCGAGGTTCGGCCGTCCCTGCGGGACTTGGCGGTCTTTGCTGCCCCGCACCCAGGACTGCCGTCCTGGGCTATTTTCGC
>JBHGBA010000093.1:0-9910 GCA_041946775.1 Terriglobales bacterium
CAATTTCGGGGGTGCCCCACCCTTGTCGCTCGCGCTGTTCGAGCGACAGGGTGGGCGGGGCTCCCCCGCTCAAGCAAGACCGGCGTGAATGGGGCGGGTGGCCCGCCCAAGCAATTAAACCTGAGGGTGCCCCGCCCAAGCGGGGGGAGGGGGGTACCCCCTCAGGAATTCCCGTTTCGGAATCGCGGTCGCATCCGTCCGGGCAAGCCGACAACCGGCAGCCGAAAGCCCAGGTTCGCGTTGTGCTTTCCGGGCAAACCAGGCTTCACGCCGCAACCTTCTCCGGCTCCCGCGTTCCCATGGCCGGCAACTCGACCGTGAACGTGGTTCCCTTCCCTGGCTCGCTCACGAACAGGATGTTGCCGCCCTGCGCCAGCACCGTGCGCTGCGCCGTGGACAGGCCCAGTCCCGTGCCTTGAGGTTTGGTCGTGAAGTACGGCAGGAAGATCTTGGCCTGCTGTTCGGGGCTGATGCCCACGCCCGTATCGCTCACGCGTGCATACACGCGGCCATCGCGCTGGTCGCATTCCACGGTCAGCGTGCCGCCTTCCGGCATTGCCTGGAGCGCGTTGATGATCAGGTTGGCGAAGACGCGTTGCAGGTCCGGGCCATTGGCCCGCACCATCGGCACCGGCTTCACGTTGACAACCACTTTGATGTCCGGCCGCTTGCGCCACATCGGCTCGGTCAGGTCCAACGCCTGGCGCAACATGTCAGGCACGCTGACCGGCCCCTGCTCGCCTGTGCCGCCGCGAATGTACTCGCGCACCCGCTTGATGATCTCTGCGCCGGTGCGCGCCGCGCGATCAATCATCTCCAGGTACACGCGCCGCTCGGCAAAAGTGCGTTCCGGATTCATCAGCAGCAGCGCGACCGCCTGCGTGATAGTGTTCAGGACGTTGTTGAAGTCATGCGCAATGCCGGACGCCATCTGCCCGATCGCCAGGTGGCGTTCGGTGTCGGCGATGCGCCGCTGCAACTGCACCACTTCGGTGACGTCGCGTAGCACGAGAAGGGCGCCGATGATACGGCCGTCCGGACTCCGCATCGCGCTCGTCGAAATGACAGCATGAATGGGTGCGCGGTCCTGTGGGCGCAGCAGCGTGCGCGGTTCGCCGCGGACGGTCTCGCCGCGCAAGGCGCGCGCTACCGCCATCTCATGCGGCGGGACTGGCTTGTCGTCACGCTGCACCGCAAGCTGTGTCGCGATCTCGGCGAAGTATCGGCCCAGCAAATCTTCCTGCGTGCCGCCACACAACTCCGCTGCCGCGCGGTTCGCGTCGACCACCCGGCCATCGCGGCCGAAGATGAACACCGCTTCCGGCATGCTTTCCAGCAGGGTCGAGAGCTCCAGCAGTTGTTCCTGGACGACGCGCCGTTCGCGCCGCCGGCTTTCCGCCAGGTAAATCAGGCTGCCCGCCACCACGGGGAAGAAGAGCAGCTTGGTGAAGTCGTGGACCGGTTCATTCAGGGCCGGATTGCGAGCAATGAACGGCAGCGAACCCAGGGTGGTGGCCACAATGGTGATAATCGCCGGCCCCAGCCCCAGGTAGCGTTCGGCGGCGGCCACCGCCGCCAGCAGCAGCATGGGAATGAACCCGACGCTTGCCTGCACGGTCCCGACCACCGCCAGCGCGACGGCGCTGATCAGCAGCGCGATCAGGTAGCGCAGCAGGGGGCGGAGTCGTTTGCGTCGCAGCATGGGGCGTAACCGCCTCGCTCTGCTTAGATGTCGGCCCGAGAACTGCTGATTGCCGGCAGAATACTGTCCTCGCCGCTGCGGCGGGCTGCTGTGCGCTCACGTCATACGGTGCGGTGACGTGCGTCACTGAGCGCTGTGCCACATCCTGATAAATGCTCACCCACGGGGTGGCGCAAGGGACATCCGGCGCACTAGGGTGGCGCGCACGGATGCCGGAGTCCGCGCGATGCGCACATGGATGGCATGGACGAACGCCGATGGTTCTGGGCGACGCTGGTTCTGTCCAGTATCAGCATAATTGCAGTGGTGTTCGCCTTCTGGGAGCTGGTGGAGAACCACTTCTTCCGCGAAGCCGACTACGTCTCGCTCCACTATCTCTACATCAGCCGCGGCATCGCCTCATCCCTGCTGCTGGCACTCTGGTCCGGATGGTACGTGTTGCGCCAGCGGCGCACCGCTGAGGAGCAGCTACGCCGCTCCCGTGAGCGTTACCGCTCGCTTCTACATGCGCTTCCAGGGGCCATAGCGTTGTACGACCGTTCCCTCCAGGTGGCGGAGTGGAACGACACCGCCGTGCGGCTCTACGGTTACACGCGCGAAGAGGTCCTGGGAGGGACGCTGCCCACGGTTCCGCCTGCTAAAGAGCAAGAGTTGTCACGGCTGGCGGCAGAGGCCGAGGCAGGCAAGCCAATTTTCGATTTGGAAACGTTGCGCCGCCATAAAGACGGCACCGTCTTCGATGTCTCGCTCAGTCTGCTGCACTACCAGGATCCGCGAGGCCGTTCCTACCTGCTGGAAGTGACCACCGACATCCGCGAGCGGGTGCGTCTGCGGCAGACGCTGGTCGAGTTGGAGAAGCTGACCAGCATGGGCAAGATGGCGGCCGGCACGGCGCACCATCTAAACACGCCGCTGGCGTCCATGTTGCTGCGCGTGCAAATGATGCGGGAGCGCGCCGGCAACAACGGCCTGGCGCACGACCTGGAGCAACTGGAGCGCACCATCAATCACTGCCAGCAGTTCGTGCGGCGGTTACTGGACTTCAGCCGCCGGCCGCCTGCACATAAGCAGCCGGAAGACCTCGCCGGAATCATCGAGGGCGTGATCGCCTTCCTCACGCCCGCATTGAATTCGCGCAGCGTACACGTGGCCCTCAATCTCGAAGCGCTGGAATCCGCTCGCGTCCTGGGCGACCGCAACCAGCTCGAGTCGCTGTTTCTCATCCTGCTCAGCAATGCCATGGACGCGATGAGCGGCGGCGGCGTGATCACCATTTTCTGCCGGCAATGCATGCCGGAGTCGGTTGAAGTCGTCATAACCGATTCCGGGTGCGGCATCGAACCGCAGCACCTCGCCAAGCTGTTCGAGCCGTTCTTTACGACCAAGCCGCCCGGCAAAGGCACCGGGCTTGGGTTGGCTATCGCGCGCAATATCGCCCTTGAGCACGGCGGCTCTGTCCGCCTGGAAAGCACGGTGGGGCAGGGTACTAGCGCCATCGTGGTGCTCCCGTTGTGCCACAGACTCGCCACATGTGTGGGAGAAGGACCATGACTTTGGGCGCAACCTCCACTCAGCCCGGCATCCTTGTGGTAGACGACGATCGTGACCTGGCCACCACCTTGCAAGATTTTCTGCGGCGCGATGGCTATCAGGCGGACGTGGCTTTTTCCGCCACCGACGCGTTACGCCTGTATGAGGACAATCCCGGCTACGGCATGGCGTTAGTTGACTTGATGATGCCGTTTACCGACGGCCTGGCGCTGATGGAAGAGCTGCATCGCCGTAATCCCGAATTGCCGGTGGTGATCATGACCGGCTTCGGTACGATCGAGAACGCGGTGGAAGCCATCAAGCGCGGCGCCGAAGACTACCTGACCAAGCCTTTTGACCGCGAAGCCGTGCGCAAGAAGGTGGGCCGCCTGATGGAGGTGCATGACCTGCGCCGCCGGGTGGCGCAACTGGAGGAGAACCTCGCCGATCGCCGCAGCGCGTTCGAATCCATCGTTTACGTCTCACGGCCCATGCAGCGCGTCGTCGAACGGGCGCAGGCGGCCGCCGGCACTGATGCTTCCGTTCTGCTGCTGGGCGAGACCGGCACCGGCAAGGAGATGCTGGCGCGCGCCATCCATCGGGCGAGCCGCCGGGCCGATGCGCCGTTTACGGCCATAAATTGCGGCGCGCTTCCCCGCGACCTGGTGGAAAGCGAACTGTTCGGCGTGCGTCGCGGAGCCTACACCGGCGCCTATACCGATTCACCCGGCGTGTTTGTTTCCGCCGCCGGGGGCACCGTCTTTTTGGATGAGATCGGCGAAATGCCTAAGGACGCGCAGGTGAAGCTGCTGCGCGTGCTCCAGGAAGGCGAACTGCGTCCCGTGGGCAGCGCCAAGACCGTCCATGTGGACGTGCGCATCATCGCGGCCACCAACCGTCCGCTGGCGACCTTGCGCTCCGAAACCCTGCGGGAGGATTTGTACTTCCGCATCGCCACCGTCGTACTCGAAGTGCCGCCGCTGCGCGACCGCCCGGAGGACATCCTGGTGCTCTCGCAGCATTTCGCTGCGCGGCTTTCAGAGCAGTACGGCCGACAAATAGTGCTGAGCCGCAGCGCCATCGAACTGTTATTGAAGTATCCCTTCCCCGGTAACGTGCGGGAGATGGAGAACCTGCTGGAGAGCGTCACCGCACTCTCGCACGACACGCCACAGATGATCACCGACAAGGACCTGAAGCCGCTGCTGCGGGACCACCTTGCGCACCCCCCGGCCGGTTCGACTTCGGCGCCGCTGGCCATTGAAGACCTGGAACGGATGGCGGTGGAACGCGCGCTGCGGGTCTGCGACGGTAATCGCACGCGCGCCGCACGTTTGCTTGGTATCTCTCGCGACACCCTGTATCGCCGTCTCAAGGAAACGAGAAACGCGGGTTGAACTCCAGGAGGCTGCTGAAAAAGCCTGAAAAGCAGATTCCTCGCGGGCTGAAGCCCGCTCGGAATAACAAAAAATAAAGGACTTGTTTGGCGCGGCTGAACGATTGCAGGTCGAGTATTTTTGCAGCCTGCCAGACATTCTGTTCGGCATCTGAATTGCTTTGGAAATTGGGGGCGCAGAGGAGAGCGATTGAACCTGAAGCGCGAGGTGTGGACGTGGGCAGGGCTGGCAGTGGCTGCCCTGGCACTGCTGGGGGGAATCCTCGCCTGGCAGCACAAGCGGGTGACGGTGCAGGGGGCAATTTATCTGTCGACTGATCCGGTGGCCGGTGCGCAGGTATTCAAGGCCAAAGGATGCGCCAACTGCCATGCTGCGGGCGCGGGCCCCGATTTCGCCGTCGCGCCCGGTACGCGTCCCTCGCGCGCCAGCCTGCCGAAGCTGGTCACCGCCATGTGGAACCACGCGCCGCGCATGTGGGACCGCATGACCGCCGAGCGCGTTCCCTATCCGGAGTTAAGTTACGGCGAGATGGCGGAATTGGTCGCGTATCTTTACATGTCCGGCTATATCGATCCTGCCGGTGATCCGGAACACGGCCAGGAATTGTTCGCCAGCAAGGGGTGCATCCGCTGCCATTCGGTGCGCGGCGAGGGCAAACAGCGCGGGCCTGATCTGGCTAAGTCGGATGCCATCACGAATCCCATGGCCTGGACCCAGATCATGTGGAACCACGCAGCCGACATGCAGGAACGCCTGCGGGAGCGCGGGCTTGCCTGGCCTCGATTCGAGGAAGACGAACTGCGCGATCTGTACGCGTACGTGCGCCAGGTGGACCAACGTCCCTTGCGCGAATACGAGATGACTCCGGCCGATCCGGAGAACGGCTGGAAGGTCTTCCAGGAGAAAGGCTGCATTCGCTGCCATTCCCTCACCGCGTCCAGCAAGGGGCACATCGGTCCCGACCTGGGCCCCGACGGCGAGGTGCCGCCGACGTTCTTCCGCTTCGCTGAATCCATGCTCAACCACTTTCCCGACATGAAGCGCGCCTCGCAGTCGCAGAATGCCGATCTGCCGAGCTTCAACGCGCGGGAAATGGCGGACGTGATCGCGTTTATCTACAGCCTGCGCTACCTGGAGCCGGGTGGATCGCCGCACGTGGGCGAGAGCGTCTTTAACTGGCGGGGCTGCAGCCGCTGCCACGGCGACCGGGCGGAAGGCGCCAAGGGCGGACCGCCGCTGCGCGGGCGTGGACAGAACTTTACCGCCGTGCGCCTGGCCAGCATCCTCTGGCGGCACGGCGCGCGCATGTACCAGCAGAACCAGAAACTCGGGCAGAACTGGCCGGAACTGGAGCCCACCGACATCGGCAACATCCTGGCGTTTCTGAATTCGCCGGTGGAAGAGAAGCGATAAATCTCCGCACGATCATGCGCGGAATCCTCTGGCACTTCCTCAACAGATCTTCCTCCATTCGCATCTACTCGCGCCGCGACGGCTGCCCCCACACTCCGACTTGTCGCAGCGCATTCCATGAAAGCCTTTCAACCAACCGCCTGTCCGATTTTCGGACACTGCCTGATTGTCGGACACTCGGCTTCGGACACCTCCCCTGCCCGCGGGTTGTGATTTGCGTCACCTGATGTTTGGAACCGGCTCACGCTAAGGCAGTTGCTGGTGCGCCGGGCCCAGTGCATTCCCCTACGAAAACTGGCGTCCTGCGTGCCTTTGGCTAGGGTGCGCGGTTGACTACGCGCGATGGGGAGGATGGCAATGAGCGACACGGAGACAAAATCCGCTGGTCGTATGGGGTTCCGCAAAGCTGATTGGACAGCCGTAGCGGGACTGTTGGCCGTCGTCGTCGGTATAGCGACGTTTAAGGGTGGCAGCAGCTTTGTGTCGGCCTGGGTGGCATGGCTGATTGCGCCTTTGTTGTGGTATTTCGGCTTTGCCATGCTGGTGGGATGGGCGTTCGGCCGCATGCTCAGCATCGCGCGCCAGGTGCAACGTGCTCGCCCGGAGCGCAAGGAGGTTGCCGCGGAGCCCGCGCGCCCTACGCTGGTTATACCAACGGCTGATTACGCAGAGCACGACTTCATCTTCGAACAGGTCCGGGAAACCGCTTAGAGGGGACAGAAATGCGCGCAAGCGATGAAAAGCTCTACGAAGCCGTTGCCCAGTCTGCAAGCGTAAGTACCGGGCGCCGGCGCTTCATGCAGGCGGTGTTGGGAGGCGGCCTGGTGGCTTCGGCCGTTTCCTTTCTCTATCCCGTGTTGCGCTATCTGGTGCCTCCGGCTTCCACCGACATGGGTGCGAGCTTTGTGGCTGCGGCCAAGGTCAACGAACTCAAGGTAAACAGCGCCAAAATTTTCAAATTTGGCAGCAAGCCGGGTCTGCTGATCCGGACTGCCGATGGCGATTACAAAGCGATGGCGGGCACCTGCACGCACTTGAGTTGCACGGTGCAATATCGCGACGACCTCAAGCAGGTGTGGTGCGCGTGTCATAACGGCTTTTACGACCTCAACGGGCGCAACCTTGCCGGCCCGCCGCCGCGCCCGCTGGATTCCTACGAGGTCCACGTGCAGGGCGAGGACGTAGTCGTCACCCGCAAGCAGGAGGCGTGATATGAGTCCCGTCGCGCGTGTGCAGACCTGGTTGGACGAGAGGCTCGACCTTGATGAGCTTCTTTATCCGTTGAAAAAGAAAGCTGTCCCCGTACACAAGCTCTTTCACTGGTACTTCCTGGGCGGGATCACCCTGTTCCTTTTCCTGATCCAGGTGTGCACGGGCATTCTATTGCTGCTGTACTACCGGCCGGGCGCGAACGAGGCGTACGAGAGCGTACAGTACATCACCACGCAAGTGCATTTCGGTTGGCTGATACGCTCCATCCATTCGTGGTCGGCGAACCTGATGGTGCTGGCCGCCTTCGCCCACATGTTCAGCGTGCTGTTCCTGCGCTCCTATCGCAAGCCGCGGGAGCTGACATGGCTGAGCGGCATGCTGCTGCTATTCCTATCGCTTGGCTTCGGCTTCAGCGGTTACCTGCTGCCTTGGAACGAACTGGCCTTCTTCGCAACGAAGGTGGGCACAGACGTCGCCGGCCAGGTACCGCTCATCGGCAAGTGGCTGATGATCTTCCTGCGCGGCGGTGAAGAAGTCACCGGCGCCACGCTGACGCGCTTTTTCGGCTTCCACGTGGCGGTACTGCCGGGGATCACGACCGCGTTGCTCGCCATTCACCTGCTGCTGGTGCAGAAGTTTGGCATGAGCGTTCCGCCGAGCGTCGAGCCGGTTTGGGAACTCATGCCGCAGCAGCGCCGCGAGATGAAGTTCTTCCCGAACTTCCTGCTGCGCGAGTTGATGGCGTGGTATCTGGCGCTGGCCGTGCTTGGCGTGCTCGCCGCGCTATCTCCGTGGGGACTAGGCGAAAAGGCCGATCCTTTCGCGCCGGCGCCGGCGGGCATTAAGCCCGAGTGGTACTTCCTGTTTATGTTCCAGACCCTGAAGCTGATCCCGTCCAAGGTGCTGTTCATTGACGGGGAAATCCTCGGCGTGCTGGCGTTTGGGGCGGCGGGCGTCATTTGGTTGCTGCTTCCCTTCCTGGAGCGGCTGGCCGGAAAACGCGCCAACGCTCTGGTGACGGGCGTCGGCGTTTTCGCCGTGGCTTACATAACCGCGATGACGGTGTACGGGTGGGTGGCCAAATGAGAAGCGCACGCAGAATTGTCATGTCCTCTGACGCCTTCGAGAAATGGACCGAGGTCGTCGCGCTGCTGATCGTGTTTCTACTCATCGGGTTGGTGAGCACCGGCCATGCACAGACCCGCAACTCGTGCGTGGAATGCCACTCCGCGTTGGACGCGCCGCTGCAGGTCACCACCGAGCAGTTCGCGCAAGACATCCACGCGCAGAAGGGCCTGACGTGCGCCTCGTGTCACGGCGGCGATCCTGCCGACGAAAGCCCCGACTCGATGGCCAAGGCGAAGGGCTTCTTGGGCCATATTGACCGCAAGCAGGTCCCCGAACTGTGCGCCAAGTGCCACGCGGACGGCGTCTATATGCGGCAGTACAATCCCTCGCTGCGCACCGACGAGTTGAGCCAGTACAAAACCAGCGTGCACGGCAAGCGGCTGGCGGCGGGTGATACGAACGTTGCCGTATGTACCGATTGCCATGGGCTGCACGGGATCCGTCCGGCCAGCGATCCGCGTTCCAAGGTGCACCCGCTCAATGTGGCCGACACGTGCTCGCGCTGCCACTCCGACCGCGAGCGTATGAAGGCCTACAAGATCGGCACCGACCAGTTCGCCGGATACAGCGCGAGCGTTCATCATGAGGCGTTGACGAAGCGTGGCGACCTGAGTGCCCCGACCTGCACTACCTGCCACGGAAACCATGGTGCGGCTCCTCCAGGTGTGGCTTCGGTCGAAAATGTCTGCTCGACGTGCCACGTCTTCCAGGCACAACTGTTCGACAAGAGCAAGCACAAGGACGTCATGGCGGGCACCGGCGGCTGTATCACCTGCCACAGCAATCACCGGATCGCGCATCCCTCCGACGAGATGATCGGCGATGGCAAGCAGTCGCTCTGCACCAATTGCCATTCGGCGGGAGATGAGGGTCTCACGCTGGCGGTCAAGACGGCCGCGCGGTTCCGCGAACTGGAGCAGGCCATTCAACGCAGCGATGAGTTGCTGCGCCGCGCCGCCGATGGTGGCATGGAAGTGAGCCAGGCCAAACTCGACCTGGTGGCCGCGCGCGACTCGCTGACCAAGGCACGCGTCACCCTGCACAGTTTTCAGGAGAAGGAGATCGAGAAAGACGTGAACGACGGTCTGAAGACGGCCCAAAAAACCGCGGAGGCCGGCATACAGGCCCTGCGCGAACGCGATTACCGGCGCGCTGGTCTGGGCTTCTCGCTGCTGGCAATCGTGGTCGTGTTGTTCGGCCTGCGCCTGGCCATCAAGGAGGTGGAACGCGACAAACAATCGTAGTCGTAGTGCCGATTATCCACGCAACTCCGCGGCCCCACCGCGGGGACAAGCTCAGCCGCACCGTCCCCACGCCGGTGCGGCGACGGCTGGAACAACGCCAGGTGCACGCAGCGCGCGCATCTGGCGTTGTTCCGTGTGGCGGGGCGGGCGCATGATACGTATTTTTGACACTGTCGCCGCGCCACTGCTAACATCAATCCTTCGCCAGACACGCCCGCCTTGCACGCGTCCCCGTCGTCTAGCCCGGCCTAGGACATCGCCCTTTCACGGCGGTAACGCGGGTT
>JBHGBA010000094.1:0-9615 GCA_041946775.1 Terriglobales bacterium
CCTTTGGCGCGAGGAATCTGCTGTTTCCCGAATGCGACCAAAAGCAGGTTCCTCGCTTCACTCGGAATGACAATCCACTTGGCTGTCACAATATTCTGCGAACCTCAATAAAAGGCCAAGAGCTAACAGCTAAGCTCTTGGCCGTTAGCGGTGACGGTGTGCGAGTCTGGTAATCGCGTGAAATCGAAAATCAAAATTAGACTGCGTCTTTCTCGATGGCGGCCAGCAACTCTTCGCGGCTCACAGTCGCCGTGCCGCGCTTCATGACGACTACTCCGCCGGCGTAGTTGGCCAGGCGCGCCGCGGTTTCCGTGTCGGCGCCGGCGGCCAGCGCTGCGGTGAAGGTCGCGATCACGGTATCGCCCGCGCCGGTGACATCGGCAACTTCATCGGAGCCGAAGATCGGAATTGCCACCGGCTTGCGCCGCCGCTCGAAGGCCACCATCCCGTCGCGTCCCCGCGTAATCACCAGCGATTGCAGCTTCATGCGGTCGAGCAGTGTCTTGCCGGCGGCGAACAGCTTTTCCGTGTCCGTGCCGATGCGCATGCGCAACGCCTCTTCGACTTCAGGCTCGTTGGGCGTGGCCGCGGTCGCACCACTGTACTCGAGCAGGCGGTAACGCGAGTCCAGCGAGACCGGTATGTCTTTCGCCACCGCGCGCACCTGGTCGAAGATGGCCGGCGTCGCCGCGCCGTAGCCGTAGTCGGAGATGAGCAGCGCATCGGAGGCGCGCACGTATTCGCGCGTGGCCAGCACCAGTTCGCGTTCGGTATGCGCATTGGGCGGCGCGCTGGGTTCGCGGTCAATGCGCACCACCTGCTGCCGGTTGGTGTGGGTCATGCCGGCCAGGATGCGCGTCTTGGTGACCGTCGTATGGCCTTTGATCTTGAAGATGCCGGTCATGGGGATGTGCTTCTGGCGGAAGCGCTGTAGCAGCAGCTTGCCGGGCTCGTCGTCGCCGAGCGCGCCCACCGGCAGCACGTTCACGCCGAGGTCGGCGAGGTTATAGATCGCGTTGCCGCCGCCGCCCGGAACCACGGTGCGCTCGCGGTGCTTCAGGATGAGCACCGGCGCCTCGCGCGACACGCGCGAGATTTCGCCGAAGACGAACTCGTCGGCCACTAGGTCGGCCAGCACAGTAATGGTGACGCGGGGGAAATCTTCGACGATCTTCTTTAGCCGCTCGGATTCTTTATGGGCTTTCATCGGAACAGCGCATTTTCTCACACCCATGGCGCTCGGCAATGGTGGCCAGCATCAGGTCGAGCGCGGCGGGGGCGTCCATCAGGTCCATCGCGACCGGCACCACCGCAAGCGGCTCCAGCCCCTGCGCCAGCCGACCAAGGTTGATGGCGTCCTTCTCGGTCGTGACGAACCCGCCCGCCTCGGTCTGGTCGCGCATCCAGCGCAGTTCGGCGATGTCCTTTGGCGTGTACGCGTGGTGATCGCGGTAACTGGCCTCGGCGGCCGGTTCGATTCCGGCTTTGCGCAGCTGCAGAAAGAACCGCTGCGGGCGCGCGATGCCGCAGAAGGCCACCGGCCGCGCCGGCACACCGTGCGGGCGAATGCCGCGCCGCGCGCGCCAGATGCGTTTGTCGCCCGGCAGTCCTTCGCTCAGCGCGCCGCCGGTGAGCACGATGACATCGGCCCGCCGCAGCGCCGAAAGCGGCTCGCGCAGGCGTCCGGCGGGCAGCAGGCGATCGCGCGTGTCTTCAGGCGTGACCAGCACGAGGTCGAAATCGCGTGCCAGTTGCCGGTGCTGGAAACCGTCGTCAAGCAGATGCAGTTGCGGACCGAACCGTTCCTCGGCGAAGCGCCCGGCCTGGTAACGATCTTCCCCGACAATGACCGGGACCTGGAGCTTGCGCGCGATGAGTAGCGGCTCGTCGCCAAACTGCGCCGCCGTGCCTCGGGGATGCACCAGCAGCACGCCACGCGTCTGCCGTCCATAGCCGCGAGAGAGCACGTCGAAGCGGACGCCCCGCCTTTTCAGCAGTTCACCGAGCAGAATGATGAAGGGCGTCTTGCCCGAGCCGCCGACCGACAGGTTGCCGACGCTGACCACCGGGCCTTCTAGCCGCCGCACGCGCAACAGATGGCGGTCGTAGAGCGCGTTGCGCATTGCGACTGCGACGCCGAAAAGTCTGCCCAGCGGCTTCATCGTCTGGCGGGCTCCTCGGACTTGTCGGCGGCGGCAAGCAGTTCGGCGAGTGCGGCCGCCGTGCGCGCAGTCGCGCCCGCGTGCTGTTGGACTATTGCCTTGCCCTGCGCCGCCAGCAGTTCGCGCACGTCGCGCTTGTTGGCCAAATCGGTCAGCACCGCCGCTAGTTCTGCGGCGTCTTTCACCACCGGCAGCGCGCCTGCGGAACGAAACAGGGAAACGATGTCGCGAAAATTCTCCGTGTACGGGCCGGCGATGACCGGAACGCCGTGCAGCGCAGGCTCCAGGATGTTGTGGCCGCCGCGCGGTACCAGGCTGCCGCCGACGAATGCCATGTCAGCCACCGCGTAAAGCGCGCCGAGTTCACCGATCGTATCGAGCAGGAACACGCCTGCGCCGAGTGGCTCGTCGTTCCACTGCGAGCGCCGCCGGAAGGTCGTGCCCGATGCATGCAACAGGTCGGCAACTGCGGCGAACCGCTCCGGATGACGCGGCGCAAGGACCAGCAGCGCGCCGGGAAATGATCTTTGGAATTGCCGGAACGCCTCCAGAACGATGGCCTCTTCACCGTCCACCGTCGAACCCGCAACCACAATCGGCCACGCGCCGGATTCAGCCACGGCGGCGCGCACCTTGCTGACAATTGGGGCTGTCGCAGGCGGCTTGACATCGAATTTCAGGTTGCCGCTGACGTGCACGCGCTCGGCGGGCGCGCCGATCTCGCGCAGCCGGCGCGCATCTTCGTCGCTTTGTGCCAGGAAAATGTCCATTCCACTCAGCGCCCGGCGCACAAGCCCGCGCAACAGGCGGTATCGCGGATACGAGCGGTCGGAGATGCGGGCGTTCACGATAGCAACCCGGGCTCCTGATTGCCGCACTTCGCGCAGGAAATTCGGCCAGAACTCGGTCTCCGCGACGACCACCAGTTCCGGCCGCAGCGCCCGCAGGTATGGCCTAATCGCGAACGCGAAATCCAGCGGGAAGTAGAAAACGTTGGCTTCGCCGAACTTCTCGCGCGCCAGCTTCTGTCCGGTGGCGGTAGTGGTCGAAACCACCATCCGGCGGTCCGGTAAACGGCGGCGCAGCTCCTGCACCACGCCGCTGATGGCCAGCACCTCGCCCACGGAAACCGCATGTACCCAGCTGGTATGTCCGCCCTCGCGATGCAAGCGTCGCGGCACGCGGCCGAACCGTTCGCCTAGGCCGGCGCGGTACTTGCCGTGGCGCAGCATCTGCACGAGCCACCACGGCGCGCTTACCACCAGCGCCAGCGCCAGGGCCATGCTGTAAAGGAGGTGCATGTGGGGACATTGTAAATTCGTTTGCCGTGAATTCGTTTGCAGTTCGCAGTTTGCAGTTTGCAGCTAAGTCCACCACCGAGACAAGCACAGAGGTTTGTTATAAATATCGGAACTTAAGGGTGCGCAATTGCTGCCTTGGCGCTATACGTCTTTGTTTGGCCGCAAACTGCCAACTGCAAACTGTGTTGTGCCCCCGCCGCTCGGCAGCGGATAATTCCCTCATGCGTCGGAGCAAGCTAGTCACTGTTGCCGTCTTGTTGGGTTGCGTGTCGCTGGCTCTGGCGGCGCGCGAGTTCACGGTGCCACGTGCCGCCAATGCCAAGACATATCCCGCGCACGACGCCCATGCCAATGAGCAGGTCACCATCGCCGTGGATCCCTACGACATGCCCGGCAAGGCCGGCATTTTCAAAACCAAGTGGCGCGAATATGGCATCTTGCCCATGCACGTTATCGTCAGCAACGACGGTGATGGGCCGGTGGCGCTCACCGGCATCAAGGTCGAACTGGTGACCAGGAATCGCAGCAAGATCATGCCCGCGACCGACGATGACCTTTACCGCCGGGTTTCCAAGGTGAAGCGGCGCGGAGACGAGCCTTCCCGCAACCCTCTGCCGGTGCCGCTGCCGCGCCGCGGGCCGGAGGTCGGGGTCAGCAAGGACACGCGCGAGGAGCTGGAGGCCGCGCAGTTCCGTGCGGTGGCGGTCGAACCGCATTCCACCCGCGCGGGCTTCCTGTTCTTCGACGTGCAGGGCATAAGCACTCCCCTGGCAGGGGCGCGCCTGTACGTCTCCGGGCTGCGCGACAACAACGGGCAGGAACTGATGTTCTTTGAGATCCCGCTGGAGAAATACCTGAGCGCGCCGGCCCAGCCACGGTGAACATTCAGATGTGACGTAGGTCACTGAGGATTGTACAGGCGCTCGGGCATTCTCGGGATAATGATGAGCGGGGTTAAGGGACCTCGCTGAGGGATCGCACAGAGGCGATGCTGTGATCGGGCCGCGGCAATCTACCGCGGCCCGATGTGTTTTCGCCGCTTATGCTGCGAAAGAAACAGAAGCTCTTGGCTCTTAGAGCCCCGAAGGGGCGGCCGAAATTAGCCCAGGACGGGAGTCCTGGGACGGCAGCGAATTAATCACATGAGCCCCGGAGGGGCGGCACGAAGGGCGCCGCGTTTTCGACGGAGCGAAGCGAGGGATCCGCTTTGAAACAGCAGATTCCTCGCCGCTTCGCGGCCCGGAATGACAATTCCGGAGGGACACACCTTCAGTGAATCTGCTCTAACAGCTAAGGGCTTGCCGCTAACAACTGCCTTCACGACACTTCCCGCCGCTGCTGGCGCGCCAGTTCGGAGTAGAGGACGATCTGGTTGCGTCCGCGGTTCTTGGCGGCATAGAGGGCGGCGTCGGCGTTCTCGATCAGTTCGCGCTTGAACTGCGCATCCTGCTCAAAAATTGCCACGCCGATGCTGATGGTCAGCCGCTCCACCGCATTGGGCGAGCCGGCAAAGAACTTCGCCTGCTCGACGCCCCGGCGCAAGCGTTCCGCCACCAGCCGCGCGCCCGGCCCCCCGGTCTCCGGCAGGATGATCACGAATTCCTCGCCGCCGTAGCGCGCAATGGTATCCACCTCGCGCATTTCCTTCATGAGGATGGAAGAGACGTCGCGCAGCACCTGGTCGCCGGCATGGTGACCGTAGCGGTCATTGAGCTGCTTGAAATAATCGATGTCGATCATCAGCAGCGCGAAGTGCGTCTTCTTGCGCTCGGAGCGCTTGATTTCCAGTTCGAGTTGCTGTTCGAAATAGCCGCGCGTCTTGAGGCCCGTGAGGTAATCGGTGAAGGCAAAACGGATCAGGCCGTCGTTGGCGTAATCGCGCGTCAATTGGCTTTCGCTGACCAGCGCCAGCATCCATAGCAACTGTGCGTCTTCCTGCCGGTAGGCCTTCGGCGTGCGCGAGAACAGTTGCAGCGAGCCCACAGCGCGATTGCTGGCGAACAGCGGCACCACCAGCGCGGTAGAGGCATGTGCCCCTTGGAGGAAGGCGTCGGCTTGAAGATTATGGCCGCGCTCCACCAACAGGGGGCGGCTATACTTATTGGCCCAGAAGTTCAGGATGTTGCCGCGCGCGATCTGCTCGCCGGGGGCGTTTTCCATGCCCCGCGTCACGCGGAGCTGCATTTGTTCCTGCTCTTCGTCCCAAAAATAGACCAGGGCACGGTCGAACGGCGCAATCTCGCCCGCAAAGTCGCACAGCATGTTGAGAGTGGCGTCGAGCTGCATTTGCAAGCCGGCCAGCATGGCCAGCCGCAGGATGACGTTAATGGCCGGCGCGCGCTCCTGGATAGTTTCCGGCTGCAGCTCCGAGAAGACCTTGACGACAAAGCTCTCCGGCGGACACGAATCGTAGCTTTTGGCTTCCAGGTCCATCGATGGAGGTTTGAACACCAACCGGCAACCTGCCAAATCAGCACGCCCGCTGCCATCTTGCAAAAACCACCAGAGCGACTGCCCTGCCACTTACTTCCTGCGAGAGCCTTAACACCATATATAAGATGATGTTTTTGCCGGTTACGGCATCCACATTCCACCAAGGGTAGAAATGTCCCAGGTGAGCACACCGGTTCGTCACTGGGGCATGCTGATGCTCACCTCTGGCATGAGTGGTGCTCGTGCTTGCCCCTCACATTGCCGTATCTGGCTCGCTGCTATACTTCTGCCATGAAAGACGTGCAGGCCATCGTCCATATTCCAGCCGAGGTGCTTCGTGCCGCGCCAGTGCAGCAGGCGCCGAACGGCATGTGCTACGCCGCTTTCGGCGAGATGCACCTGAGCGCCAGCGACCTGGACCGGATGGTAGCGTCCGTGCCGCGCTCCATCGCGGCTGCCCTCGATCGCAAGGCCTATTACTTCGTCCCGCTCACGGTCAGCCAGGGCGACGAAACGCTCATTGCCGAGCGTTACGATGTCAGCCTGAGCGAAAGCGCCGTCTGCCATCGCAACCTGAACCTGGGCAACGCGCAGTGCGTGTTCATTTCCACCCGGCTGATGGAGGACCGCTTTTCCATCGCGTTTGAGTTTTTCATCAACGTGGGCCACGCCTTCGTGGAGCGGGCCGGGGTGTCGCACGCGTTCGCTGACCTGGTATGGAGACAGGCAGAAGACCGGGTGCGCGGCGAGACTGGACTAGACGCCTACGAACTGCGCAAGGTGGCTACCAGCGGCGGTCCCGATGCGGAAAAGGCCAAGTCGGAATACCTCGAGGCCGCCTTCTCCGACGTCATTGCTATCTACATGCTGTCCACTTACATTGACGTGGACTATTACGACCTGCGCGAGCGCGAATATCCGCTGCTGGCTCCGTCTGCGCTCGCCGAACGGCTGCGCAAAGTCGCTGAATTGTTCCCCGCAAATCCGGGCTTTGAGTTTGCGATTTACTATAAGCGGCGGCAGTGATTTCAGACTGATCAGAGTTCATTTGCCTCAATCCGCGGCCCATCCAGCTCTAACTGCCCGCCGTCGTAGATGATTCTCCCCCCGACGATCCGCGCCTCCGGCGTCAGCTTGTGCGGCTTCGCCGGCCCCGTCCCGCTGATGTGCAGCACCGTATGCCCGTGCGCCGTCAGGTAGTCGCTGACCAGCATGCGGTGACAATGCCAGTACACCTGGGCCTCGGCGCACATGATGCACGTCCGCGCCGCTTCCGCCAGCGCCAGCAGTTCGCAGGTCGCCGTCCGAAATTCCGGGGTCATCATGTAATCGGCGTAGTTGCGAAACCCCGGCGCGTGCAGCGCCGTATGCGGCGAATCGTCGCGCAGCTTCTTGCGCCGCCCGCCAAGCTCGCGCATCCAGCGGTATCCGATCCCCAAGCGCGGCAGCGTGGTCTCCAGCGCCTCGTGCGCTTCGCCCTCTTCTCTGCTCATGAACGGCGGAAGTTGCGGCCCTTGAAACCACCGCATGCGCCGCGACGCCGGATACGAACGTATGTCCACCAGCACGCCGATGCCGTGCGCCTTCAGGATGGCAATGAACTCCTTCAGCGTCCGCGTGGAGTGGCCGATGGTGTAGATCGTCATTAGAACTGAATCATTGAGTCACTGAGAGCTCGTTTCAAAAATAATGCTGGGAAAGGCACGGCTAGCCGTGCCGCCCGGACCCGCCACTCGTGCGGCTTTGGCCGCTGAGGGCGACGCCAGATTATTACAAAGCCGATTTTTGAAACACGCTCTGAGTCATTGAGTAAGTGAGTCATTGATTCACTGGGTCGTGGGCCATTGAAGGGCGCGCAGTGATTGAGTGACTCGGTGACACTAATTTCACTGGTTCGCTGCGTTCACTGATTCAGTGATTCATGATTCACTAATTCAATGACTCAGTTAATCCGTGTTAATCCGTGTAGATCCGTTGTTGGAATTTTGCCAGCGCCCGCACAATCGCCTCATCCTGTTCGGGAAACACCGTTCGCAGGTCCAGCAGCACGCGGCCTTCTTCGACCCGCGCCACGATGGGCGGATCGTTCGCCCGCAGCCGCGCCGACAACTCATCCGCACTCAGCCCCTCGCAGGTGATGGCGAGCAACTTGGTCGGTAACGTTGCTCCGGGTGCCGAACCGCCGCCGGTCACGGACGCGCCATTAACCACTTCCACTTGAATCGAGGGAGCGCCGCCGTCCCCGGCGGCGGGCCCCGCAGCTTTCCGGGTCCCCTCCGCTACCTGCTCCGCCCGCCGCGCGATTTCCTCTACCGGCAGCCGCATCATGCGCAGCGCCGGTATCGCATCATGGTCCTGCCGGATGTACGCGAGCAGCGTCGCCTCCAGCGCAGCATACGTAAGTTTGTCCACCCGCAGCGCGCGGAACATTGGGTTCTGCCGGATGCGCGCGATCAACTCGCGCCGCCCGCTGAGCATGCCCGCCTGCGGGCCGCCCAGCAGCTTGTCACCGCTATAGGTGACCACGTCCAAGCCGGCGCGCAGGCTTTGCGCCACGTCCGGTTCGCCCCCGACGCCCACTGTCCGCAAATCAACCAACGCGCCGCTTCCCAGGTCCTCCATCACGGGAATCCCGCGCTTGCGGCCGAGCGCCACCAACTCCTCCAGTGGGGGCTGCTCGGTAAACCCGACGATCTGGAAATTCGACCTATGCACGCGCAACAGCAGGCGCGTGCGCTCGTTGATGGCGCGCTCGTAATCCGCCAGCCGCGTGCGGTTCGTCGTGCCCACCTCGCGCAGCGTCGCACCGGATTTCACCATTACGTCAGGAATGCGGAACGATCCGCCGATCTCCACCAGTTCGCCGCGCGACACCACCACTTCGCCGCCTTCGCCCAGCGTGTTCAGCGCCAGCAGCACGGCGGCAGCATTGTTGTTCACCACGATCGTCGCAACGCCGGCGGCAACCTCGCGAAACAAACGCGCGAACAGCCGGTCGGCGTGCACGTCGCGTTTGCCGCGCTCGCCGCGTCCTATGTCGAACTCAAGGTTGGTGTAAAGCCCGCCGGTCTGTCGGATGTGCTCCAGCGCGGCGGGAGCCAGCGGCGCACGTCCCAGGTTGGTGTGCAGGATGACGCCGGTCGCGTTGATCACCGGACGCAAAGAGAAGCTCAACTCTGCCCGCAACTGCCGCTCGACGGCCGCCGCCAGCCCGCCCAGCGCCAACTCGATATTGTCGCCATTCAGCGTGCCTTCGCTGATTTCGCGCCGCAGCCGTTCAAGAACGGTGCGCGCGGCATCGGTGACGGCCTGCCGTCCCTCGCTCGCCACCTGCGCCGCCACCGCTGGATCGTGCAGCAACTCATCCACTGACGGCAGCTTACGGAACAACTCGCTCTTGGCGCTCACCTTCGCCATGAGCCAGTATTGTATTTGCGATTGAGGATTTTGTGATTTGTGAATTGCGGCGGCCGCACCGGCGCCGTGCAGCACGTAATGTTTGTCGTCCCGCAGCACTTAATGTTTGTCATCCCGTCTATGTGGATTGCGGCTACAACATCATGGGGTTTTAGGATTGGTAATTGAGTAAATCGTAATCGGGTAATTGAAAGTCAGCTCCCTCGATGTTTGAATTACTCAATTACCCGATTACCCAATTATCAAATCAAGCTGATTTTCCGCTCGTTTTCCCCCGTCCGCTCGATCCTTATCTCCACGTC
>JBHGBA010000095.1:0-8598 GCA_041946775.1 Terriglobales bacterium
GGGAGCGCGCTTCCATGGCATGGAAGAGGTCGTCGGTTCGATCCCGACCAGGTCCACCATCTTTTCTTACATTTGGCGGACCCGCCTCAACCCGCTTGGCCGGAAATTGGCCGGAAATTTCAAAAACCTTCTTCCGATTCTGACTTCAATCGTAGTTCTTTGCTGATCGCTTCCACCGTTGCCTTCACGCTTTCCGGAATCTCCTGCATATAAACGTCGGTGGTAGTCGCCAGTCGCGAGTGCCGTAACAACGCCTGGATGTCCTTGGGCGTCCCTTTCTTAAGGGGTAGTGTCAGCGATTTTGTGTAAACGCTGTTCCGTGTGTTTGGTTTTGGTGGCCTTGCTTGGCATAGCAGGGGGCCTTTGGCCGGCGAGGACCGCCGTCAAGGCCGCGCAGCGCCGCGCCAGCGGTCGGAGCGCAGCGCAGAGCCTTGACGGCGGTCGCAGCCGGCCGCATCCTGCTTGTGCCAAGCCAGGCCCCCGAGCTTACGGCTGCGTCGCTGCCCGGATGCGATCCTCCCACAGCAAGGTGAACCGATTCAAGGCCGCCTTCCAGTGGAAGGGACGTTCCCACTTCGCAATCACCCGGCGCAGCGCCAGGTACATTACCTTCAGGGCCGCTTCTTCGCTGGGAAACACCGCCCGCGGCTTGAGCACCTTGCGCAAGCTCATGTTCAGCGACTCCACCGCATTGGTGGTGTAGATGATCTTGCGGATCTCCGCCGGAAAGGCGAAGAACGGGATCACCCGCTCCCAGTTGCGTTGCCACAGTGCCGCAATGGGCCGATATTTCGGGTTCCATTTGGCGGCGAACTCTTGCAGTTGCGCTTCGCCTTCCTCCGCCGTGGCCGCCCGGTAAACCGCCTTCAGGTCCTGCGCTACTTCCTTGCGCTCGCGCCAGTTCACGTAGTTCAGGCTGGCCCGCACCAGATGTACGATGCACAACTGCACCTGGGCTTGGGGAAACACCGCCTCAATCGCCTCCGCAAAGCCCTTCAGCCCATCCACGCAGGCGATGAAGACGTCCTTCACCCCGCGATTGCGCAGCTCGGCCAGCACCTGCAGCCAGAACTTCGCCCCTTCGTGCGCCGACGTCCACAGCCCCAGCACGTCCTTGCGCCCCTCTAGGTCCATGCCGATGGCCACGTACACCGCCCGGTTCTCCACCTGGCCCTCGTGCCGCATCTTGACCATCAGCGCGTCCAGCACCAGGATCGGGTACAGCGGCTCCAGCGGCCGCATCTGCCACGCCTTGACCTCCTCGATCACCGCGTCGGTGACCTCCGAAATCAGCGCCGGTGACACTTCGACCCCGTAGATTTCCTCCAGATGTCCCTGGATCTCACGCGTGGTCATGCCCCGCGCGTAGAGGGAAAGAATTTTGTCGTCGAATCCCGTGAAGCGCCGCTCGTGGGGCGGCACGATGCGCGGCTGGAAGCTGCCGTTGCGGTCACGCGGCACCGCGATGCTGGCTTCCCCGAAGTCGCCCTTCAGCTTCTTCCGGCTGGTACCGTTGCGCGCGTTGCCGCTGCCCCGCCCCGCCGGATCGTGCTTCTCATAGCCTCCATGCTTCCCAGGCACCCTGATCCTCTTGACGCATTGACGGTCTTTATCGGCCTGGACGACCTCGGCTTGCCCCAGAAGGTCATAGAGGCAGTGGTTGTTAGGCAGCCTGAGTTTCTCCTATTTCAGGTAATGACGGACTGCCCCGATGCAACGCGGCACGACTACCGCAGCCTCATCACCTGTGACATAGACCGGCGCGCCAGGGGTATTGACGCTCAGCCCGCCGTCAGAGATCAGGGCCCTAAGGCCGCGGATGAATTGGTTGACCTTGCTGTCGGGTCGCTTGTTCAACCACTCTGGCGCCGCTTGCTCGACACTCTGCTGAATACAATGAATTGAGCCACTCAGTACAACGGTTATGAAGCCACGCAGTACAACGGAAATGAAGCCATCGAATACAACGCAATGAAAGCCGGGGAAGAAATGGGAACTTGACTGTGGTTCTCTGGTCAAGAAACAGCAGCAGCCGGGCCTGTGGGAAAGTGGGAATCCCGCCGGGGGTGCGGGATTTCCAAGCTCTGTGGGAAAGCCCGTGGTTGGCTATTCCACAGAGCGTCTTTTCCACAGGCCGTCGCCGCCGAAATTTCGATTTTTCGTCCGACGCAAAGGGACGGTCAGCCGGCTGTCGGTGCCGGCGAAAAACGGAGCCAGTTTGGCCGGAGAAAGCCGGAGCCAGTGAGCCAGAGAGAGCCCCGATTGGCGGGGACGCGGTAAGTACTCTACAGTAGTTTCTAAATCTTGCTCTCGTCTTTGGTTTCGATTCTCCTCAGAGATTCCAATCCTGAAGAATCGGTTTGAGCACGCGGCACTGCAGGTGCTTTTTTTGTTGACGACCCCGGCCTCCGCTCCAGCTTCTGAAATAGCTGGAAAAGTAGGCCATCACCTCGTCGCGCGTGCGCTGGCCGGTGGACACCAGCGAGACCATGGCATCCATGGCACCCGAGCGGACGTATTCGTTGGTCTGCTTGTTTTCGATCAGAGCCATCATGCCACTGACCTCAGTTTCGATTCCTTCCGCGCTCACCACGACAACAGCGACTTGGCTTTAATTCGGTCAGTTACGTCGTCTCTCGGTTCGGCCATTCGCCTCCAGCCATGTCAACAGAGATCGAACGCTGCCCTGGGCCAAGGCAATGCATGAGTCCGCGCCGCCGTAGTAGAGATTTATGCTGTCGCCATCAGGCCCGAGCGTGTAACCGCAGGGAAAAACCACGTCGTGGACGTCGCCAATGCGTTCGTAATTTGTCTCGGGGCCGAATATCCAGGAGTCGCCGCGGAGGAGAAGTTTCTCAGGTGAGTGCAAGTCAATGAGAGCGAGGCCCAGCCTGTAAAGACACCCGGAGGCCGTGTGGCGCACTCCGTGATAAAGCAATAGCCAGCCCTCAGGGGTTTCAATTGGCGGTGGCGAGAGGCCAATTTTATTAGCGTCCCACCAGGCTCCGCGCCGGGCCTGCAGGATCAGACGATGGCTCCCCCAATGCCGAAGATCCGGCGAGTACGAGATCCAGATGTCCGCTCCCAGGGCGGTCACAGGGCGGTGAATCAGCGCCCAGAAATCTCCGATACGGCGCGGCAGAAGTGCCGCATCTTTATCTTCCGGCGGCATCACCACTCCGTAGCGTTCAAAGGTTCGAAAGTCCTTAGTCAGCGCGAGAGACACGCCGGGACCGCCACGCGAATACGACGTGTACACGACCGCGTACTTCTCCAGTTCCGGAACGTAGGTAATACGCGGATCTTCGATCCCCCATAGCTCCTCCGGAAATTCATTTGGACAGGGGATCATGGTCGGCTGCGAATCGATTTCCCAGCCATCGATGCCATTGGCCGACCGGGCGGCGCACAGGTGCGATATTCCCCTCCTGTCTTCCACCCTGCAGAGAAGCAGCGTCGTTCCGTCGGCCAATAACGTCGCGCCGGCGTTGAAGACGCTGTTGGCCGGATACGGCCACTGTGCTGCCGTCAGAATTGGGTTTGCAGGGTGCCGATGGAACAGCACCTCGTGCAGATTATTCGTGCTCGTCATAGTCCGGTCGGGAAGATGTTCACGGTTGTCATTGCGCGGCAGTCCTACTCATGAGATTGCACGTCCAGAAACGGCATCGCCCGAAACATGCCCAGACCTTAGGGTCGAGGCCCCCACTCTTCTCCGTCCTTCCGCCAGCCACGAAACCACCGTCTATCCGGGGCCCATCGTCACGCAGGAACCGCCAGGAGACCGGCGCCAACAAAGCGACGCGCACCCAGCAGTGTTTCCGATCGGGTCGTCAGGCGGCATTCTTCGTGTCGAAACGGCCTGTTCCACTTTCCACACCGTCCGGTTCGATCTCAGCTTCCGCAAGACGCATTTCGAGCAAGGCCAGCAGGAACGACAACGTGGATTCGGCTCCCTGATTTTCATTGACGCGGTCTGGATGCAAGCCGTCCCGGCATCCGCCCGTGCTGGCGTCATAAAGGCACAGTCCCAGATCGTTTCGCCCCAGGAACCAATCGAACGCTCGTTGCGCTTCCTTGCGCCAACGCTGCTCGCCCGAGACGCGGTACGCTTCGAGGCACGCAGAGACCATCGCAGCGGCTTCGACCGGTTGCTGGTCGAAGCGCGCCCTCTCTTGTCCGCGTCTGTAAAACCCGTTGCTGCCGATGGGCACAAAGTGGCCGTCGTGAGTCTGTATCTCGGACAGCCATTCCAGAGTTTTCAGGCCAATGTCAACTACATCCGTGCGCGACATGCGTGGGCCACATACCAACAGCGCCTGCGGGATGCGAGCGTTTGAGTAGGCCAGTATGTCTTCAAACCACACCCAATCTGAGGTTCGCTGAGACTGATATAGCTGAACAAATCGATCAATCAAAACAGCTCGCGTGTTCTGAGCTGCCCGATCGCCAGAAAACCAGGTCAGATATTCCTGGATGCCGAGCAACGCGAATGCCCATGCGCGGGGACTGGTAAAGCCGGTGACCGCGGGCAACCCCAGATCGAAGGCCCGGCCGGCAACACCACGAAGGCCTTGGATCTTCGAGCGCCCCAAGACAGTTCCCAGCGCCCAGAGGGCTCTGCCGTGGCTGTCCTCAGATATGCTTCCGTTCCAGGTGCGCTCATAGCTCAGCAGAGCGCGAAAGCGCCCGCTGTTGGGGTCGAACGCATGCCACAAGAAACCCAAATACCGTGAAGCAAGGTCGAAGGCCGTTTCCGGCGCATCCAGAGACAACTGTTCCAACATCACGGCGAAAATCAGCGCTCGGGCGTTGTCGTCGGTAGCGTAGCCCTCCTTGTAGTCGGGCACGGTGAAGACAGCGTGTTGCAAAATTCCCGTATCGTCTGTCATTCGGCGCAGGTGATCGAGTTTGAGCACGGGCAGCTCTGCTACGGCCTTGTCCAGTGTGCGAGCCGAGAATGCGGCGCGTGGCTGCTGCTGGCGGCTTGCCCTGGCCCGCGCGAAGCTGGTCATGTAGGTGCGGGCGACCTCACGCCACAGCATCGCGCGCCCATACAAGTAGGCCCGCTTACGCATGGCATGGCGTTCCGCCTCGTTGCTCAGCAACTCGATCGCTTTCTCAGCAATGGCATTTGAATTGTTGAAGGGAACCAGCACTCCACGGCCATCGGCCAGCATTTCCTGCGCGTACCAGTATGGAGTAGAAATGACGGCTTTTCCGGCGCCGAGGGCATAGGCCAGCGTGCCTGATACCGCCTGTGCTTCATTGCAATAGGGCGTGATGTAGATGTCGGCTCCGCCGATGAATTCGACGAGCTCTTCCAGACTGACGAAACGGTTATGGAAGATGACATTCTTTTCCACCCCCAACTCACGCGCCAGTCTTTCCAGGTAGATGCGGTATTGCTCCCCCTCTTGCCGCTGCACATTAGGATGGGTCGCGCCTAACACGATGTAAGCAACGTTGGGATATTGCCGAACGATTTCCGGCAAGGCCAGAACAACGTTTTCGATGCCCTTGTTCCGCGAAAGCAGACCAAAGGTCAGCAGCACCAACTTTCCTTCAGTCCCGAAGCGGTCCTTATAAAAATTCGGATCAACAAACGGCATGTCGGGAATGCCGTGCGGAATGAGGTCCACCTTTTCTTCCGCGATGCCGTAAACGTCTCGCAGGAACTCACGAGAGCGGGCGCTCATCACGATCAGCCGGTCGGAGAGTTCCGCAATCTCCTCCAGGACATGCCGCTGGTGTGCATCCGGGTGCTGCAGCACAGTATGGAGCGTAGTGACAACCGGCATGCGCAGCTCACCGAGAAGCGCCAGAATGTGGCTTCCCGCCCGCCCCCCGAAGATCCCGTATTCATGTTGCAGGCAGACCAGATCAATCTCGTTGATGTTGAGAAAATCCGCCGCCCGCTGATATGAGGCGAGATCGCTCTCAAGAAGTTCAAAGCGGACACGTGCCGGATATTCGTACCCGGCGAGGATGTCGTTCACCGGAAGCGCAAAGCACTCAACTTGAGGAAATTCGCAGGCCAGGGCCTCGCAAAGATCGGTGGTGAACGTGGCAATCCCGCACTGCCGTGGCAGATGATTGCCGACGACGGCAATCCGGCGCAGGCTTGCCTCGCCATTTTCCCGGTCAAGCAGAACAAGAGAATTTTCTTCACGTAACATGTCGCGTTTCTTCGGACGATCCCGTGCGCAGCTCGTATTTTTCCATCCGCTGGTTCCTCTCGAAAGAGGGCACGACAGCGCTCGCTTCTTCCTCAGGCAATTCACCACGTTCAAGTTTTTCCTGGCACGCTACGCAATACTGCGTCCAGGGGACTGCTTCGAGCCGCTTGCTGCTGATTGAAGCCCCACAGGCGGCGCATTCGCCGAATGTGCCTTCTCGCATGCGCTCAAGGGCGGTATCCACCGCTTGCAGCAGTCGATGACGCTCGTGCGCCTGCCGAAAGAGAAACTCCTTCGCGCTCGCGTTGATGGCTCGGTCGGCGACGTCGAGCGGGGAATCGTCGGTGATATCGCGTCCCTCCTTCGTGATCTGACCAGCGGCAGCACGAAGCTGGGCATGCCAGTTTTCCAATCTTGTCCTCAGCTCTTCGACCTCCCTCTTACTTAGTCCCACATTGCGTCGTTTGAGGCCCATGGTGAAACCTCCGTTTCATTTTCTGGAAGAGATAAGCGCAACCGGCTGGTGGGTTCGTCCCAGCGGACCGGCTGCAGTTCGTATCACCCCCGATGCTTGCTCGCCTCGAACCCGGCGAGCATTGAATGTGTCTTGGGTCAGCCCTGAGCTTTACGTGACGGATCGGTCCCACGCTTTTGGCGTTGTAACGGGTGACTTCGACGCTGTTGAACTTGGCGTAGACGTTGCGTAGCCGGTTCTCCATCACTCGTCGCGCAGCTTCACGCTTTCGATTCCCGCCGCACTCGCGCCCGCAGGTACACCAATCGCGAGCGCGAGTGAACCGTTCGGCCGAACTACTGCCGGGCGGAAGCAGCTTCCGCATTCGGCCGGAACACAAGCGCCTTCTTTGCCAGATCGATCCGAGTCAGCAGCTTCGTCCCGTCCTCCTCGGTAGCCAGATAGGTGGCAGTCCCCCGGTGCGGATTCGATACATCGAGCACTGTTGTGCTGGGAGTTGCAACCACCTGGCCGTCTTTAAGAATGCTGACCTGAACGTTCTGGCCATCCCCTTCCCACTTGACCACGTATTGACCGGGCGCCAACTGCACTCCAGCCACCTTGGCTGGCTCTGAGAGCGTGAAACTCCCTTTATTACGTGTGCCAGCGAATGCAGGAACAAAGAGAGGCAGAATGAGAGTGATGATCAGGATCGTTTTCTGTAGCTTCATGTTTTTGCCTCCTTTCGTCGGTCAGTTTGGTTCGTAACACAGGAGTTGTTAATTTTGTGGATCGCGCCTTGTGCAAGCGGTTCGTCGCGGTTGTTGGCTTTCGCGACGGACTCTGTTGCAAACTGTCACTGCTTCCGCTAGCTGCCACAGACATAGAAAGTCCAGGCAGGAGCGCAAGGAAGATCACGCCGGATCGCTTCGATCTCAGCGCGATTCAGTTCCAACTGAAATGCTGTCAGTAATTCTCCATGCCTGCCCCGGCGGGGACGGCTGGCTTCTTCTCCTCCTCGCGAACTTCGGTAACTAACGCTTCAGTCGTGAGCATCAGTCCCGCGATTGACCCGGCATTCCGCAGTGCAGTCCGCACGACTTTTGTGGGGTCAAGCACGCCGGCCTTCACCAGGTCCTCGAACTCACCAGTCTGGGCGTTGTATCCGAAATTCGGATCTTTCGATTCGAGCACCTTCCCCAGGATGATGGCGCCCTCTTCACCGGCATTCTGGGCGATCTGACGCAATGGTTCTTCTATCGCGCGCTTGACGATATTCACTCCCGTTTGTTCGTCGCCTTCAAGTTTGAGATCGTCAAGCGCTTTAATGCAGCGGAGCAGCGCCACACCTCCGCCCGGCACAATGCCTTCTTCGATCGCCGCGCGGGTCGCATGCATAGCGTCCTCGACGCGAGCCTTCTTCTCCTTCATCTCCGTTTCGGTCGCCGCGCCGACTTTGATGACTGCTACCCCGCCCACCAGCTTGGCCAGCCGTTCCTGAAGTTTTTCGCGGTCGTAGTCGCTTGTTGTCTTTTCGATCTCGTTCCGAATCTCCTTGACGCGCCCTTGCACGGCCGCCGTATCGCCCCGGCCTTCCACGATAGTCGTGTTGTCCTTATCGACCGTGACTTTCTTGGCCCGGCCCAGGTCGCTCAGCTTCACGTTTTCCAGCTTGATGCCGAGGTCCTCTGTCAGGGCCTTGCCGCTGGTCAGCACGGCGATGTCCTGCAGCATGGCTTTGCGGCGGTCTCCATAACCCGGGGCTTTTACCGCGCAGGCATTCAGCGTGCCGCGCAATTTGTTCACCACCAGAGTGGCCAGCGCCTCGCCCTCGACTTCCTCCGCGATGATCAGCAACGGCTTGCCCGTCTTGGCGAGTTCTTCCAGCAAGGGAAGCAGGTCTTTCAGCGCCGAAATCTTTTTCTCGTGAATCAGGATATAGGGCTCTTCCAGGACGCACTCCAT
>JBHGBA010000096.1:0-6692 GCA_041946775.1 Terriglobales bacterium
CGTACAGGTCTCCCCAAAAGCTCTCTTTCAGATCGGCCAGGAAATGTTGGAACTGCTCGCTGATCGTTGTAACCTTCGCCATGGGGTGTAAGTCTCCTTTCCAAGGCAGGCTTTAGCTCGTTAGGCCAAAGCCAACTTACACCCGCTGCAGACAATGGCATCTGTCGCCGCGATCAGGGCGAGGATGCCGACCAGCAATATAGGTAGCCAACTACGCACGGTTTTTTAGTATACAGGGACGCATGTGACCGCCGATGGGTCGGGGGAGCGCTATTCGTACGCCAGCGCCTCGATTGGATCCTTGCGCGCGGCCTTGATTGCCGGGTACGTTGCGCCGAGGACAGCGCCGACAATGGCGATGGCAGCGGCGTAGCCAACCCAGTACGGCGGCACGATCACGCGCAAGGTGGGGATACGGGTGACGATCCCGCAGCGCGTGGCGTAACTGATGCCGATTCCGAGAATGATGCCGATAATGGCCAGCGCCACGGTCTCGCGCAGGATGACGTTCATAATGTACAGCCGCGAGGCGCCGAGCGATTTCAGGATGCCGATGTCGCGGGTCCGTTCCATGACCGCCGCGTACATGGCCTGAAAAATCACGATGAAGCCGATGATGACAGCCACTGCAATCACGACGGTGATGAAGTACGACAAGCCGGGCAGGCTGGCAACGGTGAACATCGAGAGGTACTCGCGCATGGAGTAGACCGAATAGCTGCCTAGGCCGGGATAGTTCTTAATCGTCTGAATGACAGTGGGGATGTTCCGCGGGTCGTCCAGCTTGACGAAGAACACCGACGCCTTGCCGGGCGAGCCGCTTAAGTCCTGCATGGTGGCAATGGGGATGAACTTGCGCGCACCGCGCCCGGGAATCACGATGCCGCTGACGCGAAACGCATTGTTCATCACCGTGGTGGTGTCGCCGACTTTGACGTGATTGGCTTCGGCGAAATACTGGTCGATGATCACATCGTAGGGTCCAGTGAATGGACCTCCGGCGACATACTGGAATGGGCCGCCGAGCGCCGTGAAACTCTTCGGGTCAATGCCGAAGATCAGCTCCAGGCCGCCGGGGTTGACCTGCGCGACGATAGGCGAGACCACCTTGACGTGCGGCATTTTGGCGAGCACGTCACCCACCTTGATGCTCATGGACGCGTTGCTGAGGCTGAGCATCATGGAAGCATTGGGGGGGCGCACTACCACATCACCGCCGATGCCTTCCTGCCGCTGCTTGTAATCGCTGAGCAGACCGGTGGCCAACCCCACCATGAGCAGAATAAGCGTCACCTCGACGGCCACCGCCACTACCGTGACGATGGAGCGCACCGGCCGGTGCAGCAGGTTGGCCAGGACCATCTTGTTCATAGAGCTTTATTGTAATGGAGAAGCAGCAAGGAGCTGTCAGTTGCCAGTTGTCAGCGCAGTTGGCAGTTCCCAGTTGCTCGCTGCTACTGGTTCCTGCGGGCGGCGGCAGGCGAAGCGACGGCGCTCTGCGGATTGGCATCGAGGCGCACCAGTTGCGAGCCGGACGGCTGGCCGAGCGCGAACTGCTGGTCGGTGAGCGGTTCATTCATGGTGAGCTTCACCATGCCGATAGTGATGTCGTACTCCTCGGCCGGCCGTTTGATCTGGATGACGTTGGGGAACCACACCGCGCCGCGTTGCTGCCACTTATCGTAATAAACCTCGGTAAGGATGTTTCCGCTCTCGTCAAAGACCTGTTGCATGCGTGGCTGCAGGTCTATGCGGCTGAAGTAAATTTTTCGCTTCAGATACCAGCCGGTCTGGCCGCGATTGATTACGTCAATGCGGTAGTCGGCCTGCTGCGTCGGCTTGCGGGTCCTGGGATCGACGACGGTCTCGGTGCCACTCTCCAGCACCACAATGTCCTCACCATTAATGTCGTTAAGCAGCAGGGCGTCGTAGATGATCTGGGGACGCATGCTGGCGAGGCCGGTCGCGCCCGGGGCTACCTGGCTGTTGCTGCCGACGTAGAACTTGTTTTTCGCGGGAATCCAGAGCTCGAACTGCCGGCCGTCGCTGACCATGTCGAAGGCGCGGCTGCGGATCACCGGCAGCAGGCCAATCATGCGCAGCATGCCCGGCTGGCGCGCCAGGATATAGCCGCGGATCTCCTGGTACTCGGTCACTTTGCCTGTCTTGGCGCCGCCGACCGCAGTGGCGATGTCCACGGTGGCGTTCATGGTGTGGATGTTTCGGGCAATGTAGTTGAGGCGGTCCACCAGCTCGCCCTTGGTGGCGGTCTGAAGGTTCGCCGTGGCCGACGGCCTCTCGACCTTATGCGAGCGGAACAGACAGCCGCCGAGAGGCACCATAGCAATCGACAACAGGAGTACGCGGAAACGCGAGGAAACTTTCATGCCGCCCAATGCCTTTTAGATGTCGCAGGGGTCAGTATAGCAACGCAAAGGTGGCGATCAGCGGTCCTGGTTCGCGACCGCCCGCCGGTACAGGGCGACGTTGCGGGAGTGCTCGTCGAGGCTGCGGGCGAAGCGGTGGCGGCCGTTGTTGTCGCTGACGAAGTAGTAGTAATCGGTGTCCGCGGGGTGCAGCGCTGCCTTCAGCGATTCGCGTCCGGGATTGGCGATGGGGCCGGGAGGAAGTCCGGCGTACTTGTAGGTGTTGTAGGGCGAGTCCGCCTGGAGGTCCGACATGTAGATAGTCCCCTGGTAGCGCCCCGCCAGCAACGCCGCATAGATCACGCTGGGATCGGCATTGAGGGCAATGTTCTTCGCCAGGCGGTTGTAATAGACGCTGGCGACCAGCGGACGTTCCTCGGGCACAGCGGTTTCCTTTTCCACGATGCTGGCCAGCGTGACCACGCGATGCACATCAACCGGGGTTGTTGGGGGTGCACCGCCGTTGGCGATCAAGCCGATCGCCTTGGCTTCCTGGCGGAACCGCCGCACCATCACGCCGATCATGTCATTGAGGGTCTGAGTGCGGGTGAATTCGTAAGTGTCGGGGAAGAGGTAACCCTCGAGCGACGTCGCCTGCGGATCAATGTCGGAGATCAGCGTCGTGCCAGCGCGTGCGGCATTGAGGAACTCCTGCTGGGAGCCCAGGCCGGCCGCTTCGATGGCGGCAGCGATGTCGAACATGTTGAAACCTTCGGGTATGACCGCCGTGTGTATGTAGATGTCGCCACGAACCAGGCGCGCGTGTACCTGGCGAACGGCAGCCGGTTGTGTGAAGCGATATTCACCGGCCTTGAGCGATTTCGGTCTCACCAGGTAATGCCACAGCAGGAAGGCGTTGGCGCTACGGATAACGCCGGTGTTCTGCAATTCTTGTGCAATGCGGCGGGTGGACCAGCCCGGCCGCAGCATAACGAACTCCTGACGTGGCGGCGAAGGCAGCAGCACCGCCCAGCACAGCCACAATGCGGCGGCAGTCATCAGGATCAGGACGAGTTTGCCAAGGAATCGCAAAACAAGAGTTTAGATGAATCGGGAGCAGGTGCGGAGGTTGCGAGACCTCCGTTGGACGGACGTCTTTTGTAACTTAAGGCACGGGTGCCCTCCCACTTCGTTGCAGACAGCCGGGCCTTCCGAGCAGCGCGCGCCGTCCTGTTCAAGTGTCCAGATTCCGCCGCTTGCGCGAAATTGAAAAACCCGTGTCAGCTTCTACCCTCGCCCTTGCCCGCGCGAACCAGCAGTGCTAAGGTGAGTTTCCTCTCAGCCTTTCGCGGCGCCCCAGCTAGTCGGTCGTGCCCCGCACCAACAAGCCCTAATCCTCCCCCGTTCGGAGGTTACAAGAGTTTTCACCTGGACCAATCTTGCCGGGCCATTCGTCGGCCCGTTCAGCACCGCCAGTTACGCGCATGGCGGCGCGCACGAATGCGCTGGGTACGGCTCCGGCGGCCGCACCTTGCGGGCGGGGACACTCGGCCGGGGGATGTGGGACCTGTCGGTGCCGGTTCCGGTGGCTACGGCGGGCCTGCCGCGAAGGCATCGTCGCCGAATACCGCCGCGGACGCCGTTGGCTGACGTTTCCGAAACGTTTGCCGCGAAGGGCTCGACAAATGTGGGAGCTCGGCAGAGGTGAACCAGTTCTTAGCTTTTGGCCTTTAGCTCTTGGCTCATAGCTCTTAACTTTTAGTAGCTTCTAACTTTTGGCTCGGGGCCTGCCAGGTTTTTCTTGCACATTCTTGAGGACAGCCCAGAAGAGATGGCGGTCTCCGCCTGCCCTGAAACATCTCTCGGCTCAAGCTTAGGGCTAACGGCTAAGAGCTAGTCGCACGTGCGCGGCGGGCTTCCATGAACGATTGCAAGATGAGGACGGCGGCCATCTGGTCCACCACCTGACCGCGGCGGCGGATGCTCATCTCGGCATCGCGCAGCACACGTTGCGCCTCGGCGGTGGTGAGGCGCTCGTCCCAGAGATGCACCGGCAGGGCGAACTTCTGCCGGAGTTCCTCAGCGAAACCAGCCACGCGCTCGCTGCCGGCGGTCTGCCCGCCGCTCAGGTGCAGGGGATAGCCGACCACGATTTCCACGACATTCTGATCGCGAATGACGCGTTCCAGCTCCGCCAGGTCGCTGCGCTTGTTCTTGCGCCGCAACGTGGGCAGGCCCTGGGCGGTGATGCCAAGGGGGTCGGAAACGGCCAGCCCAATCGTGCGCGTACCGACGTCCAAACCGAGTAGCCGTCCCGGCGTTGTACTTTTGGTTTCCATGGTGAATTATAGGAACCACCCAGCATCTCATATGAGTAGTATTTGTTATGAGCAGTATTTACGCGGATGCCCATTGAACAGCCCAATGCGGTCGCCGAGACCGCCGCGGAGCAGACGGGCCGCGGCGAACGCCAACGGCGGGGCCGTGTGCAAGCCGGCGGCGAGGTCATCATCGCGATCGTGGTGGTGCTCGTCAGCATCTACTACGCCAAGCTGCCGCTGGTGACGCTGCTGGTCTCCATCCTGCTGGCCTTCATGCTGGCGCCCATCGTTGATTTTTTGCAGCGGTTGCGCGTACCGCGCTCGATCGGTGCAACGCTGGCGCTGACGCTGTTTCTGGCGGCAATTGGCGGCCTGTTTTACTTGTCCTACAACCGCGCGCAGGCCTTCATGCAGGACCTGCCGCGGTATCGCGGCGAGATCCGCAGGATGATCTCGCAGATCGAGCGCCGTGCGGAGGGCATCCAGCGCAGCGCAGCCGAAGTGCTGTCGGAGCCGCAGCAGCAGCAACAGCAGCAAAAACAACAGCAGAACGCTATCCGGGTGCAGCAGAGTTCGTCCTGGACGCAGTGGATCACCCAGAGTCTTGGTCCGATTACCGAGATTATCTTTGCTGCTTCATTTGTGCCTTTTCTGACGTATTTCATGCTCACCTGGCAGGAGCACGTGCGCGCCTCGACAGTGATGCTCTTCCGCATCGAACACCGCAATACCGCCTATGTGACCCTGGGCCTGATCTCGTCCATGATTCGCAGCTTCATCGTGGGTAATGTGCTGGTGGGGCTGTTCATGAGCGGCGTGAGCGTGGTGGTGTTCGGGATCCTCGGCGTGCCGTATTTCTACTTTCTGGGCGTGATCAGCGGCTTCTTAAGTCTTATCCCTTACCTGGGGGTGATCGTGGCCATGCTGCCGCCGATGATTGTGAGCCTGGGGCGGCTGCACTCGGGTGGGTTCATCATCATCGCGGTGACCGTGGTGGGGCTACACCTGTTTGCGCTGAACGTGCTCTATCCGAAGTTCCTGGGCAGCCGGCTGCAACTGAATCCGCTGGCCGTGACGCTGTTCCTGCTGTTCTGGGGATGGCTGTGGGGCGCGATGGGGCTAATCCTGGCAGTGCCGATTACCGGCGCGTTGAAGATCATCTTGGACCACGTGGAGTCCATGCGGGCGTACGGGGCGTGGCTGGGAGAGTAGCTGCAAGCGAGCAACTAGCAGCTAGCAACAAGCAAGTTCCCCAGCCAGCCGACACCGGGCCAACAGCAGACGAGTGCGGGCTAGTTGCTAGTTGCTTGTCTTGTTGCTGAAATCACGCCTCGGCCGTCAAAGAAGCCTCGGGAAAACGCAGGCGACACTTGGAAAGCGCCTTGGAGAGCATGCACTCGATCTGGCTTTCGTCGCAGTTCTTGGCCATGGCAAGCTCGCTGACCAGCAGGTAACGGGCGCGTTCCAGCATCTTCTTCTCACGGAACGACAGCGGCTTGCTCTGGTTCAGCAGCAGCAGGCTCTTGAGGACTCCCGCCACTTCCAGCAGAGAACCAGTGCGCATGCGATCGCAGTTCTCCTTGTAGCGGTATTTCCAGTCGGCGTGGTTCTCACACTTGCCATCCATGAGGAAGTCGATAATCTTCTGCACTTCCCCATTGCGGACCACGCGACGCAAGCCCACACTCTCGACGTTGTGGAACGGCACCATGACCTTCAGGCTGCTGGACTTGATCCGCAGCAGGTAGAATTTCTCTACCGTGGGGCCGATCGTGCGACTGCTGATTTGTTCGATTATGCCAACGCCGTGATTGGGGTAAACGACTTTGTCCCCAACCTGGAAGGAGCTGTTACTCATGAAGGGCACCCGCACCGCCTCAATCCGGCTACGTCAAACGCCTTATTAGTATACCGAAGCCCGCCCGGCACGTCCAATCCAGGGCTGCGGGGTGACGTCAAGCTGCCTGTGTAAAAACCCGGAGGGTGCGATTTTTCCATTCCAGAT
>JBHGBA010000097.1:0-6261 GCA_041946775.1 Terriglobales bacterium
GTCTCTGGTTGTGATGGCAGGTGCGCGGAGGGCGTAGCCCGGAGCGCAGTTGCCATCAGGCGAAGTTGGGCGTGGGCGAAATACGCCGGCGCGTGGCTGCCGAAGGACGCAACTCAGAACTTCTGCTCGACTGTGAACGGCCTCGACGGAAAACCGATGACACGAATCGATCAGGAGGCCGAACCTAACCCATACAATCCTAATGGTGGCCGCGAACGTTGGGATCAGTTTCAGCAAGGGTATACGGACAAGTGTATTGCAATGGGAGGTTCAAAAGTTTGTCGAGAGTGGGCCGGAGTACTTGGACCTCAGGCCGTGTGCCAGTGCTGCAAGTAGAGTGGAGCCAATGACATCGTTGGGCGGGTGGCCCGGCCAAACATTAATAGTCGAGGGTGCCCCGTCCAAGCCCGGTTTCGGCTTGGGCGGGAATGGTCCTCGAGTTCTTGCACTCTTAAGGCTTGCGCACTCGCTCAGTACAGCTTGATCAAATCCACGCGGCGGTTCTTGGCGCGGCCGACTTCGCTGGTGTTGTCGGCGATGGGGGCGAGATCGCCGAAGCCGCCGGCCAAGAGGCGGTCGTCGGCGATGCCGCGCGCCGTGAGCCAGGCCACCACCGACTGGGCGCGCTGTTTCGACAGCGCCAGGTTCATGGCTTTTCCGCCCACGTTGTCGGTATGGCCGGTGACTGCGAGGCGCCACGCGGGGTTCTTCTGCAACAATGACAGAACTTCGGCCAGCACGCTGGCCGAGTCGGGACGGATGGTCGCCTTACCTGTATCGAAGTTGATGCCGTAGATGGAGGCCCGCCCGGTCTGCTCGATCTGTTGCGCCCAGCCTTCGGCGTTGGCCTCAATCTGCTGGTCCAGCGCTTTGGCGCGAACGGTCTGGAGGTGATAGCTGCCCCGGCGGCTTTGCACCCAGACCCACTGCGGTCCTTTCTGACCGGTCACCCCGGCCCAGTTGGCGCCGTCCTGCTGGAACTTGATGGTGAACCCGGCGCGCCGCAAGGCCTGTTCCACGTTGCGGATGATTTCGATCATCGAGGTTTCCGGCGCGCATTGGTAATCGATCCGCTCAGTGACACCTTCGACCGTCTCATCCGTTACTCCCTTTGGTCCCTTGATGCGGAACTTGGCGGCGTCATAGCCGGCGTTGCGGCAGAAATGGATGAAGCACCCCGACATGCGCGAAAGGACCTTGCTGTCTTCGCAGCCCTTGCGGTCCTTGGGGTTCCTTTGAGCGACGGTGGGCAGACACAATCCCAGCACGAGGATGGCAGCTAGTAGGTTTCGCATGGCCGCACAGCATACCAGCGAAGTGGGACTTGGTGAAGTGGGATTTGGTGAAGTTACCCACATCTGCCCCAGGCAGGCAGATGTGAAGCACCAGAACTTCCCCACCCTTCGCCAAAGGCGGGCGAAAGGGTGGGGCAACCCCATCACGAGGGAAACGGAAAACGGAGAACGGAAAACGGCAAGCGGAAAGCGGAAAACGGAAAACGGGAAACCGGAAAGGGCTTACTCCCGCGTGCGCTTCTTTAGTTCGATATTCAGGCGCTTGATTTTCTGGTTCAGGGTGGAGAGCGGGACGCGGAAGCGCTCGGCGGCTTCCGTTTGGTTCCAGTTGCACTTCTCAAGCATGTCGGTGACGATGCGGCGCTCGCAGTCTTCCATAATGTCGAACAGCGAGGCGTCGGGACGATGCTCAATCGCGGGCAGGGAAGAGCCGCGGCCGACGATGTGGTCAGGGAGCAGGTCGAGACCGATTACGGGTCCGAGCGAGAGCACCACCGCGCGCTCCATCACGTTTTCCAGTTCGCGCACGTTGCCCGGCCACGAGTAGTCCATCAGCGGACGCAAGGCTTCGGGCGCAATGCTGCGCGCGGGCTTGTTGTTCTCCTCCGAGAACTTCTTCAGGAAGAAGTCCACCAGCAGCGGGATGTCTTCGCGGCGGCTGCGCAGCGGCGGCAGATCAATGGTGATGACGTTCAGCCGGTAGTAGAGGTCGTCGCGGAACTTGCCGTCGCGCACCAGTTGCTTCAGATCAATGTTGGTGGCGGCGATGACGCGCACGTCCACCTGGATTTCCTGCACGCCGCCCAGGTGCATGAAACGCTTGTCCTGGAGCACGCGCAGGATTTTGGCCTGGGTCTCCAGCGACATGGTGCCGATCTCGTCGAGGAAGATGGTGCCGCGGTCGGCGATTTCGAACAGGCCCTTCTTGCTGGCGACGGCGCTGGTGAACGCGCCCTTGACGTGGCCGAACAGGGTGGATTCCAGCAAGTCGGCCGGCATGGAGCCGGTGTTGACGGGCACGAACGCGCGGTCCTTGCGCGGCGAGTTCATGTGGATCGCCTTGGCGATCAGTTCCTTGCCGGTGCCGCTTTCGCCCTGCAACAACACAGTGGAGCGGCTGGGCGCCACCTGCGCGACCAGGTCGAAGATGCGCAGCATGGGCTCGCTCTTGCCCACGATGTTGGGGAAGTTGTAGCGCTGCTTAAGAGCGCGCTTGAGCTGAATGTTTTCTTCTTCGGCGCGGCGGCGGGCGACTGCGGTGCGGACATCGGCCAGCAGTTTTTCGTTGTCCCAGGGCTTCTGGATGAAATTGGCGGCGCCGCCCTGCATGGCCTTCACGGCATTTTCCACGGTGCCGTAGGCGGTGATCATGATGACGTTGGTGTTGGGGTCGCGCTCGCGGATCTCGGCCAGCACTTCCATGCCGTTCTTGTCGGGCAGGGCGAAGTCGAGCAACACGAGGTCGTGGGCGCGCTCGGCGAGCAGCGCCAAGCCCTGTTCGCCGGAGGGCGCCAGGGTGACCTGATACCCTTCCAGTTCCAGCAGGGTCTGCAACGACTCGCGGATGGCCGCTTCGTCGTCAATGATCAGGATGGAACCGAGTGATTGGGCCTGCTCGCGGCTGCGCGGAGCAGTGGCGGCGTCAGGCATTCACGGCCTTCCTTAACAATGGGAATTCCAGGTAGAACGTGGTCCCCTGGCCGAGTTGGCTTTCCACGCTGATTTTTCCGGCGTGCTCTTGAATGATGCCATACGTGACGGCGAGGCCCAAACCGGTGCCACGCGGTTGCCCGTCGCGCACGCCACTCTTGGTGGTGAAGAACGGGTCGTAAATGCGCTGGATGTGCTCCTGCGCGATGCCGCTGCCGGTATCGGAGATGGTCACGTTGACGCCGCTGCCATTGCTGGTGGTCACGCGCAGGGTGCCGCCGCCGGGCATGGCGTCGCGCGCATTCAGGAACAAGTTGAGGAATACTTGCTGGAGTTTGCCGGTATTGCCTTGAATCGTGGGCAGGTTCTCGGCCAGGTCCTGCTCGACATGCACCTTGGAAGTCTTGAACTGGTGTTCGAGCAGCGTCAGGGTGTCCTGGATGATCTTGTTGATGTCAACCTCGCTGTATTCCGTGCCGCTGGTACGGGAGAAATTCAGCAGGTTATTGACGATTTCCGAGGCGCGGAAGACCTGGCGGTTGATGCGCTCCAGCAGGACCGAGCGCTTCTCATCGCTGCGGAGTTCCTTGGCCAGCATCTGTGTGTAGCTGGAGATGACTGCCAGCGGCGTGTTCACTTCGTGCGCGACACCCGCAGCCAGAAGACCGATCGACGACATCTTCTCGGCCTGCGAGAGCTGCGACTCGAGCTCCATGCGCTCGGTAATGTCATCCACGATGATCAGGCGGCCAATGACGCTGAAGCGGCGTGTGACCAGCGGCGCAATGGCGATATTGGTGATGCGCGTGTCGCCGGCGGGCGTGTCCAGCCGGAACTTGTAGAGGTTGTGGATGCCGGGGTCCTGGCGCACGCGATAGAACTCTTCGGCGAAGCGCGCGGGGAAGACGTCGGCGATGGTGCGCCCGAGAACTTCCGAACGCTGGCGCGCGAACATCACTTCAAGCTGCGAATTCCAGAATTCAATTCTGTCGTCGAGGTCAATGGCCAATACGCCTACGCTAATGGACTCCACGATGTTCTCGTTGAAGTCCTTCAGGCGCTCGTACTGAAGCACCTTCTGTTCGAGCGACGCGTAGAGGCGCGCGTTCTGGATGGCGATGCCCAGGTAACCCGCCAGCGTTTCCAGCAACTCGACATCTTCGCTGGAGAGGAAGTCGCCTTGTTTGGTCTTGCCCAGGCCGAGAATGGCGATGGCGCGCTGCCGGACGGTGCAGGGAATGTAGTAGTTCAGGTCGAGGCGCGCAATGCTCTCCTGCGCGCGCGACGACTCGCGCAGCACCTGGTGGGTATTGTCGAAGAAGAGGTGGCCCGCGGCCATCCCAGTGCGCTGCCGGCCAAGGAAGCTCAGGTCAAGGTGCCGTGTGTCGCCCAGGCCGAAGGACTTGGCCAGTTCGAAGCGCTCCTCATTGTCGCCGCTGGCGAGGAAGATAGCACAGCGGTCCACCTCAAGAGTGCGCGAGAGCCGATCAACGATGGCCGTCAACATGCGGTCGAGATCGGTTTCCGAACTCAACTCGCGGCCGAACTCGATCAGCGTGCGGCGGTAGTCGTAGCGTTTGCGGTAGAAGAATTTGTCCAGGCGTTCCTGCCACCAGTTTTTCACCGGTTCGAAAAGCAGGGCGGTGACCGCGACGGCGATGATCAGGCCGACCGTGCCGGTGTTGGGGACCTTTGCGTGAACGATGATTGCCGCTGCGCCAACTGCCAAAAAATACACGCCCACGACGGCGGCGGCAGCGAGCGTGTAGGCCACACCGCGCTTGAAGATCAGGTCCACATCCATCAGCCGGTAGCGGAAGATCGCGTAGCCGAAAGTCAGCGGCAGGAACACGAGCGAAAGCACGGCCAACTTTACCGGCAGGCTGGCGATGTCGCCGCGCAGGTAGGTGATGACGTACACCATCCAGGGCACGATCGCGAGGATGGTGCCGCGCGTGACCCACTTCATCTGCTGGCGCAGAATCGGCGTGCTGGCGCGCTTGTAGGTGTGCCACAGCACGCCGGCCGAGATGATGAATAGCGCCGCCTGGTGCAGCATCTGGAGCCGGTCCAGGTTCCACAGCAGCAGGAAACTGGCCTGGGATTGCAGGAACAGCCCAACACGAATGACGAGGACAGCCGTGGCCGGTACATAGATCAGGGGGACGAGCCAACGGCGGCGGCGCACAATCTCCTTGGTCTCAGGGAAGACCAGCACAAAATGCAGGAACAGCGCCGGTTGCAGCAGTTCGGCTACAACGTTGGACCAGAAGATGATCCAGTCGAACTGGTTCAGCTTTCCCGTGTAATGGAACGCGTAGTAGATGAACGAGACCAGGCAAAACAGGTAAAAGTGCGTGGAGCGCGGCGCGGTCCAGCGTCGCAGCAGGACGTAGAGGCCGATGCCCAGATAAATCAGGGCAATCAGGCGGAAGCCGGCGTGGATGGACTTGTCCTGCGGCTCCAGAATGATGGGCACTTCGACCAGCACGCCGTTACGGAGCACGCCGTAGGTGCTCTTGGTCCAGAGCCCGGCGCGAAACATGGCGCGGGAAACGGCGGCGCTGGTCTTGACCTCCTCGCCGTTGATGGATACCAGCAAGTCGCCGCTGCGCAGGCCGGCACGGGCGCCCGGAGTCTCGCGCGCGACCTTCTGGGCTTTGAGTCGGCCGTCGGCTTCAACCCACCAGACGCCGTCCTGTGGCAGATGGTACTCGCGGCCCTTTTGGAAGTTGATCCAGGCGAAGGTGGCCGCGGCGACGGTGAGAATCGCCAGAATGACGGCGGTAAACCGGTTTGTAAGCTCGCTAGCCACGGGCCGGTAAGGTGAGCGGGTGCCTTGGGAGCGGACACGGGCCTGCTCCGCGACACACGGCTGCGTCATGTTTCCGTGCAACTCGGGTGCCACATCATGAGCCATAAGCCACGGCGGAAGGTACTCAAAATAGGAATGTTATACAATGATAGCAGTGAGGTAGTATCACGGGATACAAAATTTGGAAACCCAATGTACCGCGTTCTGGATAAATATAGGTAGGGAAGTTCCTTGCCAAGCCGCGGGGCGGGCGCTGGGCGAGTGCGGGATTCCGGGTAAGTGCATTGTTTTCAGCGCGCCGAAGCTCCTACCCTGTCGCTTCCAAAATCAATCGCGCAAGGGGGGGCAGTGGGTACCCAAGTAGGTCCGTTGAGGTACGCGGACACCCACCGTGTCGGTCCGAAAGGCGGTCGCGACAAGGGTGGGCACCCGTACTTTCCGATTCGTCTCCCACTTTAACCTCGTCTCCCACCCTAACCCTCCGCTGCGCTCCGGGTGAGG
>JBHGBA010000098.1:0-6254 GCA_041946775.1 Terriglobales bacterium
AGCCGCAGAGCTAAATGCCTGCGGCTCAATATTTTGGGATCTAAGTTCTTTGACAACAAGATTTTGCGTGGAAACCGCTAAAATATTGGAAATCCAGGGACTTAAACTACATGGGTTTTCAATATTTTGCCGGGTCTATTTTGCGTAAGCTGTTGATGGCGCGCTACTTACTGGAAAGCAGTAGGGGGAGGGGGGTACCCTCTAAGGTTTACTCCGATGCCAACCCGGTAAAGCGGCATGGCGATCGAGCGCTGTGGCCTTCCGGGCTTGCGCCGAACACCGCGGCGCGAAAGAAATCCCCCACCCTGTCGCTCCAAAACCGCTCGCGACAAGGGTGGGGCAACCCTGGGAGGACACAGAAAAACCCGGGCCCGCCACCGGGATGGCGGCGCTACAAAACCTGCGCCGGGGACGGCGGCGCTACCCCAGCCGTCGCGTGATTTCCGGGTTGCCAGTTGCTCGCTGCTTGTTGCTGGTTCTCAGCTTCGCTTCAATTCCGTGAAGACCTGGCGGGCGCATTCCTTCAGGGTTTCAAAGACGCCGCAACCCTGGGAGGCCACGGCTTCAAACACCGGCTCGCCTTTGCGCACGAGCTCGTTGCGCAACATTTCGGCGGAGAGGATGCCGGGCAGGTCGCGCTTGTTCAACTGGAGCACGTAAGGGATCTTCAGGAAGTCGTAGCCGTGCTCCTTGAGGTTCTGCTGAAGGTTGTCGAGGGCCTCGTAATTGGCGTCCATGCGGGCTTCCTGCGAGTCGGCGACGAAGACCACGCCGTCCACCCCGCGCAGGATGAGCTTGCGGCTGGCATCGTAAAACACCTGGCCGGGGACGGTGTAGAGGTGGAAGCGGGTGCGGAAACCGCGCACCGTGCCGAGGTCCAGGGGCAGGAAATCGAAAAACAGGGTACGGTCGGTTTCCGTGGCAAGGGAAATCATTTTCCCCTTTTGCTTGTCGGCGGTCTTCTCGTAGATGTATTGCAAATTGGTGGTCTTGCCGCCAAGACCGGGGCCATAGTAGACGATTTTGCAGTTGATTTCGCGCGCGGCGAAATTGATGAAGCTCAAAACTGGCCTCAATCGGCACGCGGCCGCATGGCGCCGCGCGAGGGATTCCGACCTCAAGCTGGTTTTATACCACACCCACCCTACACTAACGCACTTCCAGAATGGCAAATGGACAGGGCCGAAAGTAACCGGAAAGGTGCGCGGGGGTAATCGCACCCTCGGAAAAGCCAAACCACAGGGAGCACAGAGGACACAGGAAAAGCCGAGGCGCGCCGCCGAGACGGCGACGCTACTACTTCCCTGGCGGCAGCGGATAGTAGCCGTCGCGGGCGCGCACCCAGAGGTTGGGACGATTGACGACCACCTCGATGCTGCGGTAACTGCTGGAGGGCGTGGCGCGCGTGGTGTAGCCGATGGTGTACTGGTTGCGTGCCTCTTCAGTCACGCGAGAGTAGGCGGTCTCGATGGCCCGCTCGTCGAATTCGGGAAACACCTGTCCGCCGGTGGCCGACGCGTACTTCGGCAGAATGTTGCCATGGCCCTGCCCGGGGATGCGGACCTTCTGCAAGTCACGATAGCCGGGAATACCGCCACCGCCCACAGTCACGGCATAGACCGAAATCTGGCGGGTAAGCAGGACGCGCAGCACGTCGGAATAGGAGTTGGCGCTGCCGACTTCGCGGCCGGTGCTGACGACAAAGATGACTTTGCGGCGGGTCGGATCGCGGCGCGCGAGTTCATTGGAGGCCGCCAGAATGGCGTCGTTCAGCACGGCCGATTCCACGGTGTAGGTGCGGATGTGCGGCGTGTTGGGCTCCAGCGGGCGGCCGTTGACGGTGGGCGTCGGTCCGCCATAGAGTGGGCCGCCGACCACAGGGACATCGCCGGTGCGCGCGGTGGCGGACTTGAGTTTGCGCAGCGAGGCCGAGAGGCGTTCGGCGTGAATGCCGGTGAAATCCTGCACCTTCTGGACAGTGTTGCCGTAAGTGAAGATCGCCACCTCGTCAAACTGCCCGAAAGCGCCGGCCAGCGCCGATAAGGTGTCGCGTACCTTGCGCCAGGTGCTTTCCGGCATGGCGAGGTCGAGCACCACCGCAGCCGACAGGGGAAACGGGTCGCTGGTGAAGAAGGTGATGTTCTGCTCAACGCCGTCTTCATAAACAGCAAAATCGCGCTTCAGCAGACCCTCAACCAGATGCCCGGAGGAGTCCTTGACCGTGACCGGCACGAGGACGAAGTTGACGTTCTTCTGGAGGGTAAAGAGTTCGTCGCGCGGGCTGGCGGGCAGGTTGGGTGCTGTGCCCGGCGGCACAGTAACGATCTTGTCCGGCGGCGGTGAACCGGGAGGGACGGAGTCCGGATTGGACGCACTGGGGCCTGCCGCCGACGGGCTTGCGGGCGGGGACGAGGACGCCGGGGGGAAGCTCGGCGGGTTGGGGCGAGAGGCGGAGGGCGCCTCCGGCAACTGCTGCTCTGTCTGCGGGACGTTCCGCGGTTGCGGCGCATCCGGCAGAGACTCTTGCGCGAACGCGAGTGAGGCGAGCAGCACCAGCACCGCCAAGCTCCACGCGCATTTACCGCGTTTGCTGATCATGCGATCTCCCCGTCGCGGCCGGCAACTGCGAGAAACCATAACACCCGGCTGCTAATCTACAGTTGTTGAGAGCCGCTGATTTAGAATAACTCTACCGCACGCCCTCAGGTTCTATTTATGACGTTCTGCCTTAAAATGCGTAATTCCATTTTCGCACTACTCTTCTTGTGCCCGGTTGCGCTGGGTTGGGCTGCGCCCCAGGGGAACGTCCAACAGGAAGAGTTGCCCACGTTCAAGGCAGACGTGAACGTAGTCAACTTGTACTTCAACGTGAAGGACAAGCGCGGGCTGCTGATTCCCAACCTGCCTAAAGAGCAGTTTCAAGTATTTGAGGACGGCAAGCCGCAGACGATTAAGTATTTCAGCGCCGATACGAACCAGCCGTTGACCCTGGGGATCCTGATTGACAGCAGCGTCAGCCAGGAACGAATGCTGGAGACCGAGAAGGCCGTCGGTTCGGCATTCCTGAAAGATGTCATGGGCCCGAAAGACGCGGCATTCGTCATCAGCTTTGACGTCAACGTGGACCTGTTGCAGGACTTTACGAATTCGGTACGCGATTTGCGAGACGCGTTGTACCGGGCGAAGATCAACGCCGGCGGCGCGGGTGGTGGCCCGCCGGGCCTGGGCGGAGGCCCGCTGCCGATGCCGCGCAACCCAAAGGGCACGCTGCTGTACGACGCGGTTTGGCTGGGCGCACGCGAAAAACTGGCGAAAGAGGTCGGGCGGAAAGCCATGATCGTGCTGACCGACGGGGAAGACCAGGGGTCGCGCGAGACCATCAAGGATGCCATCGAGGCGGCGCAAAAGGCGGACGCCATGGTGTACGTGATCCTGATCGCCGACCGCGGTTTCTATTATGGCTTGGGCGGCGGCTACAGCGGCGACCGCATGATGAAGGACCTGGCACAGCAGACCGGCGGACGGGTAATCGAGGTTGGGGACAACGAGAAGAAGCTGAAGGAAGCGTTCGACCAGATCGCCGCCGAGTTGCGTAGCCAGTACAGCATCGGATATACGCCGACCAACAGCAAGCTTGACGGCACGTTCCGCAAGGTCGAGATCAAGATTAAAGATCGGGACTACCGCATCCAGGCGCGCAAGGGATACTACGCGATCAAGCCGACGACGGGAGACTAAGGGCCGGTAATTGAGTAATTTGTAATTGGTAGTTTGGGGCTGCCGGTGGCGGCGCTTTTAATTTCGTAATTGGGTAATCCGGGTAATCGGGTAATTTGGGCCGCAGAATTCGCTTCCGCGACGAGAAAGCTCAACCCCCAGGGGACACGGAGGACACAGAGAGAACCGGTCCCGCCGCCGTCCGCGGCAGCCGTCCCGGAAGCGGGTTCGGTTTGCCTCTGCGCACTTGCATCCAGTTTGTGGTTGTCGAGAGTTGTCATTCCGTCAAGCGCAGCGAGGAATCTGCTTTTCGTCGCCTTGAAAAAACACCAAATTCCTCGCCAGTACAAGCGGCAAAGCCGAGAGCGAAAACTACAAGCTGCTCAGATGCGAGTTGGCTTCATCCTGCGGCGGCGTGATACCGGCCGGCAAGACACCCCCGTTGTACTCGACGAGGCGGTTCTTCCATTTCAAGAACTCGGTGATGGTTTGCGGCTCGATGCGCAGTTCCACCCGACGTAGGCTGGCCAGCAGCAGGTTCATTTCCTTCATCAGGCCGACGGTGGTGCGCTGATCGCGCCGGCTCGGCTTTACTGCCATGCGCACGGCGCGCGCCGTGCACTCCAGCAATCCCCAGTTCGTCGGGAGTTCGTCCGGCGAGATCAGGCCGGCGGGCGCCAGGTAAAAGCGTTCGCAACCCAGGCCTTCCTCCGGGCGCAGGCGGAACGGCTTGCCGGCATCGGCGAGAAAATCGGCACGCGATACTTTGCACTCCACCAAGACCGAATGGCAGGCGCCTTTCCAGCCGATGGCGTCGGGCACTTCTCCGCTGGCGCAATACTGCTCCGACAAAATGATGCCGCAGCCGTATTCGCAGCGCAGCCAATCCACTGCGCGCTGTACCAGCCGTGCGTGCGTCAGCGATACCTTTTTGCCCATACCGCAGTTGTAGGGCAGGAACGCGCGCCGGCGGAAGTGCCGAGCTAGCTACCCGCGCGGTCAGCGCGAGATTTCGTCGAGCAGTGCTTCCATCTCGGAGGCGGCATGCCGGTTGCCGAGGCGCTGCGCGGCGGCGATACCTTTTTGCAGGTAAGAAATCGCGTCTTCCCGCCTGTCGGCGGAGGCAAGCATCTGGCCGGCCATTTGATAGGCGGCGACGTAGTCGGGATTTTTCGCGAGAATGGTGTTGAACTCGGCCAGCGCGGTCGCCACGTCGCCGGCACGCGAATACTCCATCGCCAGCCCGTAGCGCGCGAAGATGTCGTCCGGGTTCTGCGCCAGGATTTCCTTCAGCATCGCCACTCGATCCATGGCCAGCCATCATACCCGAGACGGCCGGCTACAATAACCACCAGCAACTCACAACTGGCAACTGACAACTGACAACTGAAATGGCCTGCCCTTATTTCTTTCCCACCGAACGCGCGCACGAAGAGTGGTGGCCGCATCGCCGGCGCTTGCCGCTGGGCGACGGCTGGCGCGGTGAATGTGCCGCTTCGGGCATGGTGCCGAGCGACGACGAACTCAGGGATTGGTGCAACCTGGGACATGCGGCGCGCTGCCCGCACCTGCCGCCGGACCGAGCAGCCGACAGCGTACGCTTTGGGGCCGCGCTCACGGACGACCGCATGCGTGTGACGTTCGTCTATGAACGCGCGCATCGGCCGGGTGAAACCGGCGTGCTGGAGTTCGACCGCGCGACGCGCATCTGTCTGGCGCCCCATGAGGATCGCTGTCTTCAGCGGATGGCGGAGTGCTACCTGAAAACCTGGCTCTTACGACGCCAAGGTTGATCGCCATCCGATTGCACCGGCGCTCTCCGACACCGTATGCTTGATTCCGTTATGGACGATCAAGCTCCCGACCTGGCTCCCCGCCCCGTGCGCGAATCGCAATCGGAGATGAACCAACTGGTGCTGCCCAACGACGCGAACCCGCTGGGATCACTGCTCGGCGGTACCCTGATGCACTGGATAGACCTGGCCGGCGCTCTCGCCGCCCATCGCCACTGCAATGCTTACGTCGTGACCGCCTCGATGGACCACGTTGATTTTCTCGTCGAGGTGAAAGTCGGCGATCTGGTCGTCCTGCGGTCGTCGGTAAATCGCGCCTTCAATACTTCGCTGGAAGTGGGGGTGAAGGCCTGGGTGGAGAACTATCTCGCCGGCTCGCGCCGCCATGTCGCCTCCGCGTACCTGACTTTTGTGGCGGTGGATAAGCAGCGGCACCACCTGCGCGTTCCGCCCGTCATTCCCGAAACCGACGAGCAGAAGCGGCGTTACGAAGACGCCGGCCGCCGCCGCGAGCAACGAAAGGCGGAAATTCAGCGGAAGAGAGCTCTGAGCCATTAGCGTCAGAGCCGTTTCAGGATGAGTGTATACCGCCATTCTTTGAAAGGGCACGGCTTGAAGCCGTGCCCTTTCAAAGGTCGGGACACACCTTCACTGAAAATGCTGTAGCCCTTGGCCCTTATTGAGATTCGCAGAATATTGTGACAGCCAAGTGGATTGTCATTCCGAGCGAAGCGAGGAACCTGC
>JBHGBA010000099.1:0-6005 GCA_041946775.1 Terriglobales bacterium
GGGTCAACGGCATCGCAAGAGAGTCAACGGGTGTCACTATAATATGCGATTCTCAATAGGTTACGTCCAGCCCCCTTGTTAACGCATGCAACGGGAGAACATCGAGGAATTGGCCCACGGCTACGATCCCAACGGGAAACGGGCATCGGAGGCCAAGAGCGCAGAGCTGACAACGTGATTCTCCGCACCATCGCTTGGGTCGCGGCGGTTGTGTATTCGACCATTCCATCGTACTGGCTGCTGGTGCATCCACGCGCGGCGCGTTGGGCGGCACGCGGCGGACGACGGTTGATGTTGATCGGTCCGGTGTGGCTGATATTATGGGTCGTGGCCGGCTCCATCACCTGGCCGTGGCGTCTCGTTACCTTCTACGACACGCGCTGGACGTGGGTACCGGGCGGTCTGCTCATCGCGACGGGACTCGTCATCTACGGCTTCGCCTACCAGAACTTTTCCGCCGACCAACTGCTGGGCCGCGCCGAACTCGAACCGCATAAACACGTGCAGGCGTTGAGCACCCGTGGCATCCGCGCGCATATCCGCCATCCGTACTATCTGGGGCATTTGTGCGAACTCATCGGGTGGGCGGCGGCGACCGGTCTGGTCGTGGTGTATGCGCTCACGGTATTCGCAGTCATCACCGGCCATTTCATGATCAAGGCCGAAGAGCGCGAACTGGCGCAGCGCTTCCCGGACTATTCGGCTTATCAGGCGCGCACGGCAGCGATGTTTCCGGGGGTGTGGTAGGCGGCTGTGGGTTGTCGGCGCTCGGCAACGCCGTGGTGATAAGCTGAAGCTGACTGTCCGGCCGACAACCGAGAGCCAATAGCCGCGAGCCATGTTCGAACTCTTCGTAGCCACGCGTTATCTGCGCGCCAAGCGGCGCCAGGCGATGATCGGCGTGATCACCGCGATCTCGATCATTGGCGTGGCGGCAGGCGTGGCTTCGCTGATTGTGGCGCTGGCGATCAACAACGGCTTTCGCCAGGACCTGCAACAGCGCTTGCTGGGTTCGGCGGCGCACGTCCAACTAATGCGCACCGCCGGCGACGGCATCCGCAACTGGCGTCCGCTGCTGGAGCGGCTTTCGCGCCCGCCGCACGTGCAGGCGGCAGCTCCGGCCATTTACGAACAGGTGCTGATTTCGCGCGGAGCGCGTGCCAGTGGCGCGCAACTGAAAGGCGTCGTCCCCGCCGACGAGCAGCGTGTCAGCGAGTTGCTGCGGCAGGTGAAGTGGGGATCGGCGGAGGAATTGAATCCACCGGCGGAACAACCCAGGTCAGCGCCGAACAGCACGGCGCGAACCTGGGGCAGCGAGCAAAGTTCCGACCAGTCCGGCCAATCGCAAAGCGAAAGTCGAAAATCGAAAATCGACGATTCGCTCTCGTCCGTCCAGCAGCGCATCCAGTCCATGCCTCCGATCATTCTGGGCAAGGACATGGCCGACAACCTCGGCGCCACGGTTGGTTCGGTCGTGCTCGTTACCAGCCCGCAAGGCGAACTGACGCCCTTCGGCCTGGCGCCCAAGTACGCACGCTTCCGCGTGGTCGGCATCTTCCAGTCAGGCTTCTTCGACTACGACAACGCCTGGGCGTTCACGTCGCTGGGCGAGGCGCAGCGCATGTTCAGCCTGGGCGACATCATCACCGTCATCGAGTTCAAGATTGACGACATCTACAAGGCGGCCGAGGTTGGTCAGGCAATTGAGGAAGCTGCGGGCGCCGGTTTCCAGACCACCAACTGGATGGAGCAGAACCGCGCCCTGTTCCGTGCCCTGCGCCTGGAGCGCGTGGTCACGTTCATCACCATCGGCCTGATCGTTTTTGTGGCCGCCCTGAACATCCTGATTTCGCTGATCATGATGGTGATGGAAAAGACCAAAGACATCGCCGTGCTGATGTCTATGGGCGCGCGCAAGCGGCAGGTACGCCGCATCTTCATGGCGCAGGGCGTGATCACCGGCCTGATCGGCACCGCGCTGGGGTTGATCGTGGGTTATTTCCTCGCCTGGGGCCTGGGCCACTACCACTGGATCTCGCTGTCGCCCGAGGTTTATTCCATTGACTATGTTCCTTCCGCGCCGCGACTGCTGGACGGAATACTCGTCTCCTGCGTGGCGATTGCGATTTCTTTCATTGCGACTTTGTATCCGTCGCTGACGGCCTCCCGCGTGCTGCCCGCCGAGACGCTGCGCTACGAGTAAGGGTACGTCTGAGCGCGACCAGAATACGCTGCCTCAAAATCGAAACACTACGCCGCCTGTAGCCACGACCTGATGTTCGCGGTCTGGTAGGCCGCGGATGAGTTCGGGCGCTCCCGAGTAGAAGTCGCGAACCTCACCTCTTAGGGCAAGAAAACGCGCAATTCTCACGTCGAGCCCAGCCCCAAAATCGAGCACGCCCGTATTGGTGGATGACGAGCCACTCTTGCTGAAGCGAGCCAAGCCCCCGCCGACCGCAAAGTAGGGCGAGAGCCGGGAATCGGGAACGAACTTGAGCCGCACCCCTGGCGAGATGAACAACGCAGAGTAGCTCCGGGTAGAAAACGACTGTCCTCCACTGATCGCCAATGCCATTACCTTGGATTCTGTGCTGGCAACAATCGGCAGTTCGAGATACAACGCGGCCTTCGGAGCATGGGAAATGCGATGCGCGATATTGCCTTCGATGACGAATACGTTATCTGATCGGGCATTAACATGTTGCGGAAGATAGCCGCCGACGGTAAATGCGACATCATTATTTTGCGCAACTGCGAAAACTGCGAACAGCACGAAACATACAACCGATGCGGCTTTCACACTGTCCTCCATTCTTCGCACACTCGCCTCCAGCGTCGTGGGAGATCATGGATGCACGACGCGACGAGGCCTACTGTAGGGTTACGAGGACTCTTATGGTACCGGTGCCGTATGCGAGCGGCTCCAGGGCTTTGCCCAAAATAGTGCCCGGTTTCATGTCATCGGCCCGCATCGCGTGACCCGGAGTTGACGACGTCACAAGAAGATCACCGATGTTGATTGGGCCATTCTCAGTGGAAACCTTGCATGGGACCTGTCCAAGCAAAGCTAAGGGAGCCTCGTCATCCTGCAACTTCGCATCCATGGGATGGGGGCTGCCGAGAACTCCTGGCTGTGTTGAATACACGCCAGCAACAAGACGTGAATATGATTCGGTCGACAGCGCAAACTGGGAACTCGTTGTTTTGTCAATGACGAGTACATCCCCGGGTTCGTACTTGACAGCGTCGGCATTCGCAACTCGCACCAACTCAGCGTAGTCAAAACCACCCGCAACGTATCCATTGTAGGTGTACGTTGTGCCACGAGTATCGACGTGAAACATTTGGATCTGGGAAGGCCCGGCCCACCCCGCGATGATCGAACCGGCTCCCCAGGAGGTGTCATACCATGCTTTGTTCCACAATCCCACGGAGATTCCCGAAAGGACGGTGCTCTTGAGGCCGTACTGACTGTATTGCTCATTGTCCACGAATAATGCGCTGTTGTTTACGAGAACCGGGTAGTTAGTGAATGTCTGCTGCGCCGTGAAGTAATTCGCGGTATTGTTCCTCACTACAGTTCCATCGATAGAAAGGGTAACGTTCCCCCAAACACCGCCGCCGGTCAGGCCAGTACCCGGAAGCACCCCTGTAATGGTGCCGACGCTCGCACTTGTCTGAATAGTGCCATTGGGAAAGACAAAGCCGTTGGTCGAGCGCACTAAGCCGGCAACGTCGAGCTTGTAGGCGGGACTGACGGTGCCAACGCCGACGGATAGTGTATCGGATCGCATCGTCAGTACGTCGGTCCAGCTACCAGAGTTGCTGCGGGACTTGAACACTAGGGGAACGTTCCCATCGCCGCGATCTGGCGCGTTTACAAGCCAACCATACCCGTTCGTCCATGGTGACGAGAAGAACTCGATGCCTGCATTTTCGGTACCACCAATCACACCGATGCGGATACCAGGACTTGTGCTGGTTGACGGGCCAGCGGTGTCCACCGTGTCTCCAAACCGCGCTGCGCCCGCGACGTGTAGCTTGTTTAGGGGTGACGTCGTGCCGATGCCGACGTTGCCGCTGTACTCGCCAATCACAGAATCAGCAATGGTTGATGGCCCTGTGAATTTTGGAATCGCGTTCACCGTTCCACCGCTGGTTGTGACGGTTGTCTGTGCAACAACAGGCAGAATCGTGAGAAAGCATAGAGCAATCACGATGACGGGGGGGCACATTGCCGTCGAGTCCATCTTCAGACTGCTATCCCATATCGCCGCTGCGTGCTGCCGGCCGAGGCGCTGCGGTATGAGTAATCACTACCAGCCAGTGGCCACTCGCCACTCGTATGCCGCATTGCCTCGTGTTCTAATGGAATCAGGGAAGTTGGCGCCGGGCGCCGGAGCCCGTCGAGCAAGCGTTGGGGCCGGGTGTGCGGGCCCGATTTGAACCGCGATAGTTTGTGGCTGCATCCAATGGAAAAGACCGAGATTCTACGGGTCAAGGCGCTGCGAAAAGTGTTTCGTTCCGGCTCCTCTGACCTGGTGCTCTTTGACAACCTGTCCTTTCGTGTCTGCAAAGGGGAGATGCTGGCGATTGTGGGCGAGTCGGGAGCGGGCAAGAGTACGCTGCTGCACATCCTGGGAGCGCTTGATAGGCCTTCCGCAGGTGACGTATACTGCGCGCAAAACCAGCTGCGAACGCTCACCGACGAGGCCGCAGCCGAGTTTCGCAATCGCGAGATTGGATTCGTCTGGCAGTTCCACTACCTTCTGCCGGAATTTACGGCAGCGGAGAACGTGGCCATGCCATTGCTGCTGCGGGGCCAACTCCGCCGCGAGGCCGAATCGGAAGCCGGGCGATGGTTGCGGGAAGTGGGCCTGGAGGACCGCACACACCACCGGCCTGGCGAACTGAGCGGCGGCGAGCAGCAAAGGGTCGCACTCGCCCGGGCTCTAATCACCCGACCGCAGTTGCTGTTGGCAGACGAGCCGACCGGAGACCTGGACAACCGGACGGCGGAAGCAGTTTTCACCTTGATCGCCAGGCTACATCGCGACTGCGGGCTTACCTCTCTTATTGCTACCCATAACCTTGCATTTGCGCGAAGATGTGACCGTATCCTGCGGTTGCACCGCGGGCAATTGGAGGAGGTGGCGCCGGAGTCACTGGTGAGCACCGGCGGGTTTTCCTAGAGGCCGAACAGGGACAGGTTGTGAGCGCGGCTCGGGCCGCAGGGGTTGGGAGAGGACAATGTTCGAACGCTACACGGAGAAAGCGCGGCGCGTCATCTTTTTTGCACGCTACGAAGCCAGCCAGTTCGGCTCGCCTTACATCGAGACCGAGCATCTGCTGCTCGGCCTGCTGCGTGAAGACAAGGCGCTAACCAATCGTTTTCTGCGCAATCATGCCTCCGTGGAGTCGATCCGCAAGCAGATCGAGGGCCACACAACGATTCGCGAGAAAGTCTCGACCTCGGTTGACCTGCCCCTCAGCAACGAATGCAAACGCGTGCTCGCCTACGCGGCGGAGGAAGCCGAGCGCCTTTCGCACAAGCATATCGGCACCGAGCACCTGCTGCTGGGACTGTTGCGCGAAGAAAAGTGCTTCGCCGCCGAGATCCTGCACGAGCGCGGCCTGCGCCTCTCCACCATCCGCGAAGAACTGGCGCGCAGCACGCAGGAAAAAGCTACGCCGCAGCGTTCGCGCGAGTCGTCGCTGCTGAGCGAGTTCAGCCGCGACCTGACGCAGGCCGCCATGGACTCGCAACTGGATCCGCTGGTCGGGCGCGAGCAGGAGCTGGAGCGAGTCATACAGATCCTCTGCCGCCGCACCAAGAACAATCCGGTGCTCATCGGCGAACCGGGCGTCGGGAAGACCGCCATCGTGGAAGGCCTGGCGCAGCGCATCGCCGACGGCGAAGTGCCCAGCTTTCTGGCGGACAAACGCATCCTCGCGCTCGACCTGTCGCTGATCGTCGCCGGCACCAAGTACCGCGGCCAGTTCGA